>CAZUAI010000104.1:0-18154 GCA_964617875.1 uncultured Planctomycetales bacterium | reverse complement strand
ACCGGAGCATACCAGCTTGTCGCCTATCTGTAAAGGTCATTTATTGACGACGCCTTACGACGATGCAGTTCAAGCGGATCGCGCGGGAAACGGGCATCGACCAGTGGGAGCGCTACATCAATGCCTCTGCGACCCCGAACTGGGAGCAGGTCGGCATTGACTGGCTGACCAGGGCGGCCGATCCCGACGCGAAACCGGCTGGCGCCGTGGCCTGAGCGATCGAAACGCGCCGGTGGACCGCGGCCGGACGTGCGTTTGTTCGCAACCGGGCGTTCCGTCCGCCGCCCGACGCATCCGCCGCTGTGGCGCGCTCCCCGCTCCGGCACGGCGTATCGCCGGTGGCCGGAGCGGGTGGGCGTTGCCTGCCGCTCACCGCGACTCACGCTTCCGGAGCTTCTTGTGGTCGCCCACCTTCGGGGCGTCCGGGTTCGTGTCGGGGCCGAAATAGCGAAGCATGACCATCGGGTCGTCCTTCGAGACGTTCTCGAACTCGACGCCGGCGCGGGCGCGGTCGTACGTCACAAAGACCTCGTCCTGCGTCATGGCGCCGAAGCGGATCAGGACCGGCGCCTCGAGGGCCATCGTGCCGATGCGGCCACGGCCCTGCACGCAGATCAGGCCGTAAGCGCCCTTGTCCCTGATGACGACCTTCCGGCCCGGCTGAACGGTCAGCTCCTTGGCCGTCACCACCTCCTTGCCGTCCACCTTGCCGTAGCAGATCCAGCGGTCCATGTAGCCCTCGTCCTCGGTGTCCGCGACGGGGATCGGCTCGAGGTAGTGGTTGTCCTTGAACTTCGGATCGACGTTGCCCTCCCAGTCGAGCTGGTCCACGATGAAGTCGAGATCCTTGTGCCTGCTGCGGGGCATGTCCTTCACGAGCAGGCTCCACGGCACGGCGCGGCCTTCGACCATCGACTGGTACATGCCGAAGACGTCCGAACCCCACTGCGGCTCGTAGGTCAGCAGCGAGCCCGGGGCGTGCAGGATGCACGGCGGGACGAGCCAGCCGGTGCCTGGCTGCAGCCGGTAGGCCTTGGACAGGTCGAGGATGCCGTTGTCGCCGTCGTTCCAACGCTCGAGGCAGCGGCGGACGTCGGCCTTGGTGGTGCCCGGCTCGAGGCCGAAGAACGTAAACGGGAAGTTGTTGCCGACGTTGTTGAGCTGCGGCGGGAAGTAGTAGGCCTCGGGCTTGCCCTCCTGACCGACGAGCTTCGCCTGCTTGCCGTTCTGGTGCATGTGGTGGGGGATGGGGCCCATGTTGTCGAAGAACTTGCTGTAGACGGGCCATCGCTTGTAGCGGTTCCACATGGCGCGGCCGATGAAGGCGGGGCCGTCGGACGCGATGGCGTCCTTCAGCAGGAACCGCCTGCGGCCGTGGACGACGTAGCTCAGGCCCTCGTCGGGCGGCGCGCCCTCGTTCGCCGCGGGCGTCGTCGAGGCGAACCACCGTTCGTCGATGCCGCCGCGATGCGTGCCGAGCGCGTAGTAGTCGGCCGGGTGCAGCTTCAACCGCCGCCCGGGCTGCAGGAACGACCGGGGCACCCAGTTCGGAGCCAGCCGCAGGATGCCTTCGCCCTTCTCCAACGCCGCCTTTGCGAGTTTCGCCACTTTCGACGCCATGGTCATGGTCTCCAGAATAAGGCCTGTCTCGCTCCGCCAACGCGCCACACGGTGGGTATTCTGCCCGCAGGCCCGCGGTCCGGCAAGCCCCCCGAAAGGCGCGTCGGCCGGGGACGAAGCCTTCGTTGCCGGCTTACGGGCGGAGCCGGTCGTCGTCGTCCCGATCATCGCGGCCGACGCTGCGGAACCGCATATACCGGCCGACGCTCTCGCAGGTGCTCAGAAGGGCTTGAAGCGTGGCGATCGCGAGCAGAAGGCACAGGACGCCCAGGGCCCAGGGGAACGGATGCGTCACGGCGATCCTCAGGGCCAGGAACCCGGTCGTTGCCGCACAGACCGTGGTGGTGAAGACGTCGCCGAGGGGGAAGCGGAGTTCCTGGGGAAGGAAGATGCCGTGCCGGGTTTTCCAGCGGGCATTGTAGTGGCTGCCGCATTCAGGGCACCGCCCGATCCACGGAAGGGTTCGGAGGTTGTAGCCGCACGTGCCGCAGTAGACGGACTCGTCGATACGGCCGCGGAAACCCGGCAGGCCTTCCGGTTCGATCGGCATACCCCTATTTTACTCCGCACGCGGGCCGCGCGCAAATCCGCGCCGCAGCCCGTGCCTGCCCTCGTCGAGGGTCGGCCTACGCGAGGCGTGACGCGACACCCGCCTTCTCGGCCGCGGCGTGGATGCGAACGTCGAGTCGGCGTTCGTACTCCTCGCGAAACGCGGGATCGAAGAGCACACGGCGGTAGTGTTCGTACAGGCCCGGGGCGTGGCGGCGCAGCACCTGCTGGATGGCCGGCCAGACCCGCGGACGGGGGTTCAGCGCGTCCGTCCAGATCCGATCGACGCGGACCTCGGCGGCCTGCGCGAACAGGCGGGCGAGCGCCTCGTCCGTGTCGCTGATCGCGGGCAGCAGCGGGCCGAACAGGATCTCCGTCTCCAGACCCGCCGCCTTCGCCCGCCGGAGCACATCCAGCCGCGCAGCCACCGGCGATGCACCGGGCTCCCAGACCCGTGCCCACGACTCATCCGGCGTCGTCAGCGTCACGCCGACGCGGACGCCCCGGCCGGCGAAGAGATCGAGGTCGCGCAGCACGAGGGCGCTCTTCGTCAGCACGTTCAGGCGAAAGCCGGCATCCAGCAGGAGTCGGCAGCACTCGCGCGTGAGGCGGTAGCGCGCCTCGGCCGGCTGCCAGCCGTCGCAGGCGCTGCACGTGAAGACGCCGCCGGGCGCGAGCCGGCGGAGCTGGCGGGCGAGGGCCTCCGGGGCGTTGACCTTCACATCCACGAAGCGGCCCCACTCTTCCGCGTGCGGATGAAACCGCTGCATGAACCGGGCGTAGCAGTAGCCGCAGGCGTGCCCGCAGCCGACGTAGGCGTTGAACGAGTAGTCGTCGATGCCGCAGCGGTTCAGCAGGCTCCGGCAGCGGACCTCGCGCACGACGACGCCCGCGAGCGGGCCCTCGCCGAGCAAGGGGGGCGCCGGCCCGTCCGCGTCGAACAGCGATGGCTGGCCGTCCTCGTTCATCGCAGACTATCGTAGCACGTTGGTTCGGGGAATCGCAGGCTTCAGAATCCTGCCCGCCCCCGACGCGGCGGGAATCGTCCGACACGACGGCATCATCCAGGCGACGCCGGGCCTGTCGGCCAGCCCCGAAGATCGAAGAGCAGCAGTTGTGTCGCCGGCGGGCCGGCCAGCCGGCGGACCTCGGGCGGCGGCAGTCCGCAGGTCCTGAGCCTGTTCAGGTCGGCCGGTCCGGGGGCGATCAGCGCCAGGTGCGTCGCGCCGGCCTGGCGGTAGGCGCGAAGCGTCTGGTCTCCGAGAACCTCGCTCGGCAGCGACCATCCCAGGCGGCGGGCCGCGAACAGGACGTGCGGAGTCGTCACGCCGGCCTCCGGGTACGAGGCGATCACGAGCGCGTCGTCCGGCGTTCGATCCTGCAGAACGGCGCCCGTCTGCGACATCAGCGGATCGACGGTGTAGTAGCCGAGCTGCGTCTGGCCGTACCACGTGAACCACGCCACGCAGCCGACGAGCGCGGCCTCCGCGGCGGCGTCCGCCCAGCGGGCCCTGCGGCCGGGGAGTTCGCCGACGCGACGGCGGAACCATTCGATGCCGAAGCCCATGCCCGCGGCGAACACCGCCAGGAACGGCAGTTGATAGTAATCGTGCCGCGCGTTGAGGCTGAAGAACACCAGCAGATACAGCAGGAGGCCCGCCAGCCAGAGGCCGATGAACCGCCCGTGCCCGCCCCGCAGGGCCGCGCCGGCCCCGATCGCCAGCGGAACGACGCCGACGAAGCAGGCGACGTCTTTCAGCAGGCGGCCGACGATGATCGTCCACTCGCCGGCGTTCAGGCGCTGGTCGAGCGTCCCGAAGTAGTGACTGGCGGCATCCACGGTCTTCTGGACATAGGGCCAGTCGGGCACGCCCGTGTTGATCACGTGCGAGTGCCACTGCCACGCCACGAAGGCGAGCAGGGACACGGCGGTCGGGGCCAGCACCCGGCCGATCCTGCGCCAATCCAACGGCGGGCGCAGCACGTGGCACGCCAGCGGCACGTACAGGTAGAAGACGTACGGCGCCTTCACGGTCCACGCGAGGGCCCCGGCGATTGCCGCCAGCGCGGGCCGCATCAGGCCCGGGCGGTCGGCGGCGAGCAACAGGTAGTACAGCGAAGCGTGCGCGAAACACAGCGCCGCGGCGTCGATGTGCACCGCCCGCGAGTAGACGAACCCGAGCGGAAACGCGCAGTAGAGGACCACGGCGACGCGCGCAAGCCGCGCCTCCGCCACGCGGCAGAGCACCCGGTACAGATACCACGCCGAGCCCGCGAAGAAGAGCAGCGTCACCAGCCGCGCCAGCGCCAGGTGCGGCCCGAACGCCTTGTACAGCACGGCGGCGAGGAACTCGTGGATCGGGAACTCGAGGGCGTACAGGCGGTAGTTGCCGCGCCAGCAGACGGACGGGCGCAGGATGTTGAATTCGTACTTGTAGAACCCGAGGGCGTACATCGCCGTGTCCGACTGGCGGAACTCGTGCGGGCCGTCGAGGACGGGCCGGAAGTGCAGAAACCGCAAGCCCAGGAGAACCAGAATCAGGGCGAGGTGCCACCCGGGTCCTGCGATCCAGCCCCGCCATCCGCGTATCGCCGGACGCCCGTTCATGCTGGCTCTCTGCCCAGACCGGCCGAACACGGCATCACCGTTCGAGCAGGTTCACCTCGCGGACGCGCCGCGTCTTCGGGTTCACCTTGAGGGTCTTGATCTCGAAGCGCGACAGGGTCGCCTTCGCCTTCAGGCCGATCCACGGGATGGCGACGGTCGTGGTGCGCGCGCGCCCGGTCGGGTTGAAGAGGCGGATGATGATGTCGTTGTCGTCGTGCGCCTTCTTGATCGCGGTGACCTGGACGACGTCGTCGCCGATCCGCACGCCGGGCCGGGGCTTGCGGCCCGTCCCCGGCGGGAAGAACGACAGGGCGAACGGCTGTTCATTCTTCGCCAGCGCCTCGCGATCGACGGCGTCGAGCCGGTCGCGGATGCGCCCGCCGTTCAGCCAGAAGCGAAATACCCGCTCGCCCTGGTCCTGCCGCGGCAGGTAGCGGTCCTGCGGCACGATCTCGCGTTCGAAGATCGGGTGGCCCGAGTACGCCGGCGAGCGCAGAAGCGTCAGCCGCAGCCCGTCGGCCGAGACGTCGGAGCCGTACACGCCGTCGTTGATGCAGGTCAGCGCGCGGTTGTCGTCGTCCGAGACGACGGCCACCCACTTCTGCGCGACCGCCTCGTCCCCGTTCGACGGCAGGTCGCCGACGCCGAAGGCGATCTGGCCCACGTAGCGGCCGCCGCCGGGCGTGGGCACGGCGAGCTTGAGCATGCGGTTCTTCTCGTTCCAGTGGACGCGGGTCTCGACCTCGATCTCCGTCCCGCGCTTCGGCAGCTTGTACTGCTGGCAGATGAACGAATCGCCGTGCGCGAAGACGGCCTCGACGACGCTCCGCACGGGGCCGTCCTCGATCACGCGGACGGAGGGCAGCGTCGCCCGGGTCACGCCGGAAAACCGCGTGCCGTCCTTGCGAGACATCAGGCGGAAGCGGCCCACGACCTTGCGGTAGCTCCGCCCGAGCATGCCCCACGAATCCTCGTTGTCGGCCATGACCAGCGGGAGGAACGCGCCGCGGCCGACGTGGTCCACGCCGCGGACCCGATACCGATCGACCAGCCCGGTCTTCGTGTTGATGACGACATCCAGCAGGCCGGTCCGGAAGCGGATCATGCCGTTCTTCTCGCGCAGGGCGGGCCGGGGCTTCTTCCGGACGAGCGTGAGCCGGCAGTCGAAGCGGTTCATCTGCGACGGCCGCAGTTCGGCTTCGAACACGATCCGCTTGCGCCAGTCGAGGTTCAGGTTGCTCAGTTCCTTCTCGAGCTGCGAGGGCAGCGCCCGGCCGTCGCGGTACGCCGTCGCGAGCGTGTGCACGTCCTCCCAGTTCGGGTCAGCCAGCTGGAACTCGCACTCGACGATCGTGCGGACCGGGTACGGGTGCGGGTTGTACACGAGGATCGGGATCTCCCCCTCCTTCGCCGGCGCCTGGCCCTGCGACAGCGCGAAGAACGCCCGCGTCTTCACCCGCGACAGGATCTCGAGGCCGTGGTCCATCAGCCGCAGGGCGGCCTCCTCGACCGGCTGGATCGACGAGCCCGGCAGGATGTCGTGGAACTCGGCGAACGTCAGGTCGTGCAGGGCCTGGGCCAGCTCGGCCGCCGGATACTCCATCAGCCGCTGGCTCGCGGCGGTCGTGACCATCTTCTCGACGGCGTACAGTTCGTTTTCGAGCCGGCGGTGACGCTGCTTGATGCGGACCTGCGAGGTGTAGCAGCCGACCGCCCACGGGTTGAGATCCCTGTCGTGCCGCGGGAGCGAGGACCGCCTCTTCGCCAGCTCGGCGAAATAGGCCTCCGGCGTCGAGTGAACGATGCGGAAGTCCTTCGTTTCGCGGATGAGCCGTGTGATCTGCCGGAGATCGGCCCGGGACGGCCCGCCGCCGTGGTCACCGACGCCCCACAGGAGGATGATGTTGTCCCGGAACGGGGGGCTCTTCATGCGGTCCCGGATCTTCTTGCCCACCTTTCCGAGCTGCGAGTTGTACCAGCCGATGACGCGCGAGGCCATGACCTCCGAGCCGTCACGGCCGACCCAGACGAAATCCGAGTCGGGCAGCGGGCAGTCCTTCTGGTCGGGACGGCAGAACAGGTACGAATCGAAGCCGCTCCGGGCAAGGATCTGCACGAGGCCCTGCGTGTGGCCGAACGGGTCGAGGTTAACGGCGGTCGTCGGCTCGACGCCGAATTTCTCCTCGAAGTAGCGTTTGCCGAGGAGGATCTGGCGGACGAACGACTCGCCGGACGGCATGTTGCAGTCGGGCTGGAGCACCCAGCCGCCCATGACGTGCCACTTTTTCTGCCGGATGAGCCGGCGGATCCGCTCGAAAAGCGCCGGCTCGTACTCCTCCACCCAGCGGTAGAGGATCGCTTCGTTGTGGTTGAAGACGAAAGCCGGGAACTCCTCGCAGAGGTCGGCGGCGGTGCGGAACGTGGAGATCGCGGTGGCCGCGCCCTCCTCCCACTCCCACAGCCAGACGGGGTCCATGTGAGCGTTGCAGACCAGGTGGATCGTCTTGTTCGGCATCTCGGGATAACCTCTTGTCGTCCTCGTGGCGACCGCTGAGTCTTCGCCCCCCGGCGACAGACGGGTTTGCCGCGCGACCGGGCCGGCTGTCTGCGTGCGGCCGGCGGGAGGTCACGGCCCGGCCGTGCGAGTCGCACCCGTCGCCATCGTCGCGGGCGGGGGCCTCAGGGGGCGCGTTCCGCCGGGGCCGTCGTCGCAGGATGCGTTGCCATCGGGCGCGGTACGGCCTGTCGCGTCGCCGCCGGTCTCGTCGCCGCCTGCGTGGTGGTCGGCCGCGACTCGGGCGGCAGGATCACCATCTTCACCATTCGGCTGTCCAGGGTTCTGTCGCGCGTCTCGGCCTCGCTCGCGTACTGGGTGAGGGCCTTGAGTTGCGGCGTGTCGAGGATCGCCCGGTACTGCCGGCGAGCCGCCTCCTTGTCGTCGCGATTCTCGGCGATGGCGGCCAGGTTCAGGCGCGCACGGGCGAGCGCCTCCGCGGGTTCCGTATACTCCCGGACGATCCGCCCGTACATCTCCTCCGCCGTATCCAGCAACCGCCTGGCCTGCTCCGGATCGAAGGAGGACTTGCCGTACAACAGGTACTGCCTCATCGCCTCCGCCCCCGTCGCCTCCAGGGCCGCGAGCACCACCGAGCGATCGGAATAGTCCGCCACGATCTGCCGCAGCCGGTCGAGCCGCTGGGCCGACCCCAGACTCTCGTCCGTCCGCACCTTCGCCAGCGCGTTCAGGCCTTCGTTGCGGCTGCGCGTGCGGCTGTACTGCCAGTACCATCCGATCGCGAACACCAGCACCACCAGCACGACCACGCCGGCGATGTAGTTCCATCGCCGGATGGCGAACTCCTTGAGTTCCATCAACTGATGAATCAGCTCGTTCTGCCGCAGTTCCTGTCGTCGTTTCGTTTTCATGTCTGATGAAGCATCCCGTTACGCTGCCCGCACTGCCGTCTTCGGATCCTCACCGCCCGGGCGTCCGGGCCGGCGGCTCGCGGCCGTTGCGATCGAAGGGCACGATCGTGACCCGGACGGTCGTCTGGTCGAGCCAGTCGCTGCTCGTCGGACGGACCACAACCGTGCAGGATTCGGTCCCCTTCTCGAACCGCATCGTGATCTCGCCCTTGATGTTCTGATCGCTGATCCGCGTCCAGCGGAAGCTCGGCATCTGCTCCTGGTAGAATGTCCGGAGGGCGGCGCGGTCGGCCCGCCCCTCATAGTCATGCCGCACGACCCGCACGCCGCCGCTGATGTAATCGTCGGTGGCCTTCTCGACGAGGCGGAAGCCGTTCGGCACCGGCACGTCCGATATATAGGGCACGGGCTTCGGCGTCAGACGGCCCGGGTTTCCGGTCAGGCCGCCCTGGCAGCCGCACAACAGCACCAGCAAGCCCGTTCCACACGGCCGCCAGACGGCCCGAAGGCCGTCGCCCGCCGTCCCACGTTGTGTCTGTCGCATGGGCCTGAGCCTCCACGCCCCCGGCGCGGTAAACGGTCAATGTAGTGGAAAGACCGCCGCGCGACAAGGCGCGGGGCGAAATGGCTTTACGGGTGCCGCGGCCGGCGCGGGTGCCGGCCCGCCCGCGGCGGGGCGCCGGGGCGTCCCCGCGTGAAGGCCCGACGAGGGGGCTGGCCGGGCGCGGGTCCGTGCCGCCGGGGCTTCGGGATGCCGTGCTGTCGGCCGGCCCCGTCCTCCTGCCCCGCCGCCGCGAGCCTTCGGAGCGCCTGGAGTTCGGCTTTCGTCAGCGGCCGCCACTCGCCCGGGCCGAGCCCGCGCAGCGAGAGCGGCCCGATCCGGATGCGGAGCAGCTTGCGGGCATTGTGTCCCAGGCGGGCCAGGATCCGCCGCACTTCGCGGTTGCGCCCCTCGCGCAGCGTGATCTCGATGACGCTCCGTTCGCGTCCGCGATGGATGATCCTCGCGCCGGGGACGTGCGTCTTGCCCTCGGCCAGCCAGACGCCTTTGCGAAGCCGGGCGATGTCCTCGGCCGTCACGTCGCCGTTGACGTGTACGCGATACGTCTTCGCCACGCCGTACCGCGGGTGGGTCAGGCGTTCGGCGAGTTCGCCGTCGTTCGTCATGAGCAGGAGGCCGGTGCTGTCCGCGTCGAGCCGCCCGACCGGAAAGACCCGCTGCCGGACGCCGCCGAGGAGGTCCACGGCCCGCGGCCGGCCGTCGGGGTCGAAATTCGTGCAGTGAACGCCCTTCGGTTTGTGCAGGAGGTAATAGACCTTGTGCGGCGGCCGCAGGGGCTCGTCATCGACAAGGATCTCGTCGCGCTCGGGGTCCACGAGTACCGGCAGCGTCAGCACGGGCCTGCCGTTCACGCGCACGCGCCCGTCGAGGATGATCTGCTCGCACTCGCGGCGAGCGGCAATCCCCGCCGCCGCCAGCACCTTTTGCAGTCGCTCCTGCGCCATCGCCGCTCTCGATTCCGGACTCCGAATGCCTGCCCCGGAACTCACTCCCGTACCGGGTATGCCATGTCCTGCACCCAGTAGTGGTAGCCCGTTTTGGCGTCATAGTAGTGCCCCATGCCGACCAGCCGGTACGGCTCGTACAGCATGTTGGCGTTGTGGCCCGGACTGTTGACCCAGGCGATCTGCGCGTCGCCCGCGGTCGGCAGGCCGTTGCCCTCGGCGATGTTCTCGCCGACGTACCGGTGGCAGAAGCCCGCGCGAAGCGCGCGGTCGCCCGGTCCTTCGCCGTCCGGGTTCGTGTGTTCGAAGAAGTTCCGCCGCCACATGTCGCGGGCGTGCTCGTCGGCCGCCGCCTCGAGCGTCTTCGAGTATTCCAGGGCGGGCAGCCCCTTGCCGGTCCGGTAGTTGTTCAGCAGGCGGAACATCTGCTCGTGGACCGAGTCCCTCGGCTGGCCGATCGCATCGCACGTCGTGTCGGCGGGCGGCGCGTTGTCGGCCGGCTGGTCCGACGTCTGCACGGTCCCGCTCGTCGAGGGCCAGGTGGGCGGAAGCGTAACGGGGACAAGGGGCTCGCAGCCCGCGGCGGCCATCACGCACGCCGCCGCCCACAAGCTCATGCCGGCGCAATACCGGATCCGCAGCCTCATCCGAAGACTCCTTGCGGTCATTATACCCTCAACACGGTGTCGCGACCCAATCCCGGGTGGTTTGGGCGGCAGGTCCGGCCCGCGCGGGTCACGGCGGCGCGTCGTCTTCCTTCCGCCAGCCGCGGCCCTCGCCCGTGCGGAACGTGACGCACGCCGGCGGCAGCGGCACGCCCGTTTCGCTCCGGATGCCGTCGTCGCCGTCGGCGTTGAGCCGGAACTCGTAGCTCCACAGCGGTTTCAGCCGCACGGGCACGGTGAGCGTCCGGCGTGTCGCGTTGTACGTCGGCGGGCCGGTGATCTCGGGAAAGTGCGGTCCTCCGCCGTGCAGCTTCCACGGGCCGTCCTTCATCGGGCGGTCGAAGACGATCCGGATCGCCGCCAGGTCGGGATCGACGTTCGTCGCCTCGTTCGCCGGCGTCGTCGACGCGATGCGCGGCTCCCTGCCCGACTTCTTCTCGCTCGCGCGTTCGAGGTCGTCGGCGTAGTCGTTCAGCACCGCGGCGATCCGGGGCATGAAGGCGTCCAGCGTGGCGTGCCGGCTTCGGTGCGCCTCGTACTCGCCCAGCACGTTCGAGAGTTCCTCGATCCACAGGAAGTGGCGTTGTCGCTCCTCCTCGATGGCCTTCTCCGCCGCCGCCTTCCCGCCGTACCGCAGCGTGTGCCGGACGACGCACGCCCGCACGAGCGACTCGTACATCATGCTCTTCCATTGGCCGTACGCCTGCTGGCGCATCCCGTCGGCGACGAACGGGAAGAGGCGCTGCCCGGCCGACCGCAGCGACTCCATGTGCCGCTCGACCACGGGGTTTGCATACGAGTGGCAAAACTCGTGGATGACCACCGGCAGGGCGTCGGCGTTGAAGACGGGCATGCCCTTCGCGTCGGTCGCCCACACACCGAGGATGCAGAAGTACTCTTCGCGTCCGTCGGCGGTCCGGCAGTGGGGGCCGTAGCTGGCGCCGTCGTTGAGCAGCCCCAGCGCGACGCGGAAGCTCGCGTGAGCCCGCGTGCCGAAGAAGTCGTCGAACCACTCGAGGTGGCCCTGGGCCCTGATGAGTTCCTGCGCCCGCGCGACGGCCAGGGCGTGCAGGGCCTCGTGCCGGCGGATAAAGGCCGGAAAATCGGCGTCCCGTACGAAGTCGCGGGCCTTGTCAAGGAACTCCCGCGCCGCCGCGACCTGCCACCGCGCATCGAGCGACTCGGGACGCGGATCGAACGCGACCGCCTCCTCCAGCGAGTAACCGTCGCGCACGTGCACGGCCAGCATCATCGGCGCATCGAATGCCACGCCGCGCGTCCGCGCCAGCTCGCGAGCCATGCTGACCGCCGGGTGCATGCGGTACTTGCCGAACCGGGCCTCGACGTCCTTGACGTACGACTGGATCTCGCCCTGGTTGTACTCCGGGTTGCCGGCAAGCCGGAAGAGGATGCTGAACAGCTCCACGCGAGGATCGACGGCGATCTGCAGCGAGCGCCCGGCCGGCCGTGTCTGCGCCGGGCAGAGCCCCGGCCCGATCAGGCCGAGGACCAGCCATCGGCCAAGGACCCGTGCCGTTCGGGGCACGGCGCTTCCGCTCGTTCTCGGCCCCGTCGGGGCCCGGCCTTCTCCGGAAGTATGGCGTACGGCCGATCGCACGGGATTCTCTCCGTCCGCTTCGCCTTCACCGCTCGCGGCCGCTCTCGAGAACGGCGAGGATTCGCGCGGCGGTGAGCGGTTCGGTCGCGTGCTCGCCGAGGTCCGTGCCCTGTTCGACGGCCGCCTTGACGAACGTCGCGGCGCGGGTGTCGCCGAGGAGGATCGCGCCGACGAGCCGGTTGTCGCGGAGGACGAACCGCAGGTAGTTGCCGTCGGCCTCGTGATCGACGGCGCGGCCGCCGGCGTCGCCGGGCTCGACGACGCCGATGCTGAAGAGGTCGAGGCCGAGCACCTTGAGGAAGTTCGAGCGGGGGATCCCGTAAAACGGCGTGCGCAGGCCGATCGCGTTCTGGCCGGCAATGGCGCCCTGCGCCTGCGAGGCGATCCACAGACCGTAAATCTCGCCGCGATGCTCGGCCGCATCGCCGGCGGCGAGGACGTCCGGGCCGGATGTCTCCAGGTAATCGTTGACGAGGATGCCGCGATTGACCGCAAGGCCGCAGGCCCGCGCCAGACCGATGTCGGGCCGGATGCCCGTCGCGAGAATGACCAGGTCGGCCGGCAGGGCGGAGCCGTCCTGCAGGCGGACCTCGCGGGCCTGAGCGCCGCCGGCGATTTCGGCGACGTTGGCGCGGTAGCGCAGGGCGATGCCGAGTTGCGCGACTCGCTTCTCCAGCAGGCGGGCGGCCCTCTCGTTCAGCTGCCGGGGCAGCAGCCAGCCGAAGTTCTCGATGACGGTGACCTCCGCGCCGCGCCGGGCGATCGCGCCGGCGGCCTCGAGGCCGAGGATCCCGCCGCCGATGCAGACGCAGCGGGTGCCCGGCCGGGCGAGTTCGAGGATGCGTCTCGCATCCTCGATGGTGCGAACGCGCCGCACGTTGGCGGCGTCCACGCCCGGGATGGGCGGGACCGCGGCGGTGGCGCCGGTGGCGAGGATCAGCCTGTCGAACGCGATCCGGCGGCCGCCGTCCACGGCCAGCGCGTGCCGGTCGGCATCGATTTCCTCCACGCCGGCCCCGAGCATCAGCCGGATGTTCCGCTGCTCGTACCAGCCGGGCGGCCGCAGGGGAAGGTCGTCGGCGGTGACCTCGCCCGCGAGGTAGCGCGTCAGGTTCAGGCGCTGGTAGGGCGGGCACGGCTCGCGTGAGATCAGCGTGACCTCGGCCGCCGTCGAGGCGGTGCGGATGGCCTCTGCGGCGGCGAAGCCGGCGATCCCGCCGCCGACGATCACCACACGGACGCCTTGCGACGCGGGCGCAGCGGCGGCCGCCGGGACGCCCTCGATCCGCTCGAAACGGTCGCTTCCGGCGCCGCAGTCCGGGCAGACATCCGGCGGCTCCTCGCCGGTGTGAGTGTAGCCGCACGTCAGACAGCGCCATCGGACGGCCGGCGGGGGCGCCGCCGGCGACCGGTCGGGCACGGGCCGGAACTCGCTGCGCGGGGCCCCGCAGACCGGACAGGAGTCAGGCGGCTCCGGTCCCTCGTGGACGAAGCCGCAGACGATGCATTCCCATGCGCGGGGTTGCTGTGCTGCCATGACGGAGACGGATCCCTGCCCGGCGGCCGGACGCTACACCTGGACGAACTTGTCGCCCTTCGTCGCGCAGACGGGGCACGCCGCCGGGGGCTTGCCCGTTTCGATGTGGCCGCAGACGGGGCAGAGATAGAACGATGTCTCGCTCAGGTCCTTGCCGCTCTCGACGGCCTCGAGCGCCATCTTGTAGAGCCGGGCGTGAACGGCCTCGGTCTTCTGGGCGAAGTGGAACATCCGTTTCGCCGGGTGGCCGTCGGCCTCGGCCCGCTGGAGCATGGGCGGGTACATCTCGGTGTACTCGTAGGTCTCGCCGGCGATGGCGGCCTTGAGGTTCTCCGCCGTGGACTTCACGCCGCCCATCGCGGCCAGATGGCCGTGTGCGTGGATCGTCTCGGCCTCGGCGGCGGTCCGGAAGAGGCGTGCGACGTTGGCAAAGCCGTCCTGCTCCGCCTTCTTCGCGAACGCGAGGTACTTGCGGTTGGCCTGGCTCTCGCCGGCAAACGCGTCCTTGAGGTTCTGTTCCGTATCAGCCATATCCAATCTCCGTCGGAAAGACAGTAAAGACAACGAGACTCTCTACCGCGAGGCCGCCGTCATGGCAAGCCTCGCCGCGCGCCGTCCGGGGCTCCCGCGGGCAACGATTCAATGCCTGCCGTAGTTCAGCGGCGTTCCCTTTCGCTGCGCGTAGATGTAGGCCTCCATCGCCCGCATCTTGGGGTCGTCGGGCTGGAGCCTCTTGCCGCGCACGGGGTTCTCGATGCACCAGTTGATCATGTCGCGCAGCAGCGCCACCCGGCCCATCTGGGTCTGGAACTTGGGATACGTCTCGGGGTGGGTGTTGCTGGCGTCGGGGTGGCACATGTCGCACGAAACGGCCACCGTGCTGCCGAGTTCCGCGGCGTCGTGGAAGATGCGGGAGCCGTCGACGACCATCTTCTCCGTCTCGCGCGCCCACATCAGGATGTCGCGCTCGGTGAAGCTGCCGTACTTGTGCCCCTTGCCCTGCTCGCCCTTGAGCAGGTCCGTGTTGTCGGCGGGGGGCTTGATGGCACGACGTTCCTTTTCCTCGGCGACCCAGTCTTTCGCCCGCTCGGGGTTCTTGCGCTTCCACTGATCCATGTGGGCGTCGGCCAGGTTCTTCCCCGCGACCCTGCCGGCGGCGATGTCGCTCTCGGCGGCCCCCGCGGCGCAGTCGGCCGCGGCGCGTTCGTTGTAGGCGGCCCAGAGGATCCCGACGCAGGCGACGCCGAGGGTGCCGAGGAATATGTTTCGCAATCGCTTGTTCATGGTTTGTCTCCTGTGGTCTCAAAATGCGGGGCGGTTCGGCTTCGGCGGGACCGCCTCCTTGCCCCAACTGAGCGTATAGGCCTTCTTGACGGTGATCGGGTTACGGTTCCAGAAGTTGTAGATCTTGTCCACGAGCCCGTCGGGATGGACGCAGACCTCGCCGTCCCCGCAACCGTCCTGGGGGTTGAACGGGTCGGGCCGCGTCATCTCGATGGTCAGTTCGGGCATCCCCTGCGGGGCGTACGGCCAGGGCCAAGCCGTGGCCAGCAGGCCGTGGAAGTGGATGTTGCCGATGCGGTTCGTCAGCATCTGGTGCGTGTGGCCGTGGATGACCGTCACGTTCTTGAACCGCTTGAGGAGGGCCTGGACCTCGTCGGCGTCGTCGGTCCAGAAGTTCCAGTTCTTGTAGAGCTTGTAGAGCGGCGAGTGCGAAAAGACGACGAGGGGGGCGTCGTCGGGCAGCTTCTCGAGGTCCTTCTTGAGCCACTCGCGCTGCTCGGGGCCGACGGTGAACGGCTTCTGCACGCCGTTGTCGAGGCCGGCGACGGTCTGCATGCGCTGCATGGGCGTCATCTTGCGGGCGGTCCAGAAGTCCTCCTCGATCACGCTGAGGAGCTTGACGAAATGGACGCCCTTGTGATCCCACGACTCGGTGGGCTTGCCGAAGAGAGCGCGCCACTTCTCGCCCATGTCCAGGTACCAGTCGTGCTCGCCGACCATGATCTTGAGCGGCGCCTTGAGGCGCTTGAGGATCTGGGCGCCGAGATCGAGTTCCCGGGGCTGGCCCAGCTGCGCCAGGTCGCCGCCGTAGAACACGAAGTCCGGCTGCGGGTCGAGGCTGTTGACGTCGTCCACGGCCCGCATGAGGGCGTTCGCGAAACGGTCGTTGACATCCTTCTCGTAGAGATGGGAGTCGGAGATATAGGCGAAGCGGAACGACTCCGCCTTGCCCGCCGCCGCCGCGCCGAAGGCGAGGCTGACGGGCTGGAACGACGCGGGCGCCGCGAGCCCCTTGGACGCGACCGCGGCAAGTGCGGCGGCCGAGACCTTGAGGAAGCCGCGGCGGTCGAGCCGCTTCAGGTCGTCGTAGAACGCCTGCCGCTCCTCCATGTATTTCGTTTCCACGCTCTTGTGTCTGGGTTGCATGTGTGAAGTCCTCTCACTTTGCGATGCGGCCTTCGAACGCAAGTTTCTTTCGTTGAGCCGCCTGTTCGTCCCGGAACGGCCGGTTCTTCCGCGCCTTGGCCTGCTGGGCCTCCATCTGGCGTCGGTTCTCGTCGGCGAACCGGTCGTCGGTGAGGCTGAACAGGAAGGCGACGATCTGGTCGATCTGCTTCTCGGTCAGGGCGAGCGGCTCGATGCCGCCGTCGAGGAAGAGATTGGCCTCGCCGCCCTTGTTGTAGTGGTCCATCACGTCCCACAACGTCTCGAGGCTGCCGTCGTGCATGTACGGCGGCGTGATCCCGACGTTGAGGAGGATGCTGGTGCGGAAGGCGCCGATGTCCGAGCGGTTCTTCGTCACCATGAACCGGCCGAGTTCGCTCAGATCGGTGTTCAGAGCGAGTTCCTCGAGACGGTGCTCGGACGGGTCCTCCTGAAGCGCCTTGAGCCCCTGCGCCGCCAGTTTCTCGAAGTCCTGGTGCCGGGCCGAGACGCCGATGTTGTGGAAGCGGTTGTCCGTGCCGAGCGGGTTGGACGGGCTCATGTGGTGGCACGTGACGCAGCGCGCCTCGTCGTTGAAGAGGCGCCAGCCCTCCCTGGCGTCGGCCGAGATGGCCTTCGCGTCGCCCTCGAGAAACCGCCGGAACGGCGAGTCCAGGAAGACCATGGTCCGCTCGAACGCGCCGATGGCCCGGCCGATGTCCTCGTAGTTCACGTCGCGGCCGTAGGCCTTCTGAAACATCTGCCGGTACTCGGCGTCGTCGGCGATCGCCCTGGCCGCCGAATCGCCGTCGGGAAAGCCCATCTCGATCGGGTTGATGATCGGGAGCCGCGCCTGGCTGTCGAGCGTGGGCGTGCGGCCGTCGAGGAAGAGCGTCTGGAGCAGCGCCGTGTTCATCGTGGTCGGCGCGTTCCGCCGGCCGAGCTTGCCGCCGATGCCCTCCGAGGTCGGGCGCTGGTCGGTGAAGCCGCGGGTCACGTCGTGGCAGGTGGCGCAGGAGACCGTGCCGCTCTTCGACAACCGCTTGTCGAAGAACAGCTTCTTGCCCAGGGCGACGCGATCGTCGGTCATCGCGTTGTCCGCCGGGACGAACGCCGCCCAGATCACGGGGTCGAAGCCGCGCGGGACCTCGTCGGCCCTGGCCTTCGGCACCAGCCGGTCGTACTCGCGGATCTGGTAGTCCATCGCGGCGGCCCCGTGATCCGTCAGGGGAATCGAGCCGGGCCGTGCGCCGCCCGCCGGGGTCGCGCAGGACGCACACAAGGCCGCCACCGCACCGGCCGCGAGCGGCACGAGCCGGCACCACCGGGGCCGGCAACGGGCCGCAGGCCGTCTCACCCCGCCTCCGCCGCGCGATCCGGCCGCGCGGCACCTGCCTCCAACGGTTCGGTCAGTCATGGGAACCTCCTTGGGTCGTTTGCCCGTAACGCGGTTTCATGATCGGGTCCTCCTGGCTCCGGGGACGGGTTTCGCATGCCGGCGCGCCGGCGTCCGAAGGCGGGGCCGGCGGCGGCTTTGCGCCGCCCTCTGGTTCGCGGCGGCTGCTCGGCGACAGCGCGAGCAGATCCCCCGGAAATGGATATGGTAGTCGCGGATCTCGAAGCCATAGCGCCGCACATCCGGCCATGCCACGGCGTTGAGGGCCACGCCCTCCAGGTCGATGACGCCCTCGCAACGCAGGCAGATCAGGTGATGGTGCCGCTCCGTCTTCGGGTCGAAGCGCGCCGCCGAGCCGGGGTGACAGACCTTCGTGATCAGGCCCAGCTCGATGAAGGTGTCGAGGATGCGGTAGACCGTCGTGCGCGAGATCGAGTGGATGCGCCGACGAGCCTGCTCGTAAACCTGGTCGGCCGTGGGGTGGTCCTCGCGGTCGAGAATCATCTCGAAGATGGTCCGTCGCTGGGTGGTAAGCGGGAGGCCCCGTTTGCGGCACGTCCGCTCGAACTGCTCGATCCGCTGGCGTCTGGCATCCGGGGTCATGGCCGGCCTCGATGGTACTATGTACCAGAAAACACAGTTTGTCAAGAGCACCGGCGGGCGGGGCTGCATGGCCGCCTGTGCGGAGGGGGTCAGGAACCTTTGCCGGACAGGCAGAACACCTTGTTCACGGGAAGTGGACGCCCTGACGCGTTTGGCCCAGAGCAAGAAAGGTTCCTGACCCGAATGGCACTGCCGTCCC
>CAZUAI010000103.1:0-18547 GCA_964617875.1 uncultured Planctomycetales bacterium | reverse complement strand
CATCCGTACGATCTTCGCTCGTGCGAGGTGCGGATTATGCAACTTGGGGGTTCATGCTGAACCCTTTCGTTTTTCAACGGTTCGGGGCCGTGGCGATTACAGCTCCCAGCCCTTGCGGTATTCGCGGCGCAGGTACTGGTTGGGCTCTCTGGCATTCGTGATCTTCATGTTGGGGCCGTCCCACTCGATCTTGCGGCCGGCGCGAAGGGCGACATTGCCGAGCACCACGGTTTCGGTCAGGGGGCCGGCGTAGGCGAAGCTCGCCATCGCCGGCGGGCCGCCCTTGCACGCCAGGATCCATTCGAGGTAGTGGCGTTTGCTCTGCTCGTTGCGCGAGCCGGGTGCGCGGGGCAGCGTGGGGTCCGGGGCCTTGTGCAGTTTCGCGTCGGGCAGCGGGCCGATCGGCTTTTCGTCGCCGAAGAGCAGGTAGTACTTCGCGCCGTAGTCGTTGGGCGAGAAGAGGGTGGCCTTCTCGCCGATGATCATCGAGCCGCTTCCGGAGATTTCCATTCCGTGCGCGAGTTCCTTGAGCTTGCGGTTGACCCAGGCGGGCTTGTCCCTGCCGCCGTCGTACCACGTCCACTTCAGCGGCGGCATCCCGTCCCGTGCGGGGAAATCGTACCGGATCACGCTCCACATGGGGAACGTTTCCGGGTTGAACTCGGAGCACTCGGCCTCGACGCTCGTCGGGTAGCCGAGGCGGCACGCCATGAAGGCCATGTTCGCCGTGTGGCAGGCCATGTCGCCCAGCGCCCCGCAGCCGAAGTCCCACCAGCCGCGCCACTTGAACGGGTGATAGACGTCGCGGTAGTAGCGGCGTTCCGGGGCCGTTCCGAGCCAGAGGTCCCAGTCGAGGTCCCTGGGGACCGCGTCGGCGTCGTCGCGTCGGCCGTGCAGGGCGGCCTGCACGCCGGCCAGCGCGAGCAGCGCCGCCGTGCCCTGCGGCCATACCGGACGGTTCGTCCAGACGTGGACCTCGCGGACGGCGCCGAGGGTGCCGGCGCGGACGACCTCGACGGCCTCGCGGAGGCCGTCCTCCGCGGTGCCCTGGTTGCCCATCTGCGTGGCGACCTTGTATTTCGCCGCCGCCTCGGTCAGGGCGCGGGCCTCGTAGACGTCGTGCGTCAGCGGCTTCTGGCAGTACACGTGCTTTCCCATCTTCATCGCCATCATCGCGGCGACGGCGTGCTGGTGGTCGGGTGTGCTGATGGTGACGGCGTCGATCTCCCTGGCCATCTCCTCGAGCATCCTGCGGAAGTCGCGGTAGCGCTTCGCCCTGGGGTACTTCTGGGCCTGCTTGCCGGTCTGGCTGTCGTCCACATCGCAGAGGGCGACGATGTTCTCGCTGCTGCAATGTTCGATGTCGGTGCGGCCCTTGCCGCCGCAGCCGATGGCGGCGATGTTGAGCTTCTCGTTGGGCGAACGGCCCTCGGCCCGGATCCGCCGTTCGGCGATCCAGTAGCCGATGCCGGCGGCCGCGGTCGTCTTGAGGAACTGTCGCCGATTCGTTTTTGCGTTCATGGCAAACCTCCTTCTGCGTCGCCCGGCCCAGGGACCGGATTCTACAGGCAACGCAGCGCCCGCTCAAAGGAGCGGCAAGGCCGCTCGCGGCCGTCGTTCCTTGCGTTGCGGCGAGAAAATAAAGAAGCCGGGACCGGCACATGGCCGATCCCGGCTTGGGTTGTTCATAAACAGAGGCAGGGCCTCAGCGTCTGCGCCGCATCACCGTCAGGCCGCCCAGCGCGAGCAGCGCCAGCGTGGCCGGCTCCGGCGTGACGACGAAGAAGCTGGTCAAGGCCATCGAGTCGCCCGCCGACAGGAGGAACCTGTGCTGGATGCTGATGGTGCTGAGCACAGGCCCCGACGGGATCGACGGACCAGGCAGGCCCACGTTCACGGCAGGGATCGACACCGTCTGGCCCGCGAAGGCGAACGTGTACGACGTCGGGTGCGGGTAGATCGGTAGCACCGGCGTGTTGTCCAGGAACGCCTGGTACAGCGGCGTGGGCGATACGGTGCTCAGGATGCCCGTTCCGCTGAAGTTCGCGTCCGTGACGGAGCCGCCCATCGAGCCGCCGATCAGCGTAGTCGGCGTGATCGGGGGCATGATCGGCTGTGTGATGGTCACGGTGTAGATCTGCGGATTCGCGGTCGAGTTCAGGAACGTGATGTTCGCGCTGACCCACGGATCCGCCTTGGCCGTGATGTCCCAGTCGCACTGCCACAGCCCCTGGGCGTTCGTCCAACTGCCCTGGTAGTGGTAGGCGCCGCCGGGTCCGAGCACGCCGTTCGGCGAAGTCAACCACGGCTGCGGTGCGCCTTCGGTTTCCACCTTGATGGACAGCCCCTGCCCGAGTGCCGCGTGAAGGGGCAAGATGAGCACCACCAAGGTGAGACATACGATGAAGTGAGATAATCGCATTCCCGACCTCCTGGCGCGAAGCCTACAACCTTTCCCTATGTCCTACTCCCTCTTCCGGGGCTACGGCGCGACTCGCGCGAGCCCTTCCCCAACAGCCGGTATTATCCTCCACTCACGATCAAAATGCAAGCCTTTTTCTGTCAGACAGGTAAGTTTTTTCTTTCTCTATTCAGGGGTGTTCAGTTAGTTTTTTGGGCTCTCGTTGTTTTTGATTTCGTCTGTAACATTCTTATAATAATGATGTTGCGCTTATTTCTGTGCCCTGCGAGCTTGCAGTTTAGCCAAGATGTAAGTATCAATTTTATCATGGAATGTCCGGCCGATGGCGTCGGCGCGGGGCCGACGGGTGCCCGCGAAACACCCCGACTCCTCCGGCCGGACGGCCTTGAGGCGACCTCAAGAGGAGGTATCGCGGCAGCCGCACGTCCAGTGCGGCGATGGTCTTTGCCATTCGCTGCGCCGTCGCATCGACGGCGTCGGCGTTGTTCAGGGCGAGCCAGCGTCCGTCGCGGTGCGTGAAGGCCTGCGCCGGGCGTGCCGTGCGCGTGAACTGCCACGGGGCCTTGGCGCTCTGCACGACATTGCAGTGCGTTTTGCCCGCGTGGGTGCGAAAGGCACGGCCGGCCATCTGGACGGTGGGGAGTTTCGACGCATCCCTGACGAACACGGTTCGCAGGTCCGGGCAGTCGAACCCCTCGTTCAGGATCGCCACGTTCGCCACGATGGGGAACGCCCCCGCGTCGAAGGCGTCGAGTTGCGTCTCGCGGTCCGTTTCCGCAGTCACGACCTCGCAATGCACCCCTGTCCGGGCCAGGATCTCCGCGAATTCGCAACACTGCCCGATCGTCTGGAAGAACGCGACGCTCTTGCCCCAGGCCGACCGCCCGGCCAGGTATGCCCGCGCCACGCTCGACGGCGTCCATTCCTCGAGGGCCCAGTGGCGGTATGGGCACAGCCAGCCCTCCTGGATCAGCCTGTGGATGCCGGCGTCCCTGACCACGCGTTTGAACGCGAGCTTGAGCGTGTCGGTGCGGTAGGGCGTGGCCGAAAGCCCCAGGATGAAGCGGCTGCCGCTGATGTTGTGGATGTGGATGCAGGAGGCGGTCGCGTCGTGCTGCGCCTCGTCCACGACGGTGATGTCCGCCGTCGGCGGCGCCTTCGCGAACATGCTCACGGGCCGCAGGTTCCGCAGACCGAAGTGCCGCGCGTTCGCCTCGGCCACCTGCCGCAGGAGGTTGCGGCGCATCGCCACCCAGTTCGCCCGGAGGCCGTAGCGTTCCTCGAAGTGCTTCAGCACGCGGAGGGCCATGATGGTCTTGCCGCTGCCGGTGGGGCTTTCGATCATCACGGACGCGTCGCCGGCCTCGAAGAAGCCGACGACCTTGTCCACCACGCGGTCCTGGTAGTCGCGTTGCTGCAGGGCGTGGTCAGCCGGTGGGCGACCTTCCCGTACGGCGGGCGGGCGGCCACGGTGAATCGCCGACCCTGCATCGGCGCGGTCGTGATCGTTCCGTTGTTGCCGTTCCATCATGTTGCGCAACCTCCCTGCTGCGTCTGTTTCGCCTTTTCGCGTTCTCGCTTTGCCGCTTTCCTGTTCTCCGTGTTCCGCCGTCTTCGGCTCAAGGGTTCAGTTGAGGTAATACGCCGGCGTCCGATAGCGCTCGTAGGCGTTTCCCTCGAGGAGGCTTCCCTCGAGGTCGAACTCGTTGGCGAGCGTCTGGCCGACCCAGCCGACGGTCCGGGCGTTGCCCTGCAGCTTGTCCGCGTGGTGGCTCGTGATTTCGGTCGCGAACGTCAGGAGGTCGTACACCGTGCAGTCCATCGGGAGCATGCTCTGCTTCTTGCGGCTGATGGCCTCGTCGCTCGCCACGCCGTATTTCGTCGCGAGGTCGCCCGTCAGTTTCCAGAGCCGATCGAAGATCACGTGGCCGTCCGCCCGCTTCTTCGGATCCAAGTCGCGTGAGATGGCCCGGCAGAGCATCCGCACCTCGTACACGCTGGCTTCCGACTTGCGGGCCATCTCGAGCCGGTCGCGAAAGGCCGCGTATCCCTCCTCGTTCGAGAAGCAGTCCATCGCCCGGCCGAGGGGCTCCGCGACGCCGTCGTCGGCGTTCCTGCCGAGCGGGATTTCGGTGCGGAACGCGGGCGCGTATGCGATCATGCCGTTCGCACAGATCAGCCGGACGACCGACAGGTACACCGACGGGAGGCCGATTCCGTCGATCGGCGTCTCGAACGTGAAGGTGGACGAGAAAAGGTCGCGGCCGATCGACCAGGAGGCCTCATCCATCCGGTGCGTGCTCGTGACGACGCCGTTGTGGTAGTCGATGCCCGTGAGGCGCCCGCGCTGGCCGCGCAACAGGCCGCACAATTCGCCCGGCGAGACGTACGGCCGCGAGGGGTTCGACATTCCGAGGGCCGTGTCGCGGTCGGTGGTCAGGCGCACGGTGGTCCGCGGGTGTACCCGCTGGACCCGCTCGAAGACCTCGTCGGGCGTGAAGTACCGGAAGAACTCGCTGCCGACGTGGAATCGCAGGGCCAACGACCGCAGGAAGCGGTCGCTCACGGCGTAGGGCCGTCCGGCGACCTCGATCGTGCTCAAGCGCCGCCGGGCAGGCCCGTTCGTCGATTCCGCCTCGGTCCAGCGAGGTATCATGTCGCCGATTCGGACGTAGGTTGTCCCCACGGTCTTCAGCCGGTTTTCGATGTCGTCAATCATGGGAATCCCTTCTGCTCATTCCCTCGGATCCCTCAACGCGGCCGCACACCTGCAAGGCCGACGTGCAGTGGCGCGAGATCCATCCATAGATCCCGCTACCGAGAACATGTCCCGATGCCCCGACAGGCCGGGTCGCACCCCACTGGCCCCGCAAGGAAAACACCGGAGCCGTCCGAAAGAACCGGACGTTCCATTCGTAAACGCGCAGGGGGCTGCGAAACGAGGGGTCCGACAGACGGGGTCGGACCGTGTCGGCCGCTGTACGCGAGGGTCTGCGCGGCGATTCCGGCAGGAACCAGCCTGAAGCGGCAGGCCGAAGCGGCAGTCGAGGCGGCAGGTCTTGCCCGCTGGCGCGGGCGGCGACCATGCCCGACGTGCTTGCGCGGGCTGTGGCCGTGCCCTACGTGCTACAGACCGTCGTCGCTTCGCGGCTTGTTCAGGCACCACCTCTGGCGTGTGGCTGCCGTTCCTCGTGTTCGCCAAGGAGAATGGGGAAGGCGGGAGCCCCGGGGTCATCGGCGTTGCGAAGGAAAAGGCCCGCCGTCCGTAGCCACGCCGCAGGGCGTGCGCCTCAGCTTTTCGTCCCAAGTGGCCGATAATCCGAAGCTGGGGTGCGATGCATGACCGGGCTGTGGATTATCGTCGTTATAACCTCTTGTGTGATAACGGGTTGTCTCGTTGAGGCGATCTTTCACCGGCGGATGCTCGCGCGGATTCCGATCCGTATCCACGTCAACGGGACGCGGGGCAAGTCGAGCGTGACGCGGCTGATCGCCGCCGGCCTCCGCGAGGGCGGCATCACCACGTGCGCGAAGACCACCGGCACGTTGGCGCGGATGATTCTGCCGGACGGTTCCGAGTACCCGATCTTCCGCCCGTCGTCGCCCAATGTCATCGAGCAGGTCCGCATCGTCGATACGGCGGCGACGTACGGCGCCCAGGCGCTCGTGATCGAGTGCATGGCCCTGCAGCCGCACCTGCAGTGGCTGAGCGAGTCGCGGCTCGTCCGGGCGACGCACGGGGTGATCACCAACGCCCGGGCCGACCACCTGGACGTCATGGGGCCGACCGAGGCGGACGTCGCTTGCGCCCTGGCGGGCATGGTTCCGGTGCGGGGCACGCTGTTCACGGCGGAACGACGCCATCTCGAGATCCTCCGACGCGCGGCGGCCGACCGTCGTGCGTCGCTCGTGGCCGTCGGCGACGACGAGGTGGCGGCGGTCACGGCCGACGACCTGTCGGGGTTTGGGTATGTGGAGCACGCCGAGAACGTGGCGCTGGCCCTTCGCGTGTGCGTGGAGCTGGGCGTGGACCGTGCGACGGCGCTGCGCGGGATGTGGCGTGCGCGGCCCGACCCCGGCGTCATGACGACGCACGAGCTGGACTATTTCGGGCGGCGGATCGTCTTCGTCAACGGCTTCGCGGCGAACGACCCGGAATCGACGGAGCGGATCTGGAACATGGCGCTGGACCGGTTCCCGGCGGTGCAGAAGCGGATCGCGATCTTCAACTGCCGGGCGGACCGGGTGGATCGCTCGCAGCAGCTGGGCGCGGCGTGCGCCGGATGGCGGCCGGCGGACCACTACGTGCTGATCGGGAGCGGGACGTACATTTTCGCGCGGTCGGCGGCGAAGGCGGGGCTGAGCATGACGCGGATCGTCTTCGCGGAAGACCGGCCGGTCGCGGAGATTTTCGAGATGGTAGTGGACCTGGCCGGTCGCTCGGCGCTGGTGATGGGCATGGGGAACATCGGCGGCCCGGGTCTGCCGGTGGTTCGGCACTTCCGCAACCGCAGCATCGTGCAGGAGGCGGCGTGATGGAACAGTTGCTGCCCGTGGCGATCAGCGCGGGGCTGGCGGTCAGCCTCGTGTTCACCGAGGCGTTCGGGCTGGCTGCGGGCGGCATGGTCGTGCCGGGCTATGTGGCCCTGTACCTCACGCGGCCGCTGGCGGTCGTGATGACGCTCGGGGCGGGGCTGGCGACGTACCTGATCGTCCATCTGCTTTCGTCGCTGATCATCGTGTACGGACGGCGGCGGACCGTGCTGATGATCCTGATCGGTTACCTGCTCGGCGCCCTTGTCCGGCTGGCGGCGGGCGGGCCGCAAGGCTTTCTTCAGGGGGCCGACCTCGCGGTCATCGGGTTCATCATCCCCGGTCTGATCGCCATCTGGATCGACCGGCAGGGGATCGTCGAGACGTTCGCGTCGCTGCTCACGGCCGCCGTGGTTGTTCGGCTGGTGCTGATCCTGTTCGTGGGCTCGGAGCTTGGGTCGTGAAGAAGATTTACTGGCGTCCGCGGACGGTTTCGCGCAGCGCACTGGTGCTGATTTCGCTTTTTTCGCTGGCGGGCTTCGTGGCGGTCAACCGGTACCAGATCAAGACCCGCCAGCCGTACTACGAGGAGAAGCTGAAGGCCGCGCGCCTCGCCGAAGAGGCCATGCAGGTCATCCGCGAGGAGCGGCGACAGCGGGCGCCCGAGATCGACACGGAGACCGATCCGCTCGAATCCGGCCTGATCGGCTCGCTGCTGACGCCGGTGACGAGCGACAAGGGGAGCCTGGCCGCCAAGCAGACGACGATCAACCCGAATTTCGCGGCGGTGATGGTGCAGTGGCTGCGGGCCGCGGGGGCGCGGGAGGGCGACGCCGTCGCGGTCGGCCTGTCGGGCTCGTTTCCGGCGCTGAACATCGCCGTCTGCGCGGCGATCCAGACGCTGAAGCTCAAGCCGGTGATCCTGTCGAGCGCCTCGGCGTCGTCGTGGGGCGCGAACGACCCCGAGCTGCTCTGGATCGACATGGAGCGGATCCTGAACCAGCAGGGCGTGTTCCAGGTGCGTTCGACGGCGGCATCGATCGGCGGGGTCGAGGACCGGGGGATCGGCATGCCCGAGGAGGGCATCCAGATGCTGACGGCGGCGATCACGCAGCGCAACGGCCTGCCGATGATCCAGCCGAAGAAGACGGCCAAGGAAAGCATCGACGACCGCATGGACCTGTACCGCAAGGGGGCGGGCACGGCGACGATCCGGGCGTACATCAACGTCGGCGGCGGGACGATCTCCGTGGGCACGCGCGTCGGCAAGGCCCTCTTCCGGCCCGGGCTGAATCTCCATCCGCCTCCGGGTTCGAGCAAGGTGGATTCGGTGATGACCCGGTTCAGCAACGAGGGCGTGGCCGTCATCCACCTCGTGCAGATCGAGCGGCTCGCCGCGCGATACGGCCTGCCGGCCCCGCCGAAGTCCATGCCCGTCGTCGGCGAGGGCAAGATCTTCCTCCGGGAGGAATACAATCCGTGGCTGGCCGGCGGCGTGCTCGTTGCGATCCTGATCAGCCTGTACGCGTTCATTCGCTCCGAATGGGGTTTCCGCGTGCTGCAGAGTTCGCCCCGCAAGAAGACCGAAGGCTACCTGGAGCCGATGATTTAGATAACAGGTGGGCGAACCCCCGGGGCCGCCGGGACGCGGCCCCGGAGAACCGCCCACCCTACCTGGTGCCGCGGAACCGCCCGCCGTACCGGCTGGAGCCGATGATTCCGTCGCCCCGGCGATGGTTCCGGTCGTCGCATCACGCGTAACCTTGGGATAGAATAGCCGTACGCGGCAGGTCTTGCCCGCTGGCGCGGGCTGCGACGCTGCCCTACACGGGGACTTACGGCCATTCGATGAGCGTGCGACGGTATTTCCTCGAGACGATGGGCTGCCAGATGAATGTGCTCGACAGCGAGCTGGTGGCTGGTCAGCTCCGTGCGCTGGGCTACGAGCCGGCCGGGCACGCCCGGGACGCGGACGTCGTGCTGATCAACACGTGCAGCGTCCGCGGGCACGCCGAGGACAAGGTCTATTCGCGGCTCGGGGAGCTGGGCCGGCTCAAGCGCCGGCGGCCGGAGATGGTCATCGGCGTGATCGGCTGCATGGCGGAGCGCGATCCGGACGGGCTGCTCGACCGCTGCCGTCAGGTGGATTTTCTGTGCGGGCCCAGCCAGATCGCGCGGATCCCCGCGCTGGTCCAGGACGTGCTGGACGGCGGCCCCGGGCGGCGCCCCGCGCCGACGGCGCTGGGGCAGCATCCGTCGCGGGCCCTGCCGCCGGAGGAGCGATCGCTGGCATTGGACAGCCTGGAGGCGCTGGATCTGTCGCGCGGCGTATCGCGCGGCGCCGGCGTCCTGCAATCGTACGTGCGCGTCCAGCGCGGCTGCGACAAGTTCTGCGCGTTCTGCATTGTTCCGTTCACGCGGGGCCCCGAGGTCAGCCGGCCGCCGGGCAACATCGTCGAGGAGGCGAAGCGGCTCGCCGGGGCCGGCGCGAAGGAGATCACGCTGCTCGGCCAGACGGTGAACAGCTACGCCTACGCGGAGAACGGGCGGACCGTGCGGTTCGCGGAGCTGCTGGAGCGAGTCCACGCGATCGAGGGTATCGAGCGGCTGCGCTTCGTCACGAGCTACCCGGGCGATTTCAGCGACGACATCCTGCACGCGATGCGCGACCTGCCGCGGGTGTGCGAGTACCTGCACATCCCGGCGCAGAGCGGGTCGAACGCCGTTCTGGACCGCATGAAACGGCAGTACACCGCGGAGCAGTACGTCGATCTGATCGACCGGGCGCGTGCGATCGTGCCGGGCATTTCGCTCGCGGGGGATTTCATCGTCGGGTTCTCCGGCGAGACGGACGCGGATTTCGAAAAGACCGTCGCGCTGACCGAGCGGGTGCGGTACAAGAACTGTTTCATTTTCAAGTACTCGCCGCGGCCGGGCACGGCGGCCGACCGCCGTCTGCCCGACGACGTTCCGATGAAGGTCAAGCAGCAGCGCAACACCCGCCTGCTCGCGGTGCAGGAACGGATCAGCCGCGAGGACAATCGGGGCCTGGTGGGCCGGACGGTGGAGGTGCTCGTCGAGGGCCTGAGCAAGGCGGCCATCCGGGCGCGACAGGGCGCGGGCGGCGAAAGCGGCTGGCGGCAGGCCGACCAGCTCACCGGCCGGACGCGCGGCGACCAGATCGTCGTATTCTCGGGCCCGGAGTCGCTGATCGGTGCGTTGGCGCACGTGCGGATCACGGCGGCGACGGCGCTGACGTTGCACGGGGAGCCGATTGACGGTAAGAGTTAGGCGTGGTCATCACGATCGACGGTCCAGCGGGCTCGGGCAAATCGACGGCGGCCAGGAAGCTGGCGGCCCGGCTGCAGGTTCCCTACCTCGACACGGGGGCGATGTACCGGGCGGTGGCGTACAAGGCGCTGGGCGAAGGCGTGGATTTCCACGACCCGGAGGCGCTGGTCGCGGTGGCGAAGGCCGCCGACATCCGGCTCGACTGCGGCCCGACGCACACCCGCGTCATCCTGGACGGGCACGACATCAGCGAGGCAATCCGCACGATGGAGGTCAACGCCGTCACGAACCACGTGGCGAAGAACCAGGCGATCCGGAACATCCTGATCGAGAAGCAGCGGGCGATCGCCCGGCAGCTCGGTTCGGTCGTGACCGAGGGCCGGGACCAGGGCAGCGTGGTCTTTCCCGACGCGGACGTGAAGTTCGTGCTCGAGGCGAGCCTGGCCCGGCGTGCCGAGCGGCGGCACCTTGAACTCCGCGCCGACGGCCAGGACGTGGACATCCGGCAGGTGATGGTCAACCTCAACGACCGTGACGGGAACGACCGCCGCCAGTGGGCGCCGCTCCTCGAGCCCGGCCGCGCCGTGTGCATCGACACGACGGACATGACGCTCGCCGCCGTCGTCGAGCGGCTCTACCAGGAGGTGGAGCAACGCCGTGTGCCGCCGGCGGCCCCGGAGAACGCTCTGCCGATCTGCCCGCCATGAGGCTCTACTACCGCTTCTGCCGTTTCTGGTGCCAGGTGCTCTACGTTCTGTTCCTGCGGGGCCGTGTGTTCGGGACGTCGCGCGTGCCGACGACGGGGCCCGTGCTGCTGATCTGCAACCACCAGAGCTTCTTCGACCCGGTGCTGGCGACGCTGGCTCTGCCGCGCGAGTGCGACTACATGGCCCGCGACACGCTGTTCGCCAACCGGTTCTTCCGGTTCCTGATCGAGTCGCTGAACGCCTTCCCGGTCCGGCGTGGCGAGGCGGACGTCGGCGCTCTGAAAGAGACGCTGCGGCGGCTGAAGGCGGGGCGGCTGATCACGATTTTTCCGGAAGGCACGCGGACCGAGGACGGGCGCGTGGGGCCGTTCCTGCCGGGGGCGGGCTCGATCGCCCGGAAGGCGAAGGCGCCGGTCATCCCGACGCTCATCGAGGGGGCGTTCGAGGCATGGCCGCGGCACCGCAGGTTTCCGGGGCCGGGGCGCGTCACGGTCTGCTACGGCGAGCCGATCTACCCGGACCGCCACCCCGAGATGGACGCGCAGGCGATCATGGACGAGACCGCCCGTCGGATCCGCGCGATGCAGGCGCGCGAACGAAGACGGCGGGGTCAGGCGCCCCTACAATAGGCGGAGCAGGTGGCCGAATGGTCGTCAAGCTTGCCCGGAAACGCGGCTTCTGTTTCGGCGTTGAGGACGCCATCGAACTGGCGGAGAAGACGCTCGCCGACCACCCCGACGGTCGGGTGGTCGCGCTCGGCCCGGTGATCCACAATCCGCAGGTCGTCGAGCGGCTCGAGAAGGCCGGTCTGAACCAGTCGGGCGACCTCGACAATCTTCCGCCGGGCACGACGGTGCTGATCCGATCGCACGGGGTGACGCCGGACGTGCTCGAGAAGGCCCGGCATCGCGGGCTGAACATTGTGGACGCGACGTGCGTCCTCGTGAAACGGGCGCAGACCGTCGTCCGGCAGCTTCACGAGGAAGGCTACCAGGTCGTGATGATCGGGGACCGCAACCACCCGGAGGTGCAGGGGGTGATCGGCTACGCGCCGGACGTGATCGTGGTCGATTCGGTCGAGGACCTCGAGGCCGCGCTGCCGAAGCGTGGCCGGGTGGGCGTCGTCGCGCAGACGACGCACACGTCGGAGCACGTGGGCAGGATCGTCGGCGCGATCGCGTCGATGCCGTTCCGCGAGATCAAAGTGGTCAACACGCTCTGCCTCGAAGTGATCCGGCGGCAGCAGTCGGCGGTGGAGCTATGCAGCGAGGTCGATGTCATGTTCGTGCTCGGCGGGCTGCACTCGGCGAACACGCGGGAGCTGGCGCGGCTCTGCCAGCAGCAGGGCACGCAGACGTACCACCTCGAGACGTGGGAGCAGTTCCGCCCGGAGATGGTGGCGGGCCGGAAGGTCGCGGGCGTCACCGCCGGGGCCTCGACGCCGGACTGGATCATCGAGGACTTCGCGAAGAAGCTCGAAGCGATCGAGCCTCAGTGAAAGCTGCGTGATGCGATGCGGAGCGATTCGAGCGATTCGCTGAGGTCGCGGATGGCGGTCGTCTGCACGTGGACCCCGTCGCCCGCGCGGTCGATCCGCCCTTCGGCGATCCACGCGAACCCGTGCGCCGCCGTCCGGAACCGTTCGTAGACCGCGGGCCGGATCATCAGGTTGGCGATGCCCGTTTCGTCCTCGAGCGTCGCGAAGACGACGCCCGACGCCGTGCCCGGCCGCTGTCGCACCAGCACCAGCCCCGCGACCCGCACGGCATCGCCCCGCCGGCTCTGCCGGAGCCGCTCCGCCCGCAGGACCAGCAGCCGGTCCAGTTCGCCGCGGATCAGCCCGATCGGGTGCGCCGCGAGCGACAGCCCCGTCGCGTCGTAGTCGGCGACGACCCGCTCGCGGAGGTTCATTTCGGGCAGCGGCGCCGGGGCCTCTTCGACCTCCATCCCGGCGAACAGGGGCATCTCTTCGCGCAGGGCGAGCACGTCCCACAGGGCCCGACGGCGATCCAGCCCCATCGAGCGGAACGCATCCGCCGCCGCGAGCCGTGCCAGCACGCCGCGTCCGACCCGCGCCCGCCGCGCCACGTCCGCAATGCCGCGAAACGGCCCGTCGCGCCGCGCGGCCGCAATGCTCCGGACGGCGTCGCGCGAAATGCCGGCAATCAACCGCATGCCAAGTCGAAGACAGGGCTGCGCGGATTTCGACGTCCGTGCCTCCATTCCCATCGAAAGAACATGGGGCACAGGGCGACACGGCAAAGCCGCCCGCCGCCTTTCCTGCCTGCGCGGGGATGACAGCTCCGGGCCCTGACCTGCGGGACGGGAGGCCCGCACCACGGGGGATTGGGTTGAGGGCGAGGCCTTCGCGGAGCCGCTCGGTCGCCCGGTCGCTCCGTCGCTCTCCTCCAACGTACAATCGTACTCGCTCCAATTCACATCGATCCCGCGGACGTCGATCCCGTGCTGCCGTGCGTCGCGGACGATCTGCGCGGGGGCGTAGAAGCCCATCGGCTGGCTGTTGAGCAGGGCCGCCGCATATGCCGCCGGGTAGTGGTGCTTGAGCCACGCGGAGGCGTAGACGAGCAGGGCGAAGGACGCCGCGTGGCTTTCGGGGAAGCCGTACTCGCCGAAGCCGAGGATCTGCTCGAACGTCTGCTCGGCGAATGCCCTCGACAGGCCGTTGGCCACCATGCCGCGGACGAGCCGCTCGCGGAACTGTTCGAGGATGCCCGGCCGTCGCCACGCGCCCATCGCCCGGCGGAGCCGGTCGGCCTCGCCGGGGGTGAATCCGCCCGCGACCACGGCGAGCCGCATCACCTGCTCCTGGAACAGCGGTATGCCGAGCGTCTTGCAGAGCACGTTCTGAATGGCGGGGCTTGGGTAGGTGATGGGCTCCTCGCCGTTCCGCCGCCGCAGATAGGGGTGGACCATGCCGCCCTGGATCGGTCCCGGGCGCACGATGGCCACCTCGATGACCAGGTCGTAGAAGCATCGCGGTCGGAGGCGCGGCAGCATGCTCATCTGCGCCCGGCTCTCGACCTGGAAGACGCCGACGCTGTCGGCGCGGCAGAGCATGTCGTAGACGGCGGGATCGTCGGGCGGGATGGTGTCCAGTGTCAGCTTCGGCGTGCCGAGTGCTTCGCGGCCGCCCGGCGTTCCGTCTTCCCGCCCGGTGCCCGGCCCCCGGTTTCCGGCAGCGCATTCATGGCCCCTGGCGCTATTGATCATTGCGAAGCACCTGTTCAGACACGTCAGCATTCCCAGCGCCAGACAATCGACCTTGAGAATGCCCAGGGCGTCGATGTCGTTCTTGTCCCATTCGATGAATGTGCGGTCCGGCATGGCGCCGTTTTCGATGGGGACCATTTCGCACAGAGGGGTCCGGGTGATCACGAAGCCGCCCACGTGCTGCGACAGATGGCGCGGGAAGCCGAGGATGCGGCGCACCAGGCCGGCCAGGCAGCGCACTGTGTAGTCGCGCGGGTCCAGTCCGGCCTCGTGCAGTCTCTCGGCGGGCAGTTTGTCCGGGTCCCACCATTCGAGCCTCGCGGCGAGGTCGTTTACCCGCTCCGGCGGGAGGCCGAGGGCCCTGCCGACGTCGCGTACGGCGGAACGGGGGCGGTATGTGATCACCTCGGCCGTGATGCCCGCCCGTTCGCGGCCGTACTTGCCGTAGATGTACTGGAAGACCTCCTCTCGCCGTTCGTGCTCGAAGTCGATATCGATGTCGGGCGGCTCGTTCCGCTCGCGACTGACGAACCGTTCGAAGAGGAGGTCGTGTCGCGACGGATCGACGGCGGTGATGCCCAGGCCGTAGCAGACGGCCGAGTTGGCGGCGGACCCGCGGCCCTGGCACAGGATGCCGCGGGAGCGGGCGAAACGCACGAGGTCCCACACCGTGAGAAAGTACGGCTCGTAACGGAGTTCCGCGATCAGGGCGAGTTCGTGTTCGACGAGGCCGCGGATGCGGGCTGGCGGCGGGTCGCCGAAGCGGGCCCTGATTCCCGCCCACGCCAGCTCGCGCAGGAACCCGGCGGGCGTCGTGCCGGCCGGGCACGGCTCTTCCGGGTACTCGTAGCGAAGCTCATCCAGCGAGAAGCGGCACCGGTCGGCGATTTCGACGGCATGCCCGATCGCGTCGGGCAGCGAGGCGTAGAGCCGCCCGATCTCGTCCAGAGGCCGCAGGTGGCCTTCGGCATTGGCGTTCAGTCGGTAGCCGGCGTCCGCCAGCGTGCAGTGCCGGCGAATGCAGGTGAGGACGTCCTGGAGATACCTCCGCTCCGGCACGTGATAGTACACATTGTTCATGGCGACCGGCGGAAGGCGCAACTGTCGGGCCATGGTTCGGGTGCGATCTGCCCAGGCATCCCGATCGCCGTCGCGGTGGTACTCTGCGGCCAGGTACAACCGGTCGCCAAAGATGTCACGACAGCGGGAGACGTACGATGTCCATTCCATGTGGACGCTCGCGCCGTCGCTTTCCCTTGAAGGGGAAGAAGGCTGCGGTCCGGGCCCGCGCAGCGCGTCCGGTTGCATGCGAGGCACGGCGTTGGGCAGGAGTATCGCGATCTGTCCGGCGGCGCCCCCGGCGATATCGTCGAACGTGATACGGCATTGCCCCTTCGGCATTCGCAAGCGTCCGCGCGTGATCAACCGCGCCAGCCGTCCATACGCCGCGCGGTCCGTCGGGAAGAGCAGGAGGGGCGGGGCGTCATCCGGGACGATTTCCGCGCCGACGATCAATTGGAGCCCGTGTTCCTTCGCGGCGACGTGCATGCGGACCGCACCGGCCAGTGTGTTGCGGTCGGTGATGGCGAGGCCGGCATACCCCAGCGCGGCCGCCTGCGCGCACAGTTCGTCCGGGTGGGAGGCCCCCCGCAGAAAGGAGAAGTTGCTTCGGCAGTGCAGTTCGACGTATTTTCCGGTTTTTTGCTTTGTCGCCTTCCTCACGCGAAACACCCGTGCACGAACCAGCGACCGCTGGGGCGGTCGCGAAAGAGCCAGAAGCGTCGGCCCTCGCGGGAGGTGACGGCAAAATAGTCCCGCCGCACGTCGCACCCGCGCCACCAGCCCGTCTCGATCCGCTCGGGTCCGGCGGCCTCGGCGACAACGTGCTCCCGCCCCTCCCACCGGAACCACGTCGGCGGACCATCCGGCACCACCGCCATCGCCGGCACCAGAACCGGCGGCAGAAACAATCGCAACGGCCGTAACTGCATTCCCTTCATCGCTTCCCCGCTTTCCCCGCTCTCGCGGGGGAGGTTTCGCCGCTCCGTCGCCCCGTCGCTCCGCTTTGCGGTTTTTGCGCGGTCCGCAACGCTCACATACCGATACGCCCATTCGGGCTGGTGGTCCTCGACCAGTTCCGGCCGCACGACCGCCCCCGCGCCGAGGCGGTTGGAGAGGCGATCCAGCAGACAGGCCAGTTCGTCCGCCGTCTCCCCGGCACAGGCGTCGTCGCCGCCGTCGGTGTCGAACAGCATGCCCTGTGTGTCGCGCAGCCGCTCCGTCGCCCGCGTCCACAGCATCAGGCCGAAGACCGGCGCGGCCAGGGGGGCCCCTTCCAGCTTCGCCGTCAGCAGCGCCCGCAGGTGTCTTGCCGATTGCGTCGCCCGCGTCAGGCCGATCTCGAGCGTCGTCGGCGCCGCGTCCTCGTGATACAGCGTGCAGAGCAACTGCCGTACGCCGAGCACGCGCCGGACCAGCTGCTCGCAGAAGAACGCGAGCAGCCGGTCGATCGCCTCGTGGATCACCTCGATCCGGTCCGTCGCCCCGGCGAAGCGGATGCGGCTGACCGGTTCATCGGGCGGGCGATACGCCTCGATCCACTCCGGCACGCCGCCGATCACCTGATCCAGCCGGTGCAGCAGCGCATCGCCGAATCGCGCGGCGAGCGAGGCCCGCGGGATCTGCAGGAGCGTCTCGACCTTCCGCACGCCCACGGCGATCAGCGTGGAGACCTCGCGCTCCGGCAGCCGCAGCGCTCCCGGCGAAAGCGGCGCGACGGCGGCGGCCGTCTGCCCGGGCGGCACGACCGCCGGCGAACGGCCCTCGTGCGCCACGGCCCACGCCGCGCCGACCGTATCGGCAACGGCCCCGCGGGCCGGCAGCCCCTGCGACGCCAGCCCCTCGATCGCCAGCCGGAGCAGGTTGGCCTCGCCGTGAAACAGCCGCTCGCAGCCGGTCACGTCCAGCAGCAGCGAATCCGGCGGGTCGGGCTGCACGATCGGCGAGAGGCAGTTCGCCCACGCCGCGAGCGTTTCCAGCGTCGCCGCCGATTCAGGCGGTGGCGAGCCGTCGCGGGCGCCCGGCGGCGGGACGCTCAGCGACGGCATGTAGAGGCACATGGCTCGCTTCATCGCCCAACTCCACGACGATCGGCTCGGCGGGTCGGCCCTCGCGGGTCTTCAACACGTACAGGCGGTGAGCGTTCTCCACGAGCAACTGCACGGCGGCGAACGTCCGAGTCCGCGGGATCGCGGAGGGCCCGTGCCCGCGGATCGGCCGCAGCAGCAGGCCGATGCCCTGCCCGCGCTCCGCGGCAAGCTGAAACCGGCGCAGCACGCGCAGGTCGTGGTCATCGCGTTCCAGGCCGGCCACGACCGCGGCGACCCCACGGCAACAGAGCGACTGGCGGCACGCCCACGCCGCGTCCCGCAACGTCGCCGGGCGAACGATGACGAGACGGTCGGCCCGCAGCCCGGCCTGCACCAGCGCGGGAGGGTAGAGGTCGCCGTCGTTCCCCGGCACATCGACGAAGATCACATAGCCGCCCTTCCCTGCCGCCCGGCAGGCAAACCGCACCGCCAGCGACAAGGCCCCGCTGCCGGGGCCTTCGTAGAGAACCTCCGTCACCGCCCCGGCCGGCAGGCCCCCCGACGGCAGCACCGTGTCCAATGCCGCCAGCCCGGACGGCACGACGCAGCCGCCCTTGCCACCACGGCCCTCCCCCTGGACCCGATGAAGCAATTCCCGCAACGCCGCCAGGTCCGGCGTGGTTACATCCCCAGCTGCATACCTTTGGCCCCTTCGGGCCAAGAAAGGGCTCGCCGAATCCGCCATGCGCCCGGACGCCGAAGCGGTCGAAGGCCACCCCCCGCCCTCCCGCCTGCTTTGTCCCCGCCGTGGGCGGCGCGCACCAGCGACCTGGCGGCAAGCATAACTGATTGCCGTTTCCATAGTTAACCCAAATCTAGCCGTGGCGCAAGCCCCGCAACCGCGAGGAGACTATACCTAACATACACCAAACTTTAGATGAAGTCAACCCGGCAATCTATGGAATCTCAGGGCAAACAACTCGACAACGGCTCTGGACAGCACGAGATCCTGCTCCACCTGGACATCATGGGCCCAAGGTACAGTTGCGTGCCGCGCCGTGACGTTGGCTTCGCACCTGCCTGCCCTCAACTCAAGCTACCGAGCAGGTTGCGGATGAAGCCCGCGACATCGGCTTGCAGAGCGTCGTCCGGGCCGCCCAGAAACTCTGCCACGCGAGCGGGCCCCACGGCATCGATGCGGACGAAATCTCGCTGGAGGACCGACGCCGCGTCGCGGACCTCGGATCGATCCCCGAAGCCGCGAATCCGTTGAC
>CAZUAI010000102.1:0-18705 GCA_964617875.1 uncultured Planctomycetales bacterium | reverse complement strand
GCTCAATACGCTGGTCGGCTCGATCCTGCCGACCAACAGCGGCTACCACCTGCACACCGCCGCCAAACCGATCCGTGCGGCTATCAACGAGAAGATCAAGGCCGCCTGCGCCGCAAAGGGCTGCATCTACGTGGACTACGCCTCTCACCTGAGCGATGCGGCCGGGAACCTTCGCAAGGACCTGGCTTACGATGGCGTGCATCCCAACTACGCAGGCTACGAGGTGATGACGCGCATGCTCAAGGAGGCCGCCGCCAGGCACCGGCTGCGGCTCTGACGGGTCCAGTACATCCTGGGGCAGATCGCCTATTGTCGATACGGAATATCGCACGCGAGGAGCCCTCGCTTCCCCCTCTGCTCTACGAGCTACGGCAGGACAAGTGCGCTCGGAGCTGGTAGAGGGTTGCCTGTTATGAGTTGTCGTGCGGGCGCAAGCGGCGGAGGTAGTGTCAAGTCCTGTGTAAATCCGCGAGGGGCATCCATTATCTCACCTCACGCCGCGTGTGTCTCCGACTTCGCTTTCGCGTTCTCCGGAAGCGGCACCCGGCCGCGCAGGTGGACCGACTGCAACCGCCGCCATCGCAGGCTCAGGCGTTCGATCGCCCGGTGAATCAGGCACGCACCGCTCACGTCTTCTTGATTCGCTTCGCCGCATTCGTCCGCAGGTGCGCCGTCGCGAAGACCAACTCGATCAGATTCGTCGCCCGCAGATGAATCCAATACGCCGCCGGAACTGGAAGAACGTCAGGCACCGGTCCAGAGATTCGTACACCACTGCTTGGCCGAGTGCGAACCTGTCCGTCCACCGCCGCCCCGTTCTCGAACAACTGCTGCTGCCACCGGTAGAACACCGTCGGCGGAACCTTGTGCCGCTCGCACACCTCGCTTGTCGGCACCTTCTCCACCAGGTGCTCCCGCAGGATCGCCACCTTCGGCTGACTTGTGTACTGCTTACGTGCGGTCCGTGATATCGACGTTTCCTCCACAGCCAGAGTATCTTACCCGCTACGTCGGAAACTCCTGTTCCGTGAGAAGCAGCACACTTGACGCAATGGGTAGGTCGTCGTAACCTGTACCGTGTAGCCGGACCCGTGTCTTCTTCCCGATTCACGGGCGCTCGGGTCTGGCGGTCACAGGTCGTTTCGCGGGTTGCCGCCCGGCGCGGCGGGGAGGTGGCGGACAGATACAAATCTTCGTTCCTGTGCTCGAGTGCGTAGGCCAGGTTTTCTATGTAGCAGGAGGCCCTGAAGGATGTCAACGAATCGCATGTTGTTGGCGGCAGCGCTGAGCCTGTCGCTCGCCGGTACGGCAGCGTGGGCTCAAACAACTCCCGGCAAGGCGGTCGCCGCGGCCGTGGCGGCCAGCGAGGCGTTTCCGGCCGGGACGTCGGTGGTCAGCGTGACAGTGGATGGGGCGAGCGCGGTGGTGGATCTAAGCATGGAGGCGGCACCGGCCGGCTTGGGCGACGCGCAGGCTGACGCGATGGTGAAGGCCGTCGTCGATGCCCTGGCGGCGTGGCCGGAGATCACGGCAATCGAGGTCACCGTCGCCGGCCAACCGCTTTGGCAGTACCTGCCCCGGGCGACGGAAGGCGGTGCGCCTGCGGCCGCGCCGGCCTCCGGGCCGGCGGCTGCACCGGCCGGTCCCAACGACCCGATCCCGCCCACGTCGTGGGAACTTGCCGGCAAGATGATCGCGCTGCACCCCAGCCACGGAAGCTACTGGCACCAGACGTACGGCTATTGGATGCGGGCCATGCGGACGCTCACGGGCCCGAATCCAACGCCCGTTCCCCCAGGCTGGACCGGCAGCACCTATCAGCCGAGCAACTACTACTTCTACACGATGGGCTATCAGTGGCCGTCGCTCTACGAGGACGACATGTCGCCGGAAACGATCCGGTTCCTGAAGGCGTATCTGGAGTCATCGGCTGCCGAGGTCTGGTGCTCGCGCAACCTGGACAAGAACGCCGGCGATTTCCCCGTACCGTACGGACCTGGCGCGAAGTATCCCAGCTGCAGCTTCCCTCTGCCCAAGTGGCAGACGGCCGCCAAGTACTACCTGGAGGATCGTGGCGACGTTCCGGAATGGGTCTGGAACGAGCCGTCGCTGACCGCCGAGACCGACAAGGACATCCGTGCCAGGGCATACTACGCCAACTACCGGATGTCCCTGAAGTATCCCGGCCAGGACCAGAGCAGCCAGGCCGTCTGGGGCAACTGCCTCTCGTTCAGCCTCCACAGCAATGCGGCCGGCTCCGGCACGGCACGCGGCACGGAGACCTACTGGTACACCTCGATGTACCCGTATCTCCAGACGCAAGCCGTCGCGTATTGCACGGCCGTCGAAGACAGGACCATCAACGCGATCCGCAATCTCTACGATGGCACCTGGGCAAACGCCGTTTACCAGACCCCGCCGCCTCCCCGGGAGGAATGGAACACGGCCATTACGTATTACGGCTACCAGCATGACGGAGGCGCGAGCTACCGCTGGCAGGACCGCGGCGTGAAGACGTCGAACTTCGGCGAGATCCGCGAGTGCAAGATGCCCGCGCAGCTCATGGAACTCGCCTTCCACGACAACTGGAAGTTCTACCCCGACCACGTTTTCCTGATGGACCAGATCTGGCGTTCGACCGTGGCGTGGGGCATCTACGAAGGCATGTGCCAGTACTGGGGCATTACGCCGAAGGCGCGGTTGGCGGCCGCTGTGGTTTCGACCGACTTCCCGGCCTGGGTCCGGCCCGGCGCCGCGATTGCCGGCTCTGTGACGATGCAGAACCTCGGCCAGGCGTGGTGCTGGGGCCACAAGTTCGACGCGGCCACGAAGGTGTACGCACCGTACACGGTCTGGGTGCTTCGAGCGGAAGCCAGCGACCAGTTTGCCCCGGGGACCAAGATCGCAGTGGCCCCGGACGCGCGCGTGTATCCCGGCGAAACGGCCACGTTCGCCATCGCCCTGACAGCCCCAGCCGCCGAGGGCACGTATACCACCGCGTGGAAGATGCTCAAGGACGACGCCAAGGGCGGCGCCTTCGGTGGCGTCGCCACTGCTCAGATCGGCGTGGACGGCACGGCCCCGGCGATCACGATCACGTCGCCGGTCCAGGCGACGTATCCGCCCGGCTGCGTCCCGGTGACCTTTGACGCGACGGACGAGGCCAGCGGTGTCGCAACCCTCGCCGGGACGATCGACGGTGAAGGCGTCACGAGCGGCAGCGGCGTCTGTGACCTCGCGATCGGTCCCCACACGCTCACGGTCACGGCTACCGACAGCGCCGGAAACACCGTGCAGCAAAGCGTTCCGTTTTCGATCGGTTTCGTGGCTGCGGACTTCGATGCGGACGGCGACGTGGACCTGTCGGACTTCGCGACATTCCAGAGCTGCTACAACGGCCCGAACAACCCGCCGGCCCAGCCGGGATGCGAAGCCGTGGACTTCAACGCGGACGGCGACGTGGACCTGGGCGATTTCGCCGTCTTTCAGGGGTGTTTCAACGGCGCGAACCAACTGCCGGGTTGCACCGGATGACAGTCACGGGCGGTCTCCGCCCGGGCGAATCCCCCGGTCGTGACGGAGCAGCGGGCCCGGGTCTTGTGGCCCGGGCCCGCTGCCTCTTGCGGGGCTTGTCCGATCGCCGTCCCCGCAACACAATGATCCTGTGCGCGGTGTACCACGCAAGACCGTCGCGGGCCGCGAGAGGGAGCATACGCCGGACATCGCCCCGGAGCCGCCGGCACGATGCCCGAGGGCCTTGCTCGCCGTGCTGATCCTCCCGGTGGTCGGCGCGGTCCTTCTTGCCCACGGGCCCGCGCTCTCGGCCAGGGCGCTCTCGTTCGACGACCAGCAATACCTTCTCGACAACTACCTCGTCCGCAATCCCAGCTGGGCTTCTGTCGCCCGGTTCCTCAGCGAGGTACGAAACCCTTCCACCGTGAACGGGTACTATCAGCCGCTGGCCATGCTCTCGCTCATGGCGGATTGTGCGATGGGCGGCGGCCCCGAGAACCTGGCGCCGTTTCACCGCACGAGCCTTGCCCTCCACGCGGCGAACACCGCCCTGATCATCGTTCTGCTCTATCTCCTCCTGGGCAACGCCTGGGCGGCGGCGTTCGCCGGGCTGCTGTTCGGCGTCCATCCGATGACCGTCGAGACGATTCCCTGGGTCGGAGAACGCAAGACGCTCCTCGCCACGTTCTTCGCCCTCACGTCGTTGGTGGCTTACGTGCGTTACGTGCGGACGGGACGCCGGCGGTGGTACGGTCTGGCGTTGGCCGTCTTCGTGCTCGCCCTGCTGTCCAAGCCCACCACGACGCCGTTGCCCCTGCTCCTGCTCCTGCTCGATTTCTGGCCGCTGGACCGGCTTTCCCGCAAGGCGGCGCTGGAAAAGGTGCCGTTCCTCGCCGTCGCGGGCCTCTCCGCGGTGATCACCTACGTTTCGCAGAAGACATCCTCCGGCGTGTACGATCCCGGCGCGCTGTCGCCGCTGCGGGTCCCGTTGACGCTGTGCCACAACATCATCTTCTATCCCTGGAAGATGCTCCGGCCGGTGAACCTGTCGTCACACTACCCGTTCCCGGAGCCGATGGATCTGTCAGAGCCCATGGTCCGCGCCGGCGTCGTCGGGACTCTTCTGCTGATTCCCCTGTTGCTCCTGTCGCTGCGGTGGACGCGCGCCTTGCTCACGGGCTGGCTGTTCTTCTTCGTGGCGATCTTTCCGACGCTGGGCATCATCGGGTTCACCGACGTGATCGCGTCGGACAAGTATGCGTATTTCCCCGTGGTGGGTTTTTTGCTGGTCCTTGCCCTGTTCCTGACGCGACTCTGGGGGCAGAAGGCTCATGGCGGCCGTCTGAGTCGGCGATGGATGCTTGCGGCGGTCGTGTTGGTCCTGTCGGGATCGGAGATCGCGGCGACGCGCCGCTACCTGGCCGACTGGCAGGATTCCGAGAAGCTCTTCGGGCGCATGTTGAGGCTGGCCCCCGACTCCGCCGCCCTGTACGACAATCTGGGAACGGTACTGAACAGACAGGGCCGGCTCGATGACGCCATCCGACAACACACTCAGGCCCTGCGCCTCAAGCCGGATTTTGCGCTGCCCCACTACAACGTGGCGAATGCCTTGGCGATGCAGGGCAAGTTTGACGAAGCCATCGAGCATTACGTCCGGGCGCTCCATCTCGACCCGCGATGCCCCGAAGCCCATGACAACCTGGCCGTTGCCCTGGCCAGGCGGGGGCGTCTTGACGAGGCCGTCCGCCATTCCCGGGAAGCGCTTCGACTCAAGCGGACCGATCCGAAGACCCACAACAACCTCGCCAACATGCTGGCCATGCAGGGCAACCTCGACGAAGCTGTTGTTCATTACAGGGAGGCGCTGTCGCTCGACCCGCACTACGCGGAAGCCCACAAGAACCTGGCCTTTGTGCTGACCGGGCTGGGCAAACACGATGACGCCGCCGTGCATTTCGCCGAAGCCCTGCGATTGAATCCCGGGGACGCGACACTGCGCGACCAGTGGGACCGGCTTCGCGGACGCCCTGCTCCGCTCAACACCCGCTAATCGACGAGTTCCCGCTCGATCTGTTCGAGCGTCTTGCCCTTCGTCTCCGGCAGGCGGCGAAGGAGATAGCCGCAGTTGACGACGCAGATGGCCGCGTAGAGCCAGAACGTCCCGGCCGGGCCGAGCCGGCCGTTCAGCAGCGGGAACGTGACCGTCAGGATGAAGCACGCGATCCAGAGGGCGGAAACGGACACCGCCATCGCGGCGCCGCGGATGCGGTTCGGATAGATCTCGGAGATCACGACCCACGTCACCGGCGCCAGCGAGCAGGCATAGCAGGCGATCGCGGCGAGGACAAGCAGGAGCATCGGCACGCCGGTGACGCCAAGTGCGTAGCAGGCGCCGATGCCGATGTGGAGGATCGCCAGGCCGGCCGCGCCGAAGAGCATCAGCGGACGGCGGCCGCCGCGGTCCACCGTGCCCAGAGCGACGAACGTGAAGAGAAGGTTCACCGAGCCCGTCCACGCGATGTTCTTGAGCACGTCCGAGATGTCGTAGCCGGCGGCCCGGAAGATTTCCTCCGCGTAATTGAAGATGACGTTGATGCCGCACCATTGCTGGAGAACGGCCAGCGTCACACCCAGGGCGAGGGCCTTCCGCATCCGCGGTTCGAGCAGGGCGCCGAAGCGGACCTTCTCCGTCTCGTTGACGAGCGTGGCCTCAATGTCGGCCAGCTCGGCGTCCGCGTGCGCTCCGCCGCCGATCCGCTCAAGCACCGCGCGGGCCGGCCGTTTTTCGCAAGCCACCGCGGACTCTCCGGCACAAAGAACATGCCAAGCAGGAACACCAGGGCGGGCACGGCCGTCAGCGCGAACATCCATCGCCAGCCCTGCCGGCCGTACCACGAGTTGATGATGAACTCATCCGTGGCGTTCGACGGCAGGTCGCGCACCACGAACCAGTTGATGAACTGGGCCAGCAGGATCCCGATCACGATCGTAAGCTGGTTCGTCGCCACGAGCCGGCCGCGGACCGCCGCTGGCGCGACCTCGGCGATGTACATCGGCGACAGGTTCGATGCCAGCCCGATGGCCACGCCGCCGAGCATTCGCCACGCGACGAAGACGGGAAAGCTCGCGGCCAGCCCGTTGCCGATCGACGTGACGGCAAACATCGCCGCCGACGCGATCAGGAGCCGCTTGCGTCCGAACCGGTCGCTCATCGCACCCGCGATCATCGCGCCGGCGAGGCACCCCAGCAGGGCGCAACTGTTCGCCCAGCCCCGCTGCCACTCGGTCGTGAGGCGGAAGTACCGCTCGAAGAACGGCTTCGCGCCGCCGATCACGACCCAGTCGTAGCCGAACAAGAGGCCCCCCATGGCGGCAATGAGGGCGATCGACCAGACCTGTGCGACGTTGTACCGGACGAGCGGCGTCGGGGCCGCACGCGCGGAGGAGCCTTCGGCAGGCGTCAGCGTCGTCCTGTTCACATGCGTCTCCTCAACACATCGCCCCCTTGGGGCCGGTTCACGCGCAAGCCCTTCCTCCCAGGAACGGCGAAGCCGTGTCGTTTGTCAAGGCCCCGCTTTGCTGACGCAAACGTCATCGGAAACGCCGTGCAATGGGCGATCGAAACTGAGCGTGCGCAGGCGCCGTGTCGCCGCAGGCCGCACAACGAGGACCACGGCATCGCCAGGCAACTGACCGATCCTTCGTATATGGCCGCCCCTTGTTGCTCCATGGAAAAGTGAACCGGCACGGGCGAGGCCGCAGACGCCTCACCCGTGCCGGTCGTCAAGTCACCTGACGTGTCTGGCCGCCTGCCCGGCGGGCAGACCATCCGCCGTCAACACCTCCGTTACAGGGCTCCCGGAATCGAGATCGGCGGGACCTGACACCCGACGCCCGGCGCCCGGTTCGGCCCGTTGAAGCACGACGCGAACGCGCTGAAGTCCAGCAGGTCCACGTCGCCGTCCTGGTCCGAATCGACGTCCAGACAGCCCGCCGCGTAGTCAATCGGGTTGTTCGGCCCGTTGAAACACGTCGAGAAGTGGCTGAAGTCGTTCAGATCGACGTCGCCATCCTCGTCCGCGTCGCCGAAGTAGATCCACGGCGACGGCTGGATCGGAGCCCCGAGACTCCACAGGATCGTGCGACGCGCGATTTCAAAACCAACGTAGGTCATGCGATGGAAACTGTGGTCGCCCGGGAAGATGAACGCATTCCGGGCCGGGAACGTCGGGTTCGGGGCGTTGGCATCGGGCGCAACGACAATCCGCCCCGTGCCGGCCTCTGCCGTGACAATGCCCCATGCCGGGTGGCCGTTGACCACTCCGTCCGCGCCGCCGGCCAGGGCGGCCTGCGTCTCGACGGCCAGCGGAAGGGCACCGGCGGTTACCGGGTCGCCGCCCGTCATGAAGTGCCGCCACGGGAAGGCGTACACCTTCGTCAACTGCGTTCCCGTGCCGTCCGACAGGCCGGCGACGATCGGATGCGTCGGGTCGCCGCCCTGGGCCGCCGAGAGGATGCGGATCGAGTCGGGGTGGAAGTACAGGTTCCCGCCCCACGGGTTCGGCCCCGCGCCACCGCGGAAGTCGCCGCTGTTGGCCGCGTACAGGCCGGCCCGGGCGTCGAACCACGTCGCACCGGCGCCGGCGCAACCGACATCCGCCGCATTGCGGTTGACGATCGCGCCAAGGTTCTGGCAGCTTCGCGCCTGACCCAGCACGTGTTCGCCGAGGACCTGCGGAATGTTCACGAATGCGCTGCCGTTGTGGGTCGTTCCGCCGGCACTGGTTCCGCTCTGCCAGTACGCACTCAGACTCCCGCTGTCGAACGGCGGCTCAAAGAACGGAAGCGTCTGGCCAAAGGGCACGACCATGGGCGCCCAGTTATACGCCGCAGGGCCGCCGGCCGGCCACGTACATCCGGCCGGGTTCGTGCAGCCGTCCGCGTATCCCCCGCGTTCGACGTAATTGTCCAGGTCCCACGTCGTCTGAAGTAGCGAGCCCCGAATGCCGATGGCGTAGAACATCTGCGCGATCTCGGCGTCGCTCAGCACGCTCGCCGACCGCTGGTTCTGCAGCGTGCCGCCGTCGGCCTCCAGCGCATCAAGATCCGCCGCCATGCTGGACCCTACCGCGACGGTGTACGCGTAGCTCGCCAGCGGGTCCTCGATCTCGTAATTCTGGATCATCGTCTCGTACTTGACCGAGAGCGCCCCGTTCGTGTCTGTCGGCGACTCCAGGCCGCCGTCCCGCTCCACACGCAGGCCCACGTAGCCTCTGCGAATGCTGCCGTCAATCGCCGAGAGGGTCTTCGTGTGCAGCGGATTGCCGACCTCGGTCACCTTCAAAGTGATCACGTTGCCGATGGCCGAGAGAGCCACATCGTAGGTCGTCGGCACGTAGGCGTTGGGGGGGGCCGGCATCGGTACCGGATCCACCCGGTCGATCAGGATCGGATCGCCGTTGTCCCACGCGGCCCCGGCGCCCGTCGTGGTCAGGACTGTCTTCACGCCGCCCAGCTCCTTCATCAACGAGATCTCCGTGGGCCGCCGCGTGAGCACGCTCGCATAGTACGAATCGCCCGTCGGCGTCACGCGGATCGCAACCGGTCCGCCGAAATCATCGGAGTTGATCGTCATTCGCGTCGCCAGCGTGCTGTTGCTCGACGCGCCGGGCAGAACCCGTGCCTTCACGAGGACGTCGCGATAAACGCACTCGGCGGCCGTGCGCAGATAACCGCGTTTCATGCCGCCGGGCCCCGTGGTGCAGAGCAGCAGATCGTTGTAGCCGGCGTTCTTGCTGGCCTCCAGGGCCACCCTGCCGGGGTGAACGTTGCTGCGGGTCATGCTGAAGAACCGCGCCGGGGCCGTACCGGCCACCGGCGTGATGGCGCGAAACGGGATCTTGTTCATCAACTCGGTGTGCGCGGCGTTTTCGATGTAGCCCAGCGCCGTGGTGTATGCGGACGCGTTCCGCACCCCCGCGCTCGAGTTGACCGCCGGCAGCATGACCCGCCCCAGATAAGGCTTGCGGGCCGGGACGTACGTCCCCGAGTTCCAGGCGACCCATGTCCCCGAAGGGGCCCCGCCCAGGCTGTTGAATCGGCTCGTCACGTACACGACGATATCGTCCGACAGGCCGACGCCGCCAACAAGGAACGCGGCGCTGTTCGCGGCCCCCTGTGTCAGCACCGTCCCATCGGCGACTCCGGAGGGGGCGAAAGTCGAAGGCGGCATGCCGGCGCGGGTCCCGGGTGTGCCGCGGTTCAGGTTCGCCAGTGAGAAGCTGTTGATCGGCAGGACCCTGTAGCCGACCTCCGAAACGACGATGTCGTCCGTATACGTCTCATTGGTGACCGTCACCTGCACCGTCCCGAGGCCGGTCGTGTTGTCAAACGCGACCCATGTGAACGCCACGCTCGGAATGGGCACCGACGCCGAAACCGCTCCGTCCACCTTCCACTGCACATCGATCATCCGGGGCACGAGCGGCCCTTCCCCGAAAACGCCAAAGTTCCGCTTGCCCCCGGGGCTTTGCGGAATCGTCGCCTTCAGCCCCGTCGAGCCAATGCCCAGGAACCGCGCAATCGTATAGGGAACCGCCGGATGCGGGTTCGGCGGGCCGAGGAACGTGTCGTACTGGATGTTCGGCCCTTCAAACGCGTTGCTCGCCGTGTCCTTGCCGCCGCCGATCGTGCGAACGTGCGAATCAAACCACCATTCCACGTTGTTCTGGTCGGTCGCCAGTTCCTGCTCGCAATCCTGCGCGATCATCCATGCGTGAGCCGGCGGACCGGACGCCAGTCCCACAAAGCCAGCGATCGCCATCACTACCACGATACGCCTCATGTCAGGCCTCCTCTGCAATGACCATTTACGTTGCGGGGCTGATTCTTCCGAGAGCACGCCTCTCGACATCAACCCGAACCCCGCATGAGCTGCAACATTCACGCCGTGGCATCCACCGGCTCACGGCACGATCGGTCCTCCTGCCGCCCCCGGCACACACATGCTCTTTCGCCTGTCGCGTCCGGTCAGCCCCTCAGATAGAGGCCCCGGCGTCTATGGGAAGCAGACCCGCCAGTCCGGCCGCCTTGGTGCCGGCGACCCGAGCCACAAGCTCGTGTACGGCGAGCGGCTGCTGACCGGATCGATCGTCGTATTGGCCGTGTAGTTCAGGCCGACCGTTGCGTTCGACTGCAATGTCAGCTTGGTCCAGGACAACCTCTCCGCGTGACCGTCGACGAAAGCGCAGTTCGCACGATCCCGAGGTTCGTAGAACATATCCTTTTTGCGCTTCTTGATCGGGTCCATCTCCACCAGGCCGGCGGAGGAGGGCGCCATGCCCCCGTGTCGAAACCGCAGGCCCTTCTTCAAGTTATGCACGGGAAAGTTGTGAACCGTCTCGGGAAAGATCCCCCAGTTGTAGTATTCCGCCAGCAGGATCGGGTTTCCCTTCACGCCTGTGGCCCCCGCCGAGATGTTCAGCCCGTAACTCCCCCACAGCACCGGCGCCATGAATGACCTTACGGACGGCATCTTGACGTTCGGGATGACGCTTTGCCCCTTCCAGCTCCGTACACCAAAGTTCGTCCCCGCGCTCACGCTGTCCAACGACACCTCAATGGTCGTCGTGCCCTTTTGCGCGACCGGATACGAGAACAGCACATCCACGGTATCGTTGTCACCCCCCGGTTCGCAGCCCGACACCTCATCCTGGATGTTCAGTTGCCACCCGGCGCCTGCCTGGACGACTCGATTGAACGGCGCGTCCGGCGAAACCGTCGCGTACGGCTTCGCCCCGACATCGCCGTGGTACATGTCCACGAGGAACGCCGGAACGGGCGTCGGGTTCGGATCGCTCGGGCATAGGAAGATCCCGGCCTCGCCCTGCGCCATCTTCAAAGCCCCCGTTCCCCATCCGAGGTTGCTCGGCGGTCTGGAGATGCCCAAGTCCATGCTCCACATGATCGCGGCGTCATTGCCGTGCTTCATGTGCGCAGCGCACACCGTCGCCTTGGCCTGGTCACGGGCCTTCGACAGCGATGGCAGAAGCACCGCGATCAGCAGTGCCAGAATCGCTACGACGACAAGGAGTTCGATCAGCGTGAAGCCGGGACGTCGCCGCCTGCGTTCCGAAACCGGACGAATCGACACTGCTCGCGTTGGGCTGCGGTCTGAGAGAACCATAAACATGCCTCCTGCGTCGGCTGACGCGACATCCCGACTTTGAATAGGACGCCGAAACGGTCCCGCTGAGTATGAGCCCGGCCGTCATCGAAGCTTGCACAGGCAACGATGAGCGGGACTCATCCCCCGCCGGATCTTTCGCCACCGGTCGGCGCCCCGCGGCCAGACAGGCACACGAGGGACGCACCGAGCCGGACATGCGCATACACACCTGCGTATTCCATCGGCGTCACCGCCCTGACAATGCAATGATAAATCAACCCGGATTCGAAATCAAGACCCCTGCACAGATTTTTTCGCGCCCCACAACGCCACAAACAAGGCATATCGTTTTCATTTACACCTCAATGGCGATAGTGTTCGTCTTCATAACGAGTTACATTCGATCTGGCATGGGGATCGTCATTCTTAAGGGTAAGCCTCATCTATTCGTATTCTGTTTCTGCAAAATGATTTACGTCAATTCCACGCAATTCGTTGCAACCCAAGCATTCACAACTTTTCGAAATGTCCTGACTTGCGATTCCCGCAAGGGCGCTCTTGACGAAGCAGCCATCTCTCCTGTAGAATAGCGTAAGTTTGCCAATTGGATTGTATTTGCAAACTTCTAGCAATCGTTCGCGGGAGATCCGGAGTTGCTGGGCGACGCGAAAGCAAAGTACAGACGCATTCATCGGGAACTGTACGATGCCATTCTGTCCGGCCAGTATCCCGTGGGCGGACAGATCCCTACGGAGAACCAGCTATCGACGCGTTATCGAGCATCCCGCCCGACGGTCGCCCGGGCCTTGCGGGAACTGGAACGCGCGGGTCTTCTCGTGCGGCGGCGCGGCATCGGTTCGTTCGTCAGTGAGCGTCGTGCAACGACCGAGAAGCTGTTCGGCATGATCCTGCCCTGGCCCGGCGAAGGGATCTTCGGGCCAATGGCCGACGCCCTGGTTCGCGAAGGCGAAACGCAGGGGTACGCCATTCTGCTGGCCGGGTCGCTCATGGCGGGGCAGTCTATCGCCGTCCGCGAGGAGGAGGCGTTCTGCGAACAGCTCATCGCGCGGAAAGTGGCGGGCGTCTTCTTCGGGCCGCTCGATACGACGCCGGAGCAGGCCGTCATCAACACCCAGATTGCCGAAAGACTCACCAGGGCGGGCATTCCGATCGTGCTGCTGGACCGCGACATCGAAGACAGTCCCCGCCGCAGCCCATTCGATCTGGTGGGAATCGACAATCGCCGGGAAACGGCGGCGATCACCACGCATCTCGTACGGCTGGGCTGCCGTCGGATCGAGTTTGTCACTCACAACTGGGTCGTGAGCACGACGGCCGAACGAATCGCCGGCTACCAGGACGCAATGGCTGCCGCGGGGATTGGCGGCGACGGCGTACGGGTCCATCGCTGGAACCTGAACGACCGCGGTTTCGTTCGCGACCTGATGCGGCGGCCGCATGCCGAGGCGTTCGTCTGCGTTAACGATCTGGTCGCCGGCTCGCTGATGCACAACCTCGCGGTGATGGGCGTTCGCATCCCGGACGACGTTCGCATCACGGGCTTTGACGACATCGAGGCGGCCGCGCGCATGCCCGTGCCTCTGACGACCGTACGCCAGCCGGCTGCCCACATGGGCACGGTCGCCATGTGGATGCTCCTCGAACGGCTGCGAAACCCATCGCTCCCGCCGCGCCGGACGACGCTCGCGTGCGAACTCATCGTCCGCGATTCCTGTGGCGCGAAACGATCCGATGTCGCCAACCAGCCGACGACGGAGGCCTGATCGCCGCTCAGTCGGCTTTCTTTTCCGGTTCCCGCTTGGTGGCTTTCGTGTCTCGCTGCGGTGCATTGGCCATGATCCACGCCTCGCCGAAAGCCGCATGTTTCATGCTCTTGCCGCCCTCGACGAAGTAGCTGTAGACGGCGTGGATCGTGCCGTCGCGGGCCTGGATGATCGCCGGGTAGTGGTACGAACCGGTCGGGTGGCGCTCCAGGTGGCGGGTCCACTTCCACGTGCGGCCCTCGTCGTCGGACAGCGAGACCGCGAGGCTGTTCCGTTCGCGCATCGTGTCGTTGTAGATCAGAAGCCACCTCCCGTTCGCGAGCCGCAGACCGTCGATCCCGGCGCCGGGGTTCGGGAGATCGGTCACGCCGACCGGCCCCCAGGTGACCCCGTCGTCCTTCGATTCGGAAACGCGGATGCGCTTCAACGGTCCGTTTTCCCGCATGTAGGCGACGAGCGTGCCGTCGTTGCGGCGCAGGACGGTCGGCTGAATGCCGCCGTAGCCGGCCAGCGGCTTGCTGGCGATCCACGTGCGCCCGCCGTCGTCGCTGATCGCCATGAGCCCGGCCGAGTACGTGTCCGAATACAACGGCAGGAGGATGCGTCCGTTCGGCAGGACCATCGGTTTGCAGCGCGGCATCCAGCCGAGCCGCTGGTACAGCTTGTCCGTGAGCCGCGCCCGGAGAAGAGCGATCTTGTCCTCGGTCCTGGCGTCATCCGGCAGGAACGCCTTCATTTCGTTCAATCGCGTCTCGAGGGCGGGGACCATGATCGCTTCGAAGTCCTGTGGCTTGAGGTAGAGCACGCCCTGCATCTCCCACTTCGGCGAGCCGTCGCCGGCGTAGTCCCGGGCGACGCGGTACTCCGTCAGGCTCGATTCCCACGTATTCGCGAGGATCACCGGCCAGAACAACCACAGCCGCTTCTGCGAATCGATGAACATCGTCGTGTTGCAGTCGGGGAAGCCGGGATTGTCGGCCATGACGAACGGCTCGCTCCACTTCGGCGAGCCCTTCTTCCGGCGTGCCCCGTAGACGGCCACGTCGTCGGCCTTCCGTTCGCCCGCGCCGCGATACCACGAGACGAGCAGGTCGCCGTTGGGGCACTCGACAATGCCGGGGGCGTGGTTGTGCTGCGGACTCAGCGGAAAGATGAGTTCCGCCTCGATACGCGGCTCGGCCCCAAGAGCGACCAGCGACAAGACGGCAAGAGTGGTTACAGACATCGCGACAACCTCCCGAATCGTGCGCCCGCACGTTCGAACCTGAACGGCACCTATACCCAGGGGGCGCCGTCCCCGCAAGACAGGCAACCGGCCGGTCTGTCCGTCGGTCCGCTATTCGGTCGGCCCATGGGGCCGCTGCTCCGTACGCATCATCCGGCGCGCGTCGCCGTCCCTTCCTCCGTTCGAGCTTCGATATGCGTTACCCGCGACGACGCACAGGGCGTGCTTGACCGCTACCCGCAGTGGCTGTACACGAGGTCGCCATGGGATCGCGGAGGTGCTGGCGGCGGAGGGTGAGGTGGATCGGTGCGGGCGGCGCGGCACTCGTCCTCGTTGCCGTAATCGTACTGTGGATGCTCTTTCAGCACATCCCCGTCTGGTACGAACCGGTGTATGTGTCGGCGGCCGACCTTCAACGCGTTCGTGACGACCTCGTAGGAACCTTCGATGCAGTCAGCCGGCAGATGAACGGCGAGCGGCCGTTCGCGATGCGGATCACGCAGCAGCAACTGAACGAGTGGCTCGCCGCCCGCGAGCAGATGTGGCCGCCGGCACAGGAATGGGTGCCCCCGGGGATGGAGAACCCGGTCGTCCGATTCGAGGCCGATCGGATCATCCTGGCCGGCACGGTCGTCTACGGCAGCCTGCGGGCGGTGCTGAGCGTCTCGGTCGCCCTGACGGTGGATGGGGACGGGCTGTCGGTTCGTCTGTTCGACTTCCGGGGAGGCTCGCTGCCGGTGCCCGAGGCGCTCGTACGGGAGCCGCTTCGTCGCATCGACGCCCGGCGTCGGGACGGCCGTTACGCCGGCGATGGAATGCCTGCGGCCGAAGCTCTGCTGACGGGCGTCCGCATACCGGCGGAGTTCACCTGGCCGAATGGCAAACGCCGGTTCCGCATCGGGGCGGTCCGCCTGGAGCGCGGCGCGATCATCCTGGACGTCGCACCACTCCCCCGGCGTCAGACCCGTTGAGTCGATCGCGCCGAGCTTGCCGTTGGTGGCGATTCAGAGGTGACAGTCGCAGCCGACAACAACCTGGTCGTCCTCCGCGCGTTCATGAACTATTGCGTGGCCATGAAGAAGGTTCGCGAGAATCCGGTGAAGGAGCACGGGCAGGGCGTGCAGGTCTTCTTTAGTCCCTTACTCCGGAACTTCTATCCGTCTTGCGCGCATGTTGTTCCGCATCACGCGGCGGTTTGTGCGAGAGCAGCCGGGTATCGGTCCTGATGGAGCGCGAGGATTGCCGACATCAGGGCGTGGCCTCTCTGGGTGGTGCGCCAGCGACGGGATCGCGGGATCTTTGCGATCAAGCCATGGGCATGGAGTCTCTTGAGAAGGCGAGAGACTCGGGCGGCGGCGAGCCGGTCTGGCACGGCGGTTCGGGCGAAGCCGGCGAGTTGCCGGCGGATGTCCCGGTTGCAGAAGCCCTGGAGCAGGTGTTCACCACGCAGGACGGCGGCGAAGAGGCGGATGTCTTGAGGGCAGGCGGGATTGAAGCCGCGGTAGGATCGGCCCTTCTGGCGGACGGGGTTGGCCAAGGACTGGAGTTGTTGGCGAGCGGTGGTCGGGTCATCGACCACGGCGAGAGCATCGAGGTATCGCCGATTGGCGGCTCGGCTGATTTCGGCGTAGCGATAGAGATTGGCCACGCCCTTGGTCATGGGGAACCAGTCGATGACCGACTTTCCCTTTCGGATACCCCGGCGTCGGACCTTGAACTCGTAGGGACGGTTGATGGTTGTTTCGACCCGCAGTACGCACCCGTGCTTGTCGTACATTTTGATCCCGTTCTCCTTCATCCGATGCCGGACCCGGGCGCCCGGCCACCGTTTCCGGCAGTGATTCCCGACATCGCCGGCGAAATGGCCGTTGAGCTTTCGACCGAGGAAGGTCATGACATCCTCGGCGCTGAAGCGGCACGTGGCGTGCGTCAGCAATTGATCGTAGAGGCCTTTCAAGGCCGCGGGGTTCGTGAACATCACGTCGGTGGCATACTCGGCCTGCTGGGTGACCCAGTAGTAGTCCATGCCCTGCAGCAGGCCGTTCATCAGGGGATTCACGCGGCGGGCGAGGGCCGCAAGGATGCGCGGCCAGTTTCGTCGGACGAAGCGGTCGGCCATCCGCTGGGCACGGGCCGGATCGTCGAGGGAGACGAAGGCATTGTCGATCTGGCGATAGCCGATGCCGTGGCGGTCCATCTGCCGGGCCAGCCAGTCGTGGCCGTTGAGGCAGACCTGGACGGGGAACGGGAACCAGGTGGCGAGGCGCACGTGCAGGAGCCCGAACTCGCGATCGACGAAGTAGAAGTACAGACAGAGGCACTTGCGGCGGGCCGGGACGAGACGTGGCCGACCCTCGCCGTACGCCAGCTTGAAGCTCTGGCAGGCCTCGACGGCCGCCAGGATGCAGACCAGGCCTTGGGTCACGGGGTCGCGTCGGAGCAGGGCCTGGACACGGTCTTCCTTGCGGACGGGGCCGTCCAGGTAGATGTAGGGCCGTCCTGCCCGCGCGGCCATGTCCTTGGCGTGCTGCTTGATCCGCTCGGAGGATCGGCTCACGAATCCACCGAAGTCTTGAGAGTGTAGCAACATTACAGAGTTCTCGCCGTCGCGATCGGCGGATATCGAGCCGCTTTTCGCGTGGTTCGCGTATTTCGCGGTCCCCAAACAGAATCGAACCGCGAAACACGCGGAATACGCGAAAGCCGGCCGGAATACCACGGGATCACTCTGTAATGATGCTACAGTCTCCCTTTTTACCGGGAGACGGGGGCGTTGTCACCCTCACCCCGTTCCCCGGCCTCGGAGGGAGATAGAGAGCTGGGCACCCTCACCCCGTCCCTCTCCCTGGGAGGGAGAGGGGGCCGACAAGCTGGTGGGCGAACCCGCGGGGACAACAGGTGGGCGAACCCGCGGAGTACCGCGGAACCGCCCACCCTACCGCTCCCCGGGACGGAGAAGGGGCTGCAAACTCCCCTCCCTGAGACAGGGAGGGGATGGGGAGGGTCGATCTCCCCTCCCTGAGACAGGGAGGGGATGGGGAGGGTCGATCCGCTTAACCCGGCCGCGCGCAAATCGGTCACCCTCGCCCCGTCCCCCGGCCTCGGGGGGAGATAGAGAGCTGGTCACCCTCATTCCGTCCCTCTCCCTGGGAGGGAGAGGGGCGGGTTGGCAGACTCTGGAACTCCGGATCCTGTGCGTAATGGTTCCGCTTGACCGCTGCGCAGGTAACCGTCACACTCGGGCGACGCCGGTCGAACGCCGCGCAAGATGGAGGACGCATGGAGACGCCGCCGACCACCGTGATCGCCACCGTGGGAACCGGGCGGAACCGCAACGACATCGCCGACGCGATCGTCTTTTCGCTTCGGCGGAACCGGGCCGACCGGGCCGTCCTGCTCTGCTCCGCGAAGACCCGCGACGAAACGCTTCCGCTCATCCGTGAGTCGCTCGGCTGGCCCGAGGACCGTTGCCGTGTCTACGTCTGCGCAGACGAGGACGACGTCCAGCGTCTCTTCCTCGAGTGGAACCGGCAGTGGGATTCCTGGCAGATCGACGGGCCGGAGGCGCGGGTCGTCGTCGACTTCACCAGCGGAACCAAGCCCATGTCCGCCGCCGCCGCCATGCTCGCGGTTGCTCGCGGCGCCACGGCGATGTCCTACGTCGTCGGCGAGCGGGACGAGACCGGACGCGTCTGCCGCAGCACGGACGTGCGTTCGATCCCGCCCGACCTGGTGGTCGCCCACCGGCAGTTGCGGCTGGCGGTCGAGCACTTCCACGCCGGCGGATACGCCGCCGCGCGAGACATCGCAGCGCGTCATCTCGAACGCGAGAACCTGCCCGACGACCACTTGCGCCACATCGCGAGCAGCGTTCACCACACGGCCACGGCGTATGAGGCGTGGGACCGGTTCGACTACAAGGCAGCGGCAGCGGCCCTGCGGCGTTCTCAAAGGGACTGGGACGAATGGCACTGCCGTGAAGAACCCGCCGTGCGGGACAGAGACCGAGCGTG
>CAZUAI010000101.1:0-19248 GCA_964617875.1 uncultured Planctomycetales bacterium | reverse complement strand
CTGTCCCGCACGGCGGGTTCTTCACGGCAGTGCCATTCGGGTCAGGAACCTTTCTTGCCCCAAACTGAACGCGTCAGGGCGTCCACTTCCCGTGAACACGGGTGTCCTGCCTGTCCGGTAAAGGTTCCCGATCCCGTTCGCACATACGGCCATGCACCCCACGCGGATTCGCCGCTTGATGTTCAGGCGAGAATTATATAACATGTAGGGGTGCTGTCCAAAGGGAAGGGTTCGGTAATTCAGGAGCTGACGAAGCGATGTTCACTCGGAAACGCGGGTGAGGAACGATTCGAGCCATCACCGCGTTTCTGCTTTGACGGAGAACGATAGCCATGACGTCGCGACTGCGAACGGTTGCCGTGGGAGTCCTGGTATTGGGTTTTGCGGCCGCGACGACGCACGCGGACGAGTTCCGGGCGATGTGGATCTCCCGATTCGGCAGTCCCTCGGAGTGGGTGTACGCCGACCAGGCCACCTGCAAGCTTCGCATCGACACCATTTTGCAGAAGCTCCACGACAACAACTTCAATGCCGTCATCTTCCAGATGCGCGGGCAGGCCGACACGCTGTACCCGTCGCCCTACGAACCGTGGTCGCCGCTCGTATCCCCGGACGGCAACCAGCCGCCCGGCTGGGCCGGTTTCGATCCGATGGCCTATGCGATCAATGCCGCGCACGCGAGGGGAATCGAGTTTCATGCGTATCTCAACGCGCACGTCTGTTGGGGAGGTTCCGCCCCGCCGAACTATTGCAGCACGCACCTCTACTGGCAGCATTGCAACGTGGACGACCCGGCGCACCGCGACTGGCTGCCCTGCAACAGCGCCGGCACGCCGCTGGGATACGACGGCTCGGAGTACGTCTGGATCGCTCCCGGCGTGCCGGATTTCCAGGCATACTGGCGCAAACAGATCATGTACGTGGTGCAGACATACGACGGCTCAGCGCCCGACCGGCCCGCTGTCGATGGCGTGCACTTTGACCGGATCCGTACGCTGAACACCGAATATTCGCACGATCCGATCTCGGAGATGCGGCGCCTGAGCGGTGTCGACGGAGCCAACCCCGCGAACCTGTCGTTCGGAGACTGGACCCGCGACCAGATCACGCGCACGTTGTGCGACCTGTACGCGCAGGTCAATGAGTACACCCAGAACATCAGTCCAACTCGCCATCGGGTGAAGCTCAGTTCGGCGCCCCTCGGAATGCACAGCCCGAGCCGCTATCCCGGCCTCGGTTACCCCACGAGCGACTGCGGATATGGGGGTTACGGGTATTCCTGCCACTACCAGGACCCGCAAGGTTGGCTCGCCGCCGGGGCGCAGGACTTCATCGTGCCCCAGATCTATTGGGCGGATGTCCCATGGCGTCAGACCAATCCGCACTTCAGCGACATTCTGCCGGACTGGCTCACCCACAACAGCGGAAGGCACGTCTATCCCGGCTGCAACGTGAGCGCGACGGGCCCCGGATTGCTCTCCGAGGTCAACGTCACTCGGACGAAGGTGAACGAGACCGGCCAGGGCAACGCCCCCGGCACCTGCATCTGGAGCTACAGCGGTTTCGACAACGCCAACTACTGGTCGCTCTATTCCGGCCCAGGCGGCCCCTATGAGCAGCCCGCGAACGTGCCGGCGATGCCGTGGAAGGACACGCCGACCGATGGGATCCTTCTCGGTACCATCTCCGACGGCGTCCACCCGATCGTGGACGTACAGATCACGCGATCCGGGTCGAGTTACACCGCTCTTTCCTCCGCAGACGGGCTCTATTCGTTTCTGAAGGTCCCGCCCGGCACCTACACACTCACGTTCCGCAAGCGGGGCTATACGGATCAGCAGGTGGCCGGCGTGACGCTGGCAGCCGGGCAGGTCTTGCGCGTGGACTACACGATGGCAGGGCCGGATACGGCGGCTCCGGCAATCGCGAGCGTCTCAACCGCCGGCATTACGGACACTCAGGCCGTTGTCACCTGGGTCACTGACGAGGCGGCCACGTCGGAAGTGCGTTACGGCACGGCCTCCGGCCGGTATACGCAGACGCTCGCGGCGTCCGTGTTCACCTCTTCGCACGCCGCAACGCTGACGGGCCTGAAGCCCCTGACGACGTACTATTGCGTCGTGGCGTCATGTGATCCCGCCGGGAACTGCACGAATTCGTCGGAGTTCGAGTTCACCACGTCCGCCCCCGTACTTCCCGAAGCGTCCGTCATTCTCGACAACGTCGATCCGGGCGTCACGTTCACGGGCACCTGGTCAACCGGCACGTCCTCCGGCAGGTATGGCGCCGACTATCGGTATGCGTACGCCGGCACGGGTCAGATGACAGCCGTGTACCAGCCCACGATCCCCATAGCGGGCACATACCAGATCTATGCCTGGTGGGTGGCGGGGTCGAACCGCACGAGCCAGGCCGAGTACACCATCCGGTACCCGGGCGGCACTACTGTTGTGCTGAAGAGCCAGAAGAGCAATGGCGGCAAGTGGAACCTGCTCGGTGCGTTCGATCTCGCCGCCGGGACCGACTCGAGTGTGACTATCAGCAACAATTTCCCGAGCAGCAGCGGCGCAGTGGTCATGGCCGATGCGATCAAGTGGCAGCTGGTCTGGCCGCTGACCGCCTATGTCGGCGCCGACTGCTCCATCGTGGCGGGCGAGCGCCGAACGCTGGCCGGTGGCGCGTCCGGCGGCGTCGGGCCGTATACGTATAGTTGGGCGCCGGCGGAGGGCCTCAGCGCGACGAACGTACCCTACCCGGTGGCAACTCCGAGCGCAACAACGACCTACACGCTGACCGTCACCGATGCCGAAGGACGCCAGGCTACGGCACAGGTGACTGTGACGCTGCTGCCTGCCCTGGCCGCCGACGCCGGGCCGGACCGTTTGATCAACGACGGGGAAAGTATCGTCCTGCTCGGCACCGCCACCGGGGGCACGCCGCCGTATGCGTTCAGTTGGTCTCCGGCGACAGGTCTGAGCGCAACCGATGTCGCGCAGCCGACCGCATCCCCGACTGCATCGACGACCTACACACTCGCGGTCACCGACTCCGAAGGACGCCGGTCCACCGATACGGTGACGGTCTCGGTGCGGCTCCTGGCCGAGGCCGGTCCCGATCAGACCGTCGTTGCCGGCGGCAAGGTGACGCTGGCCGGGTCGGCTCGGGGCGGCGCGCCGCCGTACAAGTACAGGTGGTCGCCGGACACCGGCCTCAGCGCGGCCGACACAGCCCAGCCGGTCGCCAGCCCGCTGGCAACGACGACGTATACACTGACGGTTACCGACGCGAATTCCCGCGAGAGCACGGACACGGTCCGGGTGACCGTGGTGGGCAAGCTTGCCGTAAACGCGGGTCCCGATCGAACGATCCTGCTGGGCAGCAGCGCGACCCTCAGCGGTTCGGTCACCGGCGGTATGGAACCCTTCCAGATCGCCTGGATGCCAGCCGATGGCCTCAGTACGACGAATGCGTTGCAGACAGTCGCCGCTCCTCAAACCACAACCTCTTATACGCTGACCGTCACGGACGTTTTCTCACAGACGGCGACGGACACAGTGACCGTCAAGGTTGAGATACCCTTGTCCGCCGAAGCCGGTCCCGCGAAGACCATCACGCTGGGCCAGAGCGTCGTGCTTGAAGGCTCGGCGGTGGGCGGCGAACCCCCATACACGTATTCCTGGGCGCCGGCGGCAACGCTCACCGACCGCCAGACGGCGACGCCGACCGCTACTCCGACGCAAACGACCGCGTACATTCTGCATGTAACGGACAGCCGCCGTCAGGTCGCGAAGGATTCGGTGGTCGTGACCGTGGTGGCGCCGGAGACCGGCACGCCCGAAGGCATGGGGCGGCTCCTGCCCAATCTCGAGAACACGCCGGCGCCGGCGTTCTGCGGCGCGGGAATCACGGAGGCTTTCGTCGGGATCGGTCTCGTCGTGGTCTTCGTTGGCTTCCGCCGTCGCCTGTGATTGATCGCCCGGCGTCGAACGCCTGGCATGGAGCGTACCGCACCAACCGCGATCCGCCGTACGCGGACGAGGCCTGGTGCGGAAGTTCAGCAACCACGATGTCCACGTTGTGGCCCGTTCCTGAGCCCGGTCGGCCTGCGGCGACGAGGCGCCCCGCGCCCGGCCCCATCACCGTTTCGCAGCTTACGGGCCTGGTCAGGGGCATCCTGGCACAACACCTGCCGGCTACGCTGCACGTCGTCGGCGAGCTGAGCAACGTCTCGCAGCCGGGCAGCGGCCATCTCTACTTCACGCTCAAAGACGACGCCAGCGAGGTCCGCTGCGTCATGTGGAAGTCCGACGCCACGCGCGTCCGCTTCGCGCTACGCGACGGGCTCGAGGTCATCGCCACCGGAAGCGTCGATGTCTACGAGTCGCGGGGCCAGTACCAGCTCTACGTCCGCACGCTCGAGCCCCGCGGCGTCGGGGCGCTCGAGCTGGCCTTCCGGCAACTCCGCGAGAAACTCGACCGCGAGGGGCTCTTCGACCCCGCGAGAAAAAAGCCGCTCCCGCGGTTTCCCCGCCGTGTCGTCGTCGTCACCAGCCCCGCCGGGGCTGCCATTCGCGATATCCTCCAGATCCTCCGACGGCGGTTCCCCTGCGTGAGCATCTTCGTCTTTCCCGTCCGCGTCCAGGGCGAGGGCGCGGCGGCCGAGATCGCCGCGGCGATCCGCGCAGTGAACCGCCACGCGTCCGCGATTGGCGGGCTCGACGTGATGATCGTCGGCCGTGGCGGCGGCTCGATCGAGGACTTGTGGGCGTTCAATGAGGAGGTCGTGGCGCGGGCGATCGCCGCAAGCCGCATCCCGGTTGTGAGTGCCGTGGGCCACGAGGTGGATGTGACAATCAGCGACCTCGTGGCCGACCTCCGAGCGCCGACGCCGTCGGCCGCCGCCGAGATCGTCGTACCGGTGCTGCACGAGGTTCTGGCGACGCTGGCCGACCACGAACGAACGCTGCTTCGCCAGGCGCGGCATGCGGTGGAGGTATCCGCCTCGCGGCTGGAGGCCCTCGCATGCCACGAATGGTTGTGCGCCCCGCTCACACGGCTGGGCCGCTATGCGCAGCGGATCGACGAGACGGCCGGCCGTCTGAACCTCGCGATCACGCGCCGGCTTGCGGCGACGGCCCGCGAAGTACACCGGTGCGAGACCGTGCTGGCGACCATACGGCCGGAGGCGTATCTCCAGCGCCAGTTGCGCGGCCTGACGGAAGCCACCCATCGCCTGCGGCAGGCGATGGCGCACGCTGCCCTGCGATGCGAGCGCCGGTTGTCGGCAGCCGGTGCCCGCCTGTTCGCGTGTTCGCCCCAGGGCCGTATCGAGCGGGGCGCGCTCGGCGTCGGTCAGCTCGAACATCGCCTCACGCGCGGCGTGCAGAACCGCCTTGCGATGGCCCGGCAGCAGGTGGATAGTCTGGCCGCCCGGCTGGAGTCCGTGAGCCACCGTCGGGTCCTCGCCCGCGGGTACTCGATCACGCGACGTCTCCCGCGCGGCACGCTCGTGCGCACGGCCGCCGACGTCAAGACCGGCGACCGCGTCTCTACCGAGACAGCCGACGGTACGTTCGAAAGCCGGGTGCTCGACAAGGGGCAGATGGAGTTGTTCGAGTGAGCCCACTATAGCCGAAGCGGCAGGTCTTGCCCGCTTGCGCGGGCTGCGACCATGCCTACGAGGCGTAGTTTCCTTCCCGCCGCCACACCTCCAGGATCAACTCGTAACGCGACAGTCGCATCCCCGTGTAGATGCAGTTGCTCGTCGAGAAGATGTAGCGCCCGCCGGGCATGCCGTGCCGGAGGGCATAGCGGGCGGACTCGACGCATTCAGCCTCCGTGCCCGTGTCGAGCAGGCCGCAGTTGACGTTGCCGATCAGGCAGACGCGATCGCCCACGAGCCGCTTGATCTCGGCCATGTCCACGCCGCCCTGCGGGTCGAGCGAGTGCAGGGCGTGCGGACCGCCGAGCAGGAGCCGGTCGAGGATCGGCATGATGTTGCCGTCGGTGTGCTTGATCGTGTACCAGCCCTGCGCGCGGTAGCCGCGGATCAGGTCCGCGAGGTACGGCGTGATGAAGTCGTCGAACCAGTCGAGGCTGAAGAACGGGCCGGTGTTGAAGCAGTAGTCGTCGCACAGCGCCCAGCCGTCAAGACCGCCGTGCCGCTTGAACCGCTCGCCCCGGGCCAGGGCGGCGTCCACCTTGCGGCGGGCCGTGTCCTTCGCCGCCTGCGGGTCCTCGGCAATCCGACCGCACATCTCCATCATGTCCGCGCCATTCGGGATGGCGTACGTTGCGTCGCCGTGCATCATCAGGAAGAACTCGTCGCCGGACTGCCGCCGGATCTCGTCGAGCAGGCGGAACTCGTTTTCCTCGCCGCGGGCGGGGAGGCCGTGTACGAAGATCGCCGAGTGTTCGAACCGCCGTGCCGTCTGGATGTACAGGTCGGCGATGTCGCGAAGGTGCAGATCCTGCTCATCGCGTGTCATCTGGTCCCACTGGGCGTAGTGGCGGTGGATCGGATGGACGCGCCCGAACGCCTCCATCGTGAGGAAGAACACAAGCTCAAAGTGCGGCACGCGCCCCACGGGCGGTCGGCCCGTCAGCGCGTTGATGAATGCGTCTCGCGGCTTCATGCGGGTACTATCCGAGACGCCTTGCGGACCGTCAACGGAGATATGACACCCCGCGACCCCGAGTGCGGTGCCGACGTTTCCGACGAACAGATGACCCTCGTCCGCGAGCCACAACGGTGGTCGTGACCGCTCTCGTATGCATCAGGCCTCCCGATGCAGCAAGGTCGTCGGGACAAGCCTGCCCCCCACCGCGTTCCCCCACCGGAATCTGCTGGACACGACGCCGGCCTTCTTCACCAACAGGGTATCGGCCGTCGCCATCGCGAAAGGCTGGCCCCGTCCAAGCCAACGAGTCGGAATCGGCAAACCCGCCCAATGGAGAAGGGATCATCGTAACCTTCGTGCAGCAATACGGTTACGATGAGCAAGCGAGATTGCGTTCCGAAGCCGGCTCGCATGTGTGAGCCCACGATCATGCGGCGTCGGGCCACGCGTACCGCAGCGAATCGCCATTCGGGCTTCGTCGTTCCTGCGAACCATGCGGCGGAGCAGACCTTTACAAACAAGGAACGATGGAGTAAAAGCCCCACGTCGGCCGATAGTCCGACATTGAGACTGTTCACGGAGGATCCGCCGTGTCGTGGCGCAGGATGCTGTTGTCGGTTGTGCTGATCGGGATGGGCACGTGGTGTCTGGTGCTGGTTTCACAGGCGAGTCAACCGCCTACGTGCCCGGCGACCACAGATAGAGGAACATCGGCGTCGGCGTCAGCAGGCGCTCCGGTACACTCACGTTGAGCAGGCTGTAGTTGTTCACGGTGCCTCCGGCCGGGGAAGATGCGTAGATATTGGGTTTCCAGCCGAGCGGGCGGTGATACGTCACGACGCGCGTACGCGCGATCCCGGCGCGGGCCTTTGTGGCGGCCACGGCATCGCGCAGCGTTCCGATCCGGTCGATGAAGCCGAGTTCCAACGCCTGTTGGGCCGTCCACACACGGCCGTCGGCGATTTCGCGGATCTTTTTCGCGTCCAGTCTCGGGCGTCCGTCCGCCACGACCTCCACGAAACGGTCGAACATGTCGTCGATAATCCCCTGAAAAACCTTGCGTTCCTCGGGCGACATCGCCCGGAACAGCGAACCGGCGTCCTTCATCCGGCCGGATGTGATCGCGACGCTCTCGGCCCCGATCTTGTCGAGCGTGCCCCTGATGTTGAAGGTCTGCATGATGACGCCGATGCTGCCGACTACGGACGTACGGGTCGCGACGATCTCGTCGCAGGCGCATGAGATGTAGTAGGCGCCGCTGGCACCGACGTCCATGATCATGGCGACGACGGGCTTCGGCTTCATCGTGCCCTTGCGCAGCCGGAGGATCTCGTGGTACATCAGGTCGGAGGCGGTCACGGACCCGCCCGGCGAATTGACGCGAAGCAGGACGGCCTTCACCTGGTCGTCGCGCTCGGCTTTCGCGAGTTTTTCGACCAGCAGCGACACGGGGTTCTCGCCCTCGCCGAGCAGTTGGGGCGTCGGGCCGTTCAGGAGCATCCCGGCCACATCGATGAGGGCGATTTTCGGCGCGGCCCAGCCGCCTTCGTTGATCAGGACCGACTCCTCCAGCGTGCGATCGAGCGGAACCGGCTCGATCTTGTACGCGCTTGGCGCGCAACCGACGGCGAGAAACAGGAACCCCACGACACACCAGACGCAAGCGGAACGGATCGCGGACACCGGGTATACTCCTTGTACTGGACACGGCTGTCGTTGCGGACATTGTAGTGCCGGACCCGCGGACGGCCAACACAGGGAGGCGTGTCGCGTGAAGCTGTCGCTCGAGGATTTTGAGAAGCTTGTCGACGAGGCGTTGGAGTCGATTCCGCCGGCGTTTGAGCAATACATGGAGGGCCTGGCGATCGACATCGAGCCGATGCCCGACGACGAGACCCTCGACGAGATGGGCATCGACGACCCTCGCGACCTGCTCGGCCTCTACCGCGGTACGCCGTTAACGTCCCGCAGCGTCGAGCACTCGTTCCGACTGCCGGACTCGGTTGTGATCTACCAGCGGAACCTCGAGCGGATGTGCCGCACGCGCAAGCAACTCGTCCACCAGATTCGCAAGACGATCCTCCACGAGGTCGGCCACCACTTCGGCATGGACGAAGACGAACTCGACGAGATCGGGTACGGATAGGAGCCCGTCCGTGCCGGTCGTGGCGGGGATACCCTGCCCGTGACGGGCAAGGGTGTCAGGAACCGTTCCTCACGCGAACGGCAGCCGGACGTTGCAGCACAGGCTCGCACGGGCGGGAGCCGCCCGGCGCGCGGTGGGTTCCCGACGCCCGCCTGGTACGCCGATTGGTCCCGCGGCTTCGGATGGCTACAATCCGCCGTCAGGCAGTGGGAGATTGTCTGTGGCCAAACCGACAAAGGTTGCATTTGTCGCGCTCGGGTGCGCGAAGAACCTAGTGGACTCCGAGAAGATGCTCGGCCAGATCGCCGAGGCCGGCGCGGTCATCACGGCCGACGAGGCCGACGCCGACGTCATCGTCATCAACACGTGCGGGTTCCTCGGCGCTTCGCGCGACGAGGCCCACGACGTCATCCGCCAGGCGATCGGCTTCAAGCGGAAGGGACGCTGCCGGCGGATCGTCGTCGCGGGGTGCCTCGTCCAGCGCGACGGGACGAAGCTCCTCGATGCCTTCCCGGAGATCGATGCGCTCGTCGGCGTCCACAACCGCGACGACGTTCCCGCCGCCGCCCTGAAGAAGGTCGGCCGGTCCAGAAACAAGGAGCGTCCCGACCCCGACCTCTACCTCGGCGAGTATTACCCCCATGCCTGGCTGGACACCGCCCGGCTGCGTCTCACGCCCCGGCCCTACGCGTACCTGCGGATCAGCGAGGGCTGCAACCAGCGATGCACCTTTTGCACGATCCCCGCGATCCGCGGGCGGATGCACTCCAAGCCGCCGGAGGTCGTCCTCGCCGAGGCGCACGAACTCATCGGCGACGGCGTTGTCGAACTGAACGTGATCGGCCAGGACACGACCAGCTACGGCGACGACATCGGCTACGCGGCGGGCCTCGCGGGGCTGCTCCGCGAGCTGGATCGGGTGCCGGGCGCACGATGGATACGGCTGATGTACGCCTACCCGTCGGTGTTTCGCGACGCGATCATCGACGCGATCGCGGAGTGCGAGCACGTGGTGAAGTACGTGGACCTGCCGCTCCAGCACATCAGCGACCGCGTCCTCAAGGCGATGCATCGGCGCGTCACACGCAAGGAGACGGAGCGGCTTCTGGCGAAGCTGCGGGACCGCGTCCCCGGCATCGCCATCCGAACGACGCTGATCACCGGCTTCCCGGGCGAAACGGACGCGGAGTTTGCCGAACTCCTGACGTTTGTCCGCGAGTTCCGCTTCGACGCGTTGGGCGTCTTCCCCTACTCGCTCGAGCCGGACACTCCCGCCGGGCGGATGAAGCACCAGGTCCCCGACGCCGTGCGGCAGCAACGGGCCGACGCGATCATGGCCGCCCAGCAGGAGATCGCCTTCTCGCGCGTATCCGGGCAGGTGGGCCGGGAGTTCGACGTACTGGTGGAACTGCCTCCGCCGTCGAAAGGCGAGGGACTGCTCCAGCGGGCCCGCCATGCCGGCCAGGCGCCGGAGGTGGACAGCGCCACGCTGATCGAGGGTGGCCGGTATGAGCCGGGCGCGGTCGTCCGTGTAAGCTGCGTAGGGACGAAGGGATACGATTTGCTCGCCCGGCCGGGCGGCGGTACTCTACGGGCCGTGAAGCGTTCCTGACGACCGTGCAGACGGGGGCCCCCGGCGCCTGGCATGAAGATCAACCTGCCCAACCAGATCACACTCGGACGTCTGGCACTGTCGATCGTGTTCTTCGCCGTGCTTGCGCAGTTTTCGGCCGCCGAGAATCCTCCCCGGCTCTGGCTGCTCGACGTCGCCGCGATCCTCTTCATCGTCGCCGGCCTCAGCGATGTCGTGGACGGCTACATCGCCCGCAAGCTGAACCAGGTGACATCGTTCGGCCGGATCATCGATCCGTTCGTGGACAAGGTGCTCGTCTGCGGCGCGTTTGTGTTCTTCGTCGGCAGCGGGTTCGTGAAGGACGGCCGCAGCATCACCGACGTCGCGGCGTGGATGACCGTTCTCATCCTCGGCCGCGAGCTGCTCGTGACCGGCATCCGCGGCTTCAGCGAGGCCCACGGCGAGTCGTTCGCCGCCACGATCTACGGCAAGGCAAAGATGCTCCTCCAGTCGATTACGGCCGGGTGGATCCTGTTCACCGTGGCGCATCCGCACGGGCCGCTCGGGCATGCGTTTTTTGTCACGGGCCGAAAGATCCTCGTCTGGGCGACGGTGATCGGAACGGCCCTTTCGATGATCAGTTACCTGAATATGGCCCGCGGCATCCTGTCCCAAACGTCCCGCCCGACGGAGAAGGCATGATCCGGCGGCTGGCGATCACGTTTTTCGGTTTCGGCCTGATGCCCGTCGCGCCCGGCACGTGGGGCTCGCTCGGCGCGATCGTGGCGGCGGGACTGCTCCTCGCGGCCCTGCACGCCGTGAACAGCGCAGCTGCGTACGACGCGATCCTCGGTATCCTGCTGCTGATTTCGTGCGTCATGTCCGTGGCGTGGGGGCGCTGGGCCGTTGAGTACTTCGCGAGCCGCTCTCGCAAGCCCGGCGACCCGGGACCGTTCGTGCTGGATGAGGTGGCGGGGCAGTGGCTCTCGGTGATCGCGCTGCCGATCGCCGGCCTGCCGTGGAAAACGGTCGTCGCGGTGTACGCGGCGCAGTTTTTCCTGTTCCGTGTGGCCGATGTCGTAAAGCCGCCGCCGGCCCGCCAGTTGGAGAGGTTGCCCGCCGGCTGGGGTATTCTCGTCGATGATCTCGCCTCGGCGGTGTACGTAAACATCGTGGGCCAGATCGTCCTGCGGTTGTGGATCGCGACATGAGCCGCGGTCCGAGGAGTCGTTGAGTGTCTGATACCGTCCGCGCCATAGTCCTCGGCATCGTCGAGGGCCTGACCGAGTTCCTCCCGATCTCAAGCACCGGCCACATGGTTCTGGTGGAGCCGTTACTCGGCATCCAGGGCGGCGACCCGTTCTGGAACGCCTTTGATATCTTCATTCAGATCGGCGCCATTCTCGCCGTGATCCTCTACTTCTGGCGGCGGCTCTGGCGGCTGACGTTTCACCCCGCCGAACAACCGATTCACCAGCACTTCCTCGTCAAGCTCTTCATCGCCTTCCTGCCGGCGGCGGTGCTGGGCAAGCTGGCCGGCGATTTCATCGAGGGATACCTCAAGTTCCCGCTGCCGGTGGCCCTTGCGCTGATCGTCGGCGGGATCGGCATCCTGTTGATTGAGCGGGTCTCCACGAGACCGAAGGTGTCTGACGCCGGCACCATCACGCTGACGCAGGCGTTCCTCATCGGCGTCGCGCAGTGCGCCGCCCTCTGGCCCGGCATGTCGCGGGCGGCGGCAACGATCATGGGCGGCCTGCTCGTCGGCCTTTCGACGGCGGCGGCGGCCGAGTTCTCGTTCTTCCTTGCGATTCCGACGCTCGTTGCCGCCGGCGGATACTCGCTGCTCAAGCACCGGCACGACATTCATGGTGAGGGGGCATTGTTGCTCGGGATCGGGTTCTTCGTGTCGTTTGTCGTGGCGCTGCTCGTCGTCGCGGCCTTCATGCGGTATATCCAGACGCACAAGTTCCGGCCTTTCGCGATCTACCGGATCGTGTTGGGGCTGGTCGTGCTGGCTGTGATGAACCGGCTGGTGCATTGATCCGACGAGGCGCAGCATGAACACCGGTTCCGTCGGCAAGTGCCTCGTTCGCCATGAGGAGGAGGTGCCGCGCGAACGCAGCACCTGTGGCTGGCGATACCGGCTGATCAGCACACAGGATCGCGGCGGTGTCGCCGCCTGGGCGCACGTCGTCGACATCGACGGCGCCCGCGAGCACTACCATAAGCGCGGCACCGAGATCTACTACGTTCTTGACGGCGAGGGGGCCGTCCGGCTCGACGGCGTTGAGCACCCGCTGCGGAAAGGCTCGATGGTTCACATCCCGCCGGGCGTGGTCCACGGCGCGATCGGCCGGATGCGCGTCCTGGTCGTGGGCATCCCCGACATCAGCGATGACGACCTGTACTTCCCGGGCGGCCCCGGCGGAAGGTAATCCATGCCGGTCGTTCGGCTCGACAACATCACGGTCCGCCGGGGCGACCGCACAATCCTCCACGAGGTGTCATGGGCGATCGACCAGGGCCAGCACTGGGCCCTCCTCGGCGCCAACGGGGCCGGCAAAACCACGCTGCTCAAGATCATCACCGGCTATGAGTGGGTGACGCAGGGGACGGTCGAGGTGCTTGGCCGCGTCTTCGGCGAATGCAACATCCCCGCGCTGCGCAAGAGCATCGGCTGGGTCAGTTCCGCCCTCGAGCACGACCTGCCCGAACGCGACGCTGCCCTGGAGATCGTCGCGTCGGGGATCGAAGCGTCGATGGGGCTCTACCGCGACTTCACCGCCGCCGAGTTCCGTCAGGCCCACGAGGCCCTGCGGTCCGTCGCCTGCGAGTCGGCGGCCAGACAGCGCTACGGCACGCTGTCGCAGGGCGAGAAGCAGCGGGTCGTCATCGCCCGGGCGATCGTGAACCGGCCGGCGCTGCTCATCCTGGACGAGCCCTGCGCCGGGCTCGACCCGGCGGCGCGCGAGGCGTTCCTTCGGGATCTCGGCGGCCTGGCGAAACACCCCGACGCGCCCGCGATGATCCTTGTCACGCACCACATCGAGGAGATCGGGCCGTGGATCACCCACGTGCTGGCGATTCGAGACGGCCGCCTCCTGGCCGCCGGCCGCAAGGACGACGTGCTGACCGGCCCGGTGCTCGGCGACACGTTCGGCTGTCCGTGCAGCGTCGAGCGAGACGGGCCGCGATACTATCTTCGCCTGGGGCAAGACGACCATGGACTTCATCGGTGACGTCATCGCGGTCGAGACGGACACGGGCGACCGGTTCGAGATGTACCGCGACCGCAGCGCAAAGACGCCTGAATCGGTCCTCCTGAAACACCTCGGCCCTCTGCACGCATTACCGCACAGGGTGGGCGGTTCTCCGGAGCCGCGTGCGTGCGGCGGAGGAGGTTCGCCCGCCTGTTGGCTCTCCGGGATCAATGGCTGTCACCCCGCCATGAAGGGCCGAATGCGGTAGAATATGCTTCATGGCGTACTTCCTCATACTTGCCGCATCGCCCGCCCCCATCCGTCCCGATGTCGTTTCACGGCTGGCGAAGATGCTCGCCACCGACGCCTATTCGATCCGCCTGACTCTGAAACGCGCGCTGCCGTCGGTCCTTGCCATCACGCCCGATGCGGGCGCGGCCGAGTCCGCGGTCAGCCTGCTGTCGTCGTTCGGGCATGAGGCGTACGTGATCGACGCCGACCAACTGCAAGGTCTGGCCGAACCGTTGCGGCCACGCACGCTGGAGTTCCACAGGGACCACATCCGGTTCGTCCTGTCCGACCGCGAGATGGTGCTTTCGCAGTGGGACAACCTGTTCCTGCTGGTCCACGGCCGGTGCCGACGGCGGGTGCGTGAGCGAACGATCCGTATGGCCACCGGCGAGTTCGATGCCTTTCCACACGTCACGGAAGCATCCCAGGAAAGCCTGACGGAAAAGCTCGACGTTTACTTCTTCGACGGCAGTACGCCGGTCCGCATCGACTGCGACCGGTTCTCGTTTCAGTTCCTCGGAACGAAGCTCGGGGCGTCCGACAGCGAGAGCCTCGCGACGACGATCCGGGCGATTCACAAGCTGGCGGCCCAGGCGATCTTCGACCCGGGGTTCGAGCAGTTCCGGCGGGCGCCCGGTTTCGCGGGCCGCTCGAGCCGTGGGATCCAGATCGGCACGGGCCCCGGCGGTGTCAGCCTGGACAGGGACGTCGATGACGACGCCCCGCGGTTCGACTTCTACAGCCGTCTGTCGTTCCTCATCCACCTGAAACGGGCGGAGCGATCGGCCTGAGGCCTGGATGCAGGACCGGCGGCTTCCGGTTATAGTATGGCGCGGTTCCACAACGGCGGTGCCGTAGGGCCGCCGGAAGCTGTACAGGAGTCTGCGACATGGCCGATGGACCGGGTGACAAGCCGAAGATCCAGATCGATTCCGATTGGAAGGCCGAGGCTCAGCGGGAGAAGGAGCGGCTCGCCGAAGAGACCGAGCACGTCGGCGAGACCGGCCCCATCCCGGCGCCGACGATCCAGGAACTCATCCAGATGATCCTGATGCAGGCCCTCATCGGGATCAACGGGATGCAGACCCCGGACGGGCGGACGCTCCGGCCCGATCTCGAGGTCGCCAAGCACCACATTGACCTGTTGGCGCTCATCGCGGAGAAGACCAAGGGCAACCTCACCGACGAGGAGCAGCAGCTCATGGATGCCGCGCTCTACGAGGTGCGGATGCAGTTCGTGCGCGCGGTCAACGCGGCGGCCGGCGCCGGAGGCGAAGGCGGCGCGGCGCAGGCGTGAGACGACGACCGCCACGCACGCCGTCCTCGCAAGGCGAGACCGCTTCCGGGTAAGCAGGCTTACCGATGTTCTTTCCGATCCGTACCGACAGTCCGATCAAACGCACGCCCTGGATCAACTTCGCGCTGATCGCGGTCAACGTGCTGATCTTCTTCCTGTCCTACCACCCGACCGCACGCCCGCAGGGGCTGGGCCAGCACGCCGACCCGCTCGCGGGCTGGGTCCGGTCCTACCTGCTCGACGGCGCCGATCCGAAGCTCTACCAGTTCTTCACCTACCAGTTCCTGCACGGGAGCATGGCGCACATCCTCGGCAACATGCTCTTCCTCTGGGTTTTCGGCAACAGCGTCAACGCCAAGATGGGGCACCTGACCTACCTGCTCTTCTACCTCGGCGGCGGCGTCTTTGCGGCCTTCGGCTATCTGCTCTTCAAAGACCACCCCATGCTCGGGGCCTCGGGCTCGATCGCCGCCGTCACGACGGCCTACCTGGCCCTCTTCCCCCGGAGCAACATCGAGTTCGTCTACTGGTGGTTCCTGATCGGCACGATCGAGCTTCCGAGCATGCTGATGATCGTCATCAAGATGATCCTGTGGGACAACATCATCGCTCCATCGCTGTCGGACCCCTTCGGCCCGACGCAGGTGGCCTATGGCGCCCACCTGGCCGGCTACTTCTACGGCTTCTCGGCGGCCGTGTTCCTTCTCTGGACGCACGCCCTGTCGCGCGATCAGTTCGACATCGTGGCCCTCTGGCGCCGCTGGTATCACCGGCACAGCGTCGCCGTCGCCCTTCGCGACCCGAACGCCCGTGCCGTGGCCGAGTTCGGCCGCGTCGCACGGCCGGTGTCCGTGGGCCAGGCCCCGACCGCGCCGGCGCCGGTGGACCATGTGACGGACCTGCGGGTGCGGATCAGCCGTGCGCTGGCCGACCGCGACCGGGTGACGGCGGCCGAGCTGTACCAGGAGCTTCTGGCGATCGATCCGGCCCAGGTTCTTGCCCGCGACCAGCAGCTGGAGGTGGCCTACCAGCTGTACGCGATGACGCGGATGCCCCAGGCCGCCGCCGCCTACGAGCGATACGTGCAGACGTACCCGACCGCCGCCGACGCCGACCAGGTACGACTGCTGCTCGGCATCCTCTTTGCCCGCGACCTCGGCCAGTACGAGCGCGCCCGGCAGTACCTCAGCGAGGCCCTCGGCAGGCTGACCGACGCCAAACGCCGCCAGCAATGCCAGGAATGGCTGGACGCGACGCAGAAGGCACTGGGCGAATCGGGCGGGCAGAATCCCTGAGCCGGACGGTCGATGAACGCGGCGCATCAACCCCAGCGCTGCGGAATGCAACGGCGGACTGGGCGTACCGGTCTCCCTTCCGGGTCAAGAAAAACGCGTGAACTCGGACAGTCGCCCCGGCCATCTCCCTCGAAGGCAGGAAGGGAAAGGGGGAATTGTCATCCCAATGCCCCGCGCGTAGCATGTCCTGCATGAAGCTTACCCCCCTTCCGAGCGTCGTCGTTGCCCTGTCGATCTGCCATTCCGCCTTCGCCTGGCGCGGGCACACGTGGGAGGAGTGGCGCGAGGTCACCGGTGCCGTCAAACCCGCGGCCCAGTCGCCGCAGGCCGGATCGGCCGACCTCATCGACCTGCTGCAGACCGCGGGCCCCGGCTCGCCGACCATCACGACGACCCGCGAATGGATGCTGAGGCAGGCGCGGATCTGCAACATCCTCGGCGTCTTCCTCGGCCACCCGGGCGACCTGGCCACGGCCGCACCTGAGGCGGTCGTCCTCGGCGAGACGACTGAGGCCGACCACGTCCGCCGTCACCTCTGGATCCGTACCGAGCCGGATGATTGGATCCCGGCTTATCTGTTAATCCCGAAGAACATGCCCGCGGGGCCGCAGCCGGCGATCATCTGCCTGCACCAGACCGTCAACCAGGGCAAGGACGAGCCCGCCGGCATCCAGGGCGATCCCTCGATGTTCACCGCACGCGAACTCGTCGCCCGCGGCAACCTCTGCCTCGTGCCGGACGTCATCGGCTTCGGCGAGCGCCTTCCCGAGGGCGCCACGCGCGCCGGGCCGCCGCGTGACGCCGCGAGCAGGTCCGCCGCCCCGACCCGCCCGGCGGCCGGTGATGACAAGCGCCAGCCGTACGACAACATCCGTGAGTTCTTCCGCCGTCATCCGCGCTGGTCGGTCATGGGCAAGATGAACTGGGACGTTTCACGCTGTATCGACTACCTTTCGACGCTCCCGCAGGTGGATCGCCGACGCATCGGCTGCATCGGGCATTCGCACGGGGCGTACGGTACGATCTTCGCCGCCGCGTTCGACTTGCGGATCCGGTGTGCGGCGGCGAGCTGCGGCTTCACGACGCTTCGGTCCGACCCGAAGCCGGAGCGGTGGAGCCACCTGACGCCGCTGATTCCGATGATCGGGTTCTACATGCCCGACGCGAAGGATGTGCCGTTCGACTGGCACGAGATCTGCTCTCTGATTGCCCCGCGGGCGTTCCTGAACTGGGCGACGCTGAACGACTCGATCTTCCCGAAGACGGACAACCTGACGTGGGTATTCGGCCAGCTCGGCCAGGTGTACGGCCTCTACGGCGCGAAGGACCGGCTCGCCTGGAAGCTCGCCCCCGGCGAGCACCGCTTCCCGACCGAAGCCCGCCAGTGGGCGTATCAGTGGATGGAGGAACAGCTTCGCCGCCCCGTCGAGCCGACAACGCGCCAGCGCCCGGCGAGGGAGCGATGAGGACTGCATGCTGAACTGAGGGAAGGAGCGACGGAACACCGAAGCAACGAAGGGGGAAGCACAGTGATGAGTGCTGAGTGATGGATGATGAGGTCGTCATCCCCGCGAAAGCGGGGATCCAGGCATAAGGGCGCCGGTACTGGACCCCCGCTTCCGCGGGGGTGACGGAGTACCCCGGCGACCGAGCAAGGGAGCAACCGAGTAACCGGGCAACCGAGTAACCGGGCAATCGCATAAACGGGCAACCGGGCACCTGGGCAACCTGGTAACGGAGCCACCTGTCCACAGGCTCAGAACAGGCGGAACAACGGACTGACGGCTTTCCATGCTTATTGACGCCCACAACCACGTCTTCTGGATCGGCCACGACGACCGTCGGGTTGTCGAGAACATGGACCGCCATGGCATCGACAAGACCTGGCTCCTCACATGGGACGTCCCGCCCGACGAGTACGAGCCGGCCTATCACTCGCTGCTCAATCCCGCCTCGACCGGCATCCCGCTGCAGGACGTCCTCACGGCGGTGCGTCGCTACCCCGGCCGCTTTGTCCCCGGCTACGCCCCGGACCCGCGCCGGCCGAACGCCCGCGAACTCCTGAAGGCCGCCCGCGAGATCCACCACGTCCGCGTCTGCGGCGAACTGAAGGTCCGCATGTGCTACGATGACCCCGACGCCATCGCGCTCTTTCACACTTGTGCGGAGCTGCGCATGCCCGTCGTCTTCCACCTCGATGTGACGCTGCCGCGCAACAAACCGCAGACGGCCCGCCAGTGGTGGTACGGCGGAGACATCGGCGCCGTCGAGCGGATGCTGCAGCGATGCCCGGACACGGTCTTCATCGGCCACGCCCCCGGTTTCTGGCGCGAGATCTCGGGCGACGCCGACGCGTGCGACGACCTCTACCCGCAGGGCCGGCCGGTGACCCCCGGCGGGCGGCTCCTCCGCCTATTCGAAGCGTACCCGAACCTCTGCTGCGACATCTCCGCCCGCTCGGGGCTCTACGCCCTCCAACGCGACCTTGGTGTTACGAGGGACTTCCTGACCCGCTATCAGGACCGTGTGCTCTTCGGCCGTGACCAGTTCGACGGCGCCCACCTCGAGTTCCTGCGAAGCCTCGACCTGCCGCCGAAGGTCTTTGCCAAGATCACCGCCGGCAACGCCCTGCGCCTCGTTCCGCCGGAGGACGACTTCAAAGCCGCGAGCAAACCGCCGCCTGCGCCGGCATCCAGGCGCAGGACCGCCCGCCGTCGTGCCGGGCCCAGGACGCGATAAGGCTTTTCCGGCCCGTGGGGCCGTTCCTCAACTAGCCTTGATTCCCACGGGCGCGTGGCGGCTAACGGCAGTCGCACGCTGGGG
>CAZUAI010000100.1:0-19351 GCA_964617875.1 uncultured Planctomycetales bacterium | reverse complement strand
ACCCATCCGTACGATCTTCGCTCGTGCGAGGTGCGGATTATGCAACTTGGGGGTGCACGCACGGACCACGGGCGTGCAGGCCGAACGGAACGATCGCGCCGCGACAACTCGGCACTCGGCACGGAGCCGGGCGGCCTGCCTACAGGCAGGCGGGGGGCTGGTTCGGTCCGTTGAAACACGCCTGGAACGCGGTGAAGTCGGCGAGATCGACGTCGCTGTCCGCGTCGAAGTCCGACGCCTCGCATCCGGGCTGCGCCGCCGGCCGGTTCGGCCCGTTGAAACACGACTGGAACGCGGTGAAGTCGGCGAGATCGACGTCGCAATCGTCGTCGGCGTCGGCGGCGCCGGCGCCCAGGGTCAGCGCCGCTTCCTGCGACGTGGCCGTGCCGCAGCCCGCCGCGACGACGCATCGGTAGTTGCCCCGATCCTCCGCGGCGGCGCCCGTGATCGTGAGCGTTTCGGTCGTTGTGCCGGAATAGCGGCCCCCGTCGGCAAGGTCGGTTCCGTTCTTCTGCCATTGGTACGTGATTGTGCCGTCGCCGGCCGCCAGCACGCCGAATTGCGCCGTGCCGCCGGCGCACGTGTTAACGGGCGCCGGGTGCTGCGAGACGGACGTGACCGTGCGGATGATCAGCGGCGCCGCGTCAGAGACCGCGGTTCCGCAGGCCGCGGTCGCCACGCACCGGTAGACGCCCGCAATGTCCACATCCGCGTTCGAGATCGACAGCGTCGGAGTGGCCGTGCCGGAGTACCGGCTGCCGTCGCTGAGGTTCGCTCCGTCCCTCTGCCACTGGCAGGAGACGACGCCCTCGCCCGCGGCCGCCACGGTGAACGTCGCCGGCGAACCGGGGCAGACGCTCTGCGGCGCGGGGTGCTGCGTGATCGTCGTCGCGGCCCTGACGGTCAGCGTGGCCGCGTTCGACGTCGTGCTCGCGCAGCCGATCGACACGACGCAACGGTAGTCGGCGGCGTCGGCGGCGTCGGCGTTCGTGATGGTCAGCGTTGCCGTGGTCGCGCCCGCGTAGTGCCCGCCATCGGCCAGGTTGATGCCGTTCTTCTGCCACTGCCAGGACGGCGTGCCCTGGGCGGTCGCGGCGGTCGTGAACGCGGCGGTTGCGCCGGGGCAGACGTTCTGCGCCGCCGGTTGCTGCGTGATCACCGGCGGCAGGGGGGCGACGCCCAGAAACACGATCCACGCCTCGGCGGCGCCGTTGTGGAGGCCGTTGCCGGCGAGCACCTTGCCGTCGGACGACATCGCCTTGACCTCCTGAAGCGTCCAGCCGGTCAGATCGAGCCCGTACTGCGTCGTGAGCAGCGTCTGGAGGTTTCGCGTGCCGTTCGCGGCATCCCAGAGGAACGCCTTCTTTGTGCCCGCGACGTTGCCGGCAAGGGCACTGTATCCGCCCGCCGTACTGCCGTCGCCGTTGAGAGACTGAACCTCGGCGTAGTCATCGCCGCTGAGGAACGGCACGGCCGCCGGCACCGTCGGGTTGGCGATCGTCCAGATCGTGCCCTGGCGGCTCGAGGTGAGCGAGGTGCTCCATCCGCCGGCCTTCGTGCCGTCGCGTGAAATCGTGTTGGCCACGCCCTCGTTGCCGGTGCTCGGCGGGCCGATCAGCGGCGAGAGCGCGGTCAGGGTGGCCCCGCCCATCGCCTGCCGCGATCCGCTCGGCGACGTTGCGCCGTACTGGTACCGGCCCGCGTAGCTTCCGGCGTCGGAGATTCCGTAGATATAGGCGTCCTTGTTTCCGCTGGACGGCAGCGGGAGTGAGGTCGTGCTGGCCGAACTCTCCTTGTAGCGGACGGCGGACTTCTGGCCGGTGCTTCCGTTGGAGTTCCCGCCGATGAACACGTTGCCGGGCGAGCCGCTCTGGGCCGACGTACAGAGCGGCGTCCATGCGGTGGTGCCGCCGACGAGGGGCAGTTGCGTCCACGAGCCGGCGCCCGCCGTCGTACCGTCCCATCGGGCGGCATTGCCGCCGGCAAGCCCGCCCACGACGACGGTGCCGTTTTTGATGCCGACGCCCGCCGTGGTCGTCCCGGCGCCGAGGCCGACGACGCCGTTGGCCTGCGACCAGATGAATCCGCCGCTTGCGCTGTTGCCGGCGACCACGGAGCCGTCCGTACTCATGCCGCTGATCGTGCCCGCGCCGAGCCCAAGGATGCTGTAGACGGCGTTGATCGTGAGCGGGGCCGCGTTGGAGAAGGTCGTCCCCGATGCGTTCGTCACGGCGCACCGGTAGCTCGCGACATCACCCGTGTCGGCCGGCGAGACGGTCAGCGTCGCCGTGGTCGTGCCGGCGTAGTGCCCGCCGTCGCTGAGGTTTGCGCCGTTCTTCTGCCAGCGGTAGGTGAGTGTGCCGGCTCCGCTCGCCGTGACGGTGAACGTCGCCGTGCCGCCCGTGCAGACGTTCTGCGGTTGCGGGTGCTGCGTGATGGTCGGCGTGCCGGTGAGCGTCAGGGCCGCCTCGTTGGACGTCGCGTTGCCGTAGGCGTTGCTGACGACGCACCGGTAGTTCGCCAGATCGTTGATGTCCGCGTTCGAGACGGTGAGCGTCGCGGTCGTGACGCCCGCGTAGTGCCCGCCGTTGGTCAGGTTGGCCTGATTCTTCTGCCACTGGTACGCCAGCGGGGCGTCGCCGGTGGCGGTGACGGTGAATGTGGCCGTGGCGCCCGGGGCAATCGTCTGCGGCTGCGGGTGCTGGGTGACGGCGGGGGGGATGCCGCCGCCGATCAGGAGCGATTCGGCCACCCAGCCCTCGGTCCCGCTGAAGTTGACCTTCCACCAGTAGAAGCCCTTCGCGTACACGCCCTTGATGGAGTGCTCGACAATGTTTCCCTGCGTGTTGTTGGCGACGGTGGTCAGGATCCCGTAGTTCGTGCCGGGGCCGAGGCGGACGTTGGCCGTCGTGCTGGTGCGGACGACCTGGCCCGTCACAAACGCCGACGACTGCTGTTTCGGCTGCACGGCGACCATCATCAGCCCGTTGGCCACCGCCCGCTCGGAGCCGTCCGACGGCACGTTCTTGATCTGGCCGTTGACCCAGATGGCGGACGATCCGCCGCCGTCCTGGTTCGTCGCCCAGGTCGCGCCAAGGTAGTTGACGCAGAAGTTGCCCAGCTCCGGGTAGGTCATGCCGACGCTCTGCGCCGAACGGCCGTCGCAGACGAGGAAGTAGACGTAGCTGTCGTTGAAGGCGACCGCCGTCCGCGGCTGCCGCGTTGTCAGGTTGGCGTTGCCCGTCCAGTCGTTCACGGGCACGATCCCGTTCTTGACGACGTAGGCGAAGCAGCTGATGGAGGCGTACGCCTTCGTCCAGTCCGAGGGCCCGGTTGGCACCTGCCCGCCGGTGCCGTAGTCGTGGATTTCGAACTGGAATCGCAGTTCATCGCCGACGGCACAGTTTGCCGCGAGGATGTTCGCGTACGTGCCCTTGCCCGAGAGCACGACGTGGTCGAACGGGATCGGCGTGGATCCGGCGTTCACGCGGACCTGCCGCACCGTGCCGAGCACGTAGTAGGCCGAGCCCTTCGGCAGCGAAACGAGCGGCCGCGACATCTCGACAAGCACCTCGGTGCCCGCGCTGTCCGTGCCGGTGTTGTCGCCGAATTGCGTGGAGTAGACGATCAGCTCGTTGGCGAGCGATCCGTTGCGGGCCGCGTTGACGTTGGTCGGGATCGCGTAGCCGGCGTTGGCGAAGTAGATGTACTGGTACTCGTGCCCGGGGGTGTCGGCGTTGCGGACGTCGCCGCCGAGGAAGCAGCTCCGGTCGAGCTTCCAGCAGAAGCCGCTGCCGCCGTACTCGGGAAACCGCTTGGCCTGCCAGCCCGAGATGACCTGGCCGCCGGTCGGCCCCGGGTCGCTCGTGAAGCCGGAACCGTTGATTGCGACGACGACGTCGGACCGCGCGCCCCACGTTTGTCCCCAGTAGTTGAGGGTGTCTTCATAGCGGTTCGCCATGCCGGTGACGGTTTCGCGCGTGGTCTGGAGCTTCCCCTGCGCGAGGCAACTGTCGATGATGCAGTTCGTGTTGGCCCGGTCCATCCGGGCGACGAAGACGTTGTTCGGTGCCGGGTCCGGGGCGGTGAGCGAGTACTGCCGATACTCGATCCCCGGCACGACCGTCTGCCACTGCCCGTAGACGGCCGACGCAATCGCCCAGATGGGCATCGTGGCCAACATCGCTCGATGAACTGCTTTCATAAACGCCCCCTGCGTACTTGTGCCTTGGCGCGCAGCCCCCGCCTCGCGGACGGTGCTTGTCAACAAGAGCCGGCGTCCCTTGTCAACAAATCCTAACATAACCGGGGGGCCAGGGCAAGGTATTACTGTGAGGATGTATTTATATTTGCGTAGGCTGATTCTTGCTGCTCAGCCGACAGTGAACTGGGGGTGATGGACTGCGCAGCCAACGGCGGCGTTCAGAGCACCTTCGTCCGCCCCGGCACGGCGACCGGGTAGCGGCCTTGGGCATCGGGCACGACCGGCGGGGTGGAGTCCATCGTAAAGTTCTCGATGCCGGGGGCGAGCGCGAGATTCGATCCCAGTGCCTGCTCCCATGTGATCTCCTGGCCTGATTCCGCCGCCATGCGGCCGAGGATGCCCGTCAGCGACGCGTAGGCGCAGCGCTGTGTTTCGTTGTACGGCTTGTTCTGGCGGATCGCGTCGAAGAGAAGCTCGTGCTCAAGCTGGTACTGGTCGCACTTGTCGCCCTTGTACCGCCAGATGATGTTGTCGTCCGTCCGCTTGTGGCCCTTGTAGAGGAGGGGGTCGGGGATTCCCTCGCCGAGCACGGCGGAGCCCTTCGCCCCGTGGATGACGCTGCCCCAGAAACCCCAGCAGTTCGCCATGTGCCGGGCCTGGGCGAACAGCCGCGTCCCGTCGGCGAACGAGTACTCGACGGCGTAGTGGTCGAACATCTGGTCGTTCTCGGTGCGGGCCTCGCGCCCGCCCTGGCCCTGCGCGGAGACGGGCCAGGCGTCCTTCACCCAGCAGCAGACGTCGAGGTTGTGGATCAGCCAGTCGAGGATGAAGCTGCCGCCGAGCCAGTTGAAGTTGTGGAAGTGGCGGACCTGGTAGGCCATCTCGCTCATGTTGGCGGGCTTTGGCGTGATGCCGACCGGCCCGTGGGCGCGATACGCCCAGCAGGTGATCACATCGCCGATGGCGCCGCCGTGGATCTTCTCGACGGCCTGTTCCAGCGGCGTGTAGTGGCGGCTCATCAGGCCGCCGGCGATCTTGAGGTTTTTCTTTGCCGCGGCCTCGCCGGCCTTGAGCACACGGCGGACCCCCGGGCCATCCACCGCGAACGCCTTTTCCATGAAGACGTGGCAGCCCTTCTCGACCGCATACTCGAGGTGCGGCGGCCGGAAGCCCGGAGGCGTCGCCAGGATCACGACGCCGGAGCCGTCCAGGCAGTCGATCGCCTTCTTGTACGCGTCGAAGCCGAGGAACTGCCGGTCCTTCGGGACGTTGACCTGCTTGCCGAACTTCGACGTGAGTTTGCCGAGGCTCGACTGGAGCCTGTCATCAAACACGTCGGCCATGGCCACCAGTTCGGTCGGCCCGCTCTTCGTCGAGAGGGCGTTGACCGCCGCGCCGGTGCCCCGCCCGCCGCAGCCGACGAGGGCGACCTTGATCGTATTGTTCTCCGCCGCGTAGGCCGACGGAATCGCCCAGGCCCCGAGCGCCGACGCAGCGGCGATCCGCCCCGAGGCATTCAGAAACTCCCGACGCGACGAACGGTTTTCCTGGTTCTCGCTCACGACTGCACCCTCTGTCAGATGCGGAGACTCGATCAGCCCGGGAACGCCCCAAGCCACCCGACGGATTATGCCCGATGCGCCCCCCCCGAACAAGGCCCGGCGGTCCGCCTGTCAGCCCGTCGTTCCGTTGCGCCGAGCCACCGATGCCCGCGGGGGGCTTGTGCGTCGCTCGTCGCCTACTGCTCAGGAGGCCGGCCGCTTTCCCGTGCGGTTCGCATCGGCCGACCGGCTGGGATAGAGTACCGGAGGTCCGCGTTGGGCGGGCGCCGGGGAGCCGCATGAGCTGTCATCGTCCTGGGAAAACGGACATGGGTATTTCCGCTTTCGCGCCGGGGCCCACGTCCATCAACCTGCACCGCCACCGATTCCCGCGGCGGGGGGGCGCGGCCGTCAATCGCGTCGCCGGACCCGTCACGGGCGTCTTGATCCTGCGGTGGCTTCAGTCGCCGCCGGCGGTCCGCACGCACGGCTGCCCGATGGCCGGGCCGGGGGGACGACCGTGGGGTTAACCTCGCTCGAAACGTGGATCGTTCCGCCCGGCTGCCAGCATTCGGCGGGGGTCTACATGTTCGTCACCGCCGTGGCGCTGGTCATGATCGCCACGTCGAAGGGCGGCTTCGGCGGTCTGGCCGTCGTCGCATCGCCGCTGATGATGATGGTCGTCGATGCCCCGACCGCGCTCGGGTTGCTTCTGCCGATGCTGCTCGTGTGCGACGTGATGACGCTGCCGTTCTACCCCCGCCAGTTCACGTGGCGGCCCGTGCTCCTGCTCGCGCCGTGGACGATGCTCGGCATTCTCGTCGGCTGGTTCCTTCTCGGCCGCGTCGGCAAGACGGCGGTTCCGTGGCTGAACGTCGGCGTCGGCGTGCTTTCGATCGTGTTCGCGGGGCTCGAGGCGGTCCGGTGGCTGATGGTCCGACGTACGATCGCCGCCGCGGCCCCGGCGCCGCCGTGGCGTCCCGGCGTGCTGGTGAGCATTCCATTCGGGCTGGGAGCGGGTCTCTGCACCATGCTTGCGCACGCCGCCGGCGCCGTCACGACGATCTACCTCCTGCCGCAGAGGCTCGACTCCCGCGTCTTCGTCGGAACGACCAACCGTTTCTACGTCGTCTTCAACGCGGTCAAGATCCCGTTCTATGTCCATCTCGGGCTGATCACGGCGGGGTCGCTCCGGCGGAGCCTCTGGCTGCTGCCGATCGCCGCGCTGGGCGTCTGGGCCGGTTCGGAACTCAACCGGCGCGTTTCGCAACGAGGCTTTCGTTTCATCGTCGTCATGCTCCTGCTGCTGACCGGCGCGATGCTGGTCTATCGCGACCGATGGGTGTTCTCGACTTTGTAGTCGGGATGCCCTATACTACCGAGCACGGGCTGGGGATTGTCTTTCTCCCCAATCGCTGTTCACGGGCATCGGCGCGTCATCGGCGGACCTGAAATGGTTAAGTGTTGCACGATTCTGCTTACGGGTGCCACGGGCCTCATCGGTGGGGAGTTGATCGGCCGACTTGGCCGGGCCGGCGCGGAACGGATCCTGTGCCTGATCCGGCCGAAGGGCCACACCGACGTGGGGGACCGCCTTCGGGACCGGCTGCGGCGAAGCGCGGGTCCGTTGGCCGCCGCGAGCCTTGAGCGGACCGAGGCACTGGCGGGCGACGTGGTCGCGCCCGGTTTCGGCCTCAGTGCCGATGATGACGCACGGGTGCGGGATTCCGTTGACATCATCATCCACAGCGCGGCCGAGCTTTCGTTCACGCGCGACGTCCTCTGCCGCAAGACGAACATCACGGGCATGCACCACCTGATCGATCTCGCCCGGCGCTGCCGTCGCAACCCGCGGGTCGTCTACATCAGCACGGCGACGGTGTGCGGTGCGGTCTCGCACCGCTGCATGACGGAAGAGGCGGCCGGCGATCCGGAGAGCGACCACCATAACGAGTACACGCGGTCCAAGGCCGTCGCGGAGCAGCTTCTGCGCGAGTCGGGCCTTCCGCACCTGATTCTGCGGCCGTCGGTCGTTCTGAGCGCCGGCGTGCCGTCGCGCAAGTTCGCGCGGGCGATCGCGTGGTTTGTGCCGCTGCTCTGCGAGTTTGAGGCGATTCCCATCGATCCGGCCTCGCGCGTGGACGTTGTGCCGGTGTGGTACGTCGTCGATGCGATCGTGAAGCTTCTGGCCCGGGAGCGGCTCGCGCACTCGTGCTACAACCTGTCGGCCGGGCCGGCCGACTCGATGGTGTGCGGCCGCATGGGCGCGTTTCTCGACCGGTTCTATGAGCGTCGCACGCCGCTGCGACTGGTCCCCCCGCGGGAGTGGACGCGCGAGATGCACCGCCAGCACGTGCGTACGCCGCAGCAGCGGAAGTCCTTTTCGACGCTGCGGTACTACCTTCCGTTCATCAACATGGACGTCGTATACGCAAACGACCGGTTGCGGACGGAGCTGGGCGACGACGTGACGCGAATCCCGCCGGTTGCGGAGTACATGGGCGAACTGCTGAGCCGGATCGGTGCCGGCGATCCGGCCCGGCGCGCCGCCACGGCGTGATCGCACGGGGGCGAGGATGCGCCGTCCGCCCGCCCGGGGTCTGGTCTACCGGATGTCCACGGGCGTTCCGCCGGCCTTCGCCGACTCGTACACCGCGAGGATGATCTGGACGGCCTTGCGGGCCTCGAGGCCGTCGATCGCGGGTTTGCGTTTCTCATCGAGCGCCTGGAGGAACTCGGCGAAGTTGACACGGTGGTTGTCGGCCGTCATGCCGGCCGACGGGTTGGCCGCGCCGACCGCGACGGTGGGGAACTGCAGGTGCTCCTTCCGCACCCGCTCGTCCTCGGCCGTTTCGTTTCGGAACTGCCAGAAGAAGAAGTTCTGATCGGCCATCGCGACGGTGCCGTCCGAGCCGGAGACCTCGACGATGCGGAAGTGCCCCGGCCACATGCTGGTCGTGCAGGCGATCGTGCCGAGGGCGCCGTTGGCGAACTCGATCGACGCCACGCCGGTGTCCTCGACCTCGATGCGCTCGTGGACGATGCACTTGCAGAGGGCCGTCACGCGTTTGACCGGCCCCATGATCCACTGGAGGAGGTCGATCGTGTGGATGCCCTGGTTCATCAGCGCGCCGCCGCCGTCGATCGCCCAGGTGCCGCGCCAGCCGCCGGTGTCGTAGTAGGCCTGGTCGCGCCACCACGGGCCGTAGGCCATGCCGAACGCGAGGCGGCCGAACCGGCCCCGGTCGGCGGCCTGCTTGAAGAGCCTGGCCGTGGTGGTGAACCGGTAGTTGAAGATGCCGCCGAGCGTGGTGCCGGCCTTTTCGTGCGCCTCGATCGTGCGGTCGATGCGGTCGAGCGTGATGTCGAGCGGCTTCTCGACGATGGCGTGCTTGCCGTGCCTGGCGGCGGCGATCGCGATGTCGGCATGGGTGCCGCTGGGCGTGCCGATGGTCACCACGTCGATGTCGTCGCGCGACAGGAACCGTTCGAGGTTGTCCATTGCCTGGCCGCCGTGCTTTGCCGCGAGTTTTTCCGCGAGCGCCGGCACCGTGTCGCAGACGGCGACGAGCCTGGCGTTCGGGAGCTGCCGGATCGCCTCCGCATGGAAGTTGCCGATCATGCCCGCGCCAATCACGCCGAACCGGTATGTATTACCCATGTCTGTCTCCTCGTTGCGTGTCCTGCCGCACAGGACCATCCCGCTCGATACCGCGTCACATCATTTCGGCTGCGACGCCGTCGCCGGACGCTTTCGCGACGTGACCTCGACCAGCGTTTCGCGGTCGAGCACGCGCGGAATCTGGAAGACGGCGTCACCGTCCGCGTCGCGGGCGATCGGCCGGATCTCCAGCCCGTCCACGTACGCCCACACATCACAATCGGCCACATCCACGATCCGGAACGCCGGCCCGAAGCGCATGCGCCGGCTCCCGTCCAGCCGCAGCTTCACGACGTTCCCGTCGGGCTCCAGCGTATAGTGGCCCCGGGCCTCGTTGAATCCGTCGTTGTCGATGTCCCCGGCGTCGGTGCGCACGAGGCGGCCGGCGTCGATGACGATCGGCATCGGGTTCACGTAATCCAGGACCATCGGTTCGGCCTGGGCCGGACCGTCGATATCGAAAGGCCATACGTTGAGCATCGCCGCCCACGCGGTGACGGCGTCGGCCTGGCCGCCGTGGAAGAGCGTGCCGAGCCGCGGCTCCTCGCCGTGCCGCAGCGTGCGGGCCGCCGGGGCCGTGGCCGCGCGAAAGAACGCAAAGAGCAGGTCCGCCCGGTTGGGTTCGTCGCGGTGGCAGAGCACGTAGCTCAACGAGTCGGCGGTGATGGGACCGCCGGCGTCCGCCGGTTGCGCGGGGTGGGGGATCGTACGGAACCCCTCGCCGTCGGCGCACGCGACAAGGTAACCGATCCGTTGCGCAGGGGCCGGCGGCCGGAGTGTGCCGGCGAACTCCACGTACACTCTGCCCGTCGCGTAGACCGTGTACACCCATCGCAGAAACGGGGCATCGCCCGACGGGGCGGAGGCCACGGCTGCCGGCGAGCCGAATCGCCACTCGCCCCAGACGATCACGCGGACGGCGGTGGCCTCGACCAGCTTCTGGAACGACTCGGCGGCGGGCCCCATCTTCTCCCAGCCGGCGGTTTCGTCGATTCGTACAATCTCGTCTGGATCGCCCGGCAGCCACACGGGCGTGGGGCCGAGCGGGCCGCCGCCCGTCAGGTTGTGCAGCCGGTTCGCGTCGCTTTGCAGGTCGAACCACTGGACGATCCTGCCGCGGGCGAAGACAAGTTCGAATCGCTCGACGACGCCGACGCGCGCCCGACGGCCCTCGGTTCGCACGTACAGATCGCCCGGGTTGCCCGAGGGCGAGCCGAGCACGTTCTTTGCGTTGTCGGCCAGGACCATGTCGTCGAAGTACAGGTCCACGGGGTCTTCGAGGTGGGGGCAGCCGAACCGCAATTGGCGGATGTCCGCCGTGTCGATTCGCTCGGCCATGTCGCCGATGTCGATCTTCACGAGGTTCCAGCCCTCGCGGAGGACGATGCCCTTCTGCTGATACTCGCGCGGCTTGTCCGTCCCGCTTCGAGCCGTGAAGGCAGCTCCGGTCAACGGCCTCGGGGCGTGAATGCTCACGAGGAACAGGTGGAACGGCGTCCAGTCCCTTGGCAGCGTCCACTGGCCCTGGCTGACGTCTTCCACGACCAGTTCCTGCTCGCCGCTGGTGAATCGCACTTTCAGCGAGCCGGCCCCGGTCTCGGGCCGGGCGCGCTCGGGGACAATGCCGACGTAGCCCGCCGCCGTCGGCGGGATCAGGCGGAAGATCGCACCCTGATCAATCGATTCGAAGTCGGCAACGGACAGGAAGCGTCCTGATGCCAGGTCCGGGTACGTCCGCACCAGCCTGTCGGCGACGGGCTCCAGAGGACGGTGATACCGCGCGGCAGGGGGGCAACCGGCGATGCCCGTCAGGCAGATGGCCGCCAGTACCGTGCAACCTGCGTTTGCGTAGTTGAGACTCATCATCGCCGCCTGTCCGCCCAATTCGGACATGAGCCTACGTGCGGGTGTCTGCCCGGTCAACCCCGAGACCGCATACGGCAACGACCGAGCGATCCCTTTCGATCTGTCCGTTGACCCGTTCGGGCTGACGCACCATAATCGTAGTGCGGCACGGGCGTGCGAATCCGTGCCGCGAGGGACATCAGAGCGCATGCCAACGTTCTTCCGCCGTCGTTATCTGCGAGACCGGGTGCCCCGCCTCGAGATCGTCATCGGCATCGGCATCCTCCTGATGACCGCGGGGATTGTGGTTGCCCTGGTCCGGTCGATTCGACCGGCTTCGCGAAAGCTGTTCGAGCCCGATCCCAGGCACCTTCAGGCCGTGGCGGAGCCGGCGGATCTGCGCGTCGCCTCACAGATGATGCCCGTGCTGCCCCCGGACTGGGGGGCCGCGGGAGCGGTCGAGGTGCGGCGGGGCGATGCCGTGGCCGACTGGTGCGGCGGCGCCGCGGATGCGTTCCGTTCAAACGGCGTCGTCTGCGCGTATCGCGGACAGTTCGCCGGTCCGGGGGGGGCTACGGCAGCCGTCACCGTGTTCGACGTGGGGACGCCCGAACATGCCGAGGCGATCCAGAAGGCCCGCCGGCCCGCGACCGGCGCCGCGGCAACCGTGGGGCGCGGCGGCTTTGCGAACGGGCCTCGCGTGGGCTTCTGGAACGGGCGCTACTACACGGAGGTCGAGAGCGGCGGCCCGGACGGGACAAGGGTCGCCCTTGAGGTGGCCCGTGCCGCCGCAGGCGTCCAGCTTTCCTACGGTCCCGCGTCGGAGACCCCGGCGGAGCACGCCGCGACGAGTCCGAACCGCGCCGCTGCGGCGGGTCGTCCGGCGCAGTTCCCCGAACTCGGGGGCAGCTGGCACAGCCCGCCGGCGGCAAAGCGATTCGACAAGGACACGCTCTACGAGAAGATCGACGGCAAGGCCGGCATGTTCCTGAGCTACCTTTTCGTCGAGCTTCAATTCGCCACGTACCAGCGGGCCGACAAGGGCTGGACGTTTGACGTCTACGTGTACGACATGGGCGAGCCGGTCAATGCGTTCGGCATCTACCGGCTCGAGCGAAGCCCCGAGGCGATGGTGCAGCCGCTGGGCCGCGAGGGGTACACCTCCGGTGCGAGCGTGTTTTTCTGGAAGGGCAGGTACTACGTCAACGTGCTCGGGCCGCCGGACGACGCGACCGCCGCGAAGCCGGCGGAGGAGCTGGCGGCGGCCATCGCGGCGACCATAGCCGACGACGGCAAGGGCTTCTGGGCCGAATCGGTGTTCCCGGCCGCAGGCCGCAAGCCCGGTTCGCTGAGCTACAAGGCGTCCGACGGACTCGGCTACGGCTTCCTGCGGCAGGTGTTCGTGTGCGACTACACGGCCGACGGCAAGGCGTATCAGCTGTTCGTTCACCGGGCGGTTGACGGCAAGGCGCTGTTCGAGCAGTACGTGGAGGCCGTCACGAAGTACAACAAGGTCCTGGTGCGCAAGCCCGTCAACGGCGGCGAACTGCTGGTGTCGGAATCGCTCGGTGTTTTCGAGGCGGCGTTCTACAAGGGCGTTGTTTTCGGCGGCGTGACGGAGTGCGACGATGCGGCCGTGGCCGAGAAGCAGGCCGCGGCATTCTGCGAATCGATCGACCCGGCGGCGGTCGCGTCCGCCGTGCCCGCGCCGGCCCCACCTCCGGCGGCGGAGGAATCGAAGGCGGCATCGGAAACGAAAGCCAATGGAGGCGACGGTGGCGAAGGCGTGCCCGAAGGGTACTGAACCGATCGGCGAGCCGTACGCGATCACCCGGCGCGACCTGCTGGTGCGGGGCGGCTCGGCGCTGGCTGCGGCGGGGGCGGCCGCGGGCATCCTTGTCTGGCGGCACGACCCCAGGGGCGACGCGGGACTGCAACTGCCGCCGCCGGTCCGCCTGCCGGACTATTTCGAGAAGGTGGGCTACGACCCCGCCTCGCCGCGGATCGCCCATGCGCGATGCTCGCCCGAGGCCCTCGAGAACGATCGGGGCGTTGTGGAGCGGATGGTCCGGGCGGCGGTCGGGGGGCTGGATGCGGCCGGGATGCGGCGGTTCGTCCGTCGCGGCGACGTCGTCATGCTCAAGCCGAACGTGGGCTTCGACCGCGGGCCGAAGCTCGGCGCGACGACAAATCCCGACGTCGTGCGTGCGGTCATCCGACTGTGCCGCGAGGCCGGGGCGTCGAAGGTCGTCGTGGCCGACAATCCGATCGAGGAGCCGGCGGTGTGTTTCGCCAAGTCGGGCATCGCGGCGGCTGCTCGTGCGGAGGGCGCCGAGGTCGTCATCCACTCGTCCGCCCACGATGTCGAGGTGGCCGTTCGCGACCGCCGGCCGGATGCCGCGCGGAACGAGGCGCTGGGCCGCTGGCCGATTTTCTGGAAGCCGCTCCGCGACGCGGACAAGGTGATCGGCATCCCGGTGATCAAGGACCACAACCTCTGCCACGCCTCGATGATCATGAAGAACTGGTACGGCCTGCTTGGCGGACGGCGGAACCAGTTTCACCAGGCGATCCACGATATCGTGAGCGATCTGGGGTTCATGCTCAGTCCGACGCTCGTCATCGCGGACGCCACGCGCGTGATGATGACGAGCGGCCCGACGGGCGGCCGGATCAGCGACCTGGCCTTCGGCGGCGTTCTCGGCCGGCCGACGATCGTCGCGACGGTGGACCAGCTCGCGTGCGACGCCTGGTGCTACAACAACCTCCTGGGCCGCACGAAGCAGACGCCGAAGTACCTCGACCTGGCGTACGAGAAATTCGGCCGCGATCCGAAGCGGCTGACCGAGCGAAACTGGCAGACGTATCGCGACCAGGGGAAGGTCATCGACGCCGGCGAATGCTGAGGGAAGGAGCGAGGCGAGGCCGAAGCGACGAAGGCAGGCGGGAGGACTGAGTGCCGGGTGGTCCGGGCCCGGCGGAGAACCGAAAGCGGCGATCCGACGGCTTCCGGAGTAACCGAGTAACCGAGGGACCGAATAACCGAGCGACCGTCGCGCATGCGTATCACCACCGTCCGCATCATCGTCCAGGCCGTGCTGTTCGCGATCTTCTTCGCGTTCTGCCTGGTGACCACGTTCGGCAACCTGAACGACTACCCCGTGCTGGTGGCGTGGGTGAGCAAGTTCCTGGAGATCGATCCGCTCATCGCGGTTTCGACGGCCATCACGACGCATACGGTTTACAAGGGGCTGCTCTGGTCGCTGGTGATCCTGGTGCCGACGCTGATCCTCGGCCGCTTCTTCTGCGGCTGGATCTGTCCGTACGGGGCGTTGCACCACTTCGTCGGCTGGGTTTTCAACTTCCGCAAGGTCAAGGAGCGGATCGATTCGAACCGCTACCGCGCGATCTTCGCGATCAAGTACTACGTGCTGATCGTCGTGCTGGTCGCCTCGCTGTTCGGGGCGCTGCAGATCGGCGTGCTCGACCCGATCTGTCTGCTGCATCGTTCGATGACGGCATCGGTCCTGCCGACGCTGAACATGCCCCTGCCGATCCAGAAGGGGATCTGGGGCTGGGCGGGGGCCGGCGAGCCGAAGCATCACCAGTTCGCGTGGGTGATCGGGTTCCTGCTTGTCTTCTTCGTCGGAATGAACCTCGTGATCCCGCGGTTCTTCTGCCGCGTGGTGTGCCCGCTCGGGGCGTTGCTGGGCGTGTTCAGCCGGTTCGCCCTGTGGCGGATCGAGCGCAACGCGGGCACGTGCATCGACTGCGACCTGTGCCTCAAAAGCTGCGAGGGCGCCTGCGACCCGCACGCCAGGCTCCGCAAGAGCGAGTGCTTCGTCTGCTTCAACTGCATCGAGGACTGCAAGCCCGGCTCGCTGACGTTCTCGTTCATGCCGCCGAAGGCGCACGAGATCACCGGTCCCGACGTGCCGCGCCGCCGTGCGATCTTCGCGGCGGTCGTGGGCGTGCTCTTCCACCCGTTCACGAAGGGCAGCGGCAAGAGCAGCCTCGACTTCTCGGCCCGGGTCGTCCGCCCGCCCGGGTCCGTCGAGGAGCAGGAGTTTCTCAAACGGTGCATCAAGTGCGACCAGTGCATCCGCGTCTGCCCGACAAACGTCCTGCAGCCCGCAACGCTCGAGGCCGGCATCGAGGGCCTCTGGACGCCGATCCTGAACTTCCGCATGGGCTATTGCCAGCTCAACTGCACGGCCTGCGGCCAGGTCTGCCCGACCGGGGCGATCCAGCGGCTGACCGTGGACCAGAAGCTGGGTTTCGAGCCGCTGCCGGAGGCCCTCGGCGGCCGCGGCCCGGTCAAGCTGGGCACGGCCCATTACGATCTGGGGCGCTGCCTGCCGTGGGCGAAGAATATCCCGTGCGTGGTGTGCGAGGAGGTCTGCCCGACGTCGCCCAAGGCGATCCACACCGAGTACCGGCAGTTCCTGATCCGCGACGGGAAGAAACTGGTGGCCGCCGCGACCGATACGACCGTGACGCTCGCCGACTACCCGGCGGCGGGTGAGGCGTTCGGACGGCCGTGCGTATTCCGCCGCGACCAGTTTCGCGGCGACCCGACGACGAGCTACCACGTGGAGGTCGTCCACCGCGACGGCACGAGCGAGAACCACCGCATCCTCGCCAACGACGCCGACACGCTGCTGATCGGCGAGACCGACGCGCAGGGCGAACTGCGTCACGGCGTCCGTTTCGCGAAGCTTCCGCAGAAGGGCGACGTCGTCGGGATCAACCTGCAATTCAAGGTGCCGAAGATCGATACGGAGCTGTGCATCGGCTGCGGCATCTGCGAGACGGAATGCCCGGTCGTCGGCGACCGCCGTGCGGTGTACGTCACCGCCGAGGGCGAGACCCGCTCGCAGAACTACAATGCGCGCGATCGCAACCGCTCGCTCCGGCTGATGAAGACGACGGCGTAGGGCACGGTCGCAGTCCGCACAAGCGGGCAAGACGTGCCGCCCCGCTTGTCCAGACGGATGTTTCCTGCCGGTTACGCCACCGCGACGGCGACCTGCCTGGCGGGTTGCTCGACGACGAACTCGACGCCGAGAATGTAGCCGCCCAGCGTCTGCGTCCGGTTGAGCACCTTGGCGGCGACGCCGGTCCGCTCGCCGCTACGGCAGATGGTAACGCGGGTGTGGGCCGGCAGGGACTCGCGGCAGAAGAAGGCGAGGCCGCTCTGGCTGACGTCACGGGCGGTGGCGAGGATCGCGCGGGGGGGGCGGCGATCAGAGCAGACGTATACGTCCAGATGGGCGTTCCAGTTATATCGGGCGTGCCGATGCTGGCCTTCCCAGTCCCGACCCAGGCCTGACGCCTGTGCATCGCTGAGCCACTCATTTACAAGCTTCATCCCGGTATTCGTCTGGCCCTGGGTCGTCATGTTCCTCTCTCCTTCTTTCGGTCCGCCCCGGCGTAGTCGCGACGGACGGGAATACGTCTGGCACTTGCCGTGCCAAGCTGGGGCGTGGGGAATAACGCATGGGACGTGGGACTATTACCCAACCGGTGTGCGCAACCGGGGAGATTGCAGACCGTTACTGGTCCTGCCGGGTGTCTATAACGCTGAGGAGGTGCAAAGCGGCGGCTTGCGGGTATGCCAATCGGTGTGGGATTGGTAGGTGTGAGCGATGCCGAGGAGCTTTTCCTCGGCGAAATGCGGCCCCATAAGCTGAAGACCCACGGGCAGGCCCGCAGAACTCAGACCACAGGGCACCACAATCCCTGGTATGCCCGCCAGGTTCGCCGAAATCGTGTAGATGTCGGCCAAGTACATGGACAGGGGATCATGCACCTTCTCGCCGAGACGGAAAGCCGTCGTCGGCGCCGCCGGACAGGCGATGACGTCACACATGGCGAAGGCCGCCTCGAAATCGCGTTTGATGAGCGTCCTGACCTTGAGGGCCTTCAGATAATAGGCATCATAATATCCGCTGGACAGGGCATACGTCCCCAACATGATGCGGCGACGGACTTCCGCCCCAAATCCTTCCTGGCGCGATGCACAGTACATATCTATGTAGTCTTCTGCTTTTGGGCTGCGGTAGCCGTAGTGTACGCCGTCATAACGAGCCAGGTTGCTGGATGCCTCCGCCGTCGCGATCACATAGTAGCATGCCACGGCATAGGCCAGGTGGGGCAGGTGAACCGTCACGAGCTGGGCGCCGTGTTCGCGGCAGAGGTTCATGGCCGCTTCGACGGCCGTCCGTACCTCAGCGTCCAACCCTTCGCCGAAGTATTCCTCCGGCACTCCGATGCGGACGCCCTGCAGACCGTCGCCGCGCCCGTTCAGGCTTGCGGCGTAGTCGGGCACCGGCTGGTTCACGCTGGTCGAGTCGCGGCTGTCGTGGCCGGCAATGACGCCGAGCAGCAGGGCCGCATCGCGGGCATCCTGCGTGAGCGGTCCGATCTGGTCGAGGCTGCTTCCGTAGGCGACGAGGCCGTAACGCGAGACGCGGCCGTATGTGGGCTTGAGCCCCGTGACGCCGCAGAACGACGCGGGCTGGCGAATGGATCCGCCGGTGTCTGAGCCGAGCGCCCCGGGCACGATGCGGGCGGCGACCGCCGCCGCCGAGCCGCCCGAGGAGCCGCCCGGCACGCGGGCGAGATCCCACGGGTTCTTCGTCGGAAAGAAGCCGCTGTTCTCGGTGCTCGAACCCATCGCGAACTCGTCGAGGTTGGTCTTGCCGACGATGACGGCGCCGGCGGCCTCGAGCCGCTCAACGACGTGGGCATCGTACGGAGCGGCGAAATCGGCCAGAATCCTCGAAGAACAGGTCGTTCGGCCGAACCGCGTGCAGATGTTGTCCTTGACGGCGATGGGCACGCCGGCGAGCGGTCCGACGGACTCGCCGCGTGCGAGCCGCCGATCGATCTGCCCGGCCAGGTTCACGGCCCGGTCGGCGTCGCAGCTTACGAATCCCCGGATCTGCGGATCGAGGTGCCGGATGGCGTCCAGGCAACGTTCGACGACGCATCGCGAGGTCGTGTCCCGGTTGCGGATCGCGTCACGAATTCCGGTCAGCGTTGTGTACGTCATGCGCCGCTGTCCTGGTCGAGAACCTTGGGCACCCCGAAGAAGCTGCCGTCCCGCTGGGGTGCGTTGGCGAGCGCCTGGTCCGGCTGGAACGTTTCGGCCGGGCAGTCGTCGCGAAAGACGTTGTGGAGCGGCAGGGCGTGAGCGGTCGGCTCGACGTCCCGCGTGTCCAGTTCGTTCAGCTTCTCCACGTACTCGACGATGGCGGAGAGCTGATCGCTGAAGAGCCTCACCTCGTCTTCCGACGGCTTGAGCCGCGAGAGGTGGGCGATGTGACGAACCAGGGTTTCGTCCATTCGTTTGGGCATAAACCGTTGCCTCGGCCCAGTCGGGCCCGGGCGCGGCCCGTCCGGCGGCGCCGTTCTCGTTGAACATATCCAACGAAAATCCGCCGTCAAATCGATGCGCACGGGCCGTGAAGAACCGGCCCGGGGATCGGCGGCTCGCCCTGCCAGGCCGCGCAGATTCTGCGCGTACGGCGTGTCTGCACGGCGCGTCCGAGAATACGGCCCGTGGCGATAACGTGATGCGGGTGGTTCCGGATGCTGCGAGGCCGGAGAAGGCGGGCGGCGGCCGATAACCTGGGAGGGGCGTCAAGGTGTGGTGGGCGCGGGATATCGGGCGGGATTTATCTAAAGCACTGCCCGGTAATGTGACGAAGACCCGATTGTCGCAATTGGGCCCCAAAAAAGGCCCGATCGGCGAGAAAAAGTGAGACATCTCAAGTTGCCCAACGCCCCGCCGATATATGGGGCGACGTCCCATCAGGGACGGATGGGGGGCCGAAAAGGACTTTCGGCCTGAGCGAATGCGATCGGTCGGGGTCGCCGCGAGAAACGAGACGACCCCGGGAGATCGCCCCCGCGAACGGGACGGTGGAATCCACCCGTGGCGGGTCGGGATGATGACGTCCGATCGAAAGCAGTGATCGGACACTCGGGCCGCAAGGCTGCGGCCTGAGGGGCGCAAGAACGGACACTTGCCCCGATCGTCACGGAGGATACCATGAGTCGAATCAACACGAACATTCCCGCCCTTCAGGCCGT
>CAZUAI010000099.1:0-19538 GCA_964617875.1 uncultured Planctomycetales bacterium | reverse complement strand
TCGCCAACATCGGCAGCACGTCGTTCAAGTTCAAGCTCTTCGACATGGCGAAGGGCCAGCAGGAGCTTGCGCGGGGCGGCGCGGAGCGGATCGGCAAGGACGACGCGAAGGTCAAGGTCGGCGCCGCGGAGTGGTCCGGCCGTCTCGCCCACCACGGCGAGGCGATTGACCGGTGCCTCTCGCTGCTGCCCGACCCGGACATCCGCATCGATGCCATCGGCTTCAAGGCGGTTCACGGCGGACCGATCAGCGGCGCCGCACGCGTGACGCCCGAGGTCGTCGCGATGATGGAGGATTTCGCCGACGTCGCGCCGGCGCACAATCCGCCGTACGTGGCCGCGATGAGGGCCTTCGCCGAGAAGCTGCCGCACGTGCCGCAGGTCGCCGCCTTTGAAACGGCGTTTCATCAGACCATCCCCGCGTCGCGGACGACGTACGCCGTGCCGTGGGAGTGGACCCAGGCGGGCGTGCGCCGGTACGGCTTCCACGGCGCGAGCCACCGGTACATCGCCGTGCGGACCGCGGAACTGCTCGGCCGCGAGGACCTGCGGATCATCAGTTGCCACCTCGGCGGCAGCAGTTCGATCTGCGCGATCGAACGCGGCCGGAGCGTCGCCAACAGCTTCAGCACGACGCCGCAATCCGGCCTGCCGCACAACAACCGCGTGGGCGATTTCGACCCGTACGCGCTGCTGAAGGCCCTGCCGAAGTTCAAGCTGACGTTCGAACAGGCGCTCGACGTCATGGCGAAGCGGGGAGGTCTGCAGGGCATCAGCGGCGTGAGCAACGACCTCCGCGAGATCGAGGAGGCCGCGGCGAAGGGCAACGAGCGGGCGCAATTGGCGATCGACGTGTTCGTCGAGAGCGTGCGGCACTACATCGGCGCGTACCTGGCCGTGCTGAACGGTGCGGACGTGATCGTCTTCACCGGCGGCATCGGCGAGAACAGCGCGACGATGCGCGAGCGGATCTGCCGCGGGTTCGACTACTGCGGCATCGCACTGGACGCGAAGCGGAACGGCATCCGCGGGCAGGAGGCGACGGTTTCCGCCGAGGCCTCCCGCGTGCGGGTGATGACGATACCGACGGACGAGGAATGGATCGTGGCACGTCAGACCAGGGACGTGCTTGAAGGTGGAGACCACTGAGAACGAGCGGATTCGGAGATACACAAATGGCACAGCAGGCGATCGGGTTTATCGAGGCGCGCAGTATGGTCGCGCTGGTTGAGGCGACGGACGCCGGGTTGAAGGCGGCGAACGTGGAGTACCGCGGCTGGAAGCAGGTCGGCAGCGGGCTGATCACCGTTTTCTTCGAGGGCGACGTGGCGGCGGTGAAGGCCGCGACGGACGCCGGTGCGGCGGCCGGCGCGAAGGTCGGCGAGATCGTGTCGGTCAGCGTGATCCCGCGGCCGCACAACGATCTCGGGAAGATACTGCCGACGAAGTGAGGCAGGGCGGGAACGTGGAAAACGGGAAAGTGAGAAAGGTCGCGAGCCCGTAGCGGGCGCCCTTTGCACGTTCTCCGTTTGTCATTTTTCGCTTTTCGTCACCGCTGGCGCGGTGGCGAGCCGTGCGAAGGAGCCCAACCGTGTTCATCGGCAAAGTGACCGGCAACGTGGTGGCGACACAGAAGATCCCGACCGTCGCCGGCAAGAAGCTGCTCATGATCGAGGCCTACAACGTGACGACCGACGTGCCGCCGAGGCTGAAGGCCACCGGCCGCGTCGCGATCGCGGTGGATGTCCTCGGCGCCGGCGAGGGTGAGTTCGTTCTCGTCACGCAGGGCAGCTCGGCCCGCCTGACCGAGGAGACGAAGAGCCTGCCCGTGGATGCGGTGGTCGTCGGGATCGTGGACACCGTGCAGGCGGGCGCAGAGTGTCTGTATTCGAAAAGCGATGCAGAAAAGTGAGACCATGAGAAAGTGAAACAGCGAGAACAGGACAAGGCGCGAAGTCGCTATGCGTTTCTTGCTTTGTCGGTCTCGCACGTTTCCGCCTTTCTCCGGAGATGACCATGAGTACCGCGGTGAACGATCAGTTGATTCGGGATGTGGTGTCCGAGGTGCTGGCGCGGCTCGGTTCGGGTACGACGCTCGCCAGCCCGGGTCGGAGCGGGGCGTCGGGCGGCCAGTGGGGCGTCTTCTCGGATGTCGAGTCGGCCGTCCGCGCGGCCCAGGTGGCCCAGAAGCAGCTTGCCGCGGCGACGCTTGACCATCGCCGTGCCGCCATCCAGTGCATTCGCGACATCTGCATCAATCAGGCCGAGGAGCTTGGGCGTGCGGAACTGGCGGAGACGAAGATCGGCCGCCTCGATCACAAGATCGAGAAGCTGATCAACGTCGGCCGGAACATCCCGGGTCTGGAAATGATCACGACCGAGTGCGTCAGCGGCGACCACGGCCTGGGCGTCACCGAGCACGCCCCGTGGGGCGTCATCGGCGTCATCACGCCGGTCACGCACTCGCTGCCGACGCTCGCCTGCAACGCGATCATGATGATTGCGGCGGGCAATTCGCTCGTCTGCAACCCGCACCCGTCCGGCGCCCGGATCGCCTGCGAAGGCACGCGGCGAATCAACAAGGCGATCCACGCCAGGATCGGCATCGAGAACCTGGTCTGCATCATCGAAACGCCGACGCTCGAGACGGCCGATCAGATCTTCAAGCACAAGGACATCGCCATGCTGTGCGTCACGGGCGGCCCGGGCGTGGCCAAGGCCGCCATGGCGAGCAACAAGAAGGCGTGCGTCGCCGGTCCGGGCAACCCGCCGGTCGTCGTGGACGAGACGGCCGACATCGAAAAGGCCGCCGACGGCATCATCCGGGGCGCGGCGTACGACAACAACCTGCTCTGCATCGGCGAGAAAGAGGTGTTCGTCGTCGCGAGCGTTGCCGACAGGCTCATGGACGCCATGGGCCGGCACGGCGGCTTCCGCCTCAACGCCCAACAGATCGAGGCCCTGACGAAGATCGCGATCCACAAGGACGAGAAGAGCGGGCACTACGTCGCGGACAAGAAGTTCGTGGGCCAGGACCCGCCGGTGCTCGGACAGGCAATCGGCGTCTCGGTCCCGCCGGGGACGCAACTGCTGTACGGCGAAGTGGACGAGAGCAGCCCGTTCCTCCCGTGCGAACAGATGATGCCGTTCCTGCCGATCGTCCGGGTTCCGAACGTGGACGAGGCGATCCGCCTGGCGGTGAAGTACGAGCACGGCTTTGGCCACACAGCGATCATCTGGTCCAGAAACGTGGACAACATGACCAAGATGGGCAAGGCGGTGGACACCACGCTGTTCATCAAGAACGGCCCGTGCATGGCCGGACTCGGCGGAGGCGGCGAGGGCTTCCCCTCGTTCAGCATCGCGACGCCGACCGGCGAGGGCCCGACAAGCCCCCTGACGTTTACGCGCGTGCGGCGGTGCGTGATGGTGGATAATCTCAGAATACTGTGAGTCAGGAGCACCTCGGAGCGAAGCGATGGTCATTGGCCACGTAATCGGTCACGCGACGTCCACGGTCAAGCACCGCTCCCTGACGGGGCAGCGGCTGGTGATCGTGCTGCCGCATCGGGCGGCGAACAACGACCCGGTGCTGGCGCTGGATTGCCTGGGGTCGCGCGTGGGCGACGTGGTGGTGCTGAGCAGCGACGGGATCTTCGCGCGGGAACTGACGCACGACATGCAGTCGCCGGCGCGGTGGTCGGTCATCGGTCTTGTGGATCACCCGGGGGGCCAGTTGGTTTCATGAGTCGCGTGGTTGTCACGGCACAGATGCTGCAGGAATGGCACACGGCCGGCCGGGCGCTGGAGGTGCCGCGCGACGCCCTGATTACGCCCGCGGCCCGCGATTGGCTGAAGGAACGGGCGGTGCCGATCGCCTGGAGGGACGCCGACGGCGAGGCCGGCTCCGGCGGGGCGATGCCCGTGGTGATCGACCTGGGCACGCCGATGATGCGGTCGGTGCTCACGAGTCTCGAGCGGCTGGCCGGCGGCGTCGAGACGATCGACCCGTCGGTGAAATCCGGCGGCCTGGTGTCCGCGCTGCGCAAGCTGTGCGACGAGGTCTCCGCGGGACGACGGGCGCGCGGCGTCGTGTTCACCGAGGACGGGGCCCTGGCCGCGTGCGTGGCGAACAAGTTCCGGGGCGTGCGGGCCGCGGTGGGCGCGAATCTGCCGTCAGTGGAGCAGGCGGCGCGATCGTTCGGCGTCAACGTGCTGGTGATCGAGCCGTCGCGGCAGACGACGTACCAGATCCGGCAGATGGTCGAGCGGTTTCTCAAACTGCGGCCGTGCGATGCCGCCCGGAGCACGCTCGACGTGATCGGGCAACTGGAAGGAGCATCCCATGCGAATCGGTGAGGTCATCGGTCGCGTGGTGCTCTCTCGATGCGATCCGCGGCTGGACGCGGGGCGGTTCATGATCGCCCGGCCGTTCGATCTTGCGGCGCTGACGGGCGAGGCCCCGCCGTCGGGCGAGATCGTGGTGGCGTACGACCAGCTCGGCGCGACCGACGGCATGCGGGTGGGCCTGTCCGAGGGACGCGAGGCGGCGATGCCGTTTCATCCGACGCCGGTGGCACTGGATGTGTATGTTGCGTGCCTGCTGGACGAGGTCGTGGTCGAAAGCGAAAAGGCGAGAAAGCGGGAAAGTTGAAAAACATGATCCGCAGCCCACGGCTTCCGCCGTGGGTCTGCGATTCGGTCCGACGCGCAACGAGATCGGGTGCGGTGTTCGAGGATGTGAGCCATGGTCAATGAATGGAAACTCAAAGAGGAGATCTGCGAAATCGGGCGGCGGATCTATGCGAAGGGCTTCGCCGCCGCGAACGACGGCAACATCTCCTATCGGATCAACGACAACGAAGTGCTCTGTACGCCGACGCAGATCTGCAAGGGCTTCATGAAGCCCGACGACATCTGCAAGGTGGACATGAAGGGCAACCAGCTCTCCGGCCACCGCAAGCGGACGAGCGAGGTCCTCGTCCACCTGGAGATCTACAAGCTCGATTCGAAGGTGCGCTCGGTGGTTCACTGCCACCCGCCGTACGCGACGGCGTTTTCGATCGCCGGCGAGCAGATTCCGACGTGCATCCTGCCCGAGGTGGAGGTCTTCCTGGGCATCGTGCCGACGGCGGTCTACGAGACGCCCGGCGGGGTGCAACTGGCCGAGACGCTCCGGCCGCATGTGGGCAAGGCGAACATCTGCCTGCTGAAGAACCACGGCACCGTCGCCTGGGGCGACACACTCGAGCACGCGTACTGGTGGACCGAGATCCTCGACGCGTACTGCCGCATGCTGGTCATCGCCAAGGACCTCGGCAACGTCGAGCGGATCGAGGTGAAGAAGGTCGAGGAACTGCTCGACCTGAAGGAAAAGTTCGGCATGGGCGTGGACCCGCGGCGGCTGGAAAATGCCGACCTGTGCGTGAATACGGAGTTCGGGCGCGGGTTCGACGCGGACGCGTGCGGGTGTTCACGGCATCCGGGCTCGTCGGCAGGCAACTCGCCGGCGTCGAACGATGCGGAGGTGGAGCGGCTGGTGCAGATCCTGACCGATCAGGTGATGGCGTCGCTGAAGGCTTGAGCGGTTGGGGTGGGCGGTTCTGCGGGGCTCCGCCGGCTCGCCCACCTGCGGGTTGTGGAATACGCAAGAGGTGAGTCTGTCATGAGCGTCGCGAAATCTCTCGATGTCAAGCTGGCGAAGATCAAGGCAAACCCGTCCTGCCGCGAGTTCATCATTGCGGATGCCAAGGACGCCGACATGGCGCACGGCGTCTTCGCGCCGGGCAAGTCGCCCGAGCACTACTCGCAGGAGGGCAAGTTCCGCACGATGCCCGAGTTCTGCGACATCATCCGCCAGATCGTCCGTCAGGGCCTCGTGGACATCATGCTAATGTCGGCCTACGTGAATGACCGGCTGACGATCCAGGAGCGGCTGTTCGACAACTCGCACGTGACGCCCGCGGCCCGCGCGAACGACACGACCGACATCCACGTGGTCCGCGGCGGCGTGTTCACGTCGCAGCCGTCGTTGCCCTTCCGCACGACGACGATCGACCACATCCAGTGCGGCCACATCGACTGCGACGACGGCGACCGCGTCCGCGGCGCCAACCTCGGCCTGTACAGCGTCACGTTCAACAACGACGCGGAGATCGACCGCCACACGCTTCAGGAGTACAAGGAGTTCCGCATCGAGGCCGAGCGAAAGGGCTTCCGCCACTTCCTCGAGGTGTTCGACGCCAACGCCCCGGTCAACCCGATCCCGCCGGACAAGTTCGGCGGCTTCATGAACGACATCATCGTGCGGACGCTGGGCGGCGTGCCCGAGTCGGGCCGTCCGCTTTTCCTCAAGATGGTCTACCACGGGCCGAAGTGGACGGAGGAACTCTGCCGCTTCGATCCGAGCCTGATCGTCGGCATCCTCGGCGGCGCGGCTGGGACGACCTACGACGCGTTCAAGCTCATCGCCGAGGCGCAGAAGTACGGGGCCAGAGTCGCCCTCTTCGGCCGCAAGATCAACTACTCGGAAAACCAGCTCGCGTTCATCGAGATGCTCCGCCGGATCGTGGACGGCCAGATATCGCCCGAGGAGGCCGTCCGGGCATACCACGGCATCCTGCAGGGCCTCGGCATCAGGCCGCTGCGGCCGCTCGAGGAAGACATGAAGCTGCAGACGGGCATCATGAGTTACGGCGCGTCGGGCGTTGTGGTCCCCCAGACGCACAGCCCGTCCGGGCAGAAGCCCGCGGCCCCGGCCCCCAGGCCGGCGGCGGTCCCCGCCGTCTCGGCAGCCCCGGCCGCGTCTGCCCCGACGACCACGATGCCGGCCGCCGGCGTCAAGCTCGACTACCCGCGCCGGCCGGACGGCTCGCCCGACTTCGCGAAGATGACGCCGAAGGAACGCGCATCGTACCATCGCGCGCGGCTGGCGCGGCTGTGATTCTCTCGCGTTGATCGCGGTCGGCGGTACGGTTGCCGCGAGGACGCCTCCAGGATGCTCAGCCCTGCGACCCGCTCGCCCCGCGCCGGCGGATGATCACACCGTTATCGCGTGTCTCGCGGTGGGCGGCTCCGTGGGGACGCTGGAAGCCGACGGCAACGCCAGGGGCCGCTGTGGAGTGTGTTTTTGCGGGGTATGTTTCACTCCACGTCCAGCGACACCAGATAGTCTTGCAGGGCGGCCCGTTTCTTTTCCTCGTCCTTGCGCAGTTCCGCGACCTGGGCGCGGAGCTTTTCGATCTGCGTTTCGAGGGCGTCGAACTTCTTGAGCTGCCGCTGGTACGGGTCGCTGTTCTGCTGAAGCGTCTTGAGGTTCTCGCGAATGCGGCCCTGCTCCTCGACGGACTCCTTCACTTCTTTCTCGCGGGCGGCGCGGTCGCGACTGACGCGGTCCGCCTCCGTTCGCATCGTGACCACCTTTTCGAGGGCCTTCCGGACGCCGGATGAGATCGCCTTGCTGCGGACGTAGACTTCGATCGCGTCGAAGCCGGCGTCGCCGAGCGCCATCGCCTCGTCCGCCACGCGCTGGATCGCGACCTTCTGCTCGACCGTCTTGCCCGCCGGGACGGCCACCTTGAACCGCGACAGGTTCGGTGCCCGCTCGAACGGCTCTTTCGGCTCGATGAGCTGCCAGTCGTCGTCGTAGCCCTGTTCGATCAGGACCGTTCGGTTCTTCTTGTCCTTGTTCTTGAGGACGTACGTCCGCTCATCGACGTACTTGTGCCGGTGCCAGAGAACGCCCTTGGCGATCTTGAGGCTGACCAGCTCGTCCGGCCGTGGCTGCTGCCTGACCATGACCTCGACGGCCAGGTCCAGTGCGTAGGCGACGAACCGCTTCTCGCCCGGCCGCAGGTCGGGCAGCTTGGCGTCGCCGGCGTAGACGCCGTCGTCGAACACGGTCGCCGGCCCCTGCATCAGGTTCAGCGCAGTGGCGTTCTCCAGTTGCAGGCCGTTGAGCGGGTGCCTGGGATGCGTCGCGGGGTTGAAGATGCTGATCTTCTCGCCGGCGACCTCCTGGTTCACGATCGGGAGCATGGCCGACCGCTGCCGTGCGATCGAAACGGGCGCGGCGATGGCATACTCGAACAACTCGCCCGCCGCTTCGGCCTTGGCGACCGACTCGACGCTTCGGCTCAGGGATTCCGGCCGAGGCGCCGCAACCGCCAGGTCCTGCCCATCGGAGTCCGCGAGTCGCATGTGGACATTCATTCTCTCGGGGACTCGGCCGTCCTTGTCCTTTCCGGCTTCGGCGGGCGTTTGTCGACGTGGGCCAGGTGTTGCGGCGCCGGCGGTTGACCAGAGCGTCGTCATTGGGGCTGCAGCGGGTGTCTCGGGCGTGCCGGGCATTGCCTTTCCGAAAGCCCCCAGATACTCCGGCGGGCGGAGCGAGGCGTAGATCTCCAACTCTTCCACGGGCCGGGGCACGTACAACGGCGTGTACAGGTCCATCCGGAACGAGATCGGCCGTCCGGAGACCAGCGACAGCCGTACGTTGTTCCAGTCCTCCTCGGTGGCGTTTTCGACCGTCGCCCAGCCCTGGAGGAACGGCTTCCTGTCCGGTGCGAGGACGAGGCGGTAGCTCGTCTTCCAGATTGGCGCCTCGAGCAGGTACGAGGCGGTCACCCGCCGCTGTCCCCGGCCGTTGAAATGCAGCACGACGCTCTTCTTGTCGGCGTCGTGGCTGGTGGCCAGCGTCGTGAGGGCCTTGCGCAGCTCGGCATCAACCTTTTCGTTGGTCAGTCTGATCCCCTGAAGCTCGCCGAGCCGGAACTGCTCGATTCCCCTGTCTGTCAGGACGTTCAACATGTCCGTCTCGATGACGTTTTTGTCGGCGAGGAGCTTCTGCTTCTCGACGCCGACGATGACGCCCTTGACCATCCGCGCAGGGGCGGCGATCTCGACCGGCTCACCGCGGAGTTGGTCGAGCAACTGGCCGAGCGGCGGCTTGCCGGTGATGTCCACGGCGAAGCTCTTGAGCGTCTTGCCGATCGGGTCGCGCGAGGCATACGCGACCGTGCCGATTGTGCCGCCGTCCAAGTCCTGTACAACCAGAGACTTAAGGATATCGTTGACCTGATCGGTCCGGAACTTCAACTCGGCGGTGGCGTCGTCCGTCACGGTCGCCGAGCATTCATAGAACCCGACGCCGCTGGAAAAGACCGCCACCCGTGTGACCTTCAGGTCGACCGCCTCCCCGGCCGTTGCCCGCAAGACGCAGACTGCCGACGCAACCAACCAGACCGATACCCATTTCGCGCAAGCCATGACCTTCTCCTGTTCTGCGGGCGTACGATACCCTTCGGCAGATTGGACGTCGGGGGGGAAGAAAAGTTCCCGAATACGGCATTTCCTGGCGGTTCACGAATGTCGCAGGCGATGGGCCCGACAAGCAATCCGCCTGTGCCCGGCTCTCGCGCCTGTTGCTTCTACGCTCCCGCTTTTCCGCGCGCTGGCGGGCATCGTGGGCATCCTGTCAGGGCTTGCGGTCGCCTGCGGCCCTTTCGTCGGCTTCGGGGGCCAGGTTCTTCATCTCGGCTTCCACGGCCTTGATGAACCTGCCGGGATCGGTCTTGAACCTGGCCACACAATGCTCGCAGCAGAAGAAATATGTCTTCCCGTCATGAACGAGCGTCGTGGACTGCTTCCGGGTGTGGTGGCCGCCGCCGCCCACTGCGCACGTCGGGCACAAAACGAGATCGTCCGCCGCCGTCGGCCCACGGGCCAGCACCCCGGCCTCCGGGCGAAGCCTGTCGGCGTACCTGGCGGTGTCGGTCTCGAACTTCGCGAGGCAGCCCTTCTCGCAGAAATAGACCTTCCGGCCCTCATATTCCTTGCTCACCGCCGGGCTGATCGGTTTACCGTGGACGGGGCAGTGGACCTGGTTCGTCGAGCAGTCCTTCAGCCGGGCGATATACTTTGCCGGCTCGGTCTTGAACTTGTCAGCGCACGTCGGGGAGCAGAGCCCGACCTTCGTCCCCTTGTACTCGGCGAACGTCTTGCCGTCGACCGGCGCGCCCGTCACGGGGCAGGTGACCTGCACTGTTTGCGGGTAAATCTGCCGGTACACGGCGGGAAGGTACCTGCCGGGCTCATCCTTGAACTTCTCGATGCAGTCCTCAGAGCAGAAGTAGATCTTCAGCTTCTTGTACTCGGTAAAGACGTTCCGGGAGACCGGCTTGCCTGAAACCGGGCACGTTTTCTGCGTCAGGGCGGCGGATTCGGCGCCGGCCGGCGCGGTCTTCCTCGGTTCCTCGGCCACGGCCCACGCGACGGCAAAGCTGAAGGTCAGGGCGGGAATCAACAACGTTTGCATGTTTGTCCTTTCCTGCTGGGCGAACTACCTGCCATTGATGCATCATTATAGCGCGTTTGGGCTGCGACCGCCCGGCCATCCGTCAGCCGCCTTGCTTGACGGGCGAACGCTGCGGTTGCACAGTACCCGTCTTGCAGCGCCTCCGCGGGCGCGCGTGCAGCGGGGATTCCTGGATGAAGCCGCCGAAAGCGATCTGCGACCTCGAAACGGGCGTGCGGTTCTGGAGGGAGGCCGTCGGTGCGTGCAATGAGGTGGCCCTCGTCGCCAATCCGTCGTACGTCGCGAGTCCGTATGATGTGTACCCCCTGGCCAACCGGAACCCGGCACCTCTGGACAGCATCGCGGGATTCGTGATGGACATGGATGGCACCACGACCACCACCGAGCCCTTGTGTTTGCACTCGCTTGAGTGGATGGTCCGTGCGATTACCGACCGTCCCGACCCGAAGACCTGGGCCGGTCTGGACCACGAGCGGGACCATCCGCACGTCATCGGCAACTCAACCACTCGGCACGTCGAGTACCTCCTGCGGACCTACGCCGATGCGATCCGGCCGACGGCTTTCCGTCGCAGCTTCGTCAAGGCCGTCTTGTGGACGCTTGCGCACGGGCGCGATCCCGGGCGTCGCCGGGAGGTTGAGGCGAATGCCACGGCCTTGGGCCTGCGGGAGATGCTGGCTGCTTCGGATTTCGCCCACGCGGTGCGCGAGGGTGCCGAGCCGTTCGCGCCAGGCGATCGGGTGGGGCAGGTTCTGGCGGACCGATACGCCGGAGCGGTGGCATTGACGGGTTTTGCCGACCAGGTGCGGGCGGCGGTGGACATCTATTATGTGCGATACCATGCGATCCTGGCCGCCATCCACGATGGCCGGACCGGCGATCCCGCCCTCGGGCTTGATGCCCGCGGCGAATCGAGGCTCGTGGCCCCCATGCCGGGCGTCGGCGTGTTCCTCGCGATAGTCAAGGGGTGGCTCGGTGAACAGGCCGGGGCCTTCTACGACGCCTTGGCGGAGTTCGTTCGCAACAAGACGGGTTGCCCGCCGGCCGGGAGCATCGACGACCTGCGGGCGGTTGGGCGGTGGTTCGCGGCCCACCCGGCCCGGGTCGCCGTTGTCACCTCATCCATCGAGTACGAAGCGGACATCGTCCTGGCCGAGGTCTTTCGCGCTCTGCGTGCCGAAGCACTCTCCTGGCCCTCGGTGTCAGCGGATTGCGAGCGGGCGGCTGGCGGTTTCTTGTCACATCGTTCCTACTACGACGCGTTCATCACGGCATCCGACTCGTCGGAAATCCGTCTGAAGCCGCATCGCGACCTCTATAGCATCGCCTTGTATCGCATGGGGATCGGCCGCGAGGACTACGGGCGGGTCGTCGGGTTTGAGGATAGCGAATCGGGCGTGATTGCTATTCGCGCTGCGGGAATCGGCTGCAGCGTGGCCTTGCCGTTTGCCCAGTCCGCGGGGCACGACTTCACCGCCGCAACGCATGTTCTGTGCGGTCAGCTCCCAGAGGTTGTCGTCGGGCATAATTGCATGTTGTCCCGGATGGCCCTGGGACGCAGCAGATGACAGGGTTTGGCGGGAGAGGTGGCGGGTCCGGCTGGCGGGCGGGGGGCGGGGCGGACGGGTGGAGCCGAGGCGGAAGAAATATCTCGACGTCCCCCTTGACAAACGCGGGCCGAAACTGTACTATCATGTCCCGCTTGGTTGGCAAGCCTCGGTAAGTGCTACGAGAGTGCCTCCCGGCTGCGGTTATCAGAGGTAAGCGGTGGTGGTGTTCGCCCGTGAGGTCGCCCGAATCGGCGCGGTTGGGTAGATCGGGGCGGTAAGCTGGGAAGACCCTGCGGTTTTTTTGGGTAGTTCCGAATAAACTGGACAGCAAGGGCTAAACTTTCTGTCCGGTATAGCCGATACAAAATTGGCTGACCGTGATGCGGTTGGCAAGGCATAATCGGAGGGTGGGCCGGACAAGCGGCCCGACATAAGTTCGTAGCGGCTTCTTTCCCCTCCGGAAAGCACCGGGACCGCCCTTGTGGCACTCGGTGCTTTCTTATTTGCGCGGTGCGAGCCAAGTCTGGCGATTAGTCGTCACTGTCGTTGTTGTGGTGACGGCGTTTCGTCGTTTTTCGTGGCGCGGGGTGTGGACCGTCATGCACGCAATATATGCGCGTTCGTGAGCGTGCGTTCGAGCGATGGGCTTTTCGCCATCCGAGGGGACTGGGCCTATGCGTCAACCACCTTCTGGTTCTCTGGATCCCAAGCCAGCTTGCGTCCGACGCGGTATGCCTCGTTGGCCAGCAGCGACGGCAGCAGGGACTGGAAACCGAGTTCGACGGGGGCGTTGAGCTTCTCCCGGCCGCGGATGGCATTGATCCAGTTTGCCTCGTGGCTGCCGTTCTCGGGCGGGTACTCGGCGATCTTCTCGAGCTTGCCTTCTTCGCGCACGACAACGTGGCCTTCGAAGCCCTGGATCTCCATTGTGGCCTCGGTGCCATAGAGGGTGATGCCCGCGTTCAGGAACCCGTTGTTGAAGTTGCCGAGGAAGGCGACGGAGTGCGTGCCGTAGTCCCAGAGGCAGTTGACCACGTCGGGCGTCTCCCATCGCTTCAGGCCGTAGACGCCGCCGCTGGCGAAGCCGGTCTTCGGCGTGTCGTTGCCCGTGATCCAGTGGACGACGTCCATCACGTGGACGCCGACATCGTTGACCAGCCCGCCGGCGTACGGCCAGTACCACCGCCAGGCGAAGTAACGGTAGGGGTCGTATTTGGATTTCTGTTTGCAGGGCAGTTCGAATCGGTCCCAGTCGAGCTTGCCTTCGAACGGCGTGGGTTCGAACGGGTCGTGGCGGACCCAGTTGCGGGTGTCCCAGCAGCGGATGAACGTGACCTTGCCGAGCTTGCCGGAATCAAGGAACGCCTTCGCCTTGGCATATTGTCTGCCGCTGCGGCGCTGGGTGCCGATCTGCACGACGCACTTCGGGCTGGCCTTGGCCACGCGCACCATATCGAGGCCCTGTTCGATGGTGTGGCACATGGGCTTCTGCTGGTAGACGTGCTTGCCGGCGGCGATGCAGTCGATGAACACGCGGTGGTGCCAGTGGTCGGGCGTGGCGATGATGACGGCGTCGATGTCCTTGTCGTCCAGCATGGGCTGGTAGTCGCTGTAGATGCCCTTTGCGGGCCCGCCGGGTTGGGCCTTGGTGTGTTCGGCGGCCGCCTTGATGCGGAACTCGGCAACGTCGCAGAGAGCGGCGATGTGCGTGTTCGGCGAGGCCATCACGGCTCTCATGTTCACGGTACCCATGCCGCCGGAACCGATCAGGCCGACGACGATCCGGTCATTCGCGCCGATCGTACGTTCGGCGGACAGGGCTGTCCGTGGCCGGATCCACGAGCCGAGCCCCATCGCCGCCGCGGCGGCGGAGGTTTGTTTCAGAAACCCGCGACGAGTCATTCGCTTGCGATCAGACATCGTATGTTTCCTTAACGTCAGGTCATGCTCCGAATAAGCCACGGCCGAACCGCGTGGAAGGACGTATTGTAGCGGAAGGGCGGGCCGGTGCCAGTATGAGATTTTTCAAGACTGTAGCATCATTACAGAGTGATCCCGTGGTATTCCGGCCGGCTTTCGCGTATTCCGCGTGTTTCGCGGTTCGATTCTGTTTGGGGACCGCGAAATACGCGAACCACGCGAAAAGCGGCTCGATATCCGCCGATCGCGACGGCGAGAACTCTGTAATGTTGCTACACTCTCGATTTTTCCGGGCTTTCCGTTCGGCAGGATCCGCGGTGGTCGTTTGAACACGGTCACGGCGGGCCGCCGGACGCCGGTAGACGCGCCGGGGCGAGCCTCGCGCAACGAGGCCCCTTGTATCCGTGGAGATCAGCAGGAAGGAGGGCCTCGGGCCTTCGGGGCGAGATTTGTTGTTGACCTGTGGGGTGCATCTTTTCTACAATAAGTCGTGTGCGTATGTATGCCGGGCCAGGTGCGCTCTCCCTGTGAGCGCAAACCGCCAGGACGCGGCACTATGATTCTTGTAGCGAAGGAGGAACGATGACGCGCTCAACCTTGATGGCGGCGCTCGTGGCGTGTTTCTGTGCCGACATGGCGTTCGCGTGGACGACCGTGGGCCCCGGCATCGAATACCAGGCCTTCACGACACCGGACCCGAACAACCTTTTCGTTGCGCGTATGGAGCGCAGCAATACCGGTGCTACGCTCGAGAGCACCGTGGCCAACGGAACGACCATCGGCGCCCGCGAGACCGTTCGCAATCAGGCCGCCCGCTACGATGGCGCGATCAGCTGGTGGGGGCAGAGCTGGGGCCAGCGGAACGACGTGATCGTCGCCATTAACGGCGACTTCTTCAACGGGACGACCGGCGTCATGACGGGCGGGTTCGTCCACTCGGGCTGGTACGCCAAGCGGTTCGGCAACTGGGGCGGCTACAGCGGCTTCGGCTGGACCGTCAACCGCGTGCCGTTCTTCGGCAACTGCATCTACCACCAGCCTTCGGAGCAGGTGATCACCTACGCCGCCTCCGGCAACACGCAGCAGTTTCAGGATATTAACCGCGCACGCGGGGCCAACGAGCTGATCGTCTATACGCCCCAGTACGACAGCAACACGCACACCGACAACACCGGCACCGAGGTCCTTGTGGAGGTCGTCCGGCCCACCGTCATCATCAACCCGCCGAGCAAGACCGTCGGGTATGTTCGCCAGATCCGCCAGAACGCAGGCTCGACCTACATTCCGTTCGACCACGTCGTCCTGTCGGCGAGCGGCACGGCCGCCACGACGCTGCGCAACAACGTCACCGTCGGCGCCGAGGTCTGGATCTCGCAGAGGATCATCGATTACAACGAGCCCGACCTCAGCGGCAACAACGGCTGCAACACCCAGACCGGTATCGACTGGCAGAAGACCTTCGCCTCCGTCGGCTTCAACTACCGCTTCCTCGAGAATGGTCTGATCCGCCCTCCAGATCCCGCCCACTCCGGTTATGCCGGACTCATCGTCCGCAATCCGCGAACGGCGGTCGCTTATAACGCCAACTACGTCTTCTTCATCGTTTGCGACGGCCGCACCGCCGCCAGCGTCGGCATGACCATGACGGAACTCGGCGGCTTCTGCCTTAACACGCTCGGCGCAACCGATGCGGGCAACCTGGACGGCGGCGGCTCCTCCACGATGGTCGTCAACGGCACGGTCATGAACAACCCGTCGGACGGCTCCGAGCGGACCGTTTCCAACGGCATGGTCATGGTCGCGCTCCAGCCGAAGGTGCAATCGAACGCGTTCAGCGCGGGGCAGTCCGTGGTGACGACCGGCAACGCCAACGTTCGCCTCGGCCCAGGCACCAACTATGCCTTCTTCACCACCGTCGGGACGGGCGTTTACGGCACGATCGTGGATCATGCGCTGAAGGGCGTCTACGCCAAGGGCTTCTACTGGTCGAAGGTGGATTTCTCGGGCACGGTCGGCTGGGTCGCCGAGTCGCTTCTCGCCCCGGCCGCCGGGCCGCCCGTCATCACACAACAGCCGGTGCCGCAGAATGTGTGTCCCGGGACCACGGCCACATTCACCGTCGCTGCAAGCGGGGCCGGTACGCTCACGTATCGGTGGCAGAAAGACAACGTCAACCTGAACAACGGCGGTCACTACAGCGGCGTGACCACCGCCACGCTTACCGTCTCAACCACCGACGGCGGCGACGTGGCCGACTACCGTTGCGTCGTCACCAACGGCTACGGCAACACACCGTCAAACAATGCGGGGCTGACGCTCCGGGCGCCGACCGTCATCACGCAGCATCCGGCACCGCAGCAGCTTTGTGCGGGCGGCACCGCCACGTTCACGGTCGCGGCAACCGGCGACGGCACGCTCCAGTACCAGTGGCAGAAAGGGGGCGGATCCCTCGCGAACGGCGGCCATTACTCCGGCGTCACGACGGCCACCTTGACCGTCTCGACGGCCGACGTCAACGACGCGGGCGACTATCGGTGCGTCGTGACCGGCGGTTGCGGGGCCGTTCCCTCGAATGCCGCCGCTCTGACGGTTGGGGCCGGGAGCGGCGACTTCGACGGCGATTGCGACGTGGACCTGTCCGATTTTGCCTTCCTGCAATGGTGTTTCAACGGCCCCAATCAGCCGCCGTTCCGTTCCGAGTGCGTTTCCGCCGACACGGACGGCGATGCCGACGTGGACCTGAGCGACTTCTCGGCATTCCAGGCGTGTTACAACGGTCCCAACCGGCCGACGGCGTGCCCATGAGCGGCCAGGGCAGCTTCCGTACTGAGTCCCGACGAACTGAGGTCGTCACCCCCGCTTTCGCGGGGATGACGGAGTAACCCGAGCCACCCGGTTCCTGTCACTGTGCCAACGTCACTGCGACCAGGACCGGCGCCGCCCTCGTGCCGAGGTCGCGGAAGACGATCTTCGACACTTCGGCGGGGCGGAGGCGGACGCCCAGAACATTCAGGTGCCACGGGTCGCCCTTCAGGCCGCAGAACACGTCCGAGGCGTGCGGCGCTGCCGTCCAGTCCTCAATCGTCCGACCGGTGATGAGTGGCACGACCTGCGTCGGGCCGTCTGCATAATGAATCACATACTCGGCGACGGCGTTGTGGGGGCCGGTGCCGGGATCGTCCGCGGCCCAGCCGGTCACGTTGCCCAGGAAGTAAACCGCCTTACCGGTCGCGTTCACCGCGATCTCGACCTCACGCGGCCACGGGCGGTCCGTCGGGGCCTTGTCTGAATGGAGCACGACGAAACCGCGATCGCTGTTGCTGGCCGGATCGAGGATGTGGAATGGGACGCCGCCGGCCGTCTGCATCCCCACGGGCATGCCGGCGAAGACGTGCTTGCCGGGGCTGGCCACGCCGAACGGGGCGGTGAGCGGGTTGGTGTTGGCGACCTTCGACAGATCGAGGAGCCGGCACGCGGACGCATCCAGCGGTGTGATCAGAGGCAGGTCGATCAGATCCGGCAGGCGCTTCACCAGGGGCGCGGCGATCTTTCCGTACCGGGCGACGACGGCGGCAAAGTCCCACCGGGTTTTCTGGCCGGGGCGCGGGGCGATTTCGATGCCGTCCCGGGAACCGACGATCGGCCGCGAATCCGGCATGTGCAGAACGATGCGTCTGGGCTGCCGGCGTGACGGCGGCCGGAACTCGAGCTTCACGCCGTCGGCTCGGCCGGTCACGCGCAGGTCCAGCTCGCCGAACCAGGTCGGGGCCCGCTCGATGCGGATCTCCCTGCCTTCGGCCAGCCACCAGTCCGGCACGGCCGGGAGCAGGTGCAGATCGTCGCCGCGCTCGTGCAGAAGCATATGGCGGAGCATGAGTGCGTGGTTGGCCGCCCCCGTGCAGTGCGGGATCGTGTCGCTCCACGCGAAGCGGCGCTTGTAGAAGATGCCCTCGGGAAAGGCGTGGGCCGCAGTCGAATGGAGCAGATACCAAAAGTAGTCCTCGACGACCTGTTCGGCGTCGCCGACGATGAGCGATGCCATCGTCGTGTAGGCGCTCATGTACGGATGGATCGCATCGGGTGCGCCCATCCAGCGGATCGTGCCCTCGATGAACCCTCCGCCGAGCGACCTTCGCGCGAATTCCACCGTTCCGGCCACGCGCGGGTCATCCGCCGGGAACAGCTCCGTCGGCCAAAGCGTCTCGGTGTTGCCCCAGAAAGTGCCGGCGTTTTCCCAACTCGCGGGGAAATAACCGTTGCCCGCGCGCCTGCACGCTGCGTCGATGGCGGTGCGATAGGCGGCGGCCTCCTTCTCCAGTTCGTCCGCTTCATCGGCGTTGCCCATGGCCCGGGCCGCGTCGGCGGCGCAGAGAACCGCGCGGAGATTCCAGAGGTCGTACCCGACGATGTGATGCTTGCCGTCCCAGAGAAACTCGCCATCGGCGACGGCCGCGGGCAGGAGCCCGACGAAGGGCGAATCCGCCGGGGCTTCGCGCCGGGCCTTCATCGTCCAATCGACGGCCTTGCGCATCGGTGGGTAGGCTTTGGCGAGCCATTCATTGTCGCCGCTGATCTTCCAGTACTGCCAGAGCACCCAGACGGCCTGCCCGTTGGCGTCGAACTGCCCCTTCTGTGTCTCGAACCGACCGTCGGGAAGCTGCGAGTTCAGGTACGAAACGAGCGCCTTGCGGACGGAGTCCCACAAGCCGGCCTCTTCCAGCTCCATGATCTGATAAGCGCCGTCGCGGATGTAGAACTCGTCGTAGAAGCCCTCACCGCCGTGCAGTTCGCCGTGATCGCCGGCGATGAGCTGGCACACGTGGTCGGCCAGGAGCGCGTGGTTGGTCTTTTCGCAGGGGGTCTGGATGCGTGCGGCCCCGGCCATCAGGCTGCGCCAGTACGTCAGCGTGCGGTCGAGCCAGAGCTTCGCGTCGGAGTCGGTGCCGACGGCGGCCGACTCGCGTGCGGGCGCGGACGGAATACGCACGACGTACCGTACGGCGGCGCCGGCGTCGAGCGTTCGATCAAGCGGCGCGACGATCGGGGCGGGTTCGCCGGCCACGTCGCAGCGAAGCCGGGCCGGGGCCGGTGATGAGCCGCCGTTGGTGACGTTCACGTCGATCCAGTTCAGGAAGTCCTCGCCCTCGGTGGGCCAGTCGAACGCCGCCTTCCAGTCCTTGACCGTGGGCAACGGGCTTGCCCAGAGCGTGAACTCGTATCGCACATCGCCATCGCGGGCCGTCAGCAGGATGACGGGTTGCCAGCCGTCGACGAGCGTCTTGGTCTGCTCGCGGCTCAGCCGCGCGAGATCGCGCCCGAACCGGATGTACAGCTTCCGGCTGCCGCCGAGCAGGAGGGCGTTGTCGGGCGTAATCCGGGTGGCATCCTTGTAGTCCTTCAGGCCGATGACGTTCCACGAGTTCTGGAAGTAGTCGAACGGCTCGTCGGCGCGGGCCGCGCGGGCCGCTGCCACGAGCGCGGTCAGAGCCGCCAGCAGGACAACCATGGGCGTTCCGGGCGTCTTGATCATGCGATGCTCCCTGGACGATCACACGATCGTACTGACGCCCCTGCACGCACGCCAGCAAGGTCCGGCGGACATCCTCGGCGTGTGAAAGAGAGTCACTCCACTTCGCGGCCTGGAGGTCAACGCACCCCGGCGCCCCGTTCACGTGGGTACGCTGTTCTGCCCGTCCGGCAAAGGTTCCTGACCCGAATGGCACTGCCGTCCCAAGTGGTTTAGTGCCGGGCGGT
>CAZUAI010000098.1:0-19582 GCA_964617875.1 uncultured Planctomycetales bacterium | reverse complement strand
CATCCGTACGATCTTCGCTCGTGCGAGGTGCGGATTATGCAACTTGGGGGTCTACCTGGCCGCGGTCGGGCCTTTGCTGATGATCGCGGCGTTGCTGAGCCGGCTGTGGTGCAGGCCGTCGTGCCCGCCGCGACCTGCGGCGATCCGGCTCGGCGCGACGGCGATGGTGCTGCTTCTGTGCGGACTCGAGGCCTCGGCGACGCGCCGCTACCTCGATCACTGGCGGGAGTCGCGGTCGCTGTTCGAGTACATGCTGATGCGGACCCCGGACGCGGCGATCGTGCATCACAACCTCGCCGTGGTGCTGGCCCGGCAGGGGGCCGGCGAGGCGGCCCTCGAGCACTACGCCGCGGCGCTTCGCCTCGAGCCCTCGTACGCGATGGCCCACAGCAACATGGGCGCCGCGTTGGCGCGTCTGGGCCGGGTCGATGAGGCCATGGCGCACTTTTCGGAGGCACTCCGGCTGCGGCCGTCGTACGACGTCGCACACAACAACCTGGCCCTCGCCCTCGCCAGCCGGGGCAGGCTGGACGAGGCCGTCGCCCATTACGAGGAAGCGATTCGATGCCGACCGGACTTCGCCGTGGCCCACGCGAACCTTGCCCGTGCGCTGACCCGGATGGGCCGGCGAGACGACGCGCTCAGGCACAACGCCGAAGCCGTCCGGCTCCGGCCGACCGACCTTGAACTCCGTCTCGCCCTGGCCGACGCTCTGGCCGAGGCCGGCCGGTTCGACGAGGCCGTTGCGCAGTACGACGAGGCGCTGCGTCTCAAGCCGGATTCCGTTGAGGCGTGCAACAACCTCGCCTGGACGCTCGCCACGCGCGACGGTGCGACGGCCGGCGACGCCGTCCGGGCCGTCGAGATCGCCGAGCGCGCCAACCGGCTGACGGACCGCGAGATGCCGGAGGTGTTGGACACGCTGGCCGCGAGCTACGCCGCGGCCGGTCGGTTTGACGACGCCGTTCGGACTGCCCGCCGGTCCGTGGAGGTTGCCATCGCTTCGCAACGCCCCGATCTCGCAGACGCTGTCCGCGAGCGCCTGCGTTCGTACGAGGCCCGGCGCCCCTGCCACCGTACAGCGCAGTCCGCCCCCGCCACGCACCCGTAAACGTTCACGCGGGCACGCAGGGCGGCTGTCGGCCGTCCCCAGGCGCGGTGCGGGCATTGGGCGTGCCCGCCGAATCCCCGTTGCCCGTCGGGGCCCTTGGCTTTGTCCCTCGGCCTGTTAGAATAGCGCCGTTGGGCAGGACGCTCAGGCGATGCCGAGAACGACGCCGTGATTCCCATTCGCGACAACATCCCTTCCCGTTCGCTGCCCTTCGTCACCTACGCGATCCTGGGGATCAACATCGTTGTTTTCGCCGTGCAGCTTGCCGCCGGCAACCGCGGCGATGAGATCGTTCAGCGCTACGGCATGGTCCCCGTCCGCATCACAGAACCGGCCCGCGAGATTGTCGTGCCCGTCGAACGGGCCGTCCGCACGCCGTTCGGAATCGTTCGGCAGGTCGTCGAGCAGCCCCTGCCGCCCGCGCCGGTCCACCCGTACGTCACGCTTCTCACGTGCATCGTCCTTCATGGAGGCTGGATGCACCTCATCGGCAACTGCTGGTTTCTCTACATTTTTGGCGACAACGTGGAGGACCGGCTCGGCCACGGCGTCTACGCCCTCTTCTATGCGCTCAGCGGAGTCGGCGCCAGCCTGACGCAATGGGCCACGGCCCCGTATTCCCCCGTGCCCACGATCGGCGCCAGCGGCGCCATCGCCGGCGTCATGGGGGCGTACTTTCTCCTCTACCCCAACGCGCGCGTGCTGACCGTCGTGCCAATCCTGGTCATCATCGAGATCGTCGTCGTCCCTGCTTACCTGTTTCTGGGCGTCTGGGTCGTGTTCCAGTTCATTCAGAGCGGCGCGACCCGCGGCAGCGGCGCCGGCGTGGCGTGGTGGGCGCACATCGGCGGCTTCCTCATCGGCGCGGGGATCATCCTGCTCCTCAAGTACGGCCGGCTGCTGCGGACCGCACCGAGCTGGGAGGGGCCGGCCCGCCGCGTGTCCGTGTATCGGTATCGACGGCTCTAGCGCCGCCGCCAGGCGCGAACCGAAGGGGCGTCCCGTCAGGCCCGCCGGGCAAACGCCACCAGCCGGCACTTTGTCCAGTCGGCCGAGAACGGTTTGCCGCTGAGATCGGTGTACTGGCCCGCCCCTTTCCCCGCATGTTCTTCAACGATGACCTTGCTCGCCGTATCCTCGTCACACTGAACCTTCATCTTGGTCTTGCTGGCCGAATCCCAGATTGTCAGATCACATACCATCGAATGAAACCTCCGTGCCGCTCATGCCAAGGCATCCCGCGGACCGTCCGCAAGCCGCGTACGCCAGGGCGATTTTCGTGGTTCGTTGATAACGTGCGGAGTTCGATCGTGCAACTCGCAAAGCGATGGGGAGAGAACCCCAGCGATCAACAAGCGGCGGTCCGGGGGCAACCTCAATACGGATAATGACTTAAACAGGCCCCAAAAAACTCTTTGCGTGCGGTTGACAGGCCCTAAATATTGGGGTATATATACCTTTGCCCTCAAGATGTTGTAGAGACCCGTCCGATACGACTTCGCTCGCATCAGGTGCGGGGCGCCGAGGGGGCTTGGCGGTCGGCCCTGATCGTAAGGGGCGGTGTCGTCTCGAATTAGGTTCAGTTATCGGGCTCTCGACGGGCTTTGCGAGGGCCACAAGTTGAGGCACGGAGTACACGAAGGAGCTTTGTGCAATGGCAGCAAACGTCATGGAGCGACGAGCGGAAACGCAACTGGGCACGGATCGCCCCGGCTGCATCTGGACGGAAAACGCCCTGCGCGTTTTGCGAGCCCGCTATTTGAAGAAGGACGAGCACGGTCGCCCCACGGAATCGCCCGAGGAACTCTTTCGCCGGGTCGCCAATACGGTCGCCGAGATCGAAACTCGCTACGGAGCCGATGCCGTTCAGCGCGATGCGTGGGCGGATCAGTTCTACGATCTGATGGTTTCCAGCCGGTTTCTGCCGAACAGCCCGACGCTGATGAACGCCGGCCGGGAAATGGGGATGCTTAGCGCATGTTTTGTTCTCCCCGTTCGCGACAGCATCAATGAAATCTTCGACTCGATCAAGCACACGGCTCTGATCCAGAAGGCCGGCGGCGGAACCGGCTTCGCCTTTGATGAACTCCGGCCCACCGGCGACTACATCAAGAGCAGCGGCGGCACCACGAGCGGCCCGATCAGTTTCTGGCGGGCCTTCAGTGAGGCGACCAACGCGATTCAGCAAGGGGCCTTCCGCCGCGGCGCGAACATGGGGATGATGTACATCGAGCACCCCGACATCCTCAAGTTCCTCCACGCCAAGCAGGATCTCACGCAGTTCACGAACTACAACATCTCCGTCAAGATCACGGACGAGTGGATGGACGGGTTCCTGGCCGATCCCGACGCGCCGCACCTCGTGCGGAACCCGCGGACGGGGCAGCAGTTCTATCTGCCGCGGAACCTGGACATTCGCGCGTACGACATCCGCTCGCTGATACCCGTGACCAGTGACCCTCTTCCCGTGACTCGTCAGAATGGCGCGGTCCGAGTCGATGTGGAGGGGTCACCGGTCACACTATATACCCGGCGCGACATCTGGGATCTCATCGTGAAGCACGCCTGGCAGACCGGCGAGCCGGGCGTCGTCTTCATCGATCGGATCAACGAGTTCAACCCTACGCCGCACGTCGGCCGCATCGAGGCGACGAATCCGTGCGGCGAGCAGCCATTGCTGCCCTACGAGGCGTGCAATCTGGGCAGCGTCAATCTCGGCGCGTTCGTATCCAATCCCTGCACGGAGGCGGCCTGCATCGACTGGCAGGGGCTTCGCGAGACGATCCGGGTCAGCGTCCGCTTCCTCGACAACGTCATCGACGCGAACAACTATCCGCTGCCGCAGATTGCGGAGGTTTGCCGGGCCAACCGGAAGATCGGCCTGGGCATCATGGGCTTCGCCGACGCGCTGTTCAAGCTCGGCGTCCGCTACTCCAGCCCCGAAGGGCTCGAATGGGCGGAGCGGCTGATGAAGTTCGTGAACGACACCTCGCACGACTGCAGCGAGCAGCTTGCTCTCGAGCGCGGCGTCTTTCCGAACTGGAAAGGCAGCGTGTGGGACACGAAGTACCACCGGCCCATGCGCAACGCCGCCACGACGACGGTGGCGCCGACGGGCACCATCAGCATCATCGCCGGCTGCTCGGCCGGGATCGAGCCGCTCTTCAGCCTGGCGTTCTTCCGGAACGTCCTCAAGGGCCAGGACGAGAACAAGCGGCCGATGATCGAGGTGAACGACGTCTTCGAACGCGTGGCGAAGGCACGGGACTTTTACAGCGAGGGGCTCATGGACAGGATTGCCAGGGAGGGCACCCTCGCTGCTATTGATGGCGTCCCGGACGACGTGAAGCACGTGTTCGTCTGCGCGCATGACATCGCCCCGGACTGGCACGTGCGGATGCAGGCGGCGTTCCAGAGGCATTGCGACGCCTCCATCTCGAAGACCATCAACTTCAAGCACGACGCCGGCGTCGAGGACGTGGACCAGATCTACCGCATGGCCTACGAACTCGGCTGCAAGGGCATCACCGTCTACCGCGACGGCTGTCGGGCGAGCCAGCCGATGGCCCTGGCCAACTCCGACAAGAAGCACGACCTGCAGAAGGCCCAGGCGGCGGCGCCGCAGCCCGCCAGGCCGGTCGAACTGGAGCCGCGCGATCTCCCCGAGATCGTCAGCGGCTTCCGCATCCGCCAGATGACGCCGTTCGGCAACATGCACGTGAAGATCACGGTCGATCCGCGGTCGCAGCGCGAACTCGAGGTGTTCGCCCAGCTGGGCAAGGGCGGCGACGTGGCCGCCAGCGACCTCGAGGCGATCTGCCGCATGATCTCGCTCTGGTTGCGGGCCGGCGGCAGTCTCGGCCATGTGATTCGGCAGCTCAAGGACATTGGTTCCAGCCTTCAGACGCCCACGAAAGACGGGCGGATCATGAGTCTGGGCGACGGCCTCGCCCGGGCGCTTCTGAAGTACCAGCGCGCCAAGGAGGTCTTCGGTCTCCGTGCGCTGCTGTTGGGTGAGGTGGATCTGTCAGCGCTGGATCGCTCCCCGTATACAGGCACGACCCATGCCTGTTCGTCGTCCGCTGTCCCCGGTGGGAAAAACGGCAGCGGTCATGGGAGCGGGCCCGGCAATGGGAACGGCCGCCGACTGGAAGTGCGCCACGCCAAGGCAGCCTATACGCTTTCCCAGGACGAAACGTCCGCGCCGGCCGGGGACGCGGACGCTTCTTTGCGCGCCAACGCGTTCAAGGTGAAGTGTCCCGAGTGCGGGCAGAACCTGCAGATCGCCGAGGGCTGCCGGAGCTGCGTGCATTGCGGCTTTGCCGCGTGTTGACATCACGGCTTTGTTCGGAGGATTGATGCCTCTTCGGCTTCTTTCCCCTCCGGAAAGCACCGAGTGTTGAATACCGCACTCGGTGCTTTCTTGTATGCACCCCGGCCGTCGGGAGTGATTATCCTTCGTTGGGGCCGTCGGCGCCTTCGGCGGCCTGTTCGGCCGCTTCGCGTTCGGCGCGGCGCTTCTCGATCAGTCGCGCCGCCAGCAGCCCCCCCTCGAAGAGCAGACACATCGGAACCAGGAGCAGAAGCATCGTTCCCGGGTCCGGCGACGGCGTCACGCACGCCGCGCCGATTGACATGACGAGCCACACCATTCGCCGCGACTGCCCCATCTGCGCGGCCGTGAAGATCCCGAGCGTCGCCAGGAACGCCACCACCACCGGCACCTGGAACCCGATGCCGAACGCCGCCGCCATCTGTAGCGTCAACTGGATCGTGTCGCGCAGCGTCCAGTTCGGCCGGATGACGTTCTGCTGCTCGGCAGGCCGGGCCGTCAGGACGCACGTCCGGTCGCCGATCCGGATCCGCAACTCATGGCTTGCGCGATCGATCCACAGCGTGCCGCTGGAAGGGGCGATCGGGTCACGGTCCAGCACAGGGATGGGGAGCGACAGCCCCGCCTGCGTGGTCGGCGGGGGCGACGCAATCGGCGCGATTCGCGGGATCAGTCCCTGGCCGATCACGGTGGTCGGGTCAAACGTGGGAACCACGTGCATGAACCCGATGAGGAAACTCAGCATGGCGGGCATGACCACGAACAGGAAGAAGACCGCCCCCGTCATGAACAATCCGATCGAGACCGGAATGAAGCGGTGGACGAATCGCCGTTCCCGCCGATAAAGGCCCGCGGCGACAAAGGCCCAGACCTGGTACAAACCGTACGGCGCCGACAGGATGAATCCGATAATGATCGACACTTTCAGTGTCGTCATGAACGGTTCAAGCGGATCGAGGGCGACCAGTTCCGGCGCCAGCCCATGCCCTCGGAGCACCGCAAACGTAGGCCCCAGAAGCACTTGCAGCAGTCGTTCGCGGAAATAGAAACAGAGGGAGGCCCCGACGAACAGCCCCACCAGGAGCTTGATGAGCCGTGAGCGAAGCTCCTCGAGGTGCTCGCCGAGCGTCATCCGCACATCGTCGGGATCGAAATCGCGCCGCTGTCGCAGGAACCGAGGCTTGGGAAGGGTCACCGGCATGCGTAACGAGGAAACTCGATCTCCCCCGCGATCAGGCGTCGAGGCCCACTCAGGCGATGATGGCAACCGATGCCGGGACCGCCTGCCGCGACGTTCCTGCGGATTCTACGGACTGGCCGCCGGTGCGTCAAAACACGCCCGATCCCCTCCGTTGGCATCCGCCCGGCCGCCCGCGTACAATCCTGGTTCTGCAGGAGATCCTGAAATGCCTCAACGCATTGTCGGACAACTGGTTGTAACGAAACAGCGGTTTGCGATCGTTGCCAGCCGCTTCAACGAGTTCATCGTTTCGCGGCTTGTGGGCGGCGCGATTGACGCGTTGACCCGTCACGGCTGTGCGGATGAACACATCACGGAGGTGTGGGTGCCGGGTTCCTGGGAACTCCCGGTCGCCGCCAAGGCCTTGGCCGCCAGCGGCGATTACGACGCGGTGATCTGCCTCGGGTGCGTGATGCGCGGCGACACGCCCCACTGGGAGTACATCGCCGGCGAGGCGGCCAAAGGCCTGGCGATGATCTCCCTCGAGACCGGTGTCCCCGTTGTCTTCGGCGTGCTCACGACGGACACGCTGGATCAGGCCATCGAGCGGGCCGGCACGAAGGCCGGCAACAAGGGCGCCGACGCGGCAATGACCGCCATCGAAATGACGAACCTCCTGCCGCAACTGCGCGGAACGAAGCGGGGCGGCAAGCAGGAACGGTAGCGACGGCGGCAGCGTAGAGGGAACCTTCGGCGTGAGTCCCAGCGAACACCACGAGGCGAGACGGCTGTGTCTGCAGCTGCTTTGCGCGCTGGATGTGCAGGGCGAGGAGGCGTGGTCGGCCCTCGAGCGGTTCCTGGATGAGGAAACGGCGCCGGCGGAGTTGAAGGAACGGGCCCGCTCGATGGCGCGTGAGACGTTCTCGCGACTGGCCGAATGGGACGTCAAGATGGCCGACGTGTCGCAGCGGTGGGACGTGAAACGCATGGCGCTTGTCGATCGGAACATCCTGCGGCTGGCGTTGTGGGAGTTGAGCCAGCCGGAGCTGACGCCGGTGAAGGTGACGATGGACGAGGCCATCGAACTGGCCAAGGAGTACGGGGCGGAGGATTCGCCGGCATTCGTGAACGGCGTGCTGGACGCGATCTGGCGAAAGGGCGGAACCTCAGAAGCGACGGAGCGACGAAGCGACGAAGGGGAAGGACAGTGATGAGTGATGGAGACCGGATAGAACGTACTGAGTACTGAGGTCGTCACCCCCGCGGCCTGTCCCCGCGAAAGCGGGGAAACGGGGGTCCAGGGCACGGGGCGCAGGTCTGGATCCCCGCTTTCGCGGGGATGACGGAGCAACCGAGCAACTGCGCAACTGAGCAACTGAGCAACCGAGCAACTGAGTAAGCGAGTAACTGAGTAACCGAGCAACCGAGCAACCGAGTAACGGATGGGCCTATTCGACCGACTCAAACAGGGGCTGGCGAAGACGCGGGCGAAAATCGCGGCGGGGTTCCGCGCGATCCTGCCCTTCGGGAAGAAGATCGACGACGCGGTGATCGAGCAGCTCGAAGAGACGATGCTCGCCGACGACATGGGGCCCGCCACCGTCGCCCGGCTGATCGACGAGGTCCGCCGGGCGTGGAAGAGCGGCAAGGTTTCCGAGACGCAGGAGATCATTCCGTTCCTCAAGAGCCACATCACCGGGTACTGGCCGGAGGCGGAGCGGCGTCTCCGCTTCGCGGAGTCCGGTCCGACGGTCATCCTCGTCGCCGGCATCAACGGCTCGGGCAAGACCACCAGCGTCGCCAAGCTCGCGAAGTACCTCACCGACCAGGGCAAGCGCGTGATTCTCGGCGCGTGCGACACGTTCCGCGCCGCCGCCGTTGAGCAGCTGACGATCTGGTCCGAGCGGACGGGCGTGCAGATCGTCAAGCACAAGCAGGGCGCGGATCCCGGGGCCGTCGCCTACGATGCGTGCGAGGCGGCCATCGCCCGCCAGGCCGACGTGCTCCTGATCGATACGGCCGGGCGCCTCCACACGCAGGAGCACCTCATGCGCGAGCTGAACAAGATCCAGCGCGTCGTGGAGAAGAAGATTCCCGGCGCTCCGCACGAGGTGCTGCTTGTGCTCGACTCCACGATCGGGCAGAACGCCATCAACCAGGCCAAGATGTTCAGCGCGCACGTCCGCGTGACCGGGCTGTTCCTCGCCAAGCTCGACGGCTCGGCGAAGGGCGGGATCGTCATCGGCATCCGCGACCAGCTCGACATCCCCGTGAAGTTCGTCGGCCTCGGCGAGACGCCGGCGGACATCGAACCGTTCGACCCCGAAGTGTTCGTGCAGGCCCTGTTCTCCGAGTAGCGAGGAGGAATCCCGATGATGTCCGTTCGCCCGCTCGCCTGGCTTGTCGTCGTGCCCATCGCAACGGCGGCGTGGGGTTGCGGCAACGCGGGAACGCCGCCGATGCGCGCGGACGACTACCCCGGCCCGACCACCCGTTTCTCGTTCGTCCATCTGACGGACACGCACGTAACGCCGAAACGGTGGGGCGACAAGGGCTATCGCGCCTGCGTTGAGTCGGTGCGAAACCTCACTCCCCGGCCCGCATTCGCCCTCATGGGCGGCGATATGGTTTTCGACGGCAACTACAACACCAAGCCGGACTACGAGGAGCAGATCCGCCTCTTCAAGGAGACCTCCGACCTGCTCGGGATCCCCTGGTATCCGTGCATGGGCAACCACGACGTGCTGGGCTGGTCGCCCCGTCGCAAGGTCCCGATCGACGACCCCGACATCGGCAAGACGATGATCCTGGCGCGGCTCAACTGGAAGAAGCCGTACTACAGCTTCGATCACGCCGGCTGGCACTTCGTGATGCTGGATTCGATCTACCCCGTCTCGACGCCGAACGGCCCGTCGTACGAGCCGCGGATCGGGCCGGAGCAGCTCGCCTGGCTGGCGGCGGACCTGGGCGCGGCGGGCGATCGGCCGAAGGTCGTTGTGACCCACGTCGCCGTCTTCTACGCCCTCGACCAGATCAACGGCAACGCCGAGGCCAGGGCCGTGAACCCCCACATGACGCTGCGCGACGCGAAGGACGTGCGCCTCGTCCTCGAACGGCACAAGGTCAAGGCGGTCCTTCAGGGCCACAGCCACGTCATCGAGGAGTACCGCTACCACGGCGTGTGGTATCTGACCAGCACGGCGGTCAGCGCCGGGTGGTGGGCCGGTTCGTGGCTCGGCTCCGACTACGGATACACCGTGTTCCACTGCAAGGGCGACGCACTGACCTGGGAGCACAAGACGTTCGCCTGGGAGACGCACCTCGAACCCGAGGATGCGCTCGAACGCGAAAAGATCTCGGAGCGGACCTTGTTCCTCGAGCAGCAGCGGCGTCTGCTCGACGAGGACCGCGCGGCCGGACGGCGGCTCAAGGCGGCCCGGCAGACCCGTCCCCAACGACGATGGCAGAGCCCGAACTGATCACGTTCCGCCACGCGGACGGCTACGAAGCCGCCGCTCGCTGGTGGCCCCCCGCCCGGCAGCCGAAGCCGACGGCCGGCGTGCTGTACTTTCACGGGATCCAGTCGCACGGCGGCTGGTTCGAGCGATCGGGCGAGCGGCTGGCATCGGCGGGGTTTGCCGTTCTCATGCCGGACCGTCGCGGGAGCGGGCGCAACGAACGCGACCGCGGGCACGCTGATTCGGCCGACCGGCTCGTGGCCGACGCGGGCGAATGGATGGACGAGCTTCGCCGCCGGTCCGGCTGCGAAGCGATCCACGTCGTCGGCGTGAGTTGGGGCGGCAAGCTGGCACTGAACCTGTTTGAGGCACGGCCGCGGGACATCGCCTCGCTGTCGCTCGTTGCGCCGGGGCTGTTTCCGGTCGTCGATATCCCCCGGAGCGAGAAGGTCCGCGTCGCCTGGTCGGCGATCACGAGCCCGCTCGTCGGCCGCCGGCTGTTCGACATTCCGATCAACGAGCCCGAGATGTTCACCGCCACGCCGGAATGGCTGGAGTTTCTGCGGCGCGACCCCCTGCGTCTCCGGCAGGTGACGGCGGATTTCCTGATTGCCTCAAGACGGCTGGACCGGTTCACGCGGAGGGCCCACCTGCACGCCGGTGTGCCGATCCGCGTCTACCTGGCGGAGATCGACCGCATTATCGACAACGAGAAGACACGCCAGTGGGTTCGGGATCTGGGCTGGCCGGTTCGCGAGATTGCCGAGTACCGCGGGGCGCATCACACGCTGGAGTTCGAGCCGGCGGATTGCACGTACATACACGACCTCGCCGACTGGATCGCGAAGCGGTAGCGGCACAGGGGCCCGGCAGGGGACTCGGCGCGCAGGGGCGTTGCCGTAAGGAGCGTCGCGCGGCCGCGTTGCTGAGCGGCCGCGTCAAGAGGCGCCCGTCCCGACAGCGAACCGCCCGCGGCCACCGGTGCGGCCGCGGGCGGTCGTGTCTGCTCAGGCACGGAAAAGCGGTTTTCTCAACTGTCGTAGTACAGGTGGAACTCGTACGGGTGCGGTCGCAGGGCCAGTTCGTTGATCTCGTTCTCCTGCTTGTAACTGACCCACGCCTCGATGAGATCCTCCGTGAAAACGCCCCCGGCAAGGAGGAACGCGTGGTCCTTCTTCAGGGCCGCGAGCGACTCGGCGAGCGAGCCCGGCGTGTTCGGCACGTGGGCCGCCTCTTCCTTGCTCAGCTCGTAGATGTTCACGTCGAGCGGCTTGCCCGGGTCGATGCGGTTCTGGATGCCGTCGAGCGCCGCCATGAGGATCGCGCTGAACGTGAGATACGGGTTGCAGCTCGGGTCCGGGCAGCGGAACTCGATCCGCTTGGTCTTGGGGTTCTGCGAGTACATCGGAATCCGGCAGGCGGCGGAGCGGTTCCGCGCCGAATACGCCAGGTTCACCGGCGCCTCGTACCCGGGCACCAGCCGGCGGTACGAGTTCGCCGTCGGGGCGGCAAACGCCAGGATCGACGGCGCGTGCTTCAGGATTCCGCCGATCGCGTGCAGACACATCTCCGACAGGCCCGCGTAGCCGTTGCCGGCGAACAGCGGCTTGCCGTCCTTCCACAGCGAGAAGTGCGTGTGCATCCCGCTGCCGTTGTCCTGGAAGATCGGCTTCGGCATGAACGTCACCGTCTTGCTGTTCCGCTTGGCGACGTTCTTGACGATGTACTTGTACCACATCATCTGGTCGCCCATCCGCAGGAGCGGCTTGAACTTCATGTCGATTTCGCTCTGGCCGGCGGTGCCCACCTCGTGGTGGTGCGCCTCCACGTCGATACCCACCTTCTTCATTTCGTATACCATCTCGGCGCGCAGGTCCCCGTACGTGTCCGTGGGGCTCACCGGGAAGTAGCCGCCCTTGAACGACGGCTTGTAGCCGAGGTTCGGCTCCTCGAACCGCGCGGTGTTCCACGCGCCTTCGACCGAGTCGATCTCGTACATGCCGCGGTGCTGGTTCTGCTCGTAGCGGACCTCGTCGAAGATGAAAAACTCGGGCTCGGGTCCGATGAACGCCGTGTCGGCGATGCCGACCTTCTTGAGGTAAGCCTCGGCTTTCTTGGCGACGTTGCGCGGGTCGCGCGGATACATCTCCTTCGTCACCGGGTCGCAGATGTCGGCCAGGACGCTGACGGTCGGCTCCTTGAAGAACGAATCGATCGCCGCCGTCTCCGCCTGCGGCATCGCGAGCATGTCCGACTGGTTGATCGCCTGCCAGCCGCGGATGCTCGAACCGTCGAAGCCCAGGCCGTCGACGAACGTGCTTTCGTCGATCTCATCGACGGGGTACGCGCAGTGCTGCCACGTGCCCAGCAGGTCGCAGAACTTCAGGTCCACAAGTTCGGCGCCGACCTTACGACAGTACTCCAGGAACCCTTTGGGGGTCAGTTTGTCCCCGCCCTTCACGTCGGGGAGCGACGAGTTGTGCAATCTGCTCATAATTAAGCCCTTCTGTGGAAAACCGAATCCGCGGGCGGCCAGCAGACTTCTGCCGGCCCCAAGCGATACCCTTGGATCCCGCGAGAAGCGTACTCGCGAGGACAACCGGGAAGTTTAGCAATTCCCGTGCCAAGGGCCAGCCGGGCAGCCAGGTTCGCGCCATCGCGCCTGCATGGTGGGATTCCCGGTCCGGCGTCGCCCTCCGACGCGGAACCGCTGCCCAGTTTCTAGGCAAGTGCCGCCGGCTTCCGACATTTCGGTAGGCTCGAACCCATGTAGGGCTATGTGCGGAAGCGAGAAACACCCGAAACAGCCCTGGCGATCGGCGGAATGGAACTTGCCCGGACGTTCGCCGCGCCCGCTGCCTGCCGATACCTTGTGTGATGGGATCCACGCCGCGGGGCTTCCAAGCGAGCCCCCGGCACCCATCACACCTGCGCACTCACGATTTCCGGGATGACGGCGCCGTCGCTGACCCCGACTCGGCCGGGTCGGTCTTCCGGTCCGGGATGTCCACCAGGTCCGCCGCAGGACTGTCGGTGCCCATGATCCGCCGCTTCAACGCCTGCGAGGCCGGCGGTCCGAGCTTCCACTGGCCGTCTTCCTGGATGATCAGCACGACCACCTCGCGCACCGGCTTGTTCTTGCGGTCCTCTCGCAGCGTGATCGTCGCGTGGGCGCAGTAGATCGTGCCCTTGAGTTCGGGGCGGATGTCGGTGCGGGCCGGATCGATCTGCCGCGTCGTGGGTTCGTGGACCCGCTCGATCTTGCGGAGCCGCACCTCCTTCACGGCGTGCCAGGCCCGCTCGAAGTTCCGGCGGTTGAGCGGTTCATACTGGCTGCCGACGGCCAGCCGATACAGCCCATACTCGCCCTCCACGCATGCCCGAAGGAGGTTGTCGATGAACTGGTTGAGCGACGCATCCGTCGTCCGCACGGTGTCGGGGAAGAGGATCTCAGGGGCGTCGCTGCGCTTGCGGATCGGGTCTTTGATCTCCGCATCGACCACCTGACTGGTCGCAGACGGGGTGGGCTCCTCGCGGCAGGCTGCAATCAGCGGCAGCACCGCCGGGCACGTGAACCACAATACGAGGAATCGCCGACTCATATTCGTCGGACCGCGTTCGTCGCGGGCGGCCGTATGGTAGGCCAAACGCACGGCCGAGGCAAACTCTGTTCGGAACCTCCGGCCCGTGGGGATGTTCGGTGTCGGGACACGAAGTTTGTGGTGTTGTAATGTCCGCAAGAGCGGCAAATCGATGCATTCGACGAGTCTTGTTGCAGCGACTGCGGTCCGCTGGCGGTGCCGAGGACAGTGCCGAAGCCGCTGCCGAGGACGGTAGCCGTCGTGGATTGCTCGAACGCCGCCAACAGCCCCCAGACGGTCGGTGCAACGATCGTGTTGCAGGCCGCCCAGAGTATTTCACGACGTTCCAAAGCCGCTTCAATGGCCCAGATGCATTGCCGCAGTGTGAATGAGGACAAAGCAAGCGACCGTGGACGTCGTCATCCAAGGATGTGGCCGATAACCGGGGCCGGGGACGCAGGGAATCACGGGCGTCGTCGAGGCCTGGTCCCGCCGTATTCGCCGCACCGGGGCCCTTGCAAATTATATAACGCCATGTATCCTATGGGTTCTGCGCAGTGTATGACGGGGTCTAATACAGGAGTGGCCATGAGTCAGGCGGCGATTACTGGTGAGGCGTCCAAGGTGCTCAAGAACGGGCTCGATTACATCTTCCGGCCGAAGTCGGTGGCCGTGCTCGGCGTGACGAACACGCCGGGGACCGTGCCGCACGACATCTTCATCAACCTGCTCACCGGGCGGTTCAACGGTGCGGTGTATCCGGTCGCGCCGCGGAAGCGGCACATCGCCGGCGTTCGCGCGTACGACTACGTGCTCGACATTCCGGATCCCGTGGACCTCGCGATCCTCGTCTTTCCCGGGCGTGTGTGTGAGAAGGCGCTCGAGCAGTGCGGCGAGAAGGGCGTGAAGGCGGCGATCATCATCTCGGCGGGCTTCCGCGAGATCGGCCCGGCGGGCCTGGCGCGCGAGCAGGAGATCAAGGCCATCGCGGCGAAGTACAACATGCGGCTGATCGGGCCGAACTGCCTCGGCGTGATCAACACGGAGCCCGACGTCATGCTGAACGCGAGCTTCGCCCGGGCGATGCCCGCGGCGGGCAGCATTGCGTTCCTGTCGCAGAGCGGGGCCTTGTGCACCGCCGTGCTCGACTACGCCCAGGGCAAGAACATCGGCTTTTCGAAGTTCGTCAGCCTCGGCAACAAGGCGGACGTGAGCGAGATCGACCTGCTCAAGTACCTCGCGACCGATCCGCAGACGTCGGTCATCCTGATGTACCTGGAGGAGATGACGCGCGGCCGCGAGTTGATCGAGGTCGCCCGATACATCACCGGCGAGATGGACAATCCCAAGCCGATCCTCGCAATCAAGGGCGGCCGGACGGCCGCCGGCGCTGCGGCGGCGCAGTCGCACACGGGGGCGCTGGCCGCTTCGGACGTGGTGTGCAACGCGGTGTTCGAGCAGGCGGGCATCCTCCGCGCGGGCTCGATCGAGGAGATGTTCAACTCGGCGCAGCTGTTCGCGTACCAGCCGCTGCCCAGGGGCAAGCGACTGGCGATTGTGACGAATGCCGGCGGGCCGGGCGTCATGGCGACCGATGCGGCGATCGAGCGAGGGCTGGAACTGGCCCGGTTTGCCCCCGAGACGACGGCCAAACTGAAGAAGTCGCTTCCGCCGACGGCGAACCTGAAGAACCCGATCGACGTGATCGGCGACGCCCGCGACGACCGATACGTCGCGGCGCTCGAGGCCGTTCTGGCCGACGACTCGGTGGACCAGGTTCTCGTGATCCTCACGCCGCAGTCGATGACGAACATCGAACAGATCGCGCAGGCGGTGGCCAGGGTCCGGCAGGGGTTCCACAAGACGATGACCTGCTCGTTCATGGGCGCGAAGGACGTCATCCCGGGCATCCAGGTCCTCCAGCGGCACAACATTCCGCACTACCTGCTGCCGGAGTGGGCGTGCGACGCGATGCGCGACGCGGTCAAGTACCGCAACTGGCTCAACCGCGAGCGAACCGACGTGAAGGTGTACCCGGTGGACCGCGAGCGGGCGGCGGCGATCATCGACAACGCCCCGGACGGCTACCTGCCGGAACCGGACGCCCTGGCGATCCTCGGCGCGTACGGCTTCCCGCTCGTCGGGTCGCAGTTCACCGAGACGGTGGACGAGGCCCTTCAGGCGGCCGAGCGGATCGGCTACCCCGTCGTGCTCCGCGTGGTGACGACGAGTCTCGTGCACAAGTTCGACATCAAGGGCGTCGTGCTCGACCTGAAGACCGCCTCCGACCTGCGGAACGCCTACACAACGATGCGCGACAACGTCCTCAAGCACCTGGCGGCCAAGGACGTGCGGGGCATCCTCGTCCGGCGGATGATCCCGGCCGGCAAGGAAGTCATCCTCGGCGTCAATCGCGATCCGGTCTTCGGCCACGTCGTGATGGTCGGCCTTGGCGGCATCTACGTCGAGGCGCTCAAGGACGTGACGTTCCGGCTCGTGCCCATCCGCGAGGCGACGGCCCGGGACATGATCAAGGGGCTGCGCTTCTCGGCGGTTCTGCAGGGACTCCGCGGCGAGCCGCCGAGCGACGTGACGGCCGTCGAGGACTGCCTGAAGCGGCTGAGCCAGCTGGCGAACGATTTCCCGCGGATCGCCGAGCTGGACATCAACCCCCTGATCGTGCACCCGGTGGGCGAGGGGTGCCACGTGGCCGATGTTCGCATTCGGCTCGAAAGTCGGTAAACTTGTGGCCTGCCAGCGACGCCGGTAACCGCGTCGGGTCGGGGGACCCGACCGGCGTGGCTGTGTGATGCTGTTCCCGTGTTGGCGTCCCCGCGGGGACGCCGGAGGTTGCCTCGATGGCAGACAAGAACGATGTATTGCAGAGGGTAATCAAGGTGACGGCCCGCGTGCTGGGCCTGGATCCCGGCACGATCCAGCCCAGTTCGAACTTCGTGTTTGACCTCGGCGCCGAGTCGGTGCAGAGCGTCGAACTCGTGGCGGCGTTCGAGGAAGAGTTCGGCATCGAGATGGAAGAGGATGCGGCCCTGTCGGTGGACACGGTGAGCGGGGCGGTCGACTTCATCAGCAAGTACCTGAAGTGATCGCCGGGCCGGTTGCCGGGGGCCATGCCCGGCCGGGGGCTCTTCCGGCACGGGCATGCCTCCGCGGAGCGTCCCATGAGCGAACCGATCGAGTCCGGGGTGAATGCGACGGCGGCGCCCGTACCGCCTCCGTTCGAGGCCCTGGCGAAGCTGTTCGCGAACCGGCGCGAATGGGAGGACCGGTTCGCCACGACGATCATGGGCAACCCGCTCGAGTCGCTCGCCGGCCTCATGCTCGGGGGCTCGGTGCTTTTCTACACGGCCGAGGTCGGCGTCAATCCCAAGATCCGCAACTTCTGGGACGCGCTGTACTACATCACCACCTGTGCGTCGGTCGGCTACGCGGACATTTTCGCGAAGACGGACTACGGGAAGGTGATCTCGTCGGTCGTCTGCACGTTCGGGCCGTCGTTGTGTGCCAGGGTGTTCGATCGGCCGGCTTTGTCGGCGCCGCCCGCGGCCGGCGCCGTCCTTGAAAAGCTGGACGCCATCCTGAACGAACTCCGCCGGTCGCGAGAGGCGCCGCGATAGTGCCGTCTCCGGCGGCATGTTCCGCCGCGCCTTCTGCTGCAGGCGCCCGGCCCGCGAGAGGGTGCCCGAACCCAGGCGACGATACAGTCCATTACACGGTATGCGATCGATTCAGGCCCAACTCGATGCGAGTTTTCGGAAGGCCCTCGGCGCAGCCCTGGGCGAGGCCGGCCGCGACGCCGATCCGCTGATCCGTCGGGCGCAGGACCCGCAGTTCGGCGATTACCAGGCCAACGCCGCAATGGGCCTGGCGAAGGCCCTGCGGCAGAAGCCGCGCGACGTCGCCCAGCGGATCGTCGACGCCCTCAAGGCGGACGCCGCGTTCGGCGCCATGTGCGAACCGCCCGAGATCGCCGGGCCGGGATTCATCAACCTGCGGCTGAAACCCGCGTTCCTCGCCGGCAGCCTGGCGGCGATTCCGCCGGCGCCGGTCGGGGCCGAGGAAGCCGTCGATCGCCTCGGCATCGAGCCGGTCGCGGCACCGCAGACCGTCGTCGTGGATTACTCCGGCGTGAACATCGCCAAGCAGATGCACGTCGGGCACCTGCGGAGCACCATCATCGGCGACGTGGCCGTGCGGGCGCTGGCGTTCGAGGGCCACAACGTCATCCGGCAGAACCATCTCGGCGACTGGGGCCTCCAGATGGGGCAGATGCTCCGGCGTCTCGCCCCGAGGCAGGAACTGCTCGGCGATGCGACGACGGCGGACGAGTCGCTCGTCCGCGCCCGCATCGCGGCGAACCTCAGCGAGATCGAGAAGGAATACAAGGCGGCCCAGGCCGAAGAGAAGGCCGACAGGGCCCTCGCGGAGCAGTCGCGGCAGTGGGTCGTGCGTCTTCAGGCCGGCGACCCCGAGGCCCGGCGTGTCTGGGAGCGGATCCGCGCGGGCACGATGTTCGCCTGTCAGCAGATCTACGACCGACTCGGCGTGCTCCTCACCGACGCCGACGCGGCCGGCGAGAGCTTCTACGCCGACCGGCTGACCGAGACGGTGGACGAGCTGCGGGCGGCGCTTGCAGCCGGGGGCGGCCTGGCGGACGTACGGGAGGATCAGGGGGCCCTTTGCGTCTTCCACCGCGACGAGAAGGGGCAGCCGGCGTTCAAGAACCCCGAGGGCGGGCCGCTGCCGCTGATCATCCAGAAGAGCGACGGGGCGTACCTGTATGCGACGACGGACCTGGCCGCCGTGCGCTATCGCACGCGCAACCTGCACGCCGACCGTGTGATCTACGTCACGGACGCACGGCAGGAGCTGCACTTCAAGATGGTCTTCGCGACGGCCCGCGCCGCCGGCTGGACCCGCAAGCCCGACGGCGGAGAGGTGCGGCTCGACCACGTGATGTTCGGTTCGGTCCTTGGCGAGGACCGGCGGCCGCTCAAGACCCGTTCCGGCGAGAACGTGATGCTGCGCGACCTGCTTGACGAGGCGGTTGCCCGGGCCGAGCAGCTCGTGCGGGCGAACGAGGCCGACCCGGCCAAGCGCCGCGGCTTCAGCGAGGCGCAGATCCGCCAGATCGCCGAGGCGGTGGGCATCGGCGCGGTGAAGTACGCCGACCTCGCGCAGAACCGGTTGAGCGACTACATCTTCAGTTGGGACAAGATGCTCGCCATGGACGGCAACACCGCGCCGTACATGATGTACGCCTACGCGCGGATCCGGTCGATCCACGCAAAGGCGGCGGAAAGCAGCGACGGGGCCATCCTTCGACAAGCCCAGGGCGAGCGAAGCGACGAAGGCGAAGAAAAGAACAGCGACGCAGGGGAAGACTCAGCCCTCCGTTCTCAGTCGTCGGATACGAACGCAGGGCGGGCGGTTCTCCGAGACCGCGCACCCGCGGGCCCGGAGGTTCGCCCGCCTGTTGAGCCTCAGTCCTCCGTTCTGGAGCTTGTGGAGCCCGCCGAGGTCGCACTGGCGAAGTGCATCCTCCAATTCGCGGACGTGGTTGACGCCGTTGCCGACGAACTGAAGCCGAACATCCTGACCGGCTACCTGTACGAACTGGCCGGGGCGTTCATGAAGTTCTACGAGACGTGCCCGGTGCTCAAGGCGGCGACGCCGGCGCTTCGCAGTTCACGTCTGCGTCTCTGCGACCTGACCGCACGCACGCTCCGCACGGGCCTCGACCTGCTCGGCATCCGCGTCGTCGAGCGGATGTGACCCGGCAGTATCCGCCTCGGCAGGACGACGGTAAAGTGGTGCGGGTTGGTGGAACCGCAACAGACAGGAGCGTTTACCCCAGCGTTGCATATTTCGACAGGCTTACGCGGCGGATCGTAGGGTTCG
>CAZUAI010000097.1:0-19750 GCA_964617875.1 uncultured Planctomycetales bacterium | reverse complement strand
CGCCAACGCCGATTCTCGCTCGCGATTTCCATCGCCGTGCGAAGGTTGGGCTAGAGGACGCCCAGGAGCAGCTCGGTCAGGATCTGATCGAGCTTCTCATAGGCGAGCTTGCGGCCGCGGGCCAGCTTGTCGGGGTCGAAGGGGATCGCCTTGAGCTTCTTCGCGGCGGCCGGGCTGAACCGGCGGAACAGGCCGTCGTATGCCTTGTCGCCCGCCTGGATCTCCTCGAGCAGCGAGGCGAGATCCCGGTTCGCCTTCGCCTCGTACGCCTTCTCCTCGAGAATCTTGTACGTCCGCATGTTGCGCTCGACGAAGTCCCACACGCCGTCCTCGTCCTCCGTGCGGTACGGGTGACAGTCGAACGCCTTGATGCCCGCGAACTTCTCATCGACCATCAGCTTGACGATGAAGAAGCACTCCTTGAGGTCCGCCGAGCCGAACGCGAGGTCCTGGTCGTAGCGGAGCGGCTTCTGGTCGTTCAGGTGCAGTTCGAACAGCTTGCCCGCTTCCAGCGCCTGCGCGAACTCGTGGTAGGGATTCAGGCCGGCCATCTTGATGTGGGCAACCTCGGGGTTCACACCGACCATCGCCTGGTTGGCCTTGTCGAGCGTCGCGATCATCGCCAGGGCGTTGCCGACGCTCGGCAGGTACATGTCGCCGCGCGGCTCGTTGGGCTTGGGCTCGATGGTGAACGTCATCGCGTACTTGTTCTGCCGGGCGTAGCTGCACAGGAAGTTCAGCGCATCGCGGAACCGCTTTGCCGACGCGACGGGGTCCTTGGCGTAATCGACCTCGGCGCCCTCGCGCCCGCCCCAGAAGAGATAGTTCTGTGCCCCCAGCTCCGCCGCCAGGTCGATCGAGCGCATCACCTTCTGAACGGCATACGCGCGGATCTTCGGGTCGTTGCTCGTGAAGGCCCCGTCCTTGAACACGGGGTGGTAGAACAGGTTCGTCGTGCCCGAGGCGCAGACGATGCCCTCGTTCTTCATGATCTTCTTGACCTCGGCCATGAGCTTGCGGACCTGGGCCGGGCTCGCCCCCATCGGAAAGATGTCGTTGTCGTGGAACTCGAAGCCCCATACGCCGCGCTTGGCGAACCCGCGAATGACCTTCAGGGCGTCGATCGGCCGCCGGGTGGCGTCGCCGAACGGATCGCGGCCGATGTTCATCGCGCACCACACGCCGAACGCGAACTTGTCCGAAGCCGAAGGGGCATAACTGGTCATGACAGACGACCTCCAACCAGGCAATGAAAACCCATGGAACCCGAACCATCCGGTCCGTCGCCCGGCCGCTCGCCGGGCAAGGCCGAATACGAGCGGGGATTATAGCCGTTGCCGGGCTTCGCCGAAAGCGGGCCGCGGCACGTGACGGGTTCGCCGGGCCGGTTTCTGTTCCGCGGGGGCCAGAGGCGCGCGGCCGTATGGCCCGGAAGCAACCCGGCGTCCCCGCGGGCCGGCGGTGCGGGTGTCGGCGTTGTGCGGTATAGTGTTCGGGCGCGATTCTCGCGGGAGGTGTCGGTCATGACGCAGCGTCTGGCGTGTGCGGTGGTGTGGGCGGCGATGGCTTGGCCGGCTGCAACGCCGGCGAAGGCCGCGGAGCCGTGGGTGGTCTACGGCGGCGGCGACGGACCCGGCAAGGGCAAGCACATCGTGCTCGTGTCGGGCGACGAGGAATACCGCTCGGAGGATGCTCTGTCGCAACTGGGCCGGATCCTCGCGAAACACCACGGGTTCCGCTGTACCGTGCTCTTCGCCGTGGACCCCAGGACGGGCGAGATCGACCCCGTGGTCCGCGACAACATCCCCGGGCTCGAGGCCCTCGCCTCGGCCGATCTGATGATCATCGCCACGCGGTTCCGCGACCTGCCCGACGAGCAGATGGCCCACATCGCGAAGTATGTCGATTCGGCCAGGCCGATTCTCGGCATGCGGACGGCGACGCACGCGTTCAACATCGCCGCCGGCAAGACGTACGAGCGGTACAGCTTCAACAGCAAGGTCGCAGGCTGGGAGGGCGGGTTCGGCCGCCGGATCCTCGGCGAGACGTGGATCAACCACCATGGCCAGCACGGCAAGCAGAGCACGCGCGGCGTGATCGCGCCGGCAATGAAAGACAACCCGATTGTGCGGGGCTGCGGCGATATCTGGGGCCCCACCGATGTCTACCTCGTGCGCCTGCCGTTGCCGGGCGACAGCAAAACGGTGGTCCTCGGCCAGGTGCTCGAAGGCATGAAGCCGACGGACAAGGCCGTACCCGGCAAGCCGAACGACCCGACGATGCCCGTCGCGTGGATCAGGACCTACGAGGGCGCCGCGGGGCAGACCGGCCGCGTCTTCACGACCACGATGGGGGCCGCGACCGACCTGGAGAGCGAGGGCCTGCGCCGGTTGCTGGTCAATGCGGCGTACTGGTGCGTGGGACTGGAGGGCAAGATCCCGCCCAGGGCCAACGTGGACATCGTGGGGACGTACAAGCCGCTGTCGTTCGGTTTCGGCGCCCACCGCAAGGGCGTCAAGCCGGCCGATCACAAGATGGATTGATCGTCGCGACCGGCCCGGCGGCGCGAGGTCGATGGGGCGGTTTCGTGCGGATCCAGCGGCGGGCGAGGTCGCCGAGGTTGCCCCAGCCGAGGGTGCGGGCGGCGAGCATCGCCGCGCCCAGGCTCGTCGGTTCCGGGCAGTCGATCGCCACCGTGGGGATGCCCAGCACATCGGCCTTGATCTGCAGCCACAGGTCGCTTCGGGCCGCGCCGCCGCACGAGCGGACCTCCGCCGGGCGCTGCGGACCGCACAACGGGTCGAGTTGCTCGGCCAGCGCGTGCGCGACGCCCTCCATGATCGCCCGCGCCTGGTGACCGATCGTGTGACGATCGGTCCGCCCGGTGAAGAGCCCTTCGATGCCCGACGGCCGCGGTTCGGCGCGAAGACGCAGGCCCTCCGCCCCGGGCGGAACCGCGCTCGCCAGCCGGTCGAGCGACTCGAATGCGGGGCGGTCGGGGAGCTGGTTCCGAAACAGCTCGAGCAGGTTTGCCGCCGTGCTGCCGAAGATCATCTGGTAGTACACGCCGGGGTCGAACGCCGGCCCCTGAAAGACGCCGGGCGGTGCGCTTGTGGCGAACGCGCCGGCGCAGCGGACGGTGGCGAGCACGGTTCCCGTCGTTTCCGAGACGCCGCCGGGCTCGATGTTGCCCGCGCCGATCGCGCCGGCAAACTGGTCGAGGCAGCCGACCACGAAACGGCACACGGGCGGCAGGCCGAGTCCGGCCGCGGCTTCCGGGCGGATCGCCCCGAGGTCCGTGCCCGCCCGCGTGACGGCGGGCAGCCCGATGTCCGCGAGCCCTATCCGTGCGCGCGTCTCCGGCCACCAGCGGAGCGCGTGTATGTCCACCGCACCCGTCAGGCCTGCGGCGCCGGCCTCCGTCACGTGGCGCCCCGTCAGCCAGAGTGTGAGGTAATCGCTGATCAGGCAGAGGCGACCGGCCCGGCGCCACACGTCGGGCTGTTCCCGCTGAAGCCAGAGGAGCTTGGCGGCCATGAATTGCGTGCCGAGTTCGGGCACGCCGGTGACCGCACGGAAGTCCGGTGCCGACGACAGCGACCGCACCTCGTCCGCGAGCCCCGCCGCCCGCTCGTCCGGCCAGAGCACGATCGGCGTGAGCGGCCGGCCGTCGGCATCGAGCAGCACGAAGCTGTTCGTCTGCGTCGCAAACGTGACCGCGACGGCTTCACCGAGCGCCGCCGGCGCATCCGCACGGACGGCGGCTACGACGCGCCGAATCGCTTCCCCAAAGCCGTCGACGTCCAGCTCCCACCACTCCGGCCGCGGGTGTCGGATCGGCGGCGCCTCGCGATGCACGGCACGCAGCCGCCCGTCGCGGTCAAACAACGCCGCCTTGAAGTACGTCGTGCCGAGATCGAGCACAAGCACGGTGGCCATGCCCGGAGAGCATCGCTCGAACTGAAGCGGATGGCAAGACGCCGATCTGACCTCGCTGGCGCGTCGGGCCCCGATCCGCAGTGCCTGCGCGGCGGATCACAAACAACTGACAATGAACAACGGACCTTACGGATTCGGCTTGCCTGTCGAGGCCGCAACACCTGTACGCGCCGCCAGTTCTTCCTGTTCGGCCCGGAACTCCACGCTTCGCCGGCGCCAATACTCGATCTTCTGCTCCAGCGTCAGGCTGGCAGTCTGCTCGTGTATTCGTGCCGCCGCCCTTCGCTTCATCTCAACGCAATCAAAGGTCTTCGTCTTCATGGACTATGACCTCCTGTGGACTGTGAATAGCGATCGCGCCGTAGCCCTTGCTCAGATTGACCCCGTTGTACAGCGGGATACGTTCAAAGCTCACGATGTGCTTGAAGTTCCAGCTCACGATTACAGGACAGCCCGAGACGGTGGCAATGGCTACGTGAAGGGCATCCGCCTCCCAACGCGGGCCCACGATCCGCGCTGCAAGATACGCCTGCTGAAGACGCACGGCCTCATCCGTCACGTCAACGACCTCGGCGTTCAGGCGTACACTGGCCAACATCGCCTGCACCGGCTCAGGAGCGTCCTCCAGCTCGTTGCGAACCAGCGCCGAGATGACCAGGCGGAACCGGCCCTCGCGGATCTCGTCGAAGAAGAGCCGGCTGGGCTCTCCGAACTCCTCGTCGAAGACGCCGCCGTAGACCGACGTGTCCGCGTAGACTCGGATACGTTTGACTGCCATGCACCATGACCCCGTAACTTACGGACCACAGCTCATTATACCCGGCGTCGGCCGCGTAACCCAGTCTTGCGTCTTCAAACCTGTTCACGCCCGTTTGTGAAGTGGGATGGGGTCGCCGCTCTCTCCAAAGCGGCCCGACCCTGGCGGAAGAAACTTGACGAAGACCTGCCGGTGGCTGTAGCGTCCCCCAGGATTGATGCGGATTGCGGCGGCGGCTTGTCGCCGCGAAGGAGATGCACCATGAGGCTGTCGAGCATGATCTGCGTTCGTGTCGTGGTTGCGCTGCTTGTGGTTGCCGGTGCCGCCGGCCTTGCGCGGGCCGCCGAGCCGGCGGTCGAGTTGCTCTGGCCGCAGGGGGCGCCCGGGGCCAGGGGCGCCGAGCCCGGCGACAAGCCGACACTCATCATCTACCTGCCGCCGAAGGAGCGGGCGACAGGGGCGGCGGTCGTGATCTGCCCCGGAGGCGGGTACGGCGGCGTCGCAACGGACCACGAGGGACGGCCAACCGCCGAGTGGCTCAATTCGTGCGGCGTGGCCGGGTTCATTCTGCAGTACCGCCACCGCCGGGTCGGCTACGGACACCCGGCGCCGCTGCAGGACGCCCAGCGGGCGATTCGCACCGTGCGCAGCCGTGCGAAGGAGTGGGATATCGACCCGGAGCGGATCGGGATCCTCGGCTTTTCGGCGGGCGGGCATCTGGCCTCGACGGCGGGCACGCACTTCGACAAAGGCAACCCTGACGCCCCGGACCCCATCGACCGCGTGAGCTGCCGGCCGGACTTCATGGTACTGGTCTACCCCGTGATTACGTTCACCGAGTCGTTCGCACATGCGGGCTCGCGCAAGAACCTGCTCGGCCCGGAGCCGGACCCGAAACTCGTCGAAGAGTTCTCCAACGAGAAACGCGTGACGCCCGAGACACCGCCGACGTTCCTCATCCACACGAACGAGGACGACGGCGTACCGCCGGAGAACAGCATCTGCTTCTACCTCGCCCTGCGGAGAGCCAAGGTGCCCGCCGAGATGCATATTTACGAAAAAGGCAAGCACGGCTTTGCGCTCGGCGAGAAGCCGGATCCGGTGGCCACTTGGCCGGACCGCTGTGCCGACTGGATGCGAATCCGCGGTCTGCTTGATCGCAAGCCGTAGGGCACGGTCGCGGCCTGCGCAAGCGGGCAAGACCTGCCGCCCCGGCGGTTGAGCCGGCGCACACAGAATCAACGCGAGATCGGCCGGGAATCCGGGGATGACGGCATAGGGCAGTTGTCCCCACTCTCGCGCTTTTGGGCTGCGCACATTTCCCCAATGGGACCCACGTTTGTCGCATTCACGGCAGGGACTGCCTCTTGTAACTTCTTTGGATTGTGATGGTTATGAGTTTTCGCCAGGAATCGCATCGCAGCGGGGCCCGTTGGCACGCCCGATGCTATACGCTGTGTGCGAGGCGAGTTGCTGGGGAGTCGCTCGCCGAAGGCCAGCAGAACGGTGGGGAGCCCACTGGGCCGGCCGGCTCGACGGGGAGCTGAGCGGGTTGGCTTGTTGGGTTTCCCCAGCGGGCTGCTTGCCACGGAATCAGGGTGGTTTTTGAGGGCCGTCACGCCGGGGAGAGGTGACGGCCCTCAGTGTTTCCACGCCGATTCTGCCCCGGCCAGTGGGGCTCCAGTACGGGCCCAACAGGTTACGCCTTCAATCCCTTGAGGTCCGGTTCCCACCTCTCCTGCTCCTTCATCATTTCGTCCCAGCTGTACTCGCGTTTGCGGTACGCCGCCGTGCGGGCGAGGACGCACGTCAGGTTGCTGCGGACCGACGGGGCGACGGTCGGATTGGAGCAGTCGCCCTTCGTCACGGCCTCGTGGAACTCCTTGATGTTCACGACGGTGCCGTCCTCGTACAGCGCCCCGTGCTTCCACTTGCCGCCCTCGTACCTGCACTCGGGCATGCCGTCGATCCAGACGTGCGTGTAGTAATCCGTGTCGATCGTGCCCTTCGAGCCGTAGACGCGGCAGGCGATTTCCGTCGGCGCCCCCGGCGTGCACTGGTTGCCGGTGTAGCTCAGCAGGAAGTCGTTCGGGAACGTGAAAACCACGTTGAAGTAATCGTAGATGTTGCCATACGCCCGCAGGCCCTTGCTCCCGCCGCCGCCGACCGCCTTGATGGGGTCGGCGTTCAGGATCCAGGTCGCGACGTCGAGCGTGTGGATGTTCTGCTCGACGATGAAGTCGCCCGACAGCTCGCGGATGCAGTACCAGCGGCGGAGGCGGTCTTCCGGCGTCTTCGGCCCTTCGAAGTGCCCGACGCCCCACGGATAGTTCGCCCAGCCGGTCACGAGCTTGCCGATATCGCCGCGGTGGACGCGCTTGACGGCCTCGCGGTAGTACTCGCTCGCGCGGGTCTGGAAGTCGACGAGGAAGACCTTCTTCTTCTCCGTCGCCTTCTTGCCGGACTCGCCGATCGAAAGGCAGCCCGGCGTATCGACGGCGATGGGCTTGGCGACGTAGACGTGCTTGCCGGCCTCAACGGCCGCCGCGCACTGCTCGGGGTGGAAGTACGGCGGCGTCTCGACGACCACGGCGTCGAGCTTCTCCTCGAGAAGCCTCTTGTAGCCCGAGAGCGCCGTGTACCGGTGGTCGGCCGGCACGCCGTGCTTCTCGCCGACTTTGTCCGCGTGGTCCGCGTAGTAGTCCGCGCAGGCGACGATCTTGTAACCGCCGTGCTTCTCGAACAGCGGCACCATCCACGATCCGCGACCGCCGCAGCCGATCAGGCCGTACGTGATCGCCGAGTTCGCCGCCGTGCCCCGGACGGCCGAGGGCCTGACCATCGTGAACGCCGTCGCCGCCGCCGCCGCACCGGCGAGGAACTCCCGACGTCCGATCGTGCCTGTGTTGTCCAGATTCGCCATCGCCGACCTCCGATTCCGGATGTGCCGGAGCGGCTATCGTTCACCCCGGCCATGTCCGTGGTTGCCCGTAACGTGGTGCCGCGCGCTGCGGCTGCCTGTGTCGGCAGCATAACAGGCGTCGCCCTTTCCGTGTAGGGCGGGGCCGATCGGGTTCATCCGCGAAGCCGTGGCAGCCGGAGAGCGCCCGTAGTGTTGCCGTATGCCAAGGCCGTGTCCGCCGGATTGACATGCACTCAGGCCAACCGATATGCTTGACCCTGAAAGCCGGGGACCGCATGGCATCGATATCCTCGTTCAAAAGCGTTTTAGTTGCGCTTGCCGCCGTCGCGGCGGGCATGACCGGCTGCGCGGGCGGACGGGCGCGGACGGCGGTGATGCCGGACGTCGAGCCGGTGATGCGCCGCGTGGCCGACGCCGTCCTGCGGGACTTTCCCAAGCCGCCGCCGTTCGACTGGGGCGAGGGCGTACTGATGGCCGGCATGATGCGGGCCGGCCTGGCGCTGAACGAACCGCGGTACGTGGCGTTCGTGCAGGCGTGGGCCGACCATTGGCGGCAAGCCGGCCTCGAGCCGGTGCTCGAGGGCGCGCCGAATGCGAAGATCCGCGGTTACTGCGGCCACTGGGGGCCGGGCTTCCCGGTCCTCATGCTGTACGAAAAGACAAAGGACCCGGCGTATCTCACGATGGCGCAACAGGTCGTCGATTTCATCCAGACCCGGGCGACGCGGACGTCCGACGGCGGACTCGGCCACTGGGCCGGGAACAAGCAGCTCTGGGTGGACACGCTCTACATGGCGTGCCCGCCGCTGGCGAACCTCGGGCGGATTGCGCTTCGGGAAGACCTGACACAGGAGGCCGTACGGCAACTCGGCGTCTTTGCCCGTCACTGCCAGGACGCGAAGACCGGTCTCTTCTACCACATGTATGACGAGCCGACGCAGCGGTGCGTGGGCGTGCTGTGGGGCCGCGGGAACGGCTGGGTGGCGATGTCGTACGTCGAGGTGCTCCGGCACCTTGATCGGCGGTCGCCGGAGTACGCTGGCCTGCTGGCCGACTTCCGCCGCCTGGTCCGCGGGCTGCTGGCCACGCAGGATCAGGCCAGCGGCCTGTGGCACACGGTGCTGGACCGGCCCGAGTCGTATCTCGAGACGTCGGCGACGGCCATGATCCTCTGCGCCCTCCTCGAGGCGCAGCGCGCGGGCATGATTCGGCTCGACGGCCCGGGCGCGGTCGAGCGGGCATGGGCGGGGTTGGCGACGAAGGTGAACGAACAGGGTCGGGTGATGGATGTCTCCGGCGGGACGATGCCGGGGTCGTACGACATGTATGCCGCCCGTCCGCGCGGGACCGAGACGTGGGGTACGGGGGCGTTCCTGCTGGCCGCGAGCGCATTGCACACAAAATGAGCGAATGGAAAGACGACCACGAGTTGTTCACGCTGATGAAGGACGTGCTCTACACGCCCGTCGTCGGCGACATCCTGGACTCCCTGGGCCATTACCACCGGTTCCTGCCGCAGCCGATCCGGCCGATCCGCGAGACCGACCGGGTGGCCGGGCGGGCGATGCCGGCGTTGGTGATCGACGTCCACGGCCCGCAGGCCAGGCCGTTCGGCAAGCTGACCGAGGCGCTGGACCAGTTGCAGCCGGGCGAGGTGTACGTGGCGGCCGGGGGGACGCTGCGGTGCGCGTACTGGGGCGAGATCCTGACGGCGACGGCGCGGATGCGCGGGGCCGTCGGGGCGGTCGTGGATGGGTTCCACCGCGACACGCCGCGGGTACTCGAGCAGAACTGGCCGGTGTTCAGCCGCGGGCGGTATGCGCAGGACTCGTCGGTCCGGATGGCGGTCGCGGACTACCGCTGTCCGATGGAGATCGGCGGCGTATGGATCGAGCCGGGCGACCTGGTGTTCGGCGACCTCGACGGCGTGGTGATTGTGCCGCAGAAGCACGAGAAGGAAGTGATCGAGCGCGCCCTGGAGAAGGCCCGCGGTGAAAAGACGGTCCGCAGGGCCATCGAGGCGGGAATGTCGAGCACCGAGGCATTTCGCAAGTACGGGATTCTGTAGCATGAACCGACGCGAGTTCGACTTGGTTCTCGCCCGATAACGCGCGGGGCTGAATCCGCCGCGCCCGAAGCCGATATATACTGCTGGTGACCGTTGCGCCACGAACGTCCGTTTGGCGACGGTCCTGAACTTGTTCCGAAAACGAGTACGCCGGCTCTGTCGTCCGCGCAAGCACTCATGGCACCGTCTTACCGCCGCAGACAGTTCGTTCCGCTGCTGTTGTGCATGTTGTTTTACGCGGGAGGCGTGGGCGCCTATGTCATCTGGTCCGAGCGTGAAGCCGACCGGAACCTCCTCGCCCAGATCGACAGGGAACTGCTGCTGGCCGCGCGCGGGCTGAAGTACATGCTGGCGGAGGACTTCCACGACCGTGCCGTCGCGGCGGACTCGATCTCCCGGGCCGAGGAGCTGCGCAACCGCGCTCGTGTGTCCGGCTATGCCGCGGAGAGCGGCTTCAAGTATGTCTACACGCTTGTTCGCCGGGACGGGCGGTTCTTCTTCTCGGCCCCGACCGTTACGGAGGAGGAGGCGAAGGAGCGCGAGTCGTGGTGCTTCTACCCGTACGAAGACGTGCCGGCGGAATTCGTCACGGCCCTGGACGAGAACAGAACGACCTACGTGACCTACTCGGATCAATGGGGCACGTTTCGCTCCGTCGCGATCCCGGAGACATCGCCCGGCGGGCACCGGTATCTCGCCTGCGCGGACTGCGATGTCGGGCATCTGGCCGCCCTGAGCCGGGCGAACTACATTCGCTTCGCGCTGACGGCCGCTGCGCTCCTGATGCTGTCGCTGCCCTTCATGCTCGTTCATCGGCGCGCGTATCGAATGCACGCCCGCGAACTGGAGCAGATCAACAGGGAGCTTCTGGCGGCCCGGGAGGATCTCGAGACCAGGGTGCGTGAACGCACGCGGGAACTGGCCGAGACGAACGCGGAACTCCGCGAGAGCCAGAGGAACCTCCAGGTCCTCTTCGATGCGGCTCCCGTGGGCATGGTGCTGATCGACTCCGACCGGATCGTTCGGGCGCTCAACCAGCGGGCGGCGGACATCTCGGGATTTCCGCGCGAGCGGGTGCTCGGCCGAAGGGCGGGGGCGGCCATCGGATGCCCCCGCGCCGACGAGGACGGCGGCCAGTGCGGCCTGGGCGCGGAGTGCCCGGAATGTCTCTGGCGGCAGGCGCTGAGCAGCGTGGCCTCGGGGACCGTGGGCCGCGCGCGGGAGGAGTTTCCGCTTCCGCCGCGCACGAGCGAGCCCGGCAACCCGCGATGGCTCAGTGTGTCCGCGGAGGCCGTCAGCCTGAACGGCCGCCGTCACGTACTCGTCGCGATAGACGACGTGACAAACCGCAAGCAGGCGGAGGAACTGCTCCGGCACGCCAAGGAGGTGGCGGAAGAGGCGGCCCGCCTCAAGTCCCGCTTTCTGGCGAACGTTTCGCACGAGATACGCACGCCGCTGAACGCGATCATCGGATTCGCCGAGATCCTGCTTCACAACGGCGACCCCGGCAAGGCACGTGCCCAGGCACAGACGATCCTGCGCGAGGCCGATTCGCTGCTTCGCCTGGTCGATGATTTGCTCGACCAGGCCAGGATCGAAGCCGAACGGCTCACGATCGAACGCGAACCCTTCGACCTGTACTCCGTTCTCGAGGGTGTCCGGCAGACGACGTCGTACGAGGCACAGCGAAAGGGCCTGGAGTTCACCGTCCGGATCCGCGACGACGTGCCGCGTTACCTCCTGGGCGATGCGTTCCGTCTGCGGCAGGTGCTGGTCAACCTCGTCTCCAACGCCGTCAAGTTTACGCACGAGGGATCGGTGACGGTGGACGTGAGCCGCCGCGACCCGGATCCCGACCACCCGTGGCTGCGATTCGCCGTCATCGACACCGGGATCGGCATCGCGAAAGAAAAGCAGCAGGTCATCTTCGAGAGCTTTACGCAAGCCGACGGCAGCATCACGCGACAGTACGGCGGAACCGGCCTGGGCACGACGATCTCGAAGCAGCTGGTTGAGCTGATGGGGGGACGGATTCTGCTGGACAGCGAGCCCGGCCGGGGGAGCACCTTTCAGGTCGATCTGCCCTTTGACGTCTGCGCGCCGGCCGACGTCTCCGAGTCGGCCGCTTCCAGCGGGCCCGGATGCGAGGCGCCGCTCGATCTGCCGGTCTGCCGGGGCCGAATCCTGATCGTGGACGACTACCCGCCCAATCAGGACGTCGCCCGCCTGCATCTGGAGGCCGTTGGTTGCGATCCTGTCGTCGCGGCGAACGGCGCGCAAGGCGTTATGCTCTGCGAGCAGGAGCGCTTCGACGTGATCCTGATGGACGTGCAGATGCCCGAGATGGACGGGTACGAGGCCACGCGCCGCATCCGCGCCGGGTTGGGCCCGTCGGCCCAGGTGCCGATTGTCGGAATGACCGCCCACGCCGACGCCGCGACGCACGAGGCCTGTCTGGCGGCCGGTATGGACGATGTCGTTACCAAGCCGGTCCGCCGGGCGACCCTGATCGGCGTCGTCAGCCGATGGCTGCAGCGGGATTCGGCATCCGGCGCGGCCGGGGCCTCCGTGGCCGGCCAGCCGGCGGCCGCGTTCGCCGGCAGCGGAGCGCCGGTGGACTTCGCGGTGCCCCTGGACGAGTTCGGGAGTCGTGAGATCGCCGAGGGGGCCATGCTGCAGTTCATCGAGCACGTTGACCGCCAGGCGGAGACCCTGTGCAAGGCACTGGCCGCCGGCGACGCGGAAGCCCTGCGCCGCGAGGCGCATTCGATCAAGGGCGGCGCCCGAACGCTCGAGGCGACGCGGCTCGCTGACGTGGCCGCGCGAATTGAGGCGCTTGGCGCGCAGCGGGATCTGAGCAGAATGGAGCGCTACATTCACGAGTTGATTGCCGAGTTCCACCGGCTGAAGGAGTACGTGTTGACGCCGGGGTTCCTGGCTTCGGGAGGGTCCTGTCATGAAGAGCCTGATCGTCGATGATGAGCCCGCGGCGCGGGAGAAGTTGACGGCGATCCTCCGGGTGTTCGGCGAATCCCACGCAATCGACGAGGGCCACGCCGCGCTGCAGATGTTCCGCAAGGCCCTGTGGGGCTTTCATCCTTACGATCTCGTCACGATCGACATCGAGATGCCCGGCATGAACGGCCTGATGCTCCTGCGGCGTTTGTGCGAGGAGGAGGCACGCGCCGGGACGGGCCGGGCGAAGAAGATCATGGTTTCCGGTTCGAGCAATCCCGCGCATGTGATGCAGGCCGCGTTGCAGCATTGCGACGGTTTCATCGTCAAGCCGGTGCGCCGGCGGCAACTGTTGGAGAGGCTTGCTGCGATGGGCTTCGCCCTCGGCGAGGTAGTGCCGACGGACGCCAATGCGGGCGAGGAGACGCCTCCTCCCGCACAGTGAGTCCGAGGGGACGGATTCGCGATGGCGGTTCCGGCGAGCCGGCCATCCGTGTCCATTCAGAAGTCAAGAATGCGAAGGGGGTCGGTGATCGTGGCTTCGCGGGTCTGGAGGCGGCCGGGGCCTGGTGGCTTGTCGGGCGCGGTCTTGTCGAAGACGAGGAACTGCTTCTTCGCCTGAATCGGCATCGCGATGCGGTAGGGCTTGCAGCGGGGAATTGCGGCGATCGCCCGCCGGGCGCCGTCATAGAGGGCCGCCCGCGTCTCGGCGTAGGGGTACAGTACGGCGGCCTCGCGGCTGAGGCCCTTCTTGACCGCCACGGTGACGCATTCGGGGCCGAAAAACGTGCGGGCCTCGCGGCAGGTGGCCTCGTCGCCCGTCACGAGGATCGGCGGTACGCCGAAGTGCCCGGCGAGGATCGCGTCCTGGGCCAGTTCGCCCGACTCGACGCCGTTGTACCAGTAGCGGCTCTCGGTCTTCGACGACTGCGTGTGGTGAAGGACGCCGTCGGGCGTCCCGTTCATCGCGTGGTAGCCGACCATGGCGAGCCCCGCGCACGTCGCGTCCAGGCCGTAGAACGGCCTGCGGAGCGGTTTCCCGGTGATGTAGCGGGCACCCGGCTCCATGAGGTGCGGCACGAAGGCGCCGCTGCCGTGCCCGTCGAGCACGAGGATTTCGCCGGCCCCGGCCGCCCGCAGACCGCGGACGACGGCGGCGATATCGCCCATGAGCGATTCGCAGGCCCTGTCGGCGAGAGGCCCTTCGGCATCGCGCGTCTGGGCGAACGTGTAAACACCGCTGGCGCCCTCGAGGTCGGTCACGATGTAGATCTTCGGCCCGGAGGTGCACGGCCCTGGGCCGGCGCAGCCGGCCGCGACGACCATCAGGCACACAAGTCCGCCCAGGCCACGCCAAGGCGAGAAAGCGGAAGAGCGAAAGACCGAAAGGGCCGCCCGCCGAGAACGCGAAGGACGACCACGACGGCAGCCCATTGTGGTGCGGGCATCGTGCCTGTGCCCGTCCACGGAATCGTGCCGGCCCGCGATGATTTCGGGCGACGGTGACGAAGCGGCGCGTTGGCATGTCTGGTTCATGTTCATGATCCGTGCTCCACCCTATGCGTAGAAAACGACACCGGCAGGAGTATACGCACCCGCGAGGGACGTGTCAGGTTGATCGGGGTTGGCAAAAAAGCGACCCGCGCCCGATTGCCGAGCGCGGGTCTTATGTTGTTGTGGCTGCCCATAGAGCAGCTGCGTCCACTGCCCTACGGCAGCTCACCTATGCTATTCGTCAATGACCACCTCCTTTCAAGAAGCCGCTCCCGGGCCATTCAGGAGGCTGGCTCCTCCCCGAATGTCGCCGGGCTTTGCCCCCCTGCGGGTCGCCACCCGCAGGACCAGAGGTACTCAACTCCTACATCGGCTGGGAGCCGTCCGCACGACTAGCAAAAAAGCCTCGTGCGGCCTCCGCTTCCCATACCACTCCATTATACGCTCGCCGCCCACGCAAGGTCGCCGGAAAAACAGGTATTTCTGCCGGCACCCCGCCTTCCGCTCCAACAATGGGGTTTTCGGCCCACACACATGCGTCCCCGCCCCGCCAGTACGGCAACAGGGGGCCGGCCGCAAAGCCGGCTATCGCGCATCGGCATCCCTTTCCGCACGGGTGTGCCCGAACAACTGATACACCCGCCCACCGGAAAGGGGGGCGGGGCTCCTTCGCTGGCCCGCGAATGAGGGCGTCTCCCACAGCAATCGCCGGGAACGCCTGCGGCGGAGGAGATCCGTATCACCCCGTCCTTCGGACGCCCGCCCCGGCTTCGGCGTTGGGCCCCTCCGGGGCCGTTGCTGACTCGCCGGAGACACCTTGCATTCTTTGCCAACTCCGCGTAATCTGGCGATTGGCAAATGGGCGTCACGACGTCCGATATGCGGACCTCAGGGTCCAGATTCAGGACTGGCGTGGCATCCCAGGCACGCGCGCCCGGGTGGCGGAATTGGCAGACGCGCATGGTTGAGGGCCATGTTCTCGTAAGAGAGTGGAGGTTCGAGCCCTCTCCCGGGCAGTGACGGCCACCGGTGACAACGGGACGGCCAATGGAGGCCAACTCACTGAATTCGCCGTGACTTCTGACGTCGCGGCGATTCGCGTTCTGGGGCCGATTGCGGGACGTCGAGTGGCTGACGCGGCGGTAAGTCCTGTGGAACGCGTGGTTTGGCATCGCCCGGCCGTGTGAGACGGCTCGGGCGGGGAACCGGTCGTGGTGAGCGTTCAGCAAGAGACACTCGCGGCGGCTATGGAAGCGTGGGGGCGGCGGTTCGCGCCGTTCTTCGACGCGGTGCTTCAGGACAACCGGGCATGCTCGCCGCAACTCGTCGAGGCCGTCCGGTATTCCGCGCTCGCGCCGGGCAAGCGGCTGCGGCCGTACCTCGTGGGGGCGTGTTGCGAGCTGTGCGGCGGGACGGTTGAGCAGGCGCTGCCGGCGGCGGCGGCGATCGAGTGTGTACACGCGTTCTCGCTCGTGCACGACGACCTGCCAGCGATGGACGACGACGACCTGCGCCGAGGCCGGCCGACGTGTCACAAGGTCTATGGCGAGGCGATGGCGATCCTGGCCGGCGATGCGCTGCTGGCGCTGGCGTTTGAGATCGTGGCGGCGCGGTCGGACGCCGGATGCGACCGTGCGGCGCTCGTCGAGGAATTGGCGCGGGCGACGGGCTGGGCGGGAATGATCGGCGGGCAGGCGGAGGACATTCTGGGCGAGGGCGCGAAGCCCGATCTGGAGCGTGTACGGCGGATCCACGACCACAAGACGGCGGCCCTGATCGCGGCATCCTGCCGGCTGGGGGCGATTGCGGCGGGGGCGACGGCGGACCGGGTGGAGCGGCTGGGCCGGTATGGGCGGCACCTCGGGCGGGCGTTCCAGATCGTGGACGATGTGCTTGACGTGACGGCGACGCCGGAGGAGCTCGGGAAGGCGACGACCAAAGACCTGGATGCGGGCAAACAGACGTACCCGGGGATCGTAGGAGTTGCGGAAAGCCGACGGGCGGCGGAGGAAGAGGTATCCCATGCCGAGGAGGCGCTGAAGAGCTTCGGGCCGACGGCCGATAACCTACGACAGCTGGCGCGGTTCGTGCTGGAACGCCGAACCTGAGGCCGCGGCCGCACCGCATGTCGGTTTTTCGGATAGAATGATGGTTATGTCGATCCTGGATCGCGTGGACAGTCCGGCCGACCTGCAGAAGCTTTCGATGGCCGAACTGGTCGAGCTGGCAGCCGCGATGCGCGAGCGCATCGTGGACGTGGTGGGCAAGAACGGGGGGCACCTGGCGAGCAACCTCGGCGTCACCGAAATCACGATCGCCCTGCACTACTGCTTCGACTTCCGGCACGACCGGCTGCTGTGGGACGTGGGGCACCAGTGCTACCCGCACAAGCTGCTTACGGGGCGGCAACGACGATTCGACACGCTGCGGCGGGCCGGCGGCGTCAGCGGCTTTCCCGACGCGGGCGAGAGCGAGTACGACCTGTTCAACGTGGGCCACGCGGGGACGGCCATTGCGACGGCGTTCGGGCTGGCCCGCGGCGACCAGACGGCGGGGCGCAACAACCGCATCGTCGCGTTTGTCGGCGATGCGAGCATCGTGAACGGGCTCTCGTTCGAGGGACTGAACCAGGCGGGGCTGCTGAAACGGCAGTTCCTCGTCATTCTGAACGACAACAAGTGGGGCATCGCGCCGACGCAGGGGAGCTTCGCGGCCTACCTCGCCAAGTTCCGCGCGAGCCACATCTACGAAGAGGTGCGCGACAAGGCGCGGCGCTACATCGGCCGGCTGCCGGTCGTCGGCAAGTCGATGGTGGACGCGATCGACCACTTGCGGCAGGGCATCAAGGCGACGGTCTCGCCCGGCCAGCTCTTCGAGCAGATGGGGTTCATCTACGCCGGGCCCTTTGACGGGCACGATCTGCCGTGCCTGATCGAGCTGCTGACGTACCTGCGGGACGTGCAGCACCCGGTGCTCCTGCACATCCACACGGACAAAGGCAAGGGCTGCGACTTCGCCTCGGCCGAACCGGGGCGGTTCCATTCGCCGATGCCGTTCCTCATCGAGGACGGCAAGGTCACGGTCCACAAGGGCGGCGGCAAGGCCTGGACGGCGGCGTTCTCCGACGCCCTGATCGAAGTCGCAAAGGCGGACCCGCGGATCCATGCGATCACCGCGGCGATGCCCGACGGCACCGGGCTCGACAAGTTCGCCAGGGCCTTCCCGGACCGCTGCCACGACGTGGGCATCGCGGAGAGCTGCGCCGTCGATGTCGCCGCGGGGATGTGCAAGGCGGGGCTGCGGCCGGTCGTCGCCATCTACTCGACGTTCATGCAGCGGGCGTTCGACCAGATCTTTCAGGAGGTGGTGCTGCAGAAGCTGCCGGTCGTGCTGTGCATGGACCGGGCGGGGCTGGTCGGCGGCGACGGGGCGGTGCATCACGGGTTCCTGGATATCGCGTTTCTCCGCGGCTTTCCCCACATGGTTCTCATGGCCCCGGCCGACGAGGCCGAGCTGCAGGCGGCGCTGCGGTTCGCCGTCGAGTGCGGGCACCCGTGCGCGATCCGCTATCCGCGCGACGATGTGCCCGAGCCGCTCGGGCCGTGCCCGGCGTTTGAGCTGGGCCGCTCGCGGCTGCTCCGCGACGGCGACGACGCGATCATCCTCGCGTACGGCGCGATGGTCAGCCACGCGCTCGATGCGGGCGAACTCCTCGCGGCCGACGGCGCAAACGTCCGCGTCGTCAACGCGCGGTTCGCCAAGCCGATCGACGAGCGGATGGTGGCCGAGTCGCTGACGGCGGGCGTGCCGGTGATCACGGTGGAGGACCATTCGGTCGTCGGCGGGTTCGGCGCGGCCGTACTCGAGGCGGCGCAGGCGCTGCGGCTGCCGACGGAGCATCTCGTGCGCCTGGGGATGCCCGCCGACCGGTTCATCGCGCACGGCTCGCGGGCGGGCCAGCTGGCCGAGTGCGGCATCGACGCCGCGGGGATCGCCGCCGCAGTGAAGGAACAACTCGGCGATGCCCCGAGCCGGATCAGCATTCACCGTGCCTCGTCCTGGCGCCACGCAGCGCAGGCATAACGGGGTCGCGGTCGTCCGTGCCGTCGGGCGGATGCCCATGTTCGTCCTTCGGATCGGCGCCGGCCGATCCGGTTGACGCCGCTTCCCGAAACCAATACCCTCAGACCTCGTGAGATTCATCCGGAATCGGCTTGACCTGTCCCGGTCCGGGGGATCCGCCTGGCCGCATGGATCGCCCCCCCGGATCACGGGATACTCAAGCAAGATGTCCGGTTGCCTTCATCGTGCGTGGCGTTCGATACCCGATCGGCAGGGAGGCACGGCATGGCGCGCGGCGATCAGCTCCTGCGGCAGTGGAATCTGCTCAAGACACTGCAGACCCGTGGCGAAGGGGTTCCCCTGGCCCGTCTGGCAGACGATCTGGGCGTCAGCGAGCGGACCATCCAGCGGGACTTCGAGGTCCTTCAGGAGTTGGGCTTTCCCGTCGAGCACGCCGACGATGAGTACGGCAAGCGTTACTGGAAGATGCCGCACGACTTCTTCCGGGCGGGACCGTTCGTGCTGGGCCCGACGGAGGCCGTTTCGCTGGTCCTGGCGCGGCAACTCTTCGAGCCCGTGGCGGGCACCCATCTGGCCGAGGGCCTCGACTCGGTCATCGAGAAGATCCGCACCTGCATGCCGGAGAAGGCCCTGCAGCACTTTGCGAACGTGGATGTGCTGACCTACGTCCCGCGATTCGGGCTGACCGACCACAAGCCCCACGCGGGCAAGATCAAGCTGCTGATCGAGGCGGCCCGGAGCCGGCTGTCGGTCCGCATCGCGTACCGCCCCGTGTGGAAAGGCACGGCCTTCGACACGCTGTTCGATCCGTACGGCCTGATTGTCTTCGACGGGAACCTGTTCGCCGTCGGTCGCTCCCATCACCGAAACGACGTCCGCATCCTGAAGGTCGTTCGGATTCAGCAGATCGAGGGCACCGATCGCCGGTTCAAGCGCCCGGCGGACTTCAACGTGAGCGACCATTTCGAACACAGCTTCGGGCTGGTTCACGGCGCTGGCGAGCCGGTCAAGATCACGGTGAAGTTCACGGGCAGGGCAGCCACGCTCGTTGAGGAACGCACCTGGCACCAGACGCAGGAACTGGAGCGCCTGGCCCCCGGCCCCACGCTCTTCGAGGCGGACGGCAGTGACGGCGAGCCCCTGCTGGCGACGTTCCGGCTTGCCGAGGTCAGCGTGTTCAAGAGCTGGATCAAGGGCTTCGGCGAGCATGCCGAGGTCCTCAAGCCGGCCTGGCTGCGGCGCGAGATTCGCGAGGAGCTGCTCGCCGCCGCCCGCCGTTACGACGGCTGACGGCGTCTCGGGTTTCGATCTGCCGGCTTCAGGACAATCCTCCGTCTGGTACGCCCCTGCTGGTGTAACCCAAACGGCCGATCTCTGAAATGCCGAGCTACGACGCCATCCTGGCCGATGTCGTCGGGGTGCCGGAGGCCGCCCGGCGTCGCCCGGATGAATGGATGGAAGGCCATGCTTACCTCACGTTAGCCCAACCTTCGCACGCGGCCGGCGTCAAAGCGGCTGGCGATAGCGCCAG
>CAZUAI010000096.1:0-19814 GCA_964617875.1 uncultured Planctomycetales bacterium | reverse complement strand
TCATGAAAACGTAACCGCCCGGCACTAAACCACTTGGGACGGCAGTGCCATTCGGCGCAGGAACCTTTGCCGGACACGCAGAGCACCGCGTTCACGGGAGGTAGACGCTCTGACGCGTTTCGCCCAGGGCAAGAAAGGTTCGTGACCCCCTCCTCGCGCGCAGGGACGGCCATACCCCCGGCGATTCCTTGCTTAGCGTCGTCCGCCGACTAGAATGGCCCGGCGGCGGAGAAGCGACGAACGGCGCATGGGCTGTCCCTCGCGCCTGGAGGCACGGGTCGTGAATGAAACCGTTGGATACCAAGCCGTTCTGATCCTGATCCTTGTGGCAATCGGGATGGCACTTTCCATGGTGGTGCTCACGCACCTGCTCGGCCCCCGGCGTCGCGGCCCCGTCAAGGACGGTACGTACGAATCTGGCATGCCGGTCATCGGCAACGCACGGCGACGGTTCAACGTTCGCTTCTACCTCGTTGCCATGCTCTTCCTGCTGTTTGACGTCGAGGTTGTCTTTCTCTGGCCGTGGGCCCCGCTGTTTCACGATACGGCGAAGACGGATCCGCCCCCCACCGCGGTTGCGATGATCGCCGATGGATTCGGCAAGGGCTTCCTGCTCGCCGAGATGGCGGTGTTTCTCGGCATCCTGCTGACCGGGTACGTTTACGCCTGGCGGAAAGGGGTCTTCCGGTGGAACTAGGCGGCCAGAAGCATACGTACGACCCGCACGTGATGAGCCGCGAGGACATGCTTCTCACGCGGCTCGATCACGTGCTCGACCTGATCCGCAGGAACACGGTGAACTGGAGCCGCAAGAACTCGCTCTGGCCGCTGCCGTTCGCGACGGCCTGCTGCGGGATCGAACTGATGGCCACCGGTGCCAGCCGTTACGACATCGCCCGCTTCGGGGCCGAGGTGATGCGGTTCAGCCCCCGCCAGTGCGACCTGCTGATTGTCGCCGGCCGTGTGGCGATTAAGATGATGCCGGTGCTGCAGCGTCTGTATCAGCAGATGTGCGAACCGAAATGGGTCATCAGCATGGGGGCCTGCGCCAGCAGCGGCGGCGTGTTCGACACGTACGCGGTTGTGCAGGGCATCGATCAGTTCCTGCCGGTCGATGTCTATGTCCCCGGCTGCCCGCCACGGCCGGAGACGCTCCTCGAAGGCGTCATGGCCATTCAGCGAATCGTCGAGCAGGACGGCGTGAAGAGCAGTGCGGAACGGGGCGGGGGGCTGGGCATTCGCATCCGCCCGCCGCAGCCCGCTTGCCCGGTCGGCACGGCCGGAGGTCCCCCGAAATGAGCGGCCTCGAACTCGCGAAGGTTCTCGCGGCGGAGTTTGCCGACATCGACTTCGCGCCCGCGCCGCTCGTCCACCATGCGAAGGGGCCGTCAGACCAGATCTGCGTTCGCGTGCCGTCGGACCGGCTGCTGGAGGTGATGCGCTTCCTGCGGGACGACCCCGCGACGCTGTTCGAGCAGCTCTGCGACCTGACCTGCGTCGATTACCTGCAGTTCCCCGGGGCGCGGGACCGCTACGGCGTGACCTACGCCCTGCTCTCGATCACGCACGGACACCGGCTCTGGGTCAAGTGCTTCGTCAACGACCCCGACCCCGAGGTGCCGTCGGTCTGCCGGATGTGGAAGGGCGCGGAATGGCCCGAACGCGAGGTCTACGACATGTTCGGCGTGCGGTTCGCCGGGCACCCGGACCTCCGCCGCATCCTGACGTGGGACGGCTTTGCGGCGCACCCGCTGCGGAAAGACTATCCGCTTCGCGGCCGGGGCGAGCGGGAGGACTTCGAGGTGGTGACGCGCGAGAGCGCCTGAGTCTGCGGCCCGGCGCGGAAGCGGAAGACGGCAATGCAGCGAACACGACAGGCCATCTCGACGCCGCTCACGACGCTCACCCGGGAGGATCCCGGCGGCGACCGCTGGGCGCTGAACTTCGGCCCGCAGCACCCCGCGACGCATACGACCTTCCGCCTGGTTCTCGAACTCGACGGCGAGACGATCGTGGCCTGCACGCCGCACCTGGGCTACCTTCACAGCGGCTTCGAAAAGCTCGGCGAACACCTCGACTACAACCAGTACGTCGTCGTCACGGACCGCATGAACTACGTCAGCCCGATGGCCAACAACATCGCCTGGCACGCGGCGTGCGAAAAGCTCTTCGGCATCGAGATCACGCCCCGCTGCAAGGTCATCCGCACGATTCTCGCCGAACTCGCCCGCATTCAGGACCACCTGCTCTGCGTCGGCTGCGCCGCCCTCGACCTCGGCGGGTTTACGGCGTTTCTCTTCGGGTTCAACGAGCGCGAGGACATCTACGACCTCTTCGAGGAGATCTGCGGCGCGCGCTTCACGACGAGCTACACCCGCGTGGGCGGCGTCAGCATGGACATGCCGCCCGAGTGGCCCGCCCATGTGAAGGCGTTCGCCCGCCGGCTGCCCAAGGCCCTCGACGACGTCGAAACACTGCTCAACCGCAACCGCATCTTCATCGAGAGGACCCGGGGAATCGGTTATCTCAGCGACGCCGATGCGATTCAGTGGGGCGTGACGGGCCCGGTCGCCCGCGCGTCCGGCGTCCGGCGCGACGTCCGCAAGGACGAGCCGTACCTCTGCTACGCCGACAACTGGGACGGCCGCGGCTCGTCCGGCGTACGGTTCAAGGTGGCGGTTTCCCGCCTCGGCGATGTGTACGGCCGGTACCTCGTGCGCCTGGAGGAAATGCGACAGTCGCTGGCGATCATCGAGCAACTGGTGGACAACGTCCCGGCCGGGCCCGTGGACGTCGGCCCGGATGACAAGGTCACGCTCCCGGACAAGCGGGAGGTGTATTTCTCGATCGAGGGGCTGATCCACCACTTCGAGCAGATCATGACCAACCGCGGCTTCCGGCCGCCGGTCGGAGAGGCCTATGCCGCGAACGAGACGGCGAACGGCGAACTCGGGTACTATCTGGTCAGTGACGGCGGGAACCGGCCGTACCGTGCGAGGTGCCGGCCGCCGAGTTTCATGAACTACCAGTGCTTCGCGCAGTTGATTGTCGGGCACCAGATCAGCGATATCCCGCCGGTCCTGAACAGCCTGAACATCATCGCGGCGGAGCTAGACCGGTGAGTCATGCGTCATGAATTGCGAGTTCAGGGTCGCGTGTGGCAGGCAGGGAGCGGCAAATGCCGCGCCACGGATAGCGCACGAACGCCATCGGATCCTCAACTCGCGACCCGTGACTCCAGACTCGTCCCTCTTGACTCTGAACCCGTGACTCCGAACTCTTGACTCCCATGGCCTGGCCTACGATTGATCGCAACGCGCCCGTGTTCGCACCTGACGCTCCGCCGGTGCTGTCGGAGGAGGTGCGTGAGAAGATCCGGTCGTTTTTCCCGCGCTATCCCGCGAAGCGGGCGGCGTTGTTGCCCGCGCTGCATGTCGTGCAGGACGCCCTGGGGCACGTCGGCTGGCAGGCGATGGCGGAGGTGGCGGCGCTGCTGGAGATCCCGCCCGCGGAAGTCTTCGACACGGTGACGTTCTACACGCACTTCTGGCGGCACAAGCGGGGGCGGAAGGTCATCGTGCTTTGCCGTTCGCTGAGTTGCGAACTCATGGGCAGCGGGAAGGTCGCCGAGGCGATCCAGCGTCAGCTGGGCATCGGTGAGCACGAGACGACGCCCGACGGCGAATACAGCTTCATCACCGAGGAGTGCCTCGGCGCGTGCGAGCACGCCCCGTGCATGCTCATCAACGAACGGCTCCACAAGGGCGTGAAGCCGGAGGATGTGTTGCGGATCCTCGCGGATCCGAACAGTGATGCGCTCGACGTCCCCCGCAGCGATCTGTACGATGCACCGCGGGAAGGCGCCGAGGCGGCGAAGCCAGGAAGCGACGGAACGACGAAACGACGGAGCGACGAAGGGACAGGGGGCGGCGCCTGAGGCATGACCGAGGGGCCCGGCCTGCGCTGACACGACATGGCGAGCTTCGAACCCATACTGCTGAGAAATGCCGGCGTCGAGGGTATTCGCACGCTCGCCGTCGCCCGCGCCCGCGGCACTTACCGCACCGCCGAGAAGGTCCTCACCTCGATGGCGCCGGACGCCGTCGTCGAGGAGGTCAAGCGGTCGAACCTCCGCGGGCGCGGCGGGGCGGGATTCCCCACCGGCGTCAAGTGGACGTTCCTGCCGAAGGACCGCGAGGTCACGTTTCTGTGCGTCAACTTCGACGAGTCCGAACCGGGCACGTTCAACAACCGCGTGCTCTGCGAGACAGACCCGCACCAGTTGCTCGAGGGCATCCTGATCGCCGGCTTCGCCACGCGGGCGACCGTGGCCTACGTCTACATCCGCGTCGAGTTCCACGAGCCGTTTCACATCCTGCAGCGGGCGCTGGATGAGGCGTACGCGGCGGGGCTGTTCGGCCGGCGGATCTTCGGCACCGACTACTCGCTCGAGTGCCACATTCACCGCGGGGCCGGGGCCTACGTCTGCGGCGAGGAGACGGGTCTGATCGAGTCGCTCGAGGGCAAGCGCGGCTGGCCGCGGATCAAGCCGCCGTTCCCGGCCGTCGAGGGGGCCTTCCGCAGGCCCACCGTCGTGAACAACGTCGAGACGCTCTGCTGCCTCCCGCACATCCTGGAACGCGGCGCCGGCTGGTTCGCCTCGATCGGCACCCCGGGCAGCACGGGCCCCAAGCTCTACACGGTCAGCGGCTCCGTGAACCGCCCCGGCTGCTTCGAAGCGCCGCTGGGGCTCCCCGTCCGCGAGCTGATCTACGGCGACGACTTTGGCCGGGGGATGGCCGGCGGCCGTGCGATCAAGGGCGTCATTCCCGGCGGGCTCTCCGTCGGGATCCTCACGCCCGATGAACTCGACTGCAGACTCGATTTCGACGACCCGCAGCGGCACGGCCTGCTCGGTCTGGGCACGGCCGGCGCCATCGTGATCGGCGACGATACGCCGATCGCGAGCGTGCTGCTCAACGCGGCGAGGTTCTTCGCGCACGAGTCCTGCGGCCAATGCACGCAGTGCCGCGAGGGCACGACGTGGATGCACAAGATCGTGCGGCGGATCGCCGCCGGCGCGGGCCGGGTGCAGGACCTGGACCTGATCGAGGAGCAGACGAACAGCATGGGCATGATGCCCGGCCTGAGCATTTGCGGCCTGCCGGACGGCGCGGCGTTCGCCATACGGACGATCGTGAGGAAGTATCGGCGTGAGCTGGAGGAAGCCATCGCGGCCCAGCCCCCGGGGCGGGCCGAAGAGATCCTGGCGGCGGCGAATCGGTCGGTGTACGAACGGCCTCTGGCCGGCCGGCTGACGAGACCGAAGGCGATCCAGGCGCGTGAGGTGTAGATGCCGAAGATTGTCATCGACGATCGCGCGATCGAATGCCGCAGCGGGATCTCCGTCCTCCAGGCCGCGCTCGAGGCCGGCATGGACGTGCCGTACTACTGCTACCACCCCGGCCTTTCGGTCGTGGCGTCGTGCCGTCTGTGCCTGATGGAGATGAAGATCCCGGACCCCAAAACGGGCAATCCCGTGTGGGCCGCCCGGCTGTTTCCGAGCTGCCAGACGCCGGTACGGGACGGCGTCGAGGTTCGCTTCGACTCCGAGCGCGTCCGCGCGAACCAGCGGCACGTGATGGAGCACCTGCTGCTGAATCACCCGCTCGACTGCCCGGTGTGCGACCAGGCCGGCGAATGCTGGCTCCAGGACTACAGCGAGAAGTTCGGCAGCGCCACGTCGCGCATGGTCGAGGCGAAGACCAAGAACCCCAAGAAGGACGTCGGTCCGCGAACGCTGCTGTACCAGGACCGCTGCATCCTCTGCACCCGCTGCGTGCGATTCACGCGAGAGGTCGCCGGGACGGGCGAGCTGTGCGTCGTCAACCGCGGCGGCCGTCTCGAGATCGACGCCTTCCCCGGCAAGGCGCTCGCGAACCGGCTCCAGGGCAACGTCGTGGACGTCTGCCCCGTGGGCGCTTTGCTCGACAAGGACTTCCTTTTCGCCCAGCGAGTCTGGCTGCTGCGCGGCACCCCTTCGATCTGTCCCGGCTGCAGCACCGGCTGTGCCATCCGCATCGACCACAACGACGGGCGGATCTACCGCATCAAGCCGCGCTACAACCCCGGCGTCAACGACTGGTGGATCTGCGACGACGGCCGTTACGGCTGGAAGCACGCCCGCGACGAACGTCGGATCCGCACCCCCGCGGTGCGGCGCGGCACGGCGGTCGAGCCGGTCGCATGGGACGAGGTCCCGGATCTCATCCGATTCCGGCTCGGCGAGGTCGTCCGTGCGCATGGCGGTGCGGCCGTGGCGGTTCAGATCTCGCCGATGATGGCGTGCGAGGAAGCGTGGCTCCTGGCGAAGTTCGTCCGCCATATGGCGCCGGAGGCCGCGATCGCCCTGGGCCCCGCCCCGGCCGAGGGGGCGGACGAGTGTTACCCGGTCGGGGCCGAAGCGACTTCGGCGAAGTTCGTCGTCCGCGCGGAGAAGGTCCCGAACCGGCGCGGGATCGAGATGATCGCCCGCGCCCTGGGTGGAAACCTGCCGGACCACGCCGCGCTCTGGGAGCGTGTGAACAAGGGCGAGATTGCCGCCCTTTGGGTCGTCGGCGGTTACCTGCAGCCGGACTGGCCCGCCAGGGGTTCCGGCGCCGCCCTCGGCCGCGTGGCGTTCTCGGTCGTGCAGGATCTGTTTCCGAACGAATTGACGGCGGCGGCGTCCGTGGTCCTGCCGTCGTGTGCCTGGGCGGAGCGCGAGGGCACATTCGTGAATCACGCCGGGTTGATTCAGCCGTTCGAGCGTGCTATCAATCCGCCGGAAGGTTGCCGCGCAGACGGACAGTACCTGTTTGAAATCGCCGGGTACGGCGGCTTGTACACCGGCGAGCGAGTGAGAGAGATGATGGTGCACGAGGTTCCGGCCATGACGAACGTCCGCAAGGCGCCGCCGGAGCCGGAACACGGGCATTAGTCAGAGTTGAGAGTTCGGAGTTCAGAGTTGCGAGTCGTCCGTAGCGAGTTCAGACGCACCCGGGGGCGCCCGAACGCCTTGAATTCGCTGCCCGCAACGCGAAACGCGAGACTGCGCCGCGGGCTGACGGACCAGCGGACCCACGGACCAACGGCTGCGAGCCGCCCATGACTTCCTGGCTTTGCACACAACTCGGCTTCAGCGTCGCCCTGATGGCGGGCGTGATCGCTGTTCTGCTGACGTCCGTGGCCTACTGCATGTTCTACGAGCGGAAGGTCGCCGCGTGGATGCAGGACCGGCACGGCCCGAACCGCGTCGGCCCGCGCGGGCTGCTTCAGCCCATCGCCGACGGCGTGAAGGCCCTGCTCAAGGAAGACATCATCCCCGCGAACGTCGATCGCCCGCTTTTCCTGCTGGCCCCGGTGATGGTCTTTGCGGTCGCGCTCGTCGGCTTCGCGGTCGTGCCGTGGGGCGGGCCGATCGAGTTCCGCGACGGCTGCCGGGTGAACGTCCAGGTCGCGAGCCTCGACATCGGTCTGCTCTACGTCCTGGCGGTCGGCTCCATGAGCGTCTACGGCATCGTCATCGGCGGCTGGGCCAGCAACAACAAATACTCGTTCTACGGCGGGATGCGGGCCGTCGCCCAGATGCTCAGCTACGAGATTCCGATGGGGCTGGCGATCCTCGTCGTCGTGCTGACGGCCGGCGAACTGCGGCTCGAGCGGATCGCCGCCGCGCAGATCGACGGCGGCGCGTGGAATGCGATCCTGCACCCGGTGGCGTGCGTTCTGCTGCTCCTGAGCGTCCTCGCCGAGACGAACCGCGCGCCGTTCGACCTCGCCGAGGCCGAGCAGGAACTGGTCGGCGGCTACCACACCGAGTACAGCGCGATGAAGTTCGCCATGTTCTTCCTCGCCGAGTACGCGCACATGCTGACGGCGAGCGCGGTGATCGCCACGCTCTTCCTCGGCGGCTGGGAACCCTTCCCCTTCAGCGGGAGGCTCGGCTGGGCCTGGATCGACTGGATCAACACGGGCACGAGCCCGTGGGCCGGACTGGTGCGTTTCGGCATCGTCTACGGCAAGGTGGTGTTCCTCATTTTCGTGTTCATGTGGGTTCGGTGGACGCTGCCGCGGTTCCGCTTTGACCAGCTGATGCGGCTGGCGTGGCGGTCGCTGGTTCCGATCGGCCTCGCGGCCGTGGCGCTGGCGGGCGGGCTCGTGTACGCCGGGCGGCCGATGTCCTGGTGGGCGCCCGCCGGCAACGCCGCGATCGTCGTCCTGATCCTGTTGTGGAGTTCCCGTGCATCGACCGATCTGACCGGCCGGCAGTCGGGCCTGCCGCCGGTGCGCGTCGGCGGGGAGGCAAACGCATGAGATTCCGGTTCCTCTGCAGGTGCCTGCTGCTTGTGGCGGCGTCGGCGTCCACCGCATCCGCCGCGTCGGGCGATGACGAAATTCTCGGCGGGGCCGATGCCCGCATCGAGAAGCATCGCAAGGGCGATGTGTCTCTGCTCGTCACCGGCCCCGACGGCACGCCGGCCGCCAACGTCACGATCGCCATCGAACAGACGCGGCATGCCTTCCTCTTCGGCTCGAACATCTTTATCCTCGGCAAGTGCCGCAAGCCGGAGGACAACGCCGCCTATGAGAAGCATTTCGACGGCTTGCTCAATTTCGCCACCGCGCCGTTCTACTGGTGGGGCTACGAGGCCGAACGGGGCAGGCCCGACTACGACAAGACCGACCGGATCGTCGCCTGGTGCAAGGCCCACGGCATCCTCGTCAAGGGCCATCCCCTCATGTGGAACTACGTCGATCCGAAGTGGCTGCCCGACGACCCCGCCGAGGTCCGCCGGCTCCAGCTCGAACGGATCGACGCCTGCGTGCGGCGCTTCGCGGGAAAGATCGACTTCTGGGATGTCGTCAACGAGGTCGCGGAGTTCGAACGGGCGGAGATCCTCAAGAACGCGCCGAAGCTGACTGCCGCCGCGAAGGCCGTCGGCACGATGGAGTTCGTCCGCCAGGCGTTCCAGACCGCCCGCCGTGCGAATCCCGACGCCGTTCTGCTCATCAATGACTACATTGTGGACCATCGCTACGCCGACAACGTCATCGCCCGGCTGGTGGACGACCACGGCCGCCGGCTCTACGACGTCATCGGCATTCAGTGCCACCAGCACGGCGGGGCGTGGACGGCGAAGCATGCGTGGGAGATCTGCGAGCGATTCGCCCGATTCGGCGTTCCCCTGCACTTCACCGAGGCGACCATCCTCTCCGGCGAACACGGCTGGGATCTGACGACGACACGGCCGGGCTACACGTGGGGCAGCCATTCCGAAGGCGAGGCGCGGCAGGCGAAGGAGGTCGTGCGGTTCTACACGACGCTCTTCAGCCACCCGGCCGTCCAGGCGATCACGTGGTGGGACTTCTCCGATCAGATGGCCTGGCAGGCGGCCCCGGCGGGTCTGCTCCGCCAGGACATGACGCCCAAGCCGGCGTACGAAGAGTTGCACAGGCTGGTGAAGGGAAAGTGGTGGACGAAGACCGCCACGACGACCGACGCCAGAGGCGAGGCCGCCTTCCGCGGCTTCTACGGCGACTATCGGGCGACATTCACGGTCGGCGGGCGGAAATACGAACGGACGTTCCCGGTGAGGGCGAACGCGGACAACCGCATCGTGCTGCGGGCGACGAAGGAGTAGGCGTGATCCGGGACGAAGACATCATCGAGATCGGCGCCCCGAAGCCCACGCTGGCCATGCGCCTCTACCTGCCCGAGATCCTCCGGGGCATGTGGGTCACGCTGCGCCACCTGTTTGTGAAGCGCCGGACCGTCCAGTACCCGGAGCAGCGGCGGGACCTGCGGATCTCGAACTACCGCGGGATCCATCGACTCAACCGCGACGAGCAGGGCCGCGTGGCCTGCGTCGCCTGCTTCATGTGCTCGACGGCCTGCCCGGCCCACTGCATCCACATCGAGGCGGGCGAGGCGCCCTGGCCGGACCGCGAGAAGATCCCCGTGCGGTTCGAGATCGATGAGCTGCGCTGCATCTATTGCGGCATGTGCGAGTACGCGTGTCCCGTGGATGCCATTGAGCTGACGCCCGAGTACAGTATCGTCGGCCGGTCGCGGGAGGAGATGATCTTCGACCTGGACACGCTGCTTGCCGTGTACGACCGGACGAAGGACGCGAAGCCGAGGCGGAACCCGCCGATCACCGGCTATCCGGGCGGCGGGGGTTCCGCGTAGATGGGAGAAACGAACGCATTGACCGAAGCCTGGCTCTACATCCTGTACGGCGTGTTCGCCGTCGGGGCCGCCGGCCTCTGCGGGGCGATGCCGACGCCCGGCCGCCGGTCGCCGCGGGCGGCCGCCGTGCTGATGCTGGGGGCGGCGGCGGGCCTGATCGTCTTCGGTGTTCGCGGTGCGGGTTGGAGCGGCGGACGGGACTTCTACTTCTATGCGTTCGGCATGCTGGCGCTGTTCGGCGCGGCCCGCGTGGTGACGCACGCCCGGCCTGTCTACAGCGCCCTGTACTTCGTCGTGGTCGTGCTGGCCGTCGCGGGGCTGCTCGTGCTGGCCGATGCGCCGTTCCTCGCGGCCGCCCTGGTGATCATCTATGCCGGGGCGATCCTCGTCACATACCTGTTCGTCATCATGCTGGCACAACAGAACGAGCCGTCGGCCTGCGACGTGAGCGCCCGCGAACCGCTCGCGGCGGTGGTCATTGCCTTCCTGCTGGTCGCGTGCGTGGGCAGCCTCCTGGCGGATCAGCCGGCGGCCGCGCCGGGGACGTTCGCCGCGCCGCCCTCGTCCGCGGCGGCGGAAGCGGGCAACGTCCGCGAACTCGGCCGGGTCTTGCTGACGCAATATGCCGTTGCCGTGGAAGTCGGCGGCGTGCTGCTGCTCGTGGCGATGGTGGGTGCGATCTGGATCGCGCGGCGGTCCGTGCCGGGGCACGTGACCCCGCCGGATGCGGAGCTGAAACCGCCCGGACAGATCGGGCGCGAGGTGCCGCCGTTTTGACCGGCGGACGAAGGGAACTGCCGAATGTCGGGCCTGCACGGCTACATGATCCTGGGTGCGATGCTCTTCGCGACGGGGCTCGTCGGGTTCCTGTCGCGGCGGAACCTGATCATCGTGTTCCTCTCGACCGAGGTCATGTTCCAGGGCGTGTTGTTGAACTTCGTTGCCTTCGGCCGGTTTTACGGGCAGCTCGACGGGCAGGCTTTCGCGATGTTCCTCCTGGTGGTGGCGGCCGTCGAGGCGGGTCTGGCGCTGGGCCTCATCGTGCTCCTGTTCCGCCGAAAGAGCACGCTGGACGCCGAGGCCTGGCGGTCGTTGCGTGGATGACGTACGGAGAGGCTGCGTGAATCGTTGACGACGCTGACGTTCTCCCAGTTCGGCATGTTCAAGGTCGCGCCGCTCGCCGCGCTCGCGCCGCTGGCCGGGGCGATCCTCACGGCCGTCGCCGGCCCGCGGTTCCTCCGCGGCGACAGCCACTGGCCCGTCCTGCTGGGGGTGTTCCTCGCCCTGATCGCGAGCGGCATCGTGCTGGGCGTCACCGCCATGCCGCCGCCGTCGACTCCGGTGCACGAGACGTTTTCGCGGACCTACCACCTGTACGAATGGATCTCCCCGGCGGGCGGGACCTGGTTCAGCGTCAACATGCACATCGACCCGTTGACGGCGGTCATGCTCGTCACCGTGTGCACGATCTCGCTGCTGGTCGTCGTCTATTCACGCGACTACATGCGCGAGCACGGCCACCCCGATCCCGGCTACGTGCGGTACTTCGCCCTGATCGGGCTGTTCGTGTTCTCGATGTGCGTGCTGGTTCTCGCGGGCAACTTCCTTCTGCTCTACCTGGGGTGGGAGGCGGTGGGGCTGTGCAGTTACCTGCTCATCGGCTACTACTACGGCCGTCCGTCGGCGGCCGCCGCGGCCAAGAAGGCGTTCATCGTCAACCGCATCGGCGATTTCGGCTTCGCGCTCGGCATCTTCTGCATCTATTACTGGGTGGCTCCGCTGACCCAGCCCGGCGAGAACCCGCTCGACTACGCCGTTGTCTTCGAGAAGCTCGCCGGCGCCACGCTGCCGGAGTGGCAATACACCACGATCGCCCTGCTGCTTTTCTGCGGCGCCGTCGGCAAGAGCGCCCAGTTGCCGCTCTACGTCTGGCTGCCGGACGCGATGGAAGGTCCGTCGCCCGTCTCCGCCCTCATCCACGCGGCCACGATGGTCACCGCGGGCGTCTACATGGTCGCCCGCTGCGGCGTCATCTTCACGCAGGCGCCCGACGCCCTCGCCGTGGTGTCCACCCTCGGCGGGGTCACGGCCCTCTTCGCCGCCACCATCGCCGTCGCCCAGTGCGACATGAAACGCATCCTCGCCTATTCCACCATCAGCCAGCTCGGCTACATGTTCCTCGGCCTGGGCGTTTGCGCCGCCGACTCGGCCGTCTTCCACCTCTACACGCACGCCTTCTTCAAGGCGGTGCTGTTCCTCGGCGCCGGCAGCGTCATGCACGCGATGGGCGGCATCATCGACGTCCGCGAATTCGGCGGTCTCCGGCGTGTCCTGCCGGTCACGTATATCACGTTCCTCGCCGGGGCGCTCGCGCTCGCCGGCTTCCCGCTCTTTTCCGGCTTCTTCAGCAAGGACGAGATCATTCACGCCGCCTTTGTCGTACACCCGGTCCTTGGCGTCATGGGGCTGCTGACGGCCGTGCTCACGGCCTTCTACACGTTCCGCATGGTCTTCCTCGCGTTCCACGGCCCCGTGCGCATCCCGGAGGGCGTGACGCCGCACGAGTCGGGGCCCTGGATGCTCGTGCCGATGTGCATCCTGGCGGTCGGCGCTCTCGCCGCCGGGTATGCGGGCGTCCGGGTCCACTACGCCGGCTTCCTCAACTGCCTCGAGCCGCACGGCGCCTTTCATCGTTTTCTCGAACCCGTCTTCGCGGAGACGTTCGCCGCCGTCCCGGTCGTCGAGTTGCGGGCCGAATCCGGAGGGCACGCCATGATGTACCTCTCGGCGGGGCTCGCCGTGGTCGGAATCGCCGCGGCCGCCGTCCTTTACGTCTACCGGCGCCGCTGGGCGGACACCGTCGTTGTCCGGATGCCCGACCTGCACAACCTCGTCTACGACAAGTACTACGTGGACGAGCTGTACGATTCCGTCGCCGTCACGCCCGCGCGGCGGACGGGCCTGATGTTCTTCGATGTGGACAACTACATCATCGACGGCATCCTCTGGATCGCGGCGACGCTGCCGCGCGTCGCGGGTTTCCTTCTGCGGGGGCTGCACAACGGCGTGTTGCAGGGATACGCGTTGACCATGGCGGCGGGGGTTGTGGTCCTGCTTCTGATCGCGCTGATGGCCGGATGACGCTATGCCCGGAATGCTCGACAACTGGATCCTGACCGTGATCATCTTCGCCCCGCTCGCGGGCGCGGTGATGATCGGCCTGATGAATGCGCGGTCGCACGATCAGATCCGCCGGGCCGCGCTGCTGGCCTCCTTCGCCACGCTCGGCTTCACGTTCGCCGCGATGCGGCTCTTCCAGGATGCCACGGGCCAGGACGGACGACCCGTCTGGCAGACGGGCGGGACCGTCCTCGTCGTCCGCGTTCCCTGGGTCGCCGGGCAGAAGCTGCTCCCCTCGCTCGACCTCGCCTACCACGTCGGGCTGGACGGCATCAGCGCCTGGCTCGTTGTGCTGACGGCCTTCCTCGCGCCGCTGGCCATCTGGGCCAGCTTCTCCGGGATCCGCGAACGCGTCAAGGAATACTACCTGCTGATGCTGCTGCTGGAGACCGGCATGCTGGGCGTGTTCTGCGCGCGGGACCTGCTGTTGTTCTACGTCTTCTTCGAGTTCACCCTCGTGCCCCTGTACTTCATCATCGGCATCTGGGGCGGCCACGAAAAGCGCCGCGCGGCCGCCAAGTTCTTCGTGTACACCATCGCGGGCAGCATGCTCACCTTCGCCGCCATCCTCTACCTTGCGTTCGAGGCGTATCAGGCCGGCGGTCCCGGGGCCCGCACCTTCACGTTTGATCTGGAACGCCTCTATGACGTCGGCCGCCGGCTCGACTCGTCCGTGCAGCGCTGCCTCTTCCTGGCCCTCGCCGCCGGCTTCGCCATCAAGGTTCCGCTGTTCCCCTTTCATACATGGCTGCCGCTCGCGCACACCGAGGCGCCCACCGCCGGCAGCGTCCTCCTGGCCGGCGTGCTGCTCAAGCTCGGAACCTACGGCTTCCTTCGCATGAGCCTGCCGCTCGTGCCGGCGGCCGGCATCGAGTTTGCGCCGTTCATCGCGGCCCTCGCGATCGTCGGAATCGTTTACGGCGCCCTCGTCGCCTGGGTCCAGACCGATGTGAAGAAGCTCGTCGCGTATTCGTCGGTCTCTCACCTCGGTTTCTGCATTCTGGGCATGTTCAGCCTGAAGGAGGCCGGCCTGACCGGCTCGCTTCTGTACATGGTCAATCACGGGCTTTCCACCGGCGCCCTGTTTCTCGTCGTCGGCATGATCTACGAACGCTACCACACCCGGCACATCGACGAGATCGGCGGTCTCGCCCGGCCGATGCCCTGGCTCGCCTGCTTCCTCGTGTTTTTCGCCTTCAGCAGCATCGGCCTGCCCGGCCTCAACGGGTTCGTCAGCGAGTTCCTCGTCCTGCTCGGCACGTTCACGTCTCAGAGTTCCCGATTCCCGAACGATCCCGCGGGGCCGCTCGGCGTTGTCTACGCCGCGTTCGCCGCGCTCGGTGTGGTTCTCAGCGCGGTCTACATGCTGTGGATGTGCCAGCGCGTCCTCTTCGGCCCGGTGACCGCGCCGCCGGACACCCCCGACCTCTCGACCGGGCTCAAGCCCGATCTGACCCGCCGCGAGATCGCCATCCTCGCCCCGATCGCGGTCGCCTGTCTCGTGATCGGCCTCTGGCCCAAACCGATGATCCGGTCGATGCAGCCGGCCCTGCGGGGCCAGATCCTCGCGCACGTGCTGCCCCGGGTCCTCGCCTCGCCGGCGTCCCCGACGACCGACGCCGTCGGCACGGAGCCGGATGCCGACACGGATCGTCCGCCCGAATCGCCGGGTACGCAGCCCGGCGCAGACGCCGGCTCGATGCTCGCGGGCCCGCGTCTTGTGGCGCAGTCTCTGGGCCGCCCCGTGCCCTTGCCTGTGCCCCAGGGAAACCGCGCGGCCGGAACCGCCGGCGGCCTCGCCGTCCCGGAGAGCCCGCCGATCGCAAGCGATTCCACTTCGTCTCGGAACGTGCCCGGAGGACAGCGACGGCGATGAACAACTATTTCTCGTTGCTGGCCCCGGAAATCCTGCTCGTCGTCGGCGCCTTGCTCACGCTGCTGGCGGGGCTGGCGCGTTCGCCCAACGTGAGGAGCGCAACGCCGTGGATCGGGGTCCTGGCGACCGCCGGGGCCCTCATGGTCTGTTGGGCCGCCGGCGTCCCCGCGGGGGGTCCCACGCCCGGCCTGCCCGGCATTGCGGTCGGCACACTGAGTTTCTACGTTCGGCTCGTCGCCCCGGCTGTTGGTCTGCTGGTCCTGCTCCTGAATGTGCATCTGCCCGAGTACGGCGAACAGGGCGAGCATCTCGGCATGGTACTGTTCGCGCTCGCCGGTGTGATGCTGACCGCCGCAGCCGACGATTTCCTCACGTTGTTTCTCGCACTCGAGCTGGCCAGCGTGCCGACGTACGCCCTCGTGGCCGCCGGCAGTTCCGACATTCGCGCCCAGGAGGCGGGCCTCAAGTACTTCTTCCTCGGCGCGATGGCCGCCGCCGTCCTCGCCTACGGACTCAGCTTCCTCTATGGCGCCTGCGGCACCATGCGGTTGTCGGCGAGCACCGGCAGCCTCGGCGTCGAAAACCCTTATGCGATGGTGGGCCTGATCCTGGCGCTGGGAGGTCTGGCGTACAAGATTGCGGCCGTCCCCCTCCATGTCTACGCCCCCGACGTCTACCAGGGCGCGGCACCGCCGGTCACCGGTCTGCTCGGCTTCTTTCCCAAGCTCGCCGGATTCGTCGCGATTATCCGGCTGCTCGGCCTGCTGACGCCGGTGCCGCCGGACACGGCGGGCGATGTGTCGTGGTCCTGCCCGAACGCCGTCTTCTGGGTCCTGTGGGGGCTTGCGGCGGCGACCATGACGGTCGGGAACTGCGTCGCCCTCGTGCAGACCAACGTGAAGCGGATCCTCGCCTGCTCCAGCATCGCCCATTCCGGCTACATGCTGATCGGCATCCTTGTCGGGCCGGTTCTTGGCGACACGCCGATGCGGGACGGATGGTCGGCCGTGCTCTTCTACGTCGTCGCCTACGGGCTGGCCAATCTCGGTGCGTTCGCCGTGCTGGCCTATCTGCGGGTCGAGTCGCGGCCTGTGGAGGAACTCGACGATCTCTCCGGCCTCGCACGGGCCCAGCCCGGTGCCGCCCTTGCGCTGGCGATCTGCCTCTTCAGCCTGATGGGCATGCCGCCGACCGTCGGCTTCTTCGCAAAACTCTATGTCATCATCGGCGCCCTTTCGCTGGCCCCGGGCGATCCGCATCGGTCGGCCATGATCGTGCTGGCCGTGGTCGGCGTGCTGAACTCCGCCGTCGCCGCCGCCTACTACCTGCGGATCATCGGGACCTGCTACCTTCGCAGCCCGCGCGAGACCACGGCGGTCCTCCCTTATCGGACGCTTGCGTTCGTCGTGGCCATGTGCGCAACATCGTCCGTGGCCCTGGGCCTCTGGCCGCGCGACCTCTTCTGGCTCGCCGGCCATGCGACGAGCGACGTTCGCCGGACCCTTCCGGTGCAGCCGCCGCCCGATTCCGCGCCCGCGGCGCCGCCGAACGCGGGGCGGGCGGAGTCGTAGCGTTCGTGTTGTTGCCTCATTTGTGATGCCGGTACAAAGTTGCTATGATCCCCCGTTTTCGTCCCCAGGGGGCCGACGCCGGCATGAAACTGTCCGACATTCTCCTCCGTTCCTGTGTGCGGGTGCCGCTTGAGGCGCACGACCGCGACGGCGCCATCGAGGAACTCGTCGATCTGCTCGTCAAGAGCGGGCAGGTCAGCAACCGCGACGCCCTGTTAAGCTCCGTGATGGCCCGCGAACACGTGCGTTCCACGGGCATCGGCTGTGGCCTGGCCGTGCCGCACGGCAAGGCCGCCGGCTGCGAGCGGCTGGCCATGGCGGTCGGCCGGCCCGCGAGCCCGATTGACTTCAGCAGCATCGACGGCCGGCCCGTCGAGGTCGTCACGCTGCTCGCAAGCCCCGTTGATCAGAACGGGCCGCATATTCAGGCCCTCGCCCGCATCAGCCGACTCATGCTGACGGATTCGTTCCGGGGGGCGATCCTACGCGCCAATACGGCTGACGAACTCTACGCGGTCATCGTGGATCACGACATGTAGGCCGCTCCACCGACCTGTCTGCCCGATGCGGCGCGCAAGGAATCCGGCGTCGCTTCCGGATGGCAAAGACGACTTGCGTTGGTTGGAAAACCGCAAACTGGAAGCGGTGTCAGCCTACGATCTGCTCGACCGTCACATCAAGGTGCCGCTGCCGATGGCCCCGCTTGACGTTCACGCGCTTGCGACGGCGGAACACAACGCCGACGACCTTCTCGCCTTTGACCTCGCCCTTTATGCGGGCGACGATCTTGGCGCCGCTGACGTAGGGTTGGCCCACCTTCACGCCGGCCCCTTCGCCCACCAGGAGCACCTGTTCGAACTCGACCCGCTCCTGTCCGTCTGCCAGGTTTCGCAGGTCCACCCGGATGGTGTCCCCCTCCTGCACCCGATACTGCCGACCGCCGTCCTCAAAGATCGCGTACACGTTTTCGCTCCAAGTCCTTCAGGCCATTCAAAACGGCCAGTATCGCGTCTCGGGCCCTTGAGGTCAAGGCGGGGGTCGGCACAATCACGACTTCACTAATCGCCAATACTGCACCCCCGGCGAAGCGGCCTTCTTGAGGCTCCAATCGCCGGCCAGGACGGTGAAGACGGAGCGCGCAACACGAACACGGATCCTGAATCACCGGGCACCCGCCGAGAGACGGTCACCGGGGGTCGCGGATGCCTGTGTCGTCGGTGGCTCGGCGGCCTCGAAAACGCGGTAGCCCTCGCCGCCGTAGCGGCGCAGAATGCGGTCAAGCAGGGCCGATTCCATCTTCTCGTCGCGGCCCAGAGGCTCCCAGTAGGCGCCCGACTGCCGCGATTCCTGCCGGCCCTCGACGGTCGGCAGCTTGGCGCCGAACACCTGAAAGGCCGATGCCGCGCTCGTTGCCTGGCGTTCGAGAAGGCAATATCTCTCGATGTCCACGCGAACGCTCATCTCGTACTCGGCCGGACGTTCGACCGGCTTGAACTGGATCTCCACCTGGCGGCGGACGGTCTGGACGTTTGCCTCGGCCCGGCCGAAATTGCTCGTCGGGAAGGGCTGCCAGAACTCGAACCACTGCGGGGAGGTGTAAGGCAATGTGGTGATCACGCGGGCCTGCCGGTCCTGACGGTCGGGGACAAACTGGTGCGCACGGAGCACGTCCGCGGCGGATTCCCACAGCCGATCAAACGACATCTCATCCTCGGCGGAGATGCGGGCGACCGTCGGCCCGGACGGCGGTCCCGGTTCGCGGCAACCGAGGCAGATCGCGGCAAGGGGAAAAAGCAGTATGGCAGGTCGGCGGAGCATGCCCCGAATCGTATGCGGAAACCGATGGCCGTCAAGCCGGCCATCACACCGGCTCAAGACCGATCTTATAACCACCGACCGTACTGGTGCTGTGGACGACCCGGCCGTCCAGCCATTCACCCTTGTCGCTAAGCCGGAACTGAACGGTCGTGCGGTCCGGAATCTCCATCTTGGCAAACAGTCCGAGGCCGTTCTGCCCAACGTTCAGGACGCTGGCCCGCATGAGCTTGTCGCCGACGCGCAGACTCACGGAAAGCCCCGGCGGCGGGATGCGCCTCGGTTCTCTGCGCCGATGCTCGGCTGTCGCTTCTTCAGGATCGCGCAGGCTCTGCCATAGTCTGTACACCTCGTTGGCGTCGGCCGGCGTCTTGGCTCGCGCCGAACGCTGCTTCGGTTTGGGTGCCATCGGTTCGCGAACCTCCTTTTTGCCTCGCGGCGGCGTTTGGCGCCGGCCCGCGGCCCGAGTACTCAGCCCCCGATCTTCGCCCGCGGCAACCAGATCCGAAACGTCGATCCCTGCCCTGGCCCTGTCGTCAACGCGATCGACCCCCCATGGCTCTTCATCGTACCCCACGCCGCCGCCAGCCCAAGGCCATACCCGTTGGGCTTGGTCGTGAAGAACGGGTCGAATACTCGACTGGCCGTCTGGGGGTCCATCCCCATCCCTGTATCCTCGACCTCGACGCATACGTAATCACCCGGCGGCAACGGCGGGTGAGCGTCTTCGAGTCGCTGCGTCAGTGATATCTTCGCCGCCCGTAGCCGCAGCCGGCCACCCTGGGGCATGGCATCGAAGGCGTTTCTGCACAGATTCAGGATCACCTGCTCCACTTGAGCCATGTCGCATTCGACATGCCCGAGGTCATCGGCGATCTGGCATTCCACCTGCACATTTTCGGGCGCAATCGGCCTGACCAGACTGATCGAGCGGTTGACCACGTCGTTGAACTTGACGAGTCGAGGAAGAATCTTGCCGCCTTTTGCGTAGACGAGGAGTTGATGAGCAAGCTTCCCGGCCGTTTCGGCAGCCTGCACGATTTGGGCAAGTTGGGGATGATCCGGGTGATCGGGGCGTCGCCGCGACTTGACCCCCAAGTTGCATAATCCGCACCTCGCACGAGCGAAGATCGTACGGATG
>CAZUAI010000095.1:0-20257 GCA_964617875.1 uncultured Planctomycetales bacterium | reverse complement strand
GGACACGCTCGGTCTCTGTCCCGCACGGCGGGTTCTTCACGGCAGTGCCATTCGACACACGATCGTGCAACCGTTTTCGAAGCCGGCGAAACACAATGATCAAGATGTGGAATCCGACATCCGATACACCCCGGGGGCGTTCAAGGCAACGCGCGCGGCTCGCCGCGCGCCCCCGGAGACGCCCGTGCAGGTCGCTTCTTACGAGAACACGAAAGGTGATCGGATGTCGATGAGTCTGAAGACCAAACTGATCGCAGGGTTTCTGTGTGTCGTGGCGCTGACGGTTGCCGGCGCCGCCGTGTCCTACTGGGGAGTGGCGCGAATGAGCGGTACGGCGGCCGCCGCGAACGAGCGCCAGGACGCGGCTTTGCTGGCCAGGCTGGTGCCCTACTGGGCGATGCGGCAGTACCGTGCCCAGGCGGACCTGGTCATCAACCGCAACCTGGCGTCCGTGGAACAGTATGACGCCTCCCGGATTGCGATGAACAAATACAACACGCAGCTTGACGGCGTCGTCGATACGCCGGAGGAAAAGGCCTGCATGGCCCGGCTCGACGAAGCCGACAGCGCCTTCGACAAGGTCTTTCACGAACAGATCGTGCCCGAGGTCAGGCACCAGATCGAAGGACTCATCGCGAAGTACGACGACGAATCCGACCGGTTGATTTCGGCGGCCGAGGAAGCCGCGCAGGGAATCGCCCAGTCCATCCAGAAAGAGCTGGACGCGGCCCTGGCCAGGAGCGACGACAAGGAACTCAAGATCCGCATCGAGCAGTTGCTGGCCATCAAGGACATGATCTACTGGATGGTCAAGCAGTACCAGAACCAGGCGGACCTGATCATCAACCAGGACCTCAAGAGCATCGACGAATTCAACGCAAGCGTCGCGAGGATGGACGAGTACAAGAAGAAGGTGGCGGCCGCCGTCGACACGGACCACGAGCGGGCCCTCCTGGCCAAGGTCAGCGAGGCGGACGAGGCGTGCGACAAGCTGTTCCGGGAGAAGGTCGTTCCCGAGATCCGACGGATCCTGGAAAACCGCATCGCCAGGGCCGACGGCGAATCCGACAAGCACCTGAACGTGATCGATGAGAACGCCCGGAAGATCGCCGACTCGCTCTCCAGTGAGGCGGACGAGGCCGTCGCCGAACTCGCCGCGACCCGCGGTCTCGTGCAGAAAGGGGTCGTAGGCTTCGGAATCGGCGCGTGCCTCGTCGGCATCGGCATGGGCCTGCTGCTCGCGCGCAACATCACGCGCCCGATCAACCGGATCATCGAGGGCCTGAGCGCCGGGGCCGCGCAGACGACGTCCGCGGCGGCACAGGTCTCCTCGGCCAGTCAGTCGCTCGCCCAGGGCGCCAGCGAGCAGGCTGCGGCGATCGAGGAGACCTCCAGCTCGCTCGAGGAGATGTCCTCGATGGCAAAGCAGAGCGCCGGCAACGCCCAGCAGGCGAACTCGCTGATGGACGAGGCAAAGGCGCTCGTGGGCCACGGGAAGGAATCGATGGGCCGGCTCAATGCCGCGATCGAGGAAATCAAGAAGTCGGCCGACGAGACGGCAAAGATCGTCAAGACGATCGACGAAATCGCCTTCCAGACCAACCTGCTGGCGCTCAACGCAGCGGTGGAGGCGGCCCGGGCGGGCGACGCGGGGAAGGGCTTCGCGGTAGTGGCGGAGGAGGTCCGCAACCTGGCCCAGCGCGCCGGCGAGGCGGCCCGCACGACAGCGACGCTGATCGAGGGCTCTGTGAAGAACGCGGAGAAGGGCGTGACCGTGGCCGACGAAACGGCCCAAGCCCTGGAGGCAATCACGGCATCGGCGCAGAAGGTCAGCAGCCTGATCGGCGAGATCGCGGCCGCGAGCGGCGAACAGGCGCAGGGCATCGGTCAGGTGACCACCGCCGTCAGCCAGATGGACCAGGTCACGCAGCAGAATGCCGCCAACGCGGAGGAGTCGGCCTCGGCATCGGAAGAACTCAGCGCGCAGGCGGAACAGCTCGACGCCATGGTACAGGATCTGACGGCCCTGGTGCGAGGTTCAGCCGAGGGCCGCGCGTCGGCCACGCCAACCGCAGAAACGGAGGCCGTCCCGAGAAGGAAGGCCGCGCCGCCGAAACGCGCTCCCCTCTCGCCGACGGACGAGGCCGTTCACAAGAACCTGATCGCACCGGCCGCCGGTGCCAGGGCAGCGGCGAAGGCAAAGAAAGCCGAATCCCCCCGCGCGGCGGAGGAACTGGCGCGGTTCTGACGCCCGGCAGCGACCACGCTTGCGATCCGACGAGGTCTCGAGCGACCACAACGCAGGGGCGACAGAGACAATTCGCGCCCCACCGCAAAAGCAGTGAAGCCCCCGTCGATCCGTCACCCGTAACAGAGAAGATCACGGCCGGGTATACTCACGGGCATGACCAGTCCGGGCAGCAGACATGCACGCGATCGCCGCCACCAGGTCCTCGCCGTGGCCCTGGCCGTCACGGCCGCGGGATTCGTCTTCTGGCGGGCGTGGGTCTGCGATGACGCCTTCATCACATTCCGGCACGTGGCGAACTGCCAGGCCGGACACGGGCCGGTCTTCAACATCGGCGAGCGTGTCCAGGGCTTCACGCATCCGCTGTGGTTCCTCGTCCTGCTGGCGGGCGCGGCGGTGTTCGATGTCTACGCCTTCGCCGTATGTGCCGGCGTAATCCTCACGGCGGCCACGGTCCTGCTGCTGGCCCGGCAGTTCCGCCGCAGGCCGCACGGCGGGATGGCATTGGCCGCGGTCGTGCTCGCCCTCCTCAGCTCGCGCACGTTCGTCGAGTATCAGACGTCCGGGCTGGAGACAGCCCTGCTCAACATGTTGCTCGTACTGCTGTACGGCATCGCCCTCGGACGCGGCGAAGACGGCGCCCTGCCCGTCGGCCGGACGGCGCTTGTGTGTTCGCTTCTGCTGCTGACGCGGCTGGACCACGTCTTTCTCTGCGCGCCGCTTCTGGCGTGGACGGCGTGGCGGTCGCTTCTGGAAGGACGGCGTGGGGCCGCCCTCGCCGCGCTCGCGGCCGGCTTGCTGCCGTTGTTGCTGTGGCACGGGTTTGCGACGGTCTACTACGGCACACCGTTGCCGAACACGGCGTACGCCAAGGTCGCTCTGCCGTGGCAGGTGGCCGCGGCGGCCGGGATTCGTTACGCCCGTGACTTCGCGATGCACGAACCCGTCCACGCCGCCCTGGTCGCATTGGTGCTGCCGGCGGGCCTGTGCTCTTGCGTCTCCCGGCTTCGCGGCAAGACGGGCGGCACGGCGCGGTCGTCGGACGATCGCACCATCGTCAATCTGTGCCTCATCGTCGGCCTCTGGCTGCAACTCGGTTATGTGATCGGCGTGGGCGGGGATTTCATGCGGGGCCGGTTCCTGGACTCGACGCTCGTCGGCGTGGCGGCATTCGGCGGCCACTGGCTCGCCCGGCGGCCGGCGCGAACCGACGCGGAGCGGCATCGCGCGCTTGCTCCGGCGGCGCTGTGCGGTGCCGTTCTTGCGGCCGGGGCGGGCAGCCTGGTGGACTGGAGGCCACGGATCGCGACGCCGCAGGCGATCGAGGCGGCCGGCGGCATCGCCGACGAGTACAGCGTCTATGCCGGGCCGCGAAACGAGAACCGGTTTCGCCCCCCCACGCAGGCCGACGGCAGCTTCGCCAGCGCCCGCGTGCTGGGCGAAATATTCGCACGCTACAGCCGAACCCACGGCCCCATCACGGTGTTGTTCTCCAACATGGGGATCGCGCCCTACTATGCCGGCGGGCAGGTCCACGCGATCGATGAGTACGGCCTGACCGACGCCTTCGTCGCCCGCTGTCCCGCGGACCCGCAATCGCGCATCGGTCATATCAACCACAGGGTCCCGGTCGAATACCTGCTCGCACGCGGCACCCTCAATGCCCAGGAGGACTGGCAGCGGCGCGCGAGCCAACTCGATCCGACGCTTGTCGTCCAGTCCCGCGCCATGATGCAGCGCGTGCGATGGCGTGATCCGGCGGCCCGCGAGCGCTATCAGCGGATCCAGCGGATGATCGCCGGCCCCATCTGGCAATGGGACCGGTTGCGGGATATCCCCGCGTATGCTCTTGGCCGGCTCTGACGGGACCGTGCAACGGGGAGCGCCCCGGTCGGATCCCCTCGCAGACCCGGACTCCGTCGCGTCTCCGCAGGGCGACGCCATGCGGCACGACCGGCTCCGCCTCGCCCGGGCCCCATTGTGCAGGGATACGGCGTCCCGGTAGACTGCCCCTCCGCCGTCGGTCTGGCCGGTTTTGCCGGCCGATCCGGGCTATGAACGGAGCGAACTACTGCGAAGGAGATCGTCGTCATGAACCGTCGCGAATTTCTGATCAAGGGGGCTGCCGGCCTGTCCGCCGCCGGGGTCCTGACCGCACGGCCCCGGACGCTCAGCGCACAAGAGGGCACGCCTCGCGCCGTCCGGATCGGCGTCATCGGCCTGGGCAACCGCGGCACGGGGCTGCTTCGGCACCTCCTCGCCACGCCCGGCGTGGCAATCACGGCCCTTTGCGACATGAGCGAGGAGAACGCCCGCCGTGCCGCCAAGCTCGTGACCGAGGCCGGCGGGGCCGCCCCCGCCGTCCATTCCAGGGGCGACGATGCGTACGAGGCCCTTCTCCGCCGCGACGACGTCGACGCCGTCCTGATCGCCGCGCCGACGAAGTGGCACTGCCCCATGGCGATCGAGGCCATGAAGGCCGGCAAGCACGTCGGCAGCGAGGTCCCCGCCGGTTTTGAACTCGACGAACTCCGGGACCTCGTTCACACGAAGGAGAAGACGGGCAAACGCTACATGCTCCTGGAAAACTACGCCTACACCCGCCGAAACATGATGATCTGGCAAATGGCGCGCGCCGGGGTCTTCGGCGACACGTACTACGGCGAGTGCAGCTACATCCACGACTGCCGGTTCATGCTGTTCCGCAAGGACGGCTCGCTCGACTGGTGGGGCGAATGGGCGGCCCGGAACTTCGGCAGCGACTACCCCACGCACGCCCTCGGTCCGATGAGCAAGTGGCTCGGCATCAACGAGGGCGACCGGCTCGAGACCTGCTCGGCGATGATGTCGGCCCCGCGCGTGCTCAAGGAATACGCCCGCCGCCGATTCGGCCCCGACAGCCCGCAGGCGAAGATCGACTGGGCGCTCGGCGAGTACGTCTCTGTCCTGATCCACACGGCCGAGGGCCGGCTCATTCGCGTGGACTACGACGTCAACTCACCACGGCCCGTTTCGCACTTCTACCTCATCCAGGGGACGAAAGGCGTCTACGACTCCCGCTCCGGCATCTACTTCGAGCAGGCGCAGGACGAGACGTGGCGGCCCGCCGACGAATACCTCGCGAAATACGACCACCCGTACTGGCAGCGCCAGGGCCGGGACGCCGAAAAGGCCGGCCACGGCGGCGGCGACTTCTTCGTCATCCGCGACTTCGTCGGCATGGTCCGTCACGACCGCGAGCCGTGGATCGACGTCTACGACGCGGCGACGTGGAGTTCCATCTTCCACTGCTCGCGCGAATCGATTCGCCGCAAGGGCAACACGGTCGAGGTCCCCGATTTCACCGGCGGCCGCTGGAAGTCCGCCGACTGGCGAAAGGACGCCTCGCGCCCGGCCTGACCGGACGGCGAGGCCCCGGAGGCATGCACTGCCGTGAACCGGTCCTCCGTTGTGTTGATCGCGTCTCTCTGCCTGGCATCGCACGCCCGGGCCGCACGGCCGAACCTGGTCTTCGTGCTGGCGGACCAGCTGCGATACCAGTCGTGCGGGTTCGCGGGCGATCCGAAGGCGCGGACGCCCCATCTCGACACGCTGGCCGCGCAGGGCGTCGTCTTCCGCAACGCCGTGTCCGGCCACCCGGTGTGTGCGGCCTACCGCGCCTCGCTCTTCACCGGAAAGTACACGACATCCACCGGCATGGTGATCAACGAACTGCGGATGAACCCCAACCACGAATGCCTCGCCCATGTGCTGACGCGGCACGGCTACGACACCGCCTACATCGGCAAGTGGCACCTCTGGGCCAACGAGCTGGGCCACCACGACGAGGCGAAGAACTCGTTCGTCCCGCCGGGACCGTACCGCCTTGGCTTCGACGGCTTCTGGGCCGCGTACAACTTCCACCACGAGTACTACAAGGCGTACTACCACACCGACGGCCCCGAGAAGATTCCTGTCAGCGGCTACGAGCCGGACGTGCAGACCGACATGGCAATCGGGCTCGTCCGGCGTTACGCTCGCGCAGGCAAGCCGTTCGCGCTGTTCCTGGCCGTCGGCACGCCCCACGATCCCTGGAGGGCGGACAACGTGCCGCCCGAGTACTATGCGATGTTCGCCGACGAGGACGGCAGGCCGCGATTCGCCCCGCCGCCGAACTACAAGCCGGAAAACGATCCCTATGCCGACGCGTGGGGCCGCTTCAGGGACGCGGCCGAGCGCCGCCGGCTGCCGGACATGATGCGCGGCTACTACGCCATGACCGCCAACCTCGACTGGAACCTGGGCCGTCTGCTCCGGGCGATCGACGACGCCGGGATCCGCGACAACACGATCGTGGTCTTCACCTCCGACCATGGGGAGATGATGGGCTCCCACGGCCGGCGGGCCAAGAACATTTTCTATGAAGAGGCGATTCGCGTGCCGTTCGTCGTCCGCTGGCCGGGAAAGGTTCCCGCGGGCTCGAAGACCGATGCGTGCCTGAACACGCCGGACATCATGCCGACGCTCCTGTCGATGGCCGGTCTGCCCGTCCCGGCGAAGGTCGAGGGCACGGACCTCGGCCACTGCGCATTCGGCAAGCCCGGCCCCGAGCCGGAAGCGGCGTTCCTGCAGAACACCGGGGCCTGCGCGACATGGGAGGACGGCTACGAGTGGCGGGCCCTGCGCGACAAGCGGTACACCTACGCGATCTACCGCAAGGACCGCAGGGAACTGCTCTTCGACAACACGCTCGATCCGTACCAGCTCCGCGACCTCGCGGGCGACGCCGGCCACACGTCGACGCTCGAGCGATTCCGCAAGCTGCTGAAAAGGCGCATGGCCGAATTGGATGACACGTTCGAGGCGAGCACCTGGTATCGCGATCACTGGACCAGAGACCGCATCATCACCCGTGTCCGGTGACCCACGCGGGCGGCAGAGCACGAGATGACCACAAAGCGAATCCATTGGCTGCCAATCCTCGCGACGCTCGGGCTTGCCTCGGCGGCTTCCGCAGCCGACGCCGAGTTTGCAGAGGTCCCCGCCGACGTCCTCGCCGACAAGACCGCCGGCGGTCTCCTGGGGCAATTGCTCGGCAACCTCAACGGCCTGCCGCACGAGAACAAGTACATCGCCGGGCCCGGGAACGTGTCCGAGTACGTCCCCTCGCTGCCCGCAGGGGCATGGACGGATGACGACACCGACATTGAATGGGTCTACGTCGTCGAGATGCAGCGCACCGGCGAGCCGCTGATCCCGCCCCCACGCATCGTCGAACTGTGGCGGACGCACATCAACGAGCGCATCTGGTGCGCAAACCTCTACGCCCGCGGGCTGATGAACCTCGGGATTGAGCCGCCCTGGACCGGACGCCTCCCGGTCAATCCGTGGTCGGGGTTCAACGTCTCCGGCCAGTTCCTCTGTGAGGCGTTCGGCCTGGTCGCCCCGGCGATGCCGCAAACGGCATCCACGATCTCGCTGCACTACACCGAGGTCGCCATCGACGGCGAGCCCGCACAGACGACACAACTGTTCGCCGGCATGATCGCAACGGCCTTTGTCACGAGCGATGTCGGCCAGATCCTCAACGCGGGCCGCCTCGCGGTAGACCCGAAATCCGAGATCCGTCGAATCATCGGCGACGTGCAGGGCTGGTGGAAGGCGCACCCCCACGACTGGCGAGAGACTCGCCGGCAGATCCTGACGAAGTACGCCCGTCACGGCGGCGACATCGTGGACCGCAACGGCTGCGTCCTCAACACCGCCGCCATCGTCGGGGCGCTGCTGCACGGCCGTGGCGATTTCGTCGAGACGCTGCGGCTCGCGTTCAACTTCGGATGGGATGCCGACTGCAATGCCGCAACGGCGGCGACGGTCCTGGGGGTGATCAAGGGACGGCGGTGGATGGCCGGGCAGAAGTGGGCCATCGGCGACCGGTACGAGAACCGAACCCGTCCCGGCATGCCGACGGACGAAACGATCAGCCGCTACGGCGAGCGCCTGGCCGACATCGCCAGGACCGTGATCCTGGCCAACGGAGGCGCCGAGAGACGCGACGGAGACCGACGTGTCTTCCGCATTCGCGTGCAGAAGCCCGCAAACGTGAGACCGCTGGTCTCGCCGGGTGAACGGCTTGCCGAACTCCGCAATCGGTTCCTGCCGGGATTGGATAAGGACTTGGCCGCCGACGCCAGGAGCCGGGCTCGTGCGGCCTACCTGGCGATCTGCCTGGGGGAGTCACAGCGGCTGCGGAACGAGCGCCCGGCGGACTGGGCCCGGGCGATCAAAGAACTGCAGAAGCACGCCGACGTCGTGAAGAGCATCGCGAAGGCGCCCGGCCCGGATGGAGCGGCACTCCGAAGCAAAGCGGCGGCGGCAGGGCTGCGGTTGCCGCCAACGGGCGAATGAATCGCCACCCCCACCGCCGAAACAATGGGGCGTCCACCGGGACAGACGGCGTTCAGTCAATCGTCGTACACGCCACCAGCGACAGGTCGCCGCCGTACGCCTCGACGCGTGTGACCCGGCACCGCTGGGAGCCTTCGTCCGGGCTGATGAGTTCGAGTTCGTCGCCGAATGAGATCCGACGCTTCGCCGACGCGATGAACGACACCCCCCTCCGCGAGGTGTCGCTGAGCCATCCGGTAAAAGTCTGTTCACCGCCGACCCTCCGCCACGCGAGTTGGCCGGCCAGGGGATAGCGCGGCTCGTTCCGACGGTCCTCTTGCGCTCGCCGTTCGATCATGAATTGGCTCCTCTGCGCACCGTGCCCTCCAAAGACGGGAACGGAATAATGGCAGGGACCCCGGACGGGAGGCTCTTCACCGCCGGGCGAGGGCTGCCCGGCGATCCGATTGGGGGCATTCCTGTCCGTTCCAGGGTCCCTGGCCTTTGCTGAGATTCCCGCACAGGCCGCGTCACCCGGCCGGCAGCGCCGGCCGCGCGGCCCCCTCAGTTCGCCTCCTGACGCCGCCGCTCCGCAGAGGACGACGCCCCGCCCGTTACGTACTCCGCCGCCACCAGATCCAACAACCCCGACAGGTGATCGATCCGCGTCACGACGGCCGTGCCGGGCCACCGGTGACGCCGGGCACGCTTGCCCGACGTAATCCGCGAACCCGGCGATGGCGAATCCTGACGCTCGGTCAGCATCGCCAGCCCCGTTGCGGAGACGCCCACCAGAAGCCCCTTTCGCGCCCGCTCTTCTCCCACGGTCCGCCAGAAGACGTGGCGGAACAGGGGCGAGCGGTCCGACCGGCGCCTTCCCATCTCCGCTCGTGGTCCCTTTCGACGGTCATTCACATCCTGTCCTCCTGACCAGCAAGCCACACCCACGGCCTCGGCCCATCCACACCTTCATTGTCGGCGCGAGGCAGTATTAACCTTATGGAATAAAGGCATCTGCGCGAGCGGACGCATCGCTATGGGACCGGCCGAAAACGACGATGATCGGCCGCATTCGGCGCCGTTCTTTCCGCCCCCCCGGCCGCTGACACGTCATCGGGATTCGACAGCCATCGCCGCGTCGTCGCCGACAGACACAACCGCCGACGGACCGTTCGCCTGCCGCTTCGGGATATCGGAAAGCAGAGCGGCCGGGATGGCGTAGACCACCTTCGGATCAAACTGCGCCCCGGCGACGCGATGAAGTTCATGGATCGTCGCCGTAAACGAGCGGGCCGTGCAGTACGACCGCTCGGACGTCATGGTAACGAACGCATCGGCCACGGCCAGGATGCGGGCGCCGAGCGGCGTCTCCCGGCCGCGCCGCCCGCCCGCGGCGCCGTCTTCGTCGAACCGCGTGTGGTGATACCGGACGTAGTCGGCAGTCTCGACGTCCGCCCCGAGCCGGAGGCACATGTCCGCCCCATCGCCGGCGTGCCAGGAAACGACCAGCCGTTCGTCGGGCGACAGCGACGACGGCTTCGCCAGCACATCCTCGGGGACGAGGAACTTGCCCAGATCGTGGCACAGACCCGCGATCCGCAGACGCTCCAGTGCGGCCTCGCCCATCCCCAGCACGCGCCCCAGCCGCAACGCCATCTTCGCGACGTACTCCGCATGGGAGGTCAGGTGGTCGCGCTGCGTCGCGCCCAGGTGCGTCTCGCAGTTCGCGAGGACCTCGCGCAGGCGGGCCTCGAGCGACGGCGCCGTGAACGCCAGAACGCCGCTGACCGCCCGGTCGAACGCCACCATCTCCCACGTGCACACCCGGTTCCGCCCCAGCGCCTTCGCCTGGTACATCGCCTGATCGGCCTGCCAGATCATCTGCATGTCCACGTGGCAGTTGGTCCGGTTCACGACCCCGAGGCTGATCGTCAGCGGGATCACCGCCCCGCCGTACGTCACGTTCAGATCGGCCACCTTCCGCCGCAGGTGCTGTGCCCACACCATCGTCTCGCTGTACGTCGTCGCCGGCCGGAGGACGAGAAACTCCTCTCCGCCGTACCGGCAGAGCGAGTCGCCCGGATTCGCGCACGACCGCAGCACGTCGGCAATGCCGCGAAGCGCCGCATCGCCGCCCGGATGGCCATACGTGCTGTTGACCTGCCGGAAGAAGTCCACGTCGATCATCGCCACCGACAGCCGGCCCCGCCGATCCAGCCGCTGCCGCCGGTCGCAAAGCACGCGGTCCAGCCAGCGGCGGCTCAACAGGCCCGTCAGGGGGTCCTCCTCGGTGAGGGCCGTCAGCCGCCGCTCGCGAAGGGCGTTCCGCCTCTTCTCCGCCTCCTGACGCCGCCAGCGTACGATCGCCGCCGACACGCGCTCCCGCAGACCGTTCCCCTCGATGGCTTCCGTCTTCGGCACGAAATCCACGACCCCGCCAGCGCGGATGCTGTTGACAACGACCGTCTGCTCCTGGCTGGACGAGATGACCACCGTGGGGCAGCGGATCCCCTGTTCCTGCACCTGCGGAACCAGCTCCTCCGCCCGCGCATCCGGCAGATAGTAGTCGAGGACGATACAGTCGAAGCCGTCCGGGCCGGCCTCCCGGGAAACCCGGAGCAGCTCGGCTCCGCTCGCCACGACGTGGATCTCGACGTCCGGACGCCCGTCCGTCAAGCCCATCTGAAGGAGCTGCTGATGGTCAGGATTGTCCTCGGCGAGCAGAATCCTCGTCTTGTGCGGTTTGCGCTGAGCCACCCCGGTCAGACCTCACTTCCCTGCACAGGTTCCGTATGACACCCGAGCTTGTATCGGCACGCGAAGGCCGCGGCTTCGCACCCGCCTGACAATTCACGCCGGACAGTGCGGGCTTTCAGTACTGTCAGACCGCAATCCGCGAACCGCCCCAAGGTTATCTGAACCGCGTCGGGCCGACGCCACGATCGGCCGCAATCGCACGATGATTGGCCGATAACACACGACGGCAGGAAAGCGTAACGCCGCGACAACCGATCTATCTGCTGACGGCCGGGCCGCCGGCCGTGCCCAGGGCCCACGAACGAGGTGCCCGCCATGCCCGACCCTGCGAATCACGACGGCGCAACCGAGCCGCCGGCCGACGCCTCGCGCCGCCGATCGCTGAGCATCCGAACCCGGATGATCCTCTATCTGGGCGCCGGTCTCGTCTGCGCGTGGTCCATTGCCGAACTGATCCAGGTCTTCGGCGTGCCCGGCACATCCTGCGTCGGGCAGCAAGGTCAGCAACGGGCTGAGATCCTGCGAAACCTCGAACTGGTCGCCGACCTGAAGAAGGACCGGATCGTCCAGGTATTCACGGAACGATGCAATGACATCCGGGTCTCCGCCGACAACGCCTTCTTCGCGAATAACGCCTCACGCCTCTGCGACGCCGTGCAGCGGCTGGAGGCCGCGGGTCTTCGCGATGCGGACCTTTGGGCCGCCGTCCGCCGGGAGCCCGGTTACGGGCGGCTCCTCGATTATCTGAACCTGATTCGCACGTCCTACGAGGTCTACTCGCGCATCCTGGTCGTCGATGCCGCCACGGGCAGGGTCCTGGTCTCGGTCGGGGACGACCTGGTCGGGCGCGATGTCTCTTCGCTTGACGCCTTCGCACGCAACCAACGCCCCGGGGTGACCGTCATCACCGACGTTACCGTCTGCCCGCACAGCGGCCGGATAGGCCCCCACCTGGGCCGCGCCGTCGCAAGGTCGGCCCCCGAAACAGGGCAACCCGAAGAGGAAAGGGCCGCCGTCGTGCTGATTTTCGAACTCGACGCCGAAAAGGCCCTCCGGCCGATCGTGGAAACGGGCATGGGGCTGGGACTCACCGGCGAGGTCGTGCTGCTCAACCCGGACCGGCGGATCATCGCACCACTGAAACACACGCTGCCCGACGGGAGCGTGCCCCGGCCGCTCGAGTTCCAGAGCCAGGCACTCCCCGACCGCCTGGCGGTCCGCGGCCACGAAGGAATCCTCGAGGCCCCCGACTATCGCGGCGTGCCCGTTCTCGCCGCCTGCCGCCACATCCGCATAACGCCCGAGTGGGGTCTCGGCCTGGTCGTCAAACGCGACCAGACCGAAGTGTACGCCCCGCTGCGGCGGAACCTCGCCTGGTCGTTCGCCGTCAGTCTGCTGGCCGTCGCCGGCGTCATCGGGCTGGTCATCGGCAACGCCCGGAAGATCACCGGCCCGCTCCTGGCCCTGAGCCGGGCCGCCGCGCGGGTGGCGCACGGCGACCTCGGCGCGCGGGCGCCCGTCACGACGGCCGACGAGGTCGGCGCACTCGCGGTCACCTTCAACACCATGGTCGGGCAGATTCAGGAATGGCACCGGACGCTCGAAGACCAGGTCGCCGCCCGGACCGCGGAACTGACACGCACCTCCGACGACCTGAAGGCGAAGATCGCGGAGCACGACCGGGCCGAGGCCGCCCTGCGTCGGAGCGAATCGCTGCTGAAGGCCACCCTCCAGTCCACCGCCGACGGCATCCTCGTGATGGACGAAGACGGCAAGGTCGCACACGCCAACGCCCGCTTCGCGGAGTTGTGGCGGATCCCGCAAGAGTGCCTCGCCGACGACGACGGCAGTCTGCTGGACCGCATGCTCGATCAGATCGAGGACCCGGGGGCCTTCCTCGCGCGGGTCCGGGGGCTTCACCAGAACCCGGCCGAGGACTTCGACACCATCCGGCTCAAAGACGGCCGGTTCTTCGAGCACTTCTCCTGTCCGCTGATCGACAACGGCCTCCTCTGCGGCCGCGTCTGGAGCTTCCGGGACGTCACCCGGCGCCGGCAGGCGGAGGAAGACCTCCGCTCGAACGAGGCCCGCTACCGCGAACTGGCCAACAGCATCGGCGACGTCTTTTTCGCGATGGACAAGGACCTGCGATACACGTTCTGGAACAAGGCATCGGAGACGCTGACCGGCGTCGCCGCTTCCGACGCCATCGGAAAATCGCTGTTCGACGTCTTCCCCGACGTGCGCGGGACGGAAATCGAACAGCTGTATCGCGACGTGCTGCGAACGCAGCAGCCGCAACGGCGAATCCAGCGATACTGCGTCCGAAACCGCGAAGCCTTCTTCGAGATCAGCGCGTACCCCTCGCGGGACGGGATCTCCGTCTTCGCGGAGGACGTCACGGATTCCAGGCGGGCGGAGGAGGCCCTCCAGGCCGAACGCAACCTCGTCTCGGCCATCCTCGAGACCTCCGGCGCCCTCATCGTGGTGCTCGATCGCACCGGACGCATCGTTCGCTACAACAGGACCTGTGAGCAGATCACCGGCTACGCCGCCGACGAGGCGACCGGCGAGTTCTTCTGGGATATGGTCCTGCCCGCCGACGAAATCGAAACGGTCAAGGCCGAGTTCAGCCGCCTTCGGCCGGGCTCGTTTCCCCACCGGCACGAGACCCACTGGATCGCCAGGGACGGCACCCGCCGCCTGATCTCCTGGACCGACACCGCCCTGCTCGACGGCGACGGGGCCATCCGGTACGTCGTGGCCACCGGCATCGACATCACGGAACGCCAAAAGACCGAGATCCTCCTGCGCAAGCTCCATACGGACCTGACGACCCAGTACAGGGGACTCTTCGCGATCTTCGAAGGATTCGAGGGCGCCGTCTATGTGGCCGACCTGAACACGCACGAACTGCTCTACGCCAACAGCTATCTCACGACCCGCTACGGAAACGTCGTCGGCAGGAAGTGCTGGCAGGTCCTCCAACCCCATCTCCACGGCCCGTGCCCCTTCTGCACGAACGATCAACTGCTCAGCCCGGACGGGCAGCCCGCGCCGCCCGTCATCCGGGAAAACAGGAACCCCCAGACCGGCCGCTGGTGGCAAAGCACCGATCGCGCCATCCGCTGGCCCGACGGCCGGCTCGTGCGCATGGAGATCGCCATCGACATCACCGACCGCAAGCAGGCCGAAGAGGAACTGAAGCGAACCAATGCCGAACTGAAACAGAAGAACGCCGAAATGGAGCGATTCGTCTACACCGTCTCCCACGACCTGAAATCGCCCCTCATCACGATCCAGGGTTTCGTCGGCCATCTGAAACGCGACATCGACGCCGGCAGGATCGAGCGCCTCACGGACTTCGCCGGACGCATCCTCGGGGCGATAACACGCACCCGGCAACTCATCGACGGACTCCTCGAACTCAGCCGGGTGGGACGCGTGTCACGCCAGCCGGAATGGATCCCCATGGGAGAGTTCCTTGACGGCATTCTGCAAAATCATGAAGAACAACTGGCCGAGAGGCATATCCAGACGCACCGGCAGCCCGACATGCCTGTAATCCATGCCTGCCCATCGCTGGTAGCCGCGGTCTTTGACAACTTAATCGTGAATGCAATCCTGCACGGAAGCACCGCCCCGAACCCGCAGATCGTCGTCGGCGTTCAAGAGGATGGGGAGTATTACCGATTCTATGTTCGGGACAACGGTCCCGGTGTTGCGGAAGAGCAGCAGGAGAGGATCTTCGAGGTTTTTCAGCGGCTGAGCACCGATCCAAAAGGAAGCGGCGTGGGATTGGCGATCGTCAAGCGAGCGGTGGAACTGCTGGAGGGGCACGTCCGGGTTGAGTCCCGGCCGGGCGAGGGCGCGACCTTCTGGGTCGCCATCCCCATGCGCGGAACCGTCGAACAGACATCCCTTGCCGAGGCGTTGGCGTAGGAGGGCGGCTTGTCATGCGGGAACGCGCGTTGCGATTGCTTCTGGTGGAAGACGACGACGACCACGCCAGGCTGGTTCAACTCGCCGCGGCGGAAGTGGAGGTCGCGCCGCGCATCGAGCGGGCCCGCGACGGCAACGAGGCCCTGGAGTACCTCCACCGCACTAACGGCTACGCCGGCCGGCCCCGACCCGACCTCATTTTGCTCGACCTGGACCTCCCCGTCGTCAAGGGCCACGACGTCCTCGCCCGCATCAAGGACGACAGCGACCTCCGCACGATCCCCGTCGTAGTGCTCACGTCCTCCGACAATCACGCTGACAAAACCACGGCGTACCGCCATCACGCCAACGGCTACGTGGTCAAGCCCGCCGACTGCGACGAATTCGGCCAGATGATCCGGGACCTCTGCCGCTATTGGGGCTGCTGGAACCAGGTCGCCCGATAGTCCGCGCGGCCCGCCCCCCGGGCCACGCCGGGAATCCTCTCTCCCGCTTCGCCGGGTTTCCGCCTTTTTTTTCTTTTTTTTGCTCTCCCGTCATTGCGGCACGCCACGACGGGGTGTATACTGTGCGTACCGGTCAACACCGTCAGGAGGCAAGTCCATGGAACGTCGTCAAGGCAGGTTTTTCGCTGCGGTCTGTGTATCGGCGGCCTTCGCGCTGGGCGGTGCGGCTTTCGCCCAGAGCACCGGCATCTCCATCGAGGAGTTCCACGCGAGCCTCGATCCGCGCGTCTTTCAGCCGGGCGGCTACGGACCCTGGCCCGAACCGCTCGGGCCGATCTTCACCGAGGCGGCCGCCCGGTACAACGTGCCCCGCGAACTGCTCCTCACGCTGGCCTGGCTCGGCAGCGGTTTCGAGAACCGCGGCGACCAGCCGACCATCGAACTCGGCTACGGCGTAATGGCCCTCCGCGACAATCCGTGGGGCGGCGACTCCCTCCCGCGTGCGGCCGCGCTGCTCCAGACCCCCGCGGACTCGCTGAAGGCGAACCCGCGGTGGAACATCACCGCCGCCGCCGCCGTTCTCGACGCCTATGCCCGCGAGGCGCAGATCGACCGCGCCGGCGGTCCCAACGAATGGCTCGGCCCCGTGAGCCGCTACGCCGGCCTCGACGACGAGCACAGCCGCATCTTCGCCACGGAGGTCATGGGCTGCCTCAAGACGGGCCTCGACGTCACCAACCACTGGGGCGAGACCTTTTCCTTCAACCCCCTGCCGATCACGCTCGATGTCGAACGCCTCGCCATGTCCGCGGAGATGCAGGTCCTCTCGCCCGACTACCCCCCCGCCGTCTGGGATCCCGCACCGTCCTGCAACTACTCCAGCGCCACCAGCAACAAGGACACGATCGTCATCCATACCGTCGAGGGCAGCTACGCCGGCTGCATCTCCTGGATGAAAAACTGCAACTCCAACGTGAGTGCGCAGTACGTCATCGCGTACGACGGGCGGATCACCCAGATGGTCCGCGAGAACCAGACCGCCTGGCACGTCGGCTGCTACAACAGCCGCGCCATCGGCTACGAGCACGAGGGCTACGCCGCCCAGAGCCACCCCACCAGCCAGTACAATGCCTCGGCCCTGCTCTCCCGCGACATCTGCAACCGTTGGGGAATCCCCAAGGCAAAGCGATCGACCGGGCCCGGCATCCTCGGCCACCATGACGTCACCATCTGCTGCTGCGGGACCCACACCGACCCCGACCCCGGCTGGGACTGGAACTACTACATCCAGCAGGTCAACGGCACTCCCCCGCCGCCGGCCTGGGCGGCCACCTACAACGCCCAGTCCTACCCCGCCACCATGACCGCCGGCGCCACCGCCGTCGTCTGGGCCGAGTTCCGCAACGACGGCACCAGTTCGTGGACGCACTGCGCCACCAAGCTCGGCACCTCCGGCCCGCGCGACCGCACCAGCCCCTTCTGCACGCCGGCGAACTGGCGGTGCGCCGACGGCAGCAACCCCGGCTGCAACCGCCCCACCGATGTCGATCAGTCCAGCGTCGCCCAGGGCTCGATCGGCCGCTTCACCTTCATCCTCACGGCGCCCTCGACCCCCGGCACCTACACCGAGAGGTTCCAGCTGGTCCAGGAGGGCGTCACCTGGTTCGGCCCCGAGATCACCTGGACGATCACCGTCACGGCCGCCCAGGGCAACCTGACCGGAACCGTGCGAAACGCCGGCACCGGCGCCGCCATCAGCGGCGCGGCGGTCACGCTCGGCGGCGTCGGGAACGCCACCACCAACACCTCGGGCGTCTACACCTTCAACAACGTGAATGCCGGGACCTACACCGTCTCCGTCAGCGCCGCCGGCTTCAACGCCGCCAGCGGCAGCGCGACGATCACCGCCGGACAGACCACGACCAGGGACTTCTCGCTGACCCCGGCCGACACGCAGGCGCCCACGGTCCCCGCCAACCTGACCGCCACCGCCACGAGCGCGACCAGCGTCCAGCTGACCTGGACGGCCTCGACCGACAACGTCGCCGTCGCCGGCTATGACATCCGCCGTGGAAGCACCATCATCGGATCGAGCACCGGCACCGCCTGGACCGACACCGGCGCCACCCCCGCCAGCACGCTCACCTACTCCGTGCGGGCCAGAGACGCCGTGCCCAATTACTCCGACTGGAGCCAGCCCGCCACGGCGACGACGCCCCCGGCCCCCCCGCAACTCACCGTGGTCTTCACCGACGGCTTCGACGGCAACCTCAACAACTGGACCCAGCAGACCCAGAACTACGACTACAGCACGGCCGTGAACCACGGCACGTATGCCGGCGCCGGCGCGGCCTTTATGGGCGCCGGCCAGAGCGACCAGATGTATCGCGCCTTCGCCCGGCCCTTCGCCCAGGGCCGCGGATGGGGCTGGTTCTACGACGGCAAGGGCGGCTGGAAGGCCGGCGTCTGCGGCTGGTCCTACCGCCAGGCGTTCTCGCTCCGCGACCCGGACAACGCCGCCCGGATGTACATCGACAATGAGTTCTACAACGCCCCCGACAACAGCAAATACTACTACCGCCTCGTCGCCGGCGGCGGCGGGACGCACACGCCGTACGCCACGCGAGACCCCAACACCGACTGCGCCGGCGCGTGGGTCTGTTTCGAGACGACCGTCACGCCCGCCGCCGTGGGCGCCGGCCCGCCCGGTTCGATCCAGCTCAAGGTGACCGACCGCGCCGGTTCGACGACCACGACGATCAACATGCCGGCGGACTACTTCGATTGGGGCATCGGGCGGGTCACGCTCGGCCTCGGCATCACCTCGACGAACGAGGGCTACTGGGACGACATCGGATTCGAGGCCTGGCCGCCCGACTGGCCGCTGATGGGCACCCCCGAGGCCCTCTCCGCCTCCGAGATCCGCTGGAACTTCAGCCCCCGCGACAACAACTTCTTCGGCTGGGACATCGCCGACGGCGGCGGGGTCATCGTCGCCCCGCAGTATCCCGCCGCCGGCTGGCTCGGCCGGAACGCGACCGCGTGGACCGAGGGCGGACTGACCCCCAACACCGCCTACACGCGCAAGGTCCGCGCCTGGAACGGCACGCTCAACGGCGCCTGGTCGCTGACCGCGACGGCGTACACGCTCTCCGTGCCGCCGGACGAGGGAAGCGTCACGCCCAACACGGGCGCGGTCTGCGCCGGCGACAACATCGTCTGGACCGCGGCCGGCGGCTTCGGGCCGGGCAAGGTCCAGCACTACCGGTACGCCTGGAACCAGAACGCCACCCACGCCTTCACCGGCGCGGAGCCGATCTGGGCCGCCGGCACCCTCGTCACGCAGGCCGCGGCGCCCGGCACGTGGTATCTCCACGTCCAGGGCGTCAACGCCGCCGGCGCCGCGAACGGAACGCACAGCTATCCCCTGACCGTCCGCGCCGGAACCGCCATCGTTCAGCATCCCGCCGGGCAGAACGCCTGCGCCGGCGGCACGGTCGTGCTGAACGTCTCCGCCGTCGGCGGCGCGCCGGCGTACCAGTGGCAGCGGGACGGCGTGAACCTCAACGACGGCGGCGGCATCACCGGCGCGGCCACCGCGTCGCTCCGGATCGCCGACTTCGGCCCTGACGACGTCGGCCGCTACCGGTGCGTCGTCACGGGCGACTGCGGCAGCGCCGTCTCCAACGAGGCCGCCGTGACCCTGAGGGCCGCCACCGCGATCACGCAGCAGCCGCAGTGGCAGGACGTCTGCGCGGGCTTCCCCGCGTCGTTCTCCGTCTCGGCCGTCGGCGAGGGCACGCTGGCGTACCAGTGGCAGAAGAACGGCGTCGACATCCCCGGCGCCACGGCCGCCACGTACACGGTCCCGCAGGCGCACATCGCCGATCGCGCCGACTACCGCTGCGTGGTGACGGGCGCGTGCGGCACGGCGGTCTCGAACGAGGCGAACCTGTCCGTGAAGGTCCTGATCGCCGATTTCAACGAGGACTGCGACGTGGACCTCGCCGATTTCACCGCCTTCCAGGCGTGTTTCAACGGGCCGAACAGGCCGCCCGCCGCGGGCTGCCCGACGACGGTCACCGACATGGACGAGGACGGCGACGTGGACCTGAGCGACTTCGCGATCTTCCAGGACTGCTTCGACGGCCCCAACACGCCGCCGGGCACCCTCTGCCCGAACCGCTGACGGAGAAACGCACGGATCACGCGTTGCGGATTGACCGCGGGCCGGGGTCGATTACACTCGAGTGGTGCGACACCTGCGGGGAGTTTCGGTTGCGGATTGACCGCGGGCCGGGGTCGATTACACTCGCATCGCGGATCTGCTTGTTGAAAGATGCGTTGCGGATTGACCGCGGGCCGGGGTCGATTACACTACACGCCCCCCACTCCCCTCCCTTGACTCGGTTGCGGATTGACCGCGGGCCGGGGTCGATTACACTAGCCCGCATTTCTCACCCCCCCTATGGAAAAAGGCTGGCCTCTGTGCGATAAG
>CAZUAI010000094.1:0-20659 GCA_964617875.1 uncultured Planctomycetales bacterium | reverse complement strand
TCAACTACTTATGGACACCGCCTCGACCCGGTGCGCTTTCGGGAGAAGAGCCAGTATACTTCTTCGTCGTCGCGTTGCTGTTCTTGCCGTCCAGCACGAGAACCACGTTATACCCATCGTACCCGAAACGCCAGTCCTCCGTCGGCGTCGCCGTGCACCCCTCTCCCATTCCAGGGAGAGGGACGGGGTGAGGGTGACCGATTTCAACCGCGGACCGGCAAAGCGGATCGACCCTCCCCATCCCCTCCCTGTCTCAGGAGAGGTAGGGTGGGCGGTTCCGCGGTACTCCGCGGGTTCGCCCACCAGCTTGTCGGCCCCCTCTCCCTCGCAGGGAGAGGAACGGGGTGAGGGTGACCGATTTCAACCGCGGACCGGCGAAGCGGATCGACCCTCCCCATCCCCTCCCTGTCTCAGGGAGGGGAGTTGGATGGCTCCTCTCCCTCCCAGGGAGAAGGACGGGAGGAGGGTGACCATCCGGCTGCATGGCCGTTCCTGCACGCAGGCACGGGGGCAGGAGGCTTTCTTGCCCGGGGCCAAGCCCGTCAGGGCGTTTGCTTCCCGTGAACACGGTGTTCCGTCTGTCCGGCAAGGGTTCCTGGCCTCTTTCGCCCATACGGCCATGCACCCCAATCAGCCCCTTCTGTTGACAAGCCGATACCTCATCCTGTCACCGAAACACGTATGCGTCTGTTGTCAGGCGTGGACCGGCCTCAACAGTGCCGCGAGCAGGTTCGGTCTTGCGACGAGGTATGGGCCCCAAACGCATTGGCCAGGCGGTCGGCGCCGATTGGGAGCATTGGCTCGCCCTGCACAGCGGTCACTGCCCGGCGGCCCAGGAAGGCCCCGATCCGCAGTATGCAATGCGTTGTCGAACGGTCGCCAGTCTCCCGCGCTCGATGCGGGCTACGGAACGAGGAACGTGTCGGTGGGCGACTGGGGCACCTCGACCCCGATGTACCGCGCGAGCGCCCCGGCCCGGTAGATGTGGTCGTTGTTGACGCCGACGGTGGGCCTCGTGGCCCAGCCGGTTCGCCCGTCGAGGTACAGGACGTTCTGCCCCGCGTTCACGTTGTGGGCGCTCGAGTTCTCGAGCGCCGTCGGATCGATGTAGTGGACGCCGTACGTGTTGAAGCTGGGGTTGCCGTCGCCGAAATAGACCATCTGTCCCGGCAACCGGCTCAACGGCAGGGGCCTGGCCACGTTGCTGTTCTGGAGGCTGTAGGTGCAGTTGCCCGGTTCCGCGAAGTCATCCGCGGCCCGGTAGTCGTCCGCCCGCATGACGACTCCGCCCGCGGCAGGGCAGACGAACGCCCGCGCATTCACGAAGCCGTCGCGAACGAGCAGATACGCGTGGCGCGTGTTGCTCGCCCGCAGGACGCCGGGGATCCGCACGCGAAGCCACGACCCGCCCGGAACCGCCCCGGCGTTCGGAAGGAAGCCGGCGTGCGTCTGCGCATAAGACGCGAGCCCCCCGTACACCTGCTGCATATTCTGCCGGCACACGCTCCGGCGGCTCGTCTCCCGCGCCTTGTAGAAACCCGGCACCAGAACGCCCAGGAACAGGGCCACGCACGCCGCAATCGTAATCAACTCGCGAAGCGCCAGGATCGGCGTCCGCAGGCCGCCCCTCTCGATGCCGCTCGGCAGGCCGCCCTCCGACGAGGAACCGGCCGCCGGAAACGGAATCAGTGCCTGCGACCGTGCGACACGGTCCAGCACCCGCTCCACCAGGTCGCTCGGCGTCGGCGGCGCTTCGCACGACTCCAGGGCGTTCAGCAGCTCGCGGCAACGCCGGCTCCGGGCCTCCAGTTCCGGCAGGCCAGCGATTCGGGCCTGGAGCCGCTCAGCCTCCTCCGGCGACAGCCGCCCCAGGTGCAGATCGATCAGCGATTCGGACGTTTCCAACGGCTCACTCATGACCACTCACGAATCCGGCGAACCTCTGTCCTCACGCACGGCGCGCAGGGGCGCCGGCAATCGCTCACACCTTCATACGTACGGCCGCGTGATATGCCTGGCCGAAATGGCCCACGGCGGCGTGCAGCCGGCTCTTCACGGTGCCCAGCGGGATGCTGAGAATCTCGGCCATCTCCTTGTACGGAAACCGATGATAGTACCCCAGTACCAGCACTTCCCGGAGATGCGCGGGCATCTCACGGACCACACGTTCCACGAGTTCCCGTTTCTCTTCCTCCTGCATCGCCGCTTCCGGGGCCTGCGACGCGTCGGCCAGGAAATCCAGAAATCGCTGGCCGCCCTCTTCGTCACCCGGTCCTACGTACGCATCCAGCGGCACTTCGGGCCGACGGGCGCGACCCCGCAAGAGATCCCGCGCCTTGTTCGCCGCGATGGTGAAGAGCCACGGCTTGAAACGGCGCTCGCGGTCGAACTGGCCCGCGGACAGATGGACTTGGAGAAACGTCTCCTGGACGACATCCTCCGCACTGGCCGCGTTGCCGATGAACCGCGCCAGAAACTGAAACAGCTCCTCGCCATGCCGTCTGACCAGAAGTTCGAACGCTTCGGCCTTGCCGGCGAGATACTCGGCCAGAAGCTGTTCATCGCTTGGCGCGTTCACCGGTCCAACAGTCCTTACGACAGCCGAATCGGCGGGTTCGAGGTTTGCAGGGTTTGCGTCACGCTGAGGTTCATAATACCGTTGCCCCGGGGCGGGTCAATTCCCCTCGCCGGGATCCGATGGCGCACGGCCGTTTCCTTCGCTGCGAAAGGAGGTTACGAGCAAGCCGCGAGAGCCCCGCCGCCGGCGGGACCGCCACAAACCCACGCCGGCCGCCCCCGATCGCCGCCCCCTTCTGAGTATGGTTTTGCCCTCGCGGCGTGCCGATGGTACGCTTGCCGGTCGTTTGGCTGAAGGTCCGATTTCGTGGCCCGGCCCCTGCGTTACAGGTTCAAGACATGCAGCCGGAACACCGTCCGCTCCCGCAAAGCACGATGGCGGCCCTCATCGAGGCGTCCGCCGCCATCAACGCCTCGCTCGACCTGCAACGCACGCTGGAAGCCATCGCCCGGTCCGCCGCGATGGTGATGCAGGCGGAGGCCAGCAGCGTCCTGCTGCTCGACCGCCGCCGGAACAAGCTGGTCTTCATGGCGGCGATCGGCGACCGCGGGGAGATGCTGCTCGGGGAGGAGTTCGACGCCAACCTCGGCGTCGCCGGCAAGGTGGCCGCTACGGGACGCCCCGTCATCGTCACGGACGTCCGCAACGAGAAGGCGTTCTTCAAGGGCATCGACGAAAAGAGCAGCTTCATCACGCGCGGCCTCATCGCCGCGCCGCTGATCCGCAACAACGAGACGATCGGCGTTGTCGAGGTGCTCAACCGCGTCGGGAAGGAAAACTTCACCGACGAGGACGTGGAGCTGCTCCAGGTCTTCGCGAACCTCGCGGCGATGGGGGCCGTCAACGCGCAGGCCCATGAGCGGCTGCGGCAGGAGAACCGCGGGCTCCGCGAGACGATGCGGCTGAACGAACAGATCATCGGGCAGAGCGACGCGCTGCGGCGGTGCCTCGATCTCTGCAACCGCGTCGCCGGGAGCAACGCGACGGTCCTGCTGCTCGGCGACACGGGCACGGGCAAGGAGATGATGGCGCGGTTCATTCACGCGAACTCGCCGCGGCGCGAGAAGCCGTTCATCGCGATCAACTGCGCGGCGCTGCCGGAAACGCTGCTCGAGAGCGAGCTGTTCGGGCACGAGAAAGGCGCCTTTACCGGTGCGGTCGCGCAGAAGGCGGGCCGTTTCGAGCTGGCCGACAACGGGACGCTCTTTCTCGACGAGATCGGCGACATCAGCGTGTCCACGCAGGTCAAGCTGCTCCGCGTGCTCCAGGAGCGGGAGTTTGTCCGCGTCGGCGGCACGCGAACCGTCGCCTGCGACGTCCGCATCATCGCGGCAACGAACCGCGACCTCCGGGCGGCGATGGAGAAGGGCGAGTTCCGCGAGGATGTCTACTACCGCCTGAACGTCTTCCCGATCTCGCTGCCGCCGCTGCGCAACCGGCGGGAGGACATTCCGGCGCTTGTCGGCCACTTCGTGCGGCGCGCGGCGACGGACCTCGGCCTGCCGGCGCCGGAGGTCGGCGAGGATGCCATGGCGATGCTGACCGGTTACGACTGGCCGGGCAACATCCGCGAGCTGCAGAACGTGATCGAGCGGGCCGTGCTGCTGTCGGACGGAGGGCGGATGACGGCGGCGCACCTGCCGCGCGAGATCACCGGCGGCGACGAGACCGTGATGACCGTCAAGGGCGAGACGGGCCTCTGGGGCTACGAGAAGGCCATGATCGTCAAGGCGCTGAAGGAGGCCGATTGGAACCAGTCCAAGGCCGCCCGGGCGCTCAACATCTCGCGCGACAACCTGCGGTATCGCATCAAGAAGTACAACATCGAGAAGTCCGAGTGAGCCCAGCCGCCCTGACCGCGCCCGACCTGTCCCTGTTCCGCCCGAGCGAACGGAGGCTCATCCGGCGGCTCCGCACGCCTGTCGAGGTGCAGCGATATCTCCGTGCCCTTCCCTACAACTTCGAGAGGGACGGCGAGACGCTCCGCACGTTCCGCGGCGTCGTCCGGCATGGAACGGCGCACTGTCTCGAAGGGGCACTCACCGCGGCGACGATCCTCGAGCAGCACGGGTATCCGCCGCTCGTACTCGACGTCACCTCGGTGGACAATCTCGATCACGTCGTGTTTCTTTTCCAGCATCGCGGCCGCTGGGGCACGGTCGGCCGTTCGCGCTGCCCCGGGCTCCACGGCCGCAAACCGGTGTTCGCGTCCGTGGAGGACCTGGTGCGCGATTACATGGAGCCGTTTGTCGATCTCACCGGGCGGGTGAACGGCTACGCGGTCGCCGACTTGCGGGACATCCGCGGCGTGAACTGGCGGCTGTCGGAACGGAACGTCTGGGCGGTGGAGCAGTATCTGATCGACTTTCCCCACCGGCGGATCCGCACGCCCGACGCCCTCTACCGCCGCTGGCTGGCCCGCTACAAGCAGTACAAGAAGCGTTTCCCGCATCGCGAGCCGGTGTACTACCGGCACAAGCACCGGTGGCTGTGAGCGGTCGTCGGAGCGGCGACGGCAAGAAGACGAGAAGCCCCGCCGGTTGGCGGCGGTTCTGAGCGGGTCCCGTTGCGCGGGTCGGGTTCGATTCCCTGCCCGCACCGCCGAGCCGGAAGCCGTCCCCGAATGCACCAGGAATTCCGGTCGCGGCCCGCGTTGCCAGTACAGCGGATTCGCCTCTTATCAGACACGCACGCCCCGCAACGGCGTCTCGGCCCGTCGCGTTATGCCGGTCAGGCAACAGGCGACGGTTGTAGCGGCCCGCAGCGGCGGCTCCGGCAGACGATCTTCGCGTCCGCTTCGCCGATAATCGCCGTGTTCTCAGCGCTGTCGGCCGCGAAAACACAAAAAAACCACGGATGGGGGAAAAAAGTGCGCGATTCGCTTGCCCGCCGAAGATTCGTTTCTTATGTTGATGGTGTCGTTCGCCGATGGCTGGAGCGGAAGTTCGAAGAACAAGCCAGGTACTGCTGACCGCCGTGTCGTGACCTACGGGGCGGGGTGACAGGCTGCACAGTCGCCGTTCGCGCGGATCGCCAGACAGCGCCGCCGGACGGCACTCAGGAAAAAGGGATCTCGGCAGAGGGATCCGCCGAGTTTTGCACCGGGCGCGAGTGGCCCCGGGTGTTGTGGAGTGGGCCTCTGACAAGGGAGGGTCGGTTGGCCCGGGAGTTGCGTCCGCACGGCGGACGACGGGCCCGGCACGGGCCCCATCGGGTAACCGAAAGGAGATCGTAGATGTTGCAGAGAGTCAAGGCGTTCCTGAAGAGCGAAGATGGCCCGACGGCGACCGAGTATGCAGTCATGCTGGCCCTCATCATCGTGGTCGCGATTGCCGCGATCACCACGCTGGGCGGCACCGTGAGCACCATTTTCTCGAACGTCAACGACGCGCTGCCCGCCAGCTAAGCCGGCGGTCGGCAGGCGAAGAAAACCGGGTGGGTGGGCCTCGCCGATCCTGGCGGGGCCCACCGCCCATTACCGGTCCGGGGGAAAGGGGTGATGAGGCGAACCGCATAAGCATCGCGCGGATCTGCGGCCGCTCCGGCGGCCAACCCGGGACCGTCGTGATGGGGGAGTCGTGAAATGCCGGAAGGTTTCTGGTGGGCAACCACTGCCATTCTCGTTCCCGCGACCTTACTCGCGTCGTGGATTGACTACAGTCAGCGCCGCGTGCCGAACTGGCTCAACGCCGCGATCGCGCTCGTCGGCTTCCTCGCCCAGGGGTACTTCTGCGGGTGGCCGGGGATCACCTCGGGCGCCCTCGGGCTGCTGGTCGGCTTCGGCCTGCTGATTGTCCCGTGGATGATGCACGGCATGGGCGCCGGCGACGTCAAGCTCATGGCGGCGATCGGCGTCTGGTTCGGCCCCTGGCTGACCCTCCTGGGGTTCGCTCTCGGGGCGGTGATCGGCGGCGTGATCGCGGGGATCATGATCGTTGCCGCAGGCAAGACGCGCATGGCGTACCTCAACCTCGGCACGATCGTCTGCAAGCTGCAGAGCCGCGATCGCGTGTTCAGCGAATTCGGTTCGGCGAAGAGTTTCGGGACGACCTCGGCCCTGCTGCCGTACGGCGTGCCGCTGACGATCGGTTCGTTGATCGTCTGGTTCGGAAACGGCCACGGGCTCTGGTGAGCGAAAGAAGCCGGAGGGTATCGGAATGTTGCGTATGGCAATGACAGGACGACGGGGCTGGAAGCGCCGGGCGGCGGCGGTGGTCGAACTGGCGGTCGTGATGCCGCTGCTGATCACACTGTTGCTCGGGATCATGGAATACGGCCGGCGGTTCATGGTGAACCAGACGCTGATCCAGGCGGCCCGCGAAGGGTGCCGAACGGCCGTGCTCCAGGGCTCGACGGAGACGGACGTCCGCAACCGCATCGCGACGACGATGACGGCGGCCGGGTTGCCGACCTACACGGTGACGCTGACGCGTGCAACGCCGGCCAATCCGACCGAAACGGTGCGGGTGAGCGTCAGAAAGTGCGACGTGTCGCTCTTCGGCACGTTCTTTGGCGCGACGACGGGCACGTTCAGCTCGACGTGCGCGATGAGAAAAGAAGGCTGACCTCGGCGCATCGGGCCGCGAGGCAGGACAAGCCGGGGTTCGGTTGCGGCGGGCCGCGACCGACGGGGACCATGGGAGACGGGCGGGGCGGGGTGCAACCCGCCCCATTTGCTGTCCAGAGCAGCGCGAAAGCGGAGAATCGACGATGAAGGGCAAGGCGTACATTCCGTTGGTTGTGGGATTGGTGGTCGGTGTGGGCGCGATCAAGCTCACGTTTGACTATGTGCGAAAGGCACGCGGGAACACCACGCCCGGCGCGACCGTTTCCGTTGTCCGGGCGCGGGCGGCCATCCCCATGGCCGTCGAAATCACCAATGAGATGGTGGAACTCGTCAGCGTTCCGAAGACACTCGTCCCACAGGGATCGTTCCTCAAGAAAGAAGAGGTCGTCGGGCGCGTGACGAACACGATGGTTCCGAAGGAGATGGTCGTCACGACCGGCCTGCTCGCGCCCAAGGGGACGGCCCCGGGAATCGAAGCCCGCATCCCCGCCGGTTATCGGGCAGTCGCCGTCAAGATCGACGAATCGTCCGGCGTGGCCTTCCACGTCAAGGTCGGAAGCCGCGTGGACGTGGTTGCCGTCATGACGATCCAGAGGGACCGCGGGCAGGAAACGATCAGCAAGACGATCCTGACAGACATCGAGGTCGGGGCGGTGGGCCAGGATCTCAGCAGCCACACTGAAAAGGGAGCTGTGACATCGAAATCGGTAACCCTGCTGGTCAAGCCGGAAGACGTGCCGAAGCTTCATCTTGCCTCACAAAGGGGGAAGATACTTCTCGCGATGCGAAATCAGGTCGATATGTCTTCACGGGCTATGGCTGAAACGACCGAGAAAAACCTGCTCGGCGACGGCACGACAGGCGGAGGCGGTTCGGCCTTCATGGGCCTGCTGGCCGCCGCCGCCAAGGCCATTGCGTCGCCGCCTGAAGCGAACCCGGCATCGGCACCTGAGGCGACGCCCACCGAACGCAACATCCGCGTATTCACCGGATCGCTCAAGGACAAGGTGACGCGCGAGGTGGTTCCCGTGGACGGCCGCGTCGCCATGGCATCTGCAGCGTCGAAGGGATCGGCGGCGTCGGGCGGAAACGGATCCAGGTGGCGAACCCTCTCGCTGGAGGGCGCCGCGAAGAAGGGCCCCGTGGAACGGAAGCCGACGTCGCCCAGCGCGGGGATCCCGGTTCTGGCGGAAGACGAAGAGAAATGAGAACGAAAGGCGGACGGCCGTCGCAATGAGCCGTCCGCCCGGCAGCAGAATCGAAGCACGGAGGCTTTCGAATGACTGGCGTCGATCTCTTGATCAGGGATGGATATCGGGCGGGGACTGAACGAGCGTTCTCCGCGGTCCGGCGATGCCGGACGTCCGTTGCGACTTGCCTGGCGATCGGCCTGCTGACCTCCATGTGCGCGACGCGTGCAGGAGCCCAGCAGGCCGTTGCTTCCGGTGCCGAACCACTGAAGCTGCTCGTCCATTCCGTGGACGAACAGCAGAAGGCGCTTGTGCTGCCGCTCGACCGTGCCGTTCGGATGCGGGTCGGCAAGAGCGTCATCATCGAACTGGTCGAGCCGCCCGGGGGCAAGGCGGGCGGGATCGACAGCGTGGCCATCGCGGCAAAGGAGATCGCCGAAGCAACGGTGATCTTCGACACCCAGATCCAGGTCAACGCGAAGAAGGCGGGAACGACGCGGGTGACGATCTGGACGAAGGACCGTCGCCACCGCATGATCGACATCGACGTCGAAACGGGCGCGATGTCGCGGCTCACCGAGGAAGCGATCAAGGAGGACATGCACCGCTGGGAAAGCGAACTCGAGTCGCAGATCAAGCGCGCATTCCCGACCGCGGACGTCAAGGTCCAGATTCTTCACGACAAGACGTTCAAGATCCAGAAGGTTCTCCTGAGCGGCGTCGTGGCCAGCCCGACGGCTTCGCAGGCCATCGAGCAGATCGCCGAAGCGTTCGTCGCCAAGACCGAGGAAAAGCCCGACACCGACCAGGCGACCGTGATCAACACAGGCGGCCCCCCTGCCGCGTCGGGCGCCGGCGCGGGCGGCGCGGGCGGTCAGGCAGGACAGGGCAAGGACGAAAAGAAGGTCGTCAATAACATGACCGTCGGGGGCGAGCAGCAGATCCTGCTCCGCTGCACGGTAGCCGAGGTGAGCAAGCGTGCGGTCCGGGAACTGGGCGTCAACGGCTGGCTGGCCGGAGACAACATCCGCGACGTCTTCGCCGTAAACCAGATCGCCGGCATCAACCCCGTGAACATCGGGGCGGCCGCAAACCAGAACATCATACAGCCCGGCGGCCTGGTCTTCCTCACCGATCAGAACGGCTTGCCGTTGAGTTCCACGCCGACATTCAGCCTCGGGTTCCCGCGCGTGCAGATGCAGCTCTTCTTCCAGGCGATGCGGGAGAACGACCTCGTCCGCGTTTTGGCGGAGCCCAACCTGGTGTCCATCTCCGGGCAGGAGGCGAGTTTCCTGGCGGGCGGCGAGTTCCCGGTGCCGGAGCCGCAGTCCAGCGGTACGGGCGGTGTCACGATTACGATCCGCTACAAGCGATTCGGCGTGCTGATGGCCTTCGTCGGAACACCGGTCGGACGCGACAAGATCCGGCTGCGGGTCATGCCGGAGGTCAGCGATCTCGATCCGACTTCGTCGATCCCGATTCCCGGAACGGGGTTGAGCGTTCCCGGCCTGACTGTCCGCCGGGCCGAGACGACGATCGAACTGGCCGCCGGCAGTACGATCGCGATTGCCGGCCTGCTGAGCGAACAGGTCCGCGGGGCGTCGCAGAAGCTCCCCGCGCTGGGCGATGTGCCTGTGCTGGGCGCCTTGTTCAGTTCGGTCCGATATCAGAAGTCCCAGACGGAGCTGGTGATCCTCGTGACACCCGAACTCGTCACGGCAATGAATCCGGACCAGGTGGCGCCCGTGCCCGGGCAGTACATGACCGATCCGAACGACTGGCAGTTGTTCGGCCTGGGGCTGCTCGAGGGCGAACCGGAACCGGACCCGGACACCCGTGAATTGGCGGTCAAGAGCGATGTTGCCCCTCGCGCGAGGAAGTGGACGGCACCGCCCACGCAGATGTCGTTGCACGGCCCGTGGGGCGCAGCCGAAGAAGCAGAGGCACGATAACCAGCTCACCTGCCGGGCACGCGTGGGCGAGGACGGCATTGCAAAAGCGGGCGCCGGTCCGAGAAGTGGGCTTCGCCCGCTTCCTGGCCGGCTCTCGCGTATTTCCGCCGTTGCAACGCGTTACGACCACGTTAGCGGACCCTCCTGTGCCGGGGCGTCGAACAGCTGCATTGTGGGGAGGCAATAGAGCGAAGATGGCGGCCAATCGGTCCGAAACAAGTGTAGCGACGACGATGGGTCCTGGGCGCTTCGCGGCATAACCCACGACGAATCGCCGGCGGGGAGGGAGCAGGCAGGAAAGACGGGGTGGGCGCTCGGCCATGGCGGCTCGTGCCGTCGCGTCGGGCCCCCACGAGGGACAGGGCGACCGTTTCGGCGCCCCGAGGCAACCATGCGGCGGCGGAGTATCCGCGCGATCGTATCCAACGGAGACGAGTCGTATGCAGCGACGCTGCGCGCCATGTTGCTGGGCATCGAAGGGGTACAGATCGTTGCCGAGGTGGACGACCTCGCCCTGCTGGCTTCGGCCGTCGCACAGTTTCCCTGCGACGTCCTGATCGTCCACCTGGACCCGTCGCCGGAGGAAAGCATTCTCTTCGCCGGCCAGGCGCTGGCCGCGCGGCCGGACCTCCCGGCGTTCGCCATTTCCGAGTGCGGAGATGGGAAGGTCATCCTCTCGGCGGTTCGCGCCGGTCTGCGCGAATACATCACGAAGCCCGTGGACGTGGCGCAGCTTGATGCGGCCCTGGACCGCATTTCGCAGCAAGTGGCCTCGAAGGCCGAGCCGGGACAGATCATCTCGGTCATGAGCAGCATCGGCGGCGGCGGGGCCACCACGATCGCCGTCAATCTGGCGACCGAGCTTGCCGCCCTCTGCGAACCGGGCGGACGGGGCGTGGCGATCGTGGATCTCGACTTCCGCTTCGGCCAGGTGGCGACCCTCTTCGACGTGCAGCCGCAATACAGCATCGCCGACCTGTGCGACACGCCCGAGCACCTCGACCCGCAGTTGATCGGCAAGGTGATGGCCGAACACCCAAGCGGTGTTCACGTGCTGGCGCGGCCGGCGCACTTCTCCCAGGCCGATCTGATCACGGCCGCGCATTGCGCGAGCGTCCTCAGCGGGCTTCAGGACCTCTACCGGTACGTCGTCGTCGACGGGCCGACACGGTTCGACGTCGGCGCCAAGGCGGTCTTCGACCTCGCCTCGGTCGAGCTGATGGTGTTTCAACTGCTCGTGCCCAGCGTGCGGAATGTGCAGCGTATTCTCGATGAACTCGGCGCGAACGGCTACAACCTCGATCGGGTGAAACTGCTCTGCAACCGGTACGGGCGCGAATCGGGAATGCTCGAGCGCGAGCACGTGGAAACGACGCTCGACCGCGAAATCTTCTTCGTGCTGCCGGACGAATGGAAGACGGTGAGCACGTCGGTGAACATGGGAGTTCCGCTGCTGGAGTCGGCGCCGAAGAGCCGGATTCGACAGAGCTTCACGGAGCTGGCGACGCTGCTGCACCAGGCCGGGGCGGGCGAGGCCCGCAACGGAGCACCGGCCGACGGCGACAAGGCCGCCGCCGGCGGCCGAAAGCCGGGGGGGCTGCTCAGCAAGATCTTTAGTGGAACGTCCTCGTAGGGAGGTGTGATCGATCATGTTCGGAAGCAACAAGGGAACTCTCCTGAAGAAGCCGGCGGCAAAGCCGGAAGGCCCGGCAGGCGCCGAGAAACCGGCACCGCGCGCCCCGACGATGAAGCTTTCGCCCGCGGGCGGAGGCGGCCTCGGCGGTTCCGAGCCCGGCAGGGTGACCGCCGACCGGCTTGAGCAGTTCAACGAACTCAAGACGCGGATCCACCGCAAGCTCGTCGAGCAGCTGGACCTGACCAGCCTGAACGCGGATGACGACACGATCCGCGCGCAGGTCCGCGAAGTCGTCTCCGAACTGTGCGAGCAGGAAAACGCGCTGCTCAACTACAACGAGCGGCAGCGCCTGATCAGCGAGATCCTCGACGAGACCTTCGGCCTGGGCCCGCTCGAGGTGCTCCTCTCGGACCCGACGATCAGCGACATCCTCGTCAACGGGCCGCGAAACATCTACGTCGAGCGCAAGGGCCGGCTCGCCAAGGTGGACGTGCAGTTCCGCGACAACGCGCACCTCATGCACGTGATCGACAAGATCGTCAGCGCCGTGGGACGCCGCTGCGACGAGGTGAGCCCGATGGTCGACGCCCGCCTCGCGGACGGATCGCGCGTCAACGCCATCATCCCGCCGCTGGCGATCGACGGGCCCAGCATGTCGATTCGCCGTTTCGGCAAGGATCCCGTCACCTGGGACGACTACCTGCGGTTCCGGTCCTGTACGCAGGAAATGATCGACTTTCTGAAGTCCTGCGTCGTCGCCCGGCTGAACATCCTCATCGTGGGCGGCACGGGTTCCGGCAAGACGACCCTGCTCAACAACCTCTCGAGCTTCATCCCGGAGACCGACCGCATCGTGACCATCGAGGACGCCGCGGAGTTGTGCCTGCGGCAGCCGCACGTGGTCCGACTCGAATCGCGTCCGGCGAACATCGAAGGCAAGGGCCGCATCACCATCCGCGAATTGCTGATCAACAGCCTGCGCATGCGGCCCGACCGCATCGTCGTCGGCGAGTGCCGCGGCGCCGAGACGCTGGACATGCTCCAGGCCATGAACACCGGTCACGACGGCTCGCTCACGACCATCCACGCGAACAGCACCCGCGACGCCGTGCAGCGCGTCGAAACGATGGTCATGATGGCCGGCTTCGAGCTGCCGCTCAAGGCCATCCGTCAGCAGTTCGCGTCGGCCGTCCACCTGATCGTGCAGGCGCAGCGGCTGACGGGCGGGCCTCGCAAGATCGTCGGCGTGACCGAGGTCCAGGGAATGGAGGGCGACGTGATCTGCATGCAGGACATCTTCAAGTTCGAGCAGGAGGGCATTGACAGCCAGGGCAAGGCGTACGGCCACTTTGTGGCGACGGGGATACGGCCGACGTTCCTGGAGCGGCTGAAGGCCGCCGGCGCCGACACCGACACGTCGATCTTCGAACGGCGGGTGCTGATGTCGGACGAACCGGTGGGTTAGGCGAGCGGGAGAAGCGAACCCGCCAACCGTCGTCGCACGGCGGGCGGGACGCGAGGTGACCGATGACGATGAGACGATTTCGGGGCGCGATTCGACCGGAGGACAGGCGATGACCGGCGTCGTGGCGTCCGCAATGAGCGGAATCATGGACGTGCTGTTCCTGGTGATGCCGATGGTCGGCTCGATCCTGCTGGCCTTCGGGATCTATCAGGTCGTCATGGACCTTCGCGGCAGCAGCCGGCAGAAGGTCCTCGACCGTCTGAAGGACAAGTCCGGCCAGGCCGCCGCCAAGGAACGGGCCGCCAAGGACAAGCTCATCCGCCGGCGCGCGGCCGAAACCGCCGCCGGGTCGCTGGCCGCCTACGTCGCCGGCATGAGCATCACCGCCAAGCTTCAGCGGGTCCTGGACCAGGCCAACATCGACTGGACCGCCTCCCGCACGCTGATCAACCTGTTTGCGGCGTCCGTGCTCCTCACGTGCGGGTTGATCTTCGCGCAATTCAGCCCGTTCCTCGCGCTGGCGGGCGGGGCCGGCGTCTTCGTGATGCCCCTCCTGTACCTGCTGCGGCGGCGCAAGAAACGCATGCGGAAACTCGTCGAGCAGTTGCCGGACGCCTTTGAACTGATGAGCCAGGCCTTGCGTGCCGGCCATTCGCTGGCCAGCGGCATCCAGCTCGTCAGCGAACAGATGCCCGACCCCATCGGCACGGAGTTCGGCCGCGTGTTCCACGAGCAGAACCTCGGCATCAAGATCGAGGAGGCGCTGCTGAGCATGGCGGACCGCTGCGGGCAGCTCGACGTGCGGTTCTTCGTGACGGCGGTGCTGATCCAGCGAACGACCGGCGGCGACCTCGCCGAAGTGCTCGACAAGATGGGATCGGTCGTGCGGGACCGCATCCACCTGATGGGCGCCGTGATGGCGCTGACGGCCGAAGGCCGGCTGTCGGGCTGGGTGCTCCTCGCCCTGCCGGTCATGGTGTTCTTCGTCACCCTGTATGTGAATCCCGACTACGCGGGCATGCTGCTGCACGACCCGCAGGGCCGCCTCATGCTCTTCGCGGCGGTGGCGATGCAGCTCATGGGCATGGCGATGATCAAGAAGATCGTCAACATCAAGGTGTAAGGCGCGGGGCGCGGCCCCGAGAGGTCCGGTGTCATGACGGAAATGCTTCTCATCGGCGGTATGATCGTCGTAAGCGTCGCGATGATCGTCTACTCGCTCCTGCCCGCCCGGCGAGAACGGCAGGAGCAGCTGCTCCGGCGCATCTCGGGGCGCAAACCGGGCGACGACACCGCCAAGCTCAAACAGATGGCCAAGGAGTCGGCCGCGCAGAAGGTCCTGAAGAAGTTCACGCCGCTCGCCGTCAAGCCCGTCATGCCCCGGAGCGAGGAGGAGATGTCCAACCTCCGCGTCAAGCTGGCCAACGCCGGCATCCGGAGCGAGGCAGCCCCCGGCATGTTCCTCGCCAGCAAAACGCTCCTCGGCATCCTGCTCTTCGTGCTCGCCCTCGTCTTCACCTGGTCCAGCGGCAAGAGCCTGCAACAGATCCTCGGCCTGTCGGCCTTCGTCGCCGGGATCGGGTTCATGCTGCCGAACCTGTGGCTGACGATGGCGACCAAGCAGCGCGCCGAGAAGATCCGCAACGGCCTGCCCGACTCGCTCGACCTCATGGTCATTACGGTGGAGGCGGGTCTCGGCCTCGACGCCGCTCTTCAGCGCGTCGGCGAGGAGATGCGCCACGTACACCCGGAACTCAGTGAGGAAATGACCATCGCCACGCTCGAGACCCAGATGGGCGTCCCGCGCGCCGAGTCGCTCAGCAACCTGGCCGCGCGGACCGGCGTCGGCGAGATGAAATCGCTCGTCGCCGTCATCACGCAGGCCGAGAAGTTCGGCACCAGCATCGCCAAGGCCCTCCGGAACCAGGCCGATTCGCTGCGGACCAAGCGGCGGATGAAAGCCGAGGAACGCGCCCAGAAAACGACCGTCAAGCTCATGCTGCCGCTGATCATGTTCATCTTCCCGGCGATTTTCGTCGTGCTGCTGGGGCCCGCGATCCTGCAGATCATGCGGCAGTTCCTCCACGGCGGCGTTGCCGGGTAAGGCCCAGGCACGCGATGTCGTCGCGGGGCCGGCGGCGCGGTCAGTCCAGATAGCCCAGGTCGCTGAGCCGCTTCGTGAGGACTTCCTTGTCCTTGTCCGTGTAGACCTCTTTTCCGAGCTGGCTGCGGTCGGCCGCCTGCGGCGGCTCAAACTCGATCGACGGCGGCGTGTCGAAGAGGTCGGACAGGATCTGCCCCTCCATGTCGATCGGCACACGCAGCCCCACGGCCGCCAGCAGGGTCGGCGTGATGTCGGCAATGTTCGCACGGATCGTGTGGTTCGGCCGCACGTGCGGCCCGTTGACGATCAGGATGCCCTCGACACGGTGGGTGCCTTCCATCCGGCGGTCCGAACACCACCGGACCGGCTGCCAGCCGCGGATCTTCCGCACGACGGCAAACCCCGGCTGCGGCACGAGCAGGAGATCGGGCAGCCAGGGCTGGTCATCCCGGCGGCAATTGTAGAGTTCCTCGGTCTTGTGGACTTCGGGGAAGATGGGGATCACCGCGCCGCCGGGATCGCGCACCGTGGCGGCAAGCAGGCGTTCGCGAATCTCATCGCGCAAGGATTCGTACCGCTCCGGCGGGACGACGCCCCCCGGCTGCCGTCCCGCGAGGTTCAGGTACAGAAAGCCGTAGATGCCCGCGTGCATCACGCAGGCCTGGGTCCGCGGCCAGTCCACCGCCAGTTCCCGCTCGATCCCGTTCTCCACGAACCGCCCGTTCTTCTTCCCGGTGAGCCGCTGCAGCAGCCCCGCTCCCCGGATGCGGGCCCGCGTGATGCCGCTGCGCAAGGCCAGGTAGCCCCAGTCCCTCAGCAGCAGGTTCGGCTGCGCCTTGCCCTCAAGGCTGCCGTGGCCGTGGTCCGACATGATGATCGTCGTCGCCTGGTGCCGTTCGGCGTAGTCGCTGAGCCTTTTCAGAGTCGCATCGAGCGCCTCGAAACACCGCGCGCACCGTTCCGCGCGGCCGGGGTTGCGTCCGCGCGTCTTCGGGTCCAGGTAGCGCCAGGCCTTGTGCTGAAGGTTGTCCACGAGCTTGAACAGGACCATCATCACGTCCCAGCCGTATCGCCCGCCGCAGTACTCCATGAGTTCGCAGCCCTGCTCGAAGCTGCGCTCGATGTAACGCATGTTGCGGTCAAAGAGCCCATCCCCGCCGAGGGCACGTCGCTGCCAGTCGGACCGGTACGAGTAGTCCGGCCACCGGCGAAGGATCTCGTGCTTGAGGTCGCGTGGATAGGTGAATTCAGCGTCGGTGCTCGGCGTCTCGAACCCGGAAATCAGGAAGCCGTTGACCCGCCTCGGCGGATACGTCATCGGCAGGCTGATCGAACCGACGCGGAACTGCTTCTCGCTGAGAATGTCCCAGATCGTCTTCTCGCGGATCTCAAACGTGCTGTTGAACGTCAGCCGGTTCGATCCGATGTCATACTTCTCAAAGTCCACGATGCCATGGCGGCCCGGCCCCTTGCCCGTCATGAACGTCGTCCATGCCGCGGGCGTGATCGGCGGCTTCGTCGAGTCCAGAATGCCCGATGTCCCGGTTTCGATCAGGTGCTTCAGGTGAGGCATCCGCCCGGCCGCGATGAGGGGATTGAGCACATCGAACGTGGCGCCGTCGAGTCCGATGATGAGGACGCGTTTCGCCAGGGCCGGCAGCTCGCGCGGAGGCTCGACGTCCTCAATCGCCTCAGGTTCATGTGCGGCCGGAGCAGCAACGCCCCCCAACGGGTTTGTCATGCCACCCTGCCGAAATACCGTGCTCATTCACACACTCGCTGCTGGGGTCCCTTTGCGCAGACGCAACGCGCGGGGCGCGACCGCAGAACGCCCCGGGCCCGGTTCAGGCTGAGACATATTAGGAAACAACCGATCGGAATGCAATGCGGCAGGCATACGGCAACCCGTGAGGCCGCGAGCAAAACATGCACGCTGCAGACAACGATTCGCGCCACATCTTGGCTGGAATCACTACGCTTGATCCGGCCCGATCCCCGCAAGCAGAACCTCCGTGGACTTCGCTATCGACCTACGGACAATTCCTGCCTGCGCGTATCCGGAACTGCGCCTTGATTACGCCGCATCAATCGACGGTTTTCTGGTGCGACGCCCCGGGCTGACGAAACATCGCCAAGACAACACAGTCGCGCGCCCGGCCCCGCTCGACCAGACGGGTGCATGGCCCTTCCCGCACGCAGGGAGGGGGTCAGGACCCCTCTCTTGCCTTACGCTGAACGCGTCAGGGCGTCCACTTTCCCTGAACACGGTGTTCTGCCCGTCCGGCAAAGGCTCCTGAGCCCTTTCGCACATACGGCCATCCACCCCGACCAGACCGGCGCCTTGACATCTCTGGCCAAGACCTTAAACTACAGGGCTCTATCGTGTGGGTGATCGGCTGTCGTCGATGAGGCCCGCCGGAAGGACATGAGATGGCACGGAACGCAGGAAAATCGTACCTCGCCAAGCCGAACCAGGCCGGCGGCCGCTGGCTGCTGGTGGACGCCAAGGACAAGGTCCTCGGCCGGCTCGCCGTGCGGCTGGCGACAATTCTGATGGGCAAGCACAAGCCGACGTACACGCCCCACACGCTGACGGGCGACTTCGTCGTGGTCATCAACGCCGACAAGGTCAAGCTGACCGGGCGCAAGGCCGAAACGAAGACGTACGATCGTTATACGTACTATCCGAGCGGGCGGAAGGTAATCCCGTTCGCGACGATGATCGAGAAGCATCCGGAGCGAGTCCTCCAGCTCGCGGTGCGGCGGATGCTCCCGCGGAACAAGATCGGCCGGCACATGCTGGCCCGCATGAAGGTCTATCGAGGTGCGGAACACGGCCATCAGGCCCAGCGACCGGAGCCGGTCGCCGTCTGAGCACAGGATTCTGTGAAGGATTCGCATGGCAGATACAACGAACGAGCCGACGGTAACGACAGCAGCCGGCAGCGAGGCGCCCGTGGCGATCCCGGTGCCCGAAGCGGCGCCCTCGCCGACGATCCCCACGCCGCCGAAGGGTTTCTTCTGGGGCGTGGGCCGGCGGAAGACCGCCGTCGCCCGCGTACGGCTCAAACCGGGCAGCGGGCAGTTCGTCGTGAACGGACGGCCGGCCGACCGCTATTTCTGTGTCGAGAAAGAACGACGGGTGATCCTGTCGCCGCTGCAGGTAACCGATACGCTCGGCAAGGTGGACATCTTCGTCAAGGCCACGGGCGGCGGCACAACCGGTCAGGCCGGTGCCGTGGTGCTGGGGGTGGCGCGGGCGCTGAAGACCGCGAACCCCGACTACGAAGCGGCGCTGCGCGGCGCGGGCCTTCTGACGCGGGACAGCCGCGTGGTCGAACGCAAGAAGCCCGGTCAGGCCGGGGCTCGCCGTCGCTTCCAGTTCTCGAAGCGTTAAGACGACCGGGACATTGATTGACGATCCACGAGGCCCCGGCGACGATGTCGGGGCCTTTTTCTTGGCATTGACGGCCGGGCGGCCGGCGCATCGGACGGGGCACGGGAGTCGTTGTTTCGGAGCAGGATCCTCATGGCAGACAGGATTCGTGTGGCAATCGTCGGGGCGACGGGGTATGCGGCTCTGGAGACGATCCGCTGGCTGCGCCGGCACCCGGCGGCGGAGGTGACGCTGCTGTGCTCGCGCCGCGATCCGCAACCGCGGATATCCGCGATCTTCCCGGAACTGCGCGGCCGTCTGGACGTGCAATGCGAGCCGATCGAGGCCGCCCGGATCGCCGCACGGGCGGACGTGGCGATGCTCTGCCTGCCCGCCGGTCAGGCGATGACGCTGACGCCCCCGCTGCTCGAGGCCGGCGTGAAGGTGATCGACTTCTCCGCCGATTACCGGCTCAAGGACCCCGGCGAGTACGAACAGTGGTACGGAGTAAAGCACACCGATGTGCCTCATCTGGACGAGGCCGTCTACGGCCTGCCGGAGCGTCATCGCGAGCAGATCCGACAGGCTCGGCTGGTGGCGAACCCGGGATGCTATCCAACCGGTGCAACGCTCGGCATCGCGCCCTTCGTGAGCGCGGGGCTGGTGGAGGCACACGACATCATCGTCGATTCGGCCAGCGGCATCAGCGGAGCGGGGCGGGAGCCGAAGCTCGAGCACCACTTCCCCGAGCGGCACGAAACGTTCGAGGCGTACAAGGTCGGCGAACACCGGCACAACGTCGAAATCGAGCGGAACCTCGATCCGCTCGTACGCCGGGGGCGTTCCAGCGTCATCTTCGTCCCGCACCTGGTGCCGATGGAACGGGGAATCCTGTCCACAATCTACCTGAAGCCCGTGCAGGCGATGTCCATCGAGCACGCCTGCGGGACGCTCGGCGAGGCATACGAGGGCGAGCCGTTCGTGCGTCTGCGGCAGGACCTGCCCTCGACCCGCGACGTCGCCCGCACGAACCTGTGCGATATCACCGTCCGGGTCGTCAAGAGCCGCCTCGTGGTGATCACGGCGATCGACAACATGGTCAAGGGCGCCGCCGGCCAGGCGATCCAGAACATGAACCTGATGTGTGGCCTGGATGAAACGGCCGGGCTCCTGTAAGACGATCGCCGGGGATCTCCTGCTGGCACCAGTACGTCGATGAACGAGGTGCCCCTCGTTCTCAGCATGGAAATGACGGCGGAGCGGGCCTGTAAGCCGAGTTCTGTACGACGGCCTCGCGGCCGTCGCGGCGATCATTCGTCTGGGCCGGCCGTTGCCGGCCGGCTCGAGCACCCTACCCGCAGCTCTCGCGACGGCACGCCGCCGCACGACACGGGCCGCGTCGCCGATCCGCCCCCCTTGCCCCCCCGCTTTGCGCCCTCGCTGGCGCTGCCCATGCCGGGGAGGACGAGGGGGTCGGACCGATGGCTGCCTATGTGGGCTTGCTGGCGGTGGGGTTTACCGTGCCGTCGTTGTCACCAACGACGCGGTGCGCTCTTACCGCACCGTTTCACCCTTGCCGGGGCCCGAAGGCCCGTAGGCGGTCTGTTCTCTGTGGCACTGTCCCGCGGATCGCTCCGGGTCGCCGTTAACGACCACCGTGCCCTGCCCAGTTCGGACTTTCCTCCCGCCGGGTTGCCCCGGCGAGCGATCGCCCGGCCCACTCCGCCATGCGCTATTGTACCCCCAAGTTGCATAATCCGCACCTCGCACGAGCGAAGATCGTACGGATGG
>CAZUAI010000093.1:0-20804 GCA_964617875.1 uncultured Planctomycetales bacterium | reverse complement strand
GCGAACCCTACGATCCGCCGCGTAAGCCTGTCGAAATATGCAACGCTGGGGTTGAGATACGACGCGGTGCCGAGCACGCCGGTCATGAGGTTGTTGAAGTCGTGCGCGATGCCGCCGGCCAGCGTGCCCACGGCCTCCATGCGGCGGGCCTCGGCGAGTCGTTGCTGCATTCGGACCTGGTCTGTGATGTCGATGATGTTGGCGATGATGCCCTGGCAGGCGCCGTCGGCGTTACGCACCGGCAAGAAGCGGAAGATCAGTTCCCGATCGCCGAACTCCCGGCGCGACGTGATGACTTCGGTGCGGTTCTCATCGCAGAACGTACGGAGAATGCTCGCCACGCGTTCCCGGATTTCCGGCGAGTGAATTGCCAGGAGATCCTGTCCGACGAGCGTTTCCCGGTTGCCGCCCAGCAGCGTGCAGGCACATGCGTTGATGTGGCGGACGCGGTTGTCGCGGTCGGCGTAAATGACGGCCTCCTGCATCTGATCGAGGATCGTCCGGTGAAGCGCCTCCGATTCCCGCAGCGCCTCCTCGGCCCGCAGGCGCTCGGTGATGTCGAGCAGCGTGCCCATGATGGCCGGCCGGCCCCGGTACTCGATGTAGCGTCCGAGCACCTCGCAGTGGACGGTGCCGCCGTCCTTGCGCAGCCCACGGAAGCGGTATTGGACCGCTTCGATCTGGCGTTCGAAACGACGCCGGATGTTCTCCGCCACAATGGAGCGGTCGTCCGGATGCACGAGTTCGAGCGAATTGGCCAGTGCGAGGATTTCGTCGGGCTCGTAGCCGAACGCGTGCGCAAAGGCAGGATTGACGTAAAGCGTGCGCTCCCTGTCAAAGATGTAGATGCCGGTCAGCGAGCTTTCGCTCAACAGGCGGAAGCGGTCCTCGCTGTCGCGCAGCGCCTGTTCCGCCCGCTTCGACTTGCTGATGTCCAGGACCGTGAGCACCACGTCCGCCGCGGCGTTCCTGGGATCGACGGGGGCGGCGCTGAGCAAGACGTCAACAATCGTGCCGTCTCGCCGGCGCCAGTGCGTCTCGAGATCCGCCCGGCCCTGTGCGGCCATGGGCCCGTACAGGTTCTGCCCGACGCGTTCGTACTCCCCGTCGTCCGCATAGAGCATGCGCGTGGACTGGCCGACGAGTTCGCCTTCGGCGAAGCCGGTAATTCGGCAAAGGCTGTCGTTCGCCTTTTCGATCACGCGGTTGCGTAACAGCGCCATGCCGACGGGAATGGCCTCAAAGATGCCCCGCAACGCGGCCTCGCTCTGCCGCAGCGATTCCTCGGCGCGTTGGCGCGAGGCGATGTGCCCGAGGGCCGAGGCAAACAGCGCGAGACCTTCCTGCTGAATGTCCGTGATCGGCTGGTGCCGAAGAAGATTGTCCGCGAAGACCAGCCCGGTCACGTGCTGGCCATCCCAGATGGCGGTCCGCAGAACCGATCTCCGGCCGACGACGACGCCCCGCTCATCGCACAGCGGTTGATCCTCTTCGATCACGCAGAGCCCCGGCTGCGGACGGTCCACCAGATCACGGAAACGCGGGCTTACGTCGATTTCGCGCCCCCATTCCTCGCGGATTCCGCCGCTTTCGTCGATCCCGAAGGAACCCTGCAACCGGTCGGAGCCCGGCCTCAGCCACCACAGGCTCAGGCGATCGAATCCGAGCCGACTCTGGCCCAGTTCCACCGCCCGGCGGCAAAGCTCGGCAAACGAGGAGCATGTCGAAAGCTCGTTGCTCACCTCGAGCAGGCTCGCGAGGCTGGCCCGCAGCGCCCGTTCCCGCTCGCGACTCCCCCAGAGCCTCTCCTCCGTCTGTTTTTGCTCGGTGGTGTCGGCAATGAATCCTTCGATGGCCAACAGATCACCGTCGGCCGTGAACACTCCGTGGCCCTGCTCCCACACCCATTTGACATCGCCGTACGCCCTCGCCAGCCGATATACCGTCCGGTACGGTTCCTTCGCGCGCAACGCTGTCTGGACGGTCATCCAGACCCGCTCCCGGTCTTCCGGGTGGATCAGATCCGCAAAGGCCAACTCGCGGTTCCCCACCAGGTCGATCGGGTGATGGCCGGTCAGGTCAAAGCATCCGTCGCTGACGTACTCCATCGTCCACAAGGGGTCGTTCGTGCAGCGGAAGGCCATCCCCGGCAGGTTGTTCAGGAAGACGGCCAGCTTGCGCTCGCTTTCACGCAACGCCTGCTCCGCTCTTTCCTGCTCCGTGATCTCGAGGGCCGTGCCGACGTAGCCGATCGACTGCCCATTGTCGTCCCGCAGCAGCGATACCCGCATCAGCGTGGGAAAACGCGTGCCATCCCGTCGCACGTGCCCGATCCTGCCGCTGAACTGCCCGAGCCGGCGCGCGTGGTCGAGGGCCGCCTTCACCTCGGCCATCTGCTCCGGGGCGTGGAAGACCGAAAGGTGCTGCCCCAGAAGCTCCCGGGCTTCATATCCGTGCATGGACGCGAATGCGTCGTTCGCATAGCGCAGCACGCCGTCCGGGTCGGCAATCGCAATGCCCTCGCCGCTCTGCTCCACGGCACGCGACAGGACCTGCAACTGCTCCTGCTCCGCCCGACGGCGGGCAACTTCCTCACGGAGCAGCCGGTTCGACTTGACGAGCTGCCGGGCGCGCCCCTCGACCTTCTCCTCCAGCCGGTCGTGCGACGCGCGTACCGCCGCTTCCGCCCGTTTCCGCTCGGTGATCACGGTCGCCACGCCGTCCAGGCGGATCAGCGTGCCGTCGGGGCCGGCCACCGGGACGGCCTGAATGTGCAACCAGACCTCCCGTCCGTCGTGCCCGTGGATCACCCGGTGTTCGATGTCCAGCGGCTCAATCGCGGCGAAGCACCTTTCATAAGCCGCCGCGACGCGACCGACATCCTCGGGGTGAACGATGCGGCGGCACAGATCCGGATCGGCGAAGAAGGCGTCCGGTTTGTGGCCCACCAGCTTCTCGACCGCCCCTTCCAGTCGAAGCACGCGCCGACCGGGCAGCTCGGTCGAGAAGAGGACAATGGGAAACGTGTCGAGGAGGTGCCGGAATCGCTCGTACGTATCGGATACGCCGGATCCCATGCCGTTGCCTTCGTCTTCAGGTTTCGTCACAGCGGCACCAGATTCCCTGCGGCAACCCCCGCCTTGTGCCCCTCCGAAGCATCCGCCTCTCCGAGCGGGCCACGGTGACGTATTGTATGACGACTGCCCCCGGAACGCACCGTTCTTCCTCCCCCTCGATCCGCGCCGCCCTTATGCCCGTCGGCGTCTTCGTCGCTTGGCCGTTTCTGCCCTGCCGTCCAAGGGTGGCATCGCTTGCTCTTGTCCGTAATGTCGCCTCATCCTGTCGTCAAGACATCGACGGCAACACCCGAGGGCAGGCGGTTGCAGCCGTCCACACGAGTGCAAGCTGCCGCATCGATGAAGATAACATATTGCAAGACAAGACGTTAGGGAATCGCCCGTGCGCCACAAGCGGACCCCGGCGTCGGAGGGCGTCCGGCCACACGATTTATCGGTCGCGGTGCCTTTCCGCCCGCTGCAACCCGAAGCCGAGGAATCCACTATAAGGGATCAGCGTTGAAGGGTCGGGGTCCGTCTGCACGGAGCGTCCGGGCGGGCGGCGAACGGCGAGGACGGCGCGGCTGAGTCGGAGTCGGGTGTTGTCGTGAACGTGGGCGAAGTCCTACTCGAGAAGGGAAAAATCACGGCCGAGCAACTGCAGACGGCTCTGGCTGCGCGCAAGGGCTCGGGCGATCGGCTTGACCGGATTCTCGTCCGCATGGGGTTCGTCGAGGAGCGGGAGACGCTCGCCGTGCTCGGCGAGCAGCTCTGCATGCCCGTCGTTGACCTGAACGAGGCCGAGGTCGACGTCGAGTTGCTGAAGAAGGTCCAGAAGCTCGTCCACAAGCGAGGGCTGATTCCGCTGAAGGCGAACGGTGACGGGGTGGTGCCCGTCGCAACGGCGGACGCATACGACGTGTACGGTCTCGACGAACTCCGCATGGAGACGGGGCTGCCCGTCAAACCGGTCCTCGCCACCGATGCCGACATTCAGCAGGTGATCCGCACGTACTTCGGCGTCGGCGGATCGACGATGCACGACATGATCGACGAGGAGGGAGGAGAGGTCGAACTCCTCAGCGACTCGGTCGATGAAAACGGCGACCTGATGGAGATGGCCCAGGAGGCCACGGTCGTCAAGCTCGTCAACGACATCGTGACGGAGGCAATCCGGGACCGGGCGAGCGACATCCACATCGAGCCGTACGAGAACGACCTGAAGATCCGCTACCGCATCGACGGCGTGTTGCACCAGACGAACGTCCCGCCGCAGATCCGCCGCTTCCAGGCGGCGATCATCAGCCGTATCAAGATCATGAGCAACCTGAACATCGCCGAGAAGCGTCTGCCGCAGGACGGGAGCTTCAAGGCGCGGGTTCAGGGGCGGGAGATCGACTTCCGCGTCTCGGTCATCCCGATGGCGTTCGGCGAAGGCGTCGTCATCCGTATCCTCGACAAGCAGGCGGTGCTGCACTCGCTGGCCAGCCTCGGCATGAACGGGGAGACGCTGGACAAGTTCACCCACCTGATCAACCTGCCGCACGGGATCATCCTCGTCACCGGGCCAACCGGGAGCGGCAAGACGACCACGCTCTACGCGGCGCTGAACACGATCGTGTCCGACGAGATCAAGATCCTTACGCTCGAGGACCCGATCGAGTATTTCCTCAAAGGCGTCAATCAGGTGCAGATCAGCGAAAAGATCGGGTTCAACTTCGCCCGCGGCCTGCGGGCGTTCCTGCGGCACGACCCGGACGTGGTGCTGGTCGGCGAAATCCGCGACAAGGAGACGGCCGAGGTCGCGATCAACGCGTCGCTGACCGGCCACCTGGTGTTCAGCACGCTGCATACGAACGACGCGTGCACGGCAAACACGCGGCTGCTGGACATGGGCGTCGAGCCGTTCCTCGTGTCCAGCTCGCTCGAGGGCGTGCTGGCGCAGCGCCTCGTGCGGACGATCTGCAAACACTGCAAGGAAGAATACGAGCCGGATCCCGCGGCGCTTCCGCCGGACTTCGATCTTCAGCCCGGCCAGCCGCTGTGGCGGGGCCGCGGCTGCCGCGAGTGCCGACAGAGCGGCTACTCAGGGCGAGTGGGCATCTACGAGCTGCTGATGGTTACCCCGGAGATCCGCGAACTGGTCGTCAACCGCGCCTCGGCGACGCAGCTGCTCGACCAGGCCCGCAAGCAGGGACTCACGCTCCTGCGCGAGGACGGCTGGAGCAAGGTCCGCGCCGGCGTGACCACGCCGGAAGAAGTCCTCCGCGTCACGAAGGCGTAGGACGTCGTCGGGACCGCGGCACCAGGTGCCCGTGAGGGTCTTCCTCGTCGCCTCGGCGCCTCGCCGGTCCGAGACTTCAGAGCGCCGCCGTCGTCACTACGGCCCGCGGGATCCGGCGGCGACCCCGTTCCGAGCCCCGATCAAATGCGTTCGCCACACTCGGAGCATCGAGGCTTCGTCAATCCGCGGAGTATGCAATCGCACTTTCGGCAGCGGGCCTCGACGAGATCTTACTGCCGGTTGATTCTGCCACAAGCGTCCGCGCCACGAGAGCGGCAGCAGCACCGGCGGCACTTGCCGCGATGACCGCGCAGCCTGCGTAGGGCAGGGTCGAAGCCGGCCGAAAGGCCGGCGAGACCTGCCGCATGTTTGGGTTGGTTCCCCGCACCGAAGAAGGCAGGTCTGGCGACCTGCCCTACCTGACTTCCCCCTTCTCCCTCGCAGGGAGAAGGACGGGATGAGGGTGACCAGTACTCGCAGTCTCTCCCCGGGAGAAGGACGGGATGAGGGTGTCCATCCGGCTGCATGGCCGTTCCTGCACGCACGTCTTTCGCGTGGTTCGCGTATTCCGCGGTTCCCCAACACAATCGAACCGCGAAACACGCGGAATACGCAGAAGTTCGCCGAAATGCCACGGTGTCACTCTGTCAGGATGCTACCGTCTCCGGCTTCGCCATCATTCCGCCCCGCGGACGAACCTGTCCCGCTTGCCGTTCTGTTCTGTTTCCCGTTCGATGACTCAAGGCGCTCTGCCTCCGAGACTCCCCGCGGATGGGCCACCCGCCCTGTAGACGGCACTGCCCGGCTCCAATAGGATCACCACGAGGATCCTGGAGGCCGATGCACATGGCGCGATGGTACGAGACGCTTTTCGCCAATTCCGCCGAGGGCTATGACCGGGAGGTCTTCACACAGGGGACCGTCGGCGAGGTGGACTTCGTCGAGCGGGAACTTGGCGGCGACAAGGGCAAACGAATCCTTGACATCGGCTGCGGCACGGGCCGGCACGCCATCGAGCTTGCCCGGCGCAGCTACCGTGTGACGGGCATCGATCTGTCGGAAGCGCAGCTCCGTCGCGCCCGCGAGAAGGCGACGGCGGCCGGCGTAGCCGTCGATTTTCTGCAGCGCGACGCGACCCGGCCGCACTTCAACCGGGAATTCGACGCGGTCATCCTGTTCTGCGAAGGCGCGTTTCCGCTCATGGAGACAGACGCGAAGAACCATGCCGTGCTCGTGCATGCCGCTGCGGCATTGCGTCCCGGCGGGAAGCTGATGCTGACGACGCTCAACGCCCTGTTCCCTCTGTTCCACTCGGTCAAGGAGTTTCTCGACGCCAGCGCATCCGGGGCGGTCACCCGGAAGCTGACGTTCGACCTGATGACCTTTCGTGAACACGGCGAGATGACGTTCACGGACGACGCGGGCGAATCGCATGCGCTCGAGACTGACGAGCGCTACTACACGCCGGCCGAATTGCGTTGGCTGCTGCAGACGGCCGGCTTCGCCACCGTTGACATCTTCGGGGCCCATCTGGGCGGCTTCAGCCGCGAACACGCGCTGACGACCGAGGACTTCGAGATGCTTGTCGTGGCGGTCAAGGCCGAGTGAAGGACAACGGGCTTACGTCAAAGCGCCACCGGCGGCGGAGGCGATTCCCAGGCTTCGCTGCATCACGGCGAAGCGGCGCCATTCCCTGAAGCCGAAGCGGGCGTAGAGCCGGGCGGTTTCGTCGCTGGTCCAGAGGAGGTAGGCCCGCCTGTCGCCGGCGTCGCGCATGGCGGTCAGGGCTTTCGCCAGGAGCACCGTGCCGATGCCGCGGCCCTGGGCCTCGTTGGCTACGCCGAACGGGCCGAAGCGGCCGGCCTCGTGACGGCAGTAGCCGAGGATCCGCCTGCCGTCGTGGGCGACAAAGATCCGCTCGCGGCTCGCTTTGCCCTGGCCGATCTCCGCCAGGTCGCGACAGGCGATCCGCTGCCAGTCGGACGGCATCGCCTCGCGCATGAACCGTATGTAGCGGACCGTCCAGGCCGGGTCGAACGGCTCCACCGACACGCCCTCGTCGCGAAGCCGCGCTTCCGTCTGTCGCGTCTGGTCGCTGATGGTGAGACGCGTCAGGTCGTTCTCCATCGCCAGCGGGCGGACGCGTTCCTCGAAGCCGAGCGAACGGAAGAACCCCACCGCGTCCGCGTAGGCCGCGACGTCCACGCCGGGGACCACGTAGCCCAGCGGGTATGTGGCGACCGTCAGCGTCTTCCGGCCGTCGGCGGCAAGACGCTGCGCGTGATGCTCGACCATCGCCCGGGCGATGCCCCTTCGTCGTGCCGCCTGGCGCACGCCGATCGCCACGATCCAGGCCCGGTCGCCCCTGGGGTCGATGTCCGGCGGGCACGGCCGTTGGTACGCCGCCGCCACGCAGAAGCCCAGGAGCTCGTCGCCATCGTGCGCCAGGACGATGCCGTCCGGCCCGACGTTCGCGTCGAAGACGAACCGCCGTTCGAGGTCGCCGGCCGTCATCGGGTCGGCAAACATCGTTTCATTCCACATCCGCGCCAGCGAGTCGATCTGGCCGTCCTGCAGGGCTAGCATCTGCACCATGAACCGGTATGCTACCGGCGTTGGCGGCGTGCCGCCAGCGAGCCGGCGTGATGGTGAGCAACGATGCCCTCTGAACCGACGAGTCGGCCGTACGAGATCCTCGACCACACGGCAGACGTGCTGCTCAAGGCGTACGGCCGCGACCGCGAGGACCTGTTCCGGAACGCGCTGAAGGGGCTGTACGCCGTGGTTGGCGAGATCGAGGCCGGCGACGTCCGCGAGGCCGAGCCGATCGTTCTGGAGGCGGAGGGCCGCGAGAACCTGCTGCACGACTGGCTGGCCGAGGCGCTTTACTTCGCCCAGGCGCGGCGCGAGCTGTTCCGGGAATACGCGTTCGCGGAGCTGACGGACACGAAGCTCAGGGCCGACGTGCTGCCGGCCGCGATCGACGCGGATCGCTCGGTGTTTCACCAGGAGGTGAAGGGGGTGACGTACCACGAGCTGGCGATCCGGCGGGAGGGCGATCTGTGGGTGGCGACGGTGGTGGTGGATCTGTGATTGCGGTGCGGGCGAGAAGGATGCGAGTGGCCGGAAGGGTATGACGGACGGGAAGCAGACCGGCCTGCGGTGCCGCGTACGGCAAGCCGGAGGCGAAGACCATGGCGCACGACGAGAGACTCCCCATTGAGAAGATCGACGACTGCCGCTGGCGGATTCCACGGACTTCGCGCGGCGGCATGCGTGTGGACGGCATCATCTACGCCGACGACGCGCTGATGCGGACGATCCTGCAGGACAAGTCGCCGGAGCAGGTGGCGAACGTCGCCACGCTGCCGGGCATCGTGGGCGCGAGCCTTGCCATGCCCGACATCCACTGGGGCTACGGATTCTGCATCGGCGGCGTCGCGGCGACCGATCCGGAGCAGGGCGGGGTGATCAGTCCCGGCGGCGTCGGCTACGACATTAACTGCGGCGTGCGGCTCGTCCGGACGAACCTGCACGAGACGGACGTGCGGCCGCAGATCGAGTCGCTGGTCAACACGCTCTTTGCGACCATCCCCTGCGGCGTCGGCAGCCAGGGCAAGTACCGGTTCGACCGGAAAGAGACGGGCCAGATCCTCGAACGGGGCTCGCCCTTCGTCGTCGAGCGGGGCCTGGGCCGGCCGGAGGATGTCGAGCACACCGAGGCTCGCGGCGCGATCGAGGGCGCGGATGCCGGCGCGGTGTCGGACCGGGCGCACGAACGCGGCCGGGGCCAGTGCGGCACGCTCGGCTCGGGCAACCATTTCGTCGAGGTGCAGATCGTTGACGAAATCTTCGATGCGCAGGCGGCGGCGGTCATGGGGCTCGAGCGGGGCGCCATCGCGGTGATGATGCACTCGGGCTCGCGCGGGCTCGGGTACCAGGTGTGCGAGGACTACCTGCACGCGCTGCGCGGCGTTCCGGCGAAGTACGGGATCGAACTGCCGGACAGGCAGCTCGCCTGCGCCCCGGTCCATTCGAAGGAGGGCCAGCGCTACCTGGCGGCGATGCGGGCGGCGGCGAACTTCGCCTGGGCGAACCGGCAGATTCTGACCCACCTGGCCCGCGAGGCGTTTCGCGCGGTGTTCGGCCGCTCCGACGAGGCCCTCGGCATGGACGTCGTCTACGACGTCGCCCACAACATCGCCAAGATCGAGACGCACACGGTGGACGGCACGCCGCGGACGCTCTGCGTCCACCGCAAGGGCGCGACGCGGGCCTTCCCCGCGGGCCACCCGGAGCTACCCGCCCGGTATCGCGAGATCGGCCAGCCCGTGCTGATCCCCGGCGACATGGGCCGCTGCAGCTACGTCCTCGTCGGCCGGCCGGGCTCGATGGCCGAGACGTTCGGCAGCACGTGCCACGGCGCCGGCCGGCTGATGTCGCGTACGGCGGCCATCCGCGCGGCCAAGGGCCGCCGTATCGACAAGGAGCTGCTGAGCGTCGGCGTGGTCGCGCGGGCCCGGGCGCGGACCGGCCTCGACGAGGAACAGCCGGACGCCTACAAGGACGTCAACGATGTGGTCCGCGTGGTGGACCGCGCCGGCCTGTCGAAGTGCGTGTGCCGCCTCCGCCCGATCGGGGTGATCAAGGGGTAGGCCGAGCCCCAGAGCCGGGAACGCGAGCGACCGGCGGATATGCGCACGGCCTCGCTGACGAACGAACGCTTTGATCTTCGGATGTGAACACGACGGGAACCGGTGAACCGATGGCCTTCGAAGCGAATCTCTGGTGCTACCTGTGGGACCTGGAGGACGAGGGGATCGACCGCGCGCTGGACGTGATCCAGGGCGAACTGGGCGCGACGGGCGTCAGTGTCGCGGTTGTGTATCACAGCGTCGATCACCTCCGGCCGCACGACGGCGTCAGCCCGCGGTGGTTTCGCTCGGCCGGCGGCGTGCAGTTTCAGCCCCACGCGTCGCGGTATCGCGGGACGCGGGCCAGGCCGGCCGTTGCCGAGTGGCTCAAGACGCGGAACCCGCTGGCCGCGCTGTCCGAGGCGTGCCTGAAGCGAAATCTGTCGCTCCGCGGCTGGGTTGTGTGCTGCCACGGCTCGGCGACGGTGGCGAAGAACCCGGCGCTGGCGACGAAGGACGTCTTCGGTCTCGCGAACCCGACGTGGCTGTGTCCGCTGAACCCGGATGTGCAGGAGTACCTGCGGGCGCTGGTCGAGGATCTGACGCACTCGTACCGGCTGGCCGCCCTGGAACTGGAGGCGTGCGGGTTCCCATCGTCGTACCACGCCCACGCGCACGACAAGATCGGCGTCGATCTCGGCCCGGTCGGCCGATTGTTGATTGCGCTCTGCCTGTGCGAGTCGTGCCGGCAGCTCGCGGCGAAGGACGGCATCGACATCGCCGCCGTCGAGCGGACCGTCCGGGTGGACCTCGAACATATCCTCCAGGGCAGCGAGGATTCGCGGCAGCGCAGCGTGGAGGAGCACCTGGCCGAGCGGGAGCCGCTGCGGGCGCTTCTCGACTGGCGGGTGGAGCGCGTGGCGGAGCTGGTCGGGCGGCTGCGGACGGCGTGCTCGGGCTCGCTGATCGTCATGCGATCGGGTGATGTCTACGCGACCGGCGCGGATCCGAAACGCGTGGCGGCGCGCTGCGACGGGCTGCTTCAGACGGCCTACGGCGCGGAGGAGGCCGCACTCGAACGCACCGCGCGTCAGGTGGCCTCGGAAGCCGGCGGGCCCGGGCGCGTCTGGCTGGGCCTCAATGCGTGCGCGGGGTTTGCGAAGGACGCCGCGTCGCTGGTCCGTTGTGCGGGAAAGGCGGCGTCAATGGGCGTGGCCGGCGTGAACGTCTACAACTACGGAATGATCCCGCCGGCGCGCCTGCCGTGGGTGAAGCAGGCGATCCGGTACGGACGGCGGGAAGAGTAGAATGGAAACGTGCGAAGAAGGGAAAGCCAGGGGGGGGCGGCAAGGCGCAAGGGCATGAAGAACGTTGAGGCCGCTGCGTCGAGAATCCTCGCTCGACGCAATCCGCCGCGGGATTCCCGTCCCGCGAGCAGCGCGAGGCAAGCGGGGTTCGGGCGAACGGATTCGCCCGTTGCAGGGCGAGAGAAGGGATTCTCGAACCAGCGGGACGGACGGGAAGGTGTAAGGGTGTTCCTGCGACGGCTGATTCTCGCGTTCGTGTGCATGCGGGCAGGCGCGGCATTCGGCGATGGTGCCGCGTCACGGCCGGTTCGAACGCCGGCTGCGCCGCCGCCGGCGGTGAGCGCCGTGGATCAGGCGTTCCTTGTGAACGCGGCGCGGCGCGCGGTTGAATCGGCTGCCGCCGGCCCGACAAGCAAGTCCGCCGACCGGGCGGACGGGTCGGCCGACGTGGCGTATGTGCCGCCCGCCTTGCGCGAGCTGCGGTGCCGTGTGTTCGTCACGTTGCGCGACGCGGGGAACCTCGCGGCGATCGGCCAGGCGGAGCCCGGGCCGGTTGTCGCGGGAGTTGTTGCGGCGGCGGAGCGGGCCGTGCAGGCGGCGACGGCAAAGGCCAGCGGCCTCTCTGCCGATCGCGCGGGCCGCTGTTCCATCGAGATCGAGCTGCCCGGCCCTGACGAACGAGTGGGCGACGCCGCCGACTCGCCCGAGCAGTTGGCGGGGCGTTACGAACCGGGCTTCGACGGCATTCTCGCGCGGATCGGCGACAAGGACGTCTTTGTTCGACCGAGTCAGCTCCTTGCGCGCGAGCCGTCCTGCTCCGACGGCACCGAGCCCGGCGCCGGCGGCGACCGCTACCGCGTGGCGATCGAGACGTTGCTCTTCTCGCTGGGGCTGGCCCCCGCCGCCGCCACCGAGCCCACCGCAGAAGCGGCGCGGCCGCGGGGCAACATCGCGCCGCGCGATGTCGAGTTCCGCCGGTATCGCACGCGGCACTTCTGGCAGGCCCGCCGGGGCGAACGGCCTGTCGAGCTGGTCTGCGGCCTCCGGCCGGTCCGGCCGGAGGATGTGACGGCCTCGCGGCTCGATGAGGCCATTCGACGTACGGCGGAGCATATCCTGTACCGCCAGCAGCCCGAAGGGCTCTTCGCCTACGAGTACCTGCCCGGCTGTGATCGCTATGTTCGGCAGGACACCCACTGGGTCCGGCAGGCCACGTCGATCTGGGCGGCCGCCGTCTACGCGAGGGCGTCCGGCGATGCGGCCGCGCGCGAGTGCGCCGACAAGGCCATCGAGGCGATGCGACAGATGACCAGGCCGTGGCCTGCCGCCGAACGCGCCCTGTACGTGGCGACGCCGGACCGACAGAACAAGCTCGGCGCGACGGCGCTGTTCGGGCTTGCGCTGCTCGACGCGCCCGAGCCCGTCCGCTATCGCGAGCTGGTGACGGCGCTGGGCGATGCCGTGAAATCGCTTCAGGGATCCAGCGGTCGGTTCGCGGTCAACTTCGCCAGCGTGCCGGAATCGCCCCTGGGGCAGGAGTTCTCGCCGGGCGAGGCGCTGCTGTTCCTCGCCCGCCTGTACGAGGAGTTCCGTGACGTTCGCTGGCGCGAGCCGCTCGACCGTGCGCTGCCGTACTACCGCAGTTATCACCGCGAGGCCGCCGGGGCCTCGTTCGCCGCGTGGCAGATCCAGGCGTACGGACGGCTCGCCCGGAGTACGCTGCTGAATCGCTATGCGGACTTCGTGTTCGAGATGGCCGACCGGCTCGCGGCCACGCAGTTGCGGCTGGACGCGACAACGGCCGACGAGGCGGTCGCGCTGCTCTACGACGGCGGGCTGGACCCCTACGGCCAGGGCCGGCCGGGCATCGAGACGGCCCCGTACGTCGAGGGTCTGATCGAAGCCCTGCGCACGGCCAGAGCCTTCCGGGACCCGCAGCGCGCAGATCGCTACGCGGCAGTCATCCGCCGTGCCGTGCGGCCTGTGCTGCAACTCCAGTTCAAGCCCGAGGAGGCGTTCTACGTCCGCTCACCGGCCGATGCCCTCTACGGCTTCCGCCTCCACCCGTTCGAGAGCGCGATCCGCATCGACAGCGCGCAACACGCGATGTTCGTGCTGATGGGCGCGCGGCAGTTGCTCTGGCCGGAAGCCGCCCGATAGCGTTGCCCTGTGCAACCCGGCGGCAAGAAGGGATTCTCGCCGCAGCAAGCGCCTCGGCACGGCGCGGGTAGATCCCCTTTCACCTTTTTCACCTTCCCGGTTTCTCGCGTTTCCGTCAGGGTATCGGATCGAAGAGCGTTCCTTGTGCGCTGTTCTGCGCCGGCCGCGTGACGGCCTCGGGGATTGCCAGGCCCAGATGCTCGCACGCCGCCGGCGTCGCCATGCGGCCTTGTCGAGTGCGGATGACGAATGCGATCTGGAGCAGGTACGGCTCGACGACGTCTTCGAGCGTGTCGCGTTCCTGGCCGAGCGTGGCGGCGAGGGCTTCGACGCCCGCCGGCCCGCCGCGGTAGGTCTGGATCAGCGCCCGGAGGTACGAGCGGTCGAGTTCGTCCAGGCCGAGGGCATCGATCTGCAGGATCGCCAGCGCCTTGGCGAGGACCTCCTCGGAAAGCACGCCCTTGGCGCGGACCTGGGCGTAGTCGCGCGTGCGGCGGAGCAGTCGGTTGGCCACGCGGGGTGTCCCGCGCGAACGGCGGGCGAGCGTGATCAGGGCGCCGTCGTCGGCCTTCACTTCGAGCTTCTTCGCCGAACGCTGGAGGATGGTCGTGAGGTCCTCGACGTTGTAAAAGTCGAAATGGAACTGGATGCCGAAGCGGTCCCGCATCGCGGCCGTGAGGAGGCCCGCCCGCGTCGTCGCGCCGATCAGCGTGAACTGCTTGAGCGGCAGGTTGACCGTGCGGCCGGCCATGCCGCTCTCGATGGCGAAATCGACGCGAAAGTCCTCCATCGCGGGGTAGAGGAACTCCTCGATCGTGTGGGAGAGGCGGTGTACCTCGTCGATGAAGAGCACATCGCCGCGTTCCATGTTTGTCAGCCACGGCATCAGGTCGCCGGGCTTGGTGAGAGCGGGGCCGCTGGTGACCTTGATCGAAGCGCCCATCTCGTTGGCGATGACGTGGGCAAGCGTCGTCTTGCCGAGGCCGGGCGGTCCGTCGAGCAGGACGTGTTCGAGCGGCTCGCCGCGCTGCCGGGCGGCGTCGATGGCGATCTTGAGCTGCTCGATCACCTGCCGCTGGCCGATGCACTCGGCGAGGCGCGTCGGCCGGAGCGACTGGATGAGCTGCTCCTCGTCCGCGCCGCGGGATTCCTGCGAAATGATCCGGTCTCGGGCCATCTAGCCCTCCGCCCCCGTCTTCACGCGATACGCCGCCGCCACCCACTCGTCCGCCGGTTTCGGCTCGGGGCGGAGCTGCGCCGCCCGTTCGAGCCATCGCTCGGCCTCCACCCGTCGTTCGCCAAGGGCCACGAGCACTTCCAGCGCATCCCGTTGCTCGGCCGTCCAGCGATGCTCGGGCACCGGCTGCCGCACCGCGGCACCGATGGCGAACTCGGCCAGTTTGCCCCGCAATTCGGCGATGATCTGGTCGGCCGTCCGCCGTCCGATCCCGGGGAGCTTCGCCAGCGCCGGGGCATTGCCGGCCTCGATCTCCGCGGCGACCTTGCCGACCGGCTCGGCGAGAGCCTGCATCGCCTTGCGGATGCCGATGCCCTTGACCGTGATGAACCGCTGGAAGAACGCCCGGTCCTCCGGGTGGAGGAATCCGACGATCCGCGGAATGAGGTTTCCGCCGGCCGCCGAACCCTCGTAGTACTCCAGCGTGTGCAGCGTCACGGCCTGGCCCAGGCACGCCGTCAACTCGCCGGCGGCGTAGCCGGGGATCAGCACCTCGTACCCGATCCCGTCACGGTCGAGGATCATGGTGCTCTCGAACACCTCGGCGACGATCCCGGTCAGCCTGGCGATCATGGCAGAGAGAAGAGCATATTCCAACGACTCTGTCCAGTGGGCCGTCGGTTCGTCACTCGGTTCCCCGGCACTCCGCATCGGCGGCGGGCGCGCCGGCGGCTGTCCGACCGGCCCCTTGGCACTCCGCCCTCAACACCCGGCGTGGTTGGCGGGCTGCGGCGTTGGCTGTAGAGTGACGGGCTGGCATGAGCATCGACCGGAGCAACGAACCTGTGCCTTCCCCCGTTCACTACGTGCTGGCGAACGCCGATCTCTGGATCGGCGACGGCCGTTCGTTTGACGGGCATGTCGTCGTCGCCGGCGACACGATCGAGGCGGTCGGCGAGGGCGGCTATGGCGGCTCGCTTCCCGTGATGGATCTCGGCGGCCTGGCTTTGTCGCCCGGCATGATCGACCTGATGGTTCTCGGCGGTTTCGACCGCAGCATCCTGCGGGACGACCCGGTCGAGATCGCCGCGGAGTACCTCCGGCTGGGCGTGACGTCGTGCCAGTTCTGCATCGGCACGCTGCCGTGGACGGCGGTGCGGACCATCGCGGACAAGATCGCGGCCGCCACGGCGGCTCCGACGGCAACCGCCGCCCGCGTCCTCGGGCTCTATCTCGAGGGACCGTTTCAGCAGCCCGACCTGACCGGCGCCAGCCTCCGCGAGCACGCCCTGCCGCCGACGGACGACCACGTCCGGCGCATCATCGACGACCTCGGCCGCGCCGTCACGATGGTCAACGTGGCTCCCGGCCTTCCGGGCGATGCTGCGGCCGTTCGCCGTCTTCGCGAGGCCGGCAAGGTCGTCTCGATGGCCCACTCGGACGCCGCGGCGGATGCCGTCCTGCGGTGCCTGAATGCCGGTACGGCCGTCCTCGGCCATGCCTGGGACAACAACCCCGGCCGCATCGGAGATTCGGGCGTCCAGCAACCCACGCTCGAACACGTGGCCATGATCGACGAGCGTATCACGTCGATCCACCTCATCTGCGACGGCGTACACGTCGATCCGGTCCTGATCCGCATGATGCTTCGCTGCCGGGGCATCGAGCCGCTGTGTCTCGTCACGGACGGCAACCAGCGAGCCGGGTGCCCCGACGGTCCGTTTGCGTCGGACGACGGGCGGCGGTTCCACAAGGAGCGCGGCGTCTGCCGGACGGATACGGGTTGGCTGGCCGGCAGCGCGACGCTGCTGCCCGACATGTTCCGTTTGTTCGTCCGCTTCACGGGCCTGTCGGCGGCGGAGGCCGTCCGCACGGTTACGCTCAACCCGGCCGCGTGCCTCGGCGTGCAGGACCGCATCGGCCTGCTGGCGCCCGGGCGTGCCGCGGACCTGGTTGCCTGGGACGACCGCCTGTGCGTACGGCGGGTGTGGCGGGCCGGCCGTGAGGTCGCTAACGTGTCCGCGTGGGCCGAGGTTGCCTTCGACGCCTGACGTCCGTCGGGGGACGGCGGTCTGGCTCCGCGAGCCGAAAGGAGTGAATATGGAAACCCGTTTCCCGTATCGCATGGCGGAGTTCATTCCGTTCCGCGACGCGGAGGCCTGCGAACGCGTGCGCAAGATCCGCAAAGAGGACATCTGCCGCCATCCGAACCCGAACTTCCGTATCCGCATCATCGAGAGCGACACGGCCTTCCAGTTTTCCTACGTGCTCGACATCGTGGCCGGCATCAGGCGCGCCCTCGACGAAGGCCGCCGTCACGTCATCATCCTGCCGGCGCCGAATCCGCAATACGCCTTCGTCGCGCAGATGATCAACCAGCTCCGCATTCCCTGCCACCACGTGCATACGTTCAACATGGACGAGTACGCCGATGAGAACGGCAACACCGCGCCCCGCGACTGGAAGGGCGGCTTTCAGTACTGGATGTGGAACGATCTCTTCGGGCGCATCGACCCTGCGCTGCGGATGCCCGAGAGCCAGATCCACTTTCCCAGCAGCGCGAACGTCAACGACTACAGCAGGATGATCGAGGACCTCGGCGGGGCGGACATCTGCTACGGCGGTATCGGCTGGAGCGGTCACATCGCCTTCTTCGAGCCGCACCTGGCGGCGGAGTTCGGCGAAGACCTCGACGCCTACCTCCGCGCCGGCTCGCGGATCGTCGATCTGCACCCGATCACAGTGTGCCAGAACAGCCTTTTCGCCGACGCATGGTGCTCGGGCGACCTGTCCGCCTGCCCGCCGAAGGCCGCGACGATCGGCCCGCGCGACCTGAAGAACTCGAAGCTGGTCAGCTTCTGGGACGGATTCGCCTACGGGGACGTGTCGTGGCAGCGGTTCATCACCCGCCTGGCCGCGCACGGCCCCGTCACGCCGCGCGTCCCGGCCAGCATCCTCCAGGTGCTGAACAGCCTGCTGACGATCTCGGGCAGCATCGCCGCGGACTGCGTGACGGAGATTGGTGAGCGTCGAACGCCGATCGAGCGGATTGCCTGAGTTCCGTGCCCCGGAGACGGGGTGCGGAGCGGACGGGAGAAGTCGGCTCACCTGCTGCGGGTATGGGGGCGGCCACGACCGGATGCGCTGCCCCGCGCAAGCCGGCGCCCCCTTCGACGGACTTGCGGTCATGGGCATGCCGGGGCGCGGTTCGGGCCGTTGTAGCAGGCCTGGAACGTCGCGAAATCCGTCAGGTCCACGTCGCCGTCCCGGTCGAGGTCGGCAGGTAAGCAGCCAGGCAGGTTGGGCGGAACGTTGGGGCCGTTGAAGCACATCTGGACGAATGAGAAGTCGCCCAGGTCCACGTCGCCGTCCTGGTCGAAGTCGGCGGGCGCCAGGGGTGAGACGGCCGTCACCGTGAAGCTCACGTTGTCAATGTTGTTCAGCGTCCAGGTGTACTTGCCGTCGTTGTAGAGATGTGCGCGGATCGCCATCGCGCGGAGGCCGGTCACGCCGGTCACCGTGCCGCCGGCGGAGACCGGATAGAAGTTCACGGCGTCGTTGTTCGTGTTCGTGCCGCTGAGCGTGGCCACGATCTGATAACGGTCGCAGTCGGTGATGTCGCGCGGGCGCGAACCGTCGGACTTCCAGCCGATCTCCCAGGTCTGATGCACGTGCGTCGGGTTGGGACTGCCGTTGTTCGTGCTGTGGAGCTGTGCGTAGGCGGCCAGCTGCCACGTGGCTCGCGTGCTCGCGGAGTTCCAGCCGGAAACATCGACGACCTGGCCCAGGTAGAAGTCCATTGCGAGCGTGTTCGTGATCTTCCCGGCGAAATGGGCGCCGAAGGGCGTTCGCGGCCCCCAGCCGTTGGTGTTGTCGAGGCAGGGGATGTCGGGGCCCTCGCCGCTGACGTACACAATCTGCCAGCCGTAGGGCGAGCCGTTGTCATCCTCGAAGCTGGGGTTGTCGAGGCCGGGCGTCGGGAGTTGCGGATAGAGAATGCAGTTGAAGTAGTACCAGGCGGGGGCCCGCGTGCCGTCGGGCTTGATGAGATAGAACCCGCGGACATCGTTGTTCGACGGCGGGGTGACGCGGGCCTCGTTGTCGTACACCTGCCAGTAAAGAACAAACGGGCAGCCCCAGGCGAGGCCTTCCTCGGTGGAGACGCGGATCACCCGGAGCGAGGTCGCGGTGTTGGCGCCCGGGTCCTGGGTCGAACTGACCTCGGGCCAGCCGTACTCGCCGATGTAGACGTTCTTGTCGCCGAACGCGGCGCTGTCCGGGGCCTTCGAGGCGATGTAGTTGAGGGCGTCGCGGACGGCCTGCCGTGACCAGGTCATCGACGGGTCGCTTGCGGCCTGGCCCACGGTGTCGTACGCCGAGTAGGAGTAGAGGTCGCAACGGGTGAACGGCAGGACGTTGTTCGTCACCGTCCGACGCCCCTGCATGGCGAGTTGGACGAGATTCACCTCGCACGCGTGGTAGACCTTGACGTCGGTGTCGGTGATCTCGTTCCGGGCGCGGGTGACGCCGTCCTGGCGTGCGTTGAGCCAGCCGATCATGCCGTTGATCGCCGTGTCGGACGGGTCGCAGGATGGGTCGGTGCAGTAGTTGCCGCGGATGGCCCAGTCGCCCTCCCAGTGCTGGAGGACGAAGGTCTTGCCCGTGCCGCGGTAGGTCGTGAGGAGGTAGCGGGCGAGGTCGTAGAACTGCTGCTCCTCCGCCGCCGCCTGTGAGGAGGAGACGCCGCCGCGGAAGTAGTGCTCGTTGGAGTTGACGAACGAATAGGCGGTCATCACGTACGTGGAAAACGGGCGGCTGAACAACTCCTGGAAGTAGGCGCTCTGGGCGATCTTGACCATGCTGCTGAAGGAGGGCCAGTTGCTGTGGTAAGGGTACCCGCTGGCCGGGCGGAAGAGGTAGACCTTGATGACCGGCATGCCGGCCCCGAGGATCTGGATTGCGCCCTCGTTCAGGTAGTCCTCGTTGGTAAGGCAGTACTTGCCGGCGATGTGGCTGCTCCCGATTCGGGACGCGGGCACAATGCCAGGCTGGACGGCGGCGATCAGGCAACCCAGGGCGACCGACAGAACCATCATTCTCCTCCTGTAACCATTATTATAACGTTTCAGTCGGCGTCGGACAAGGCGATTGTTACACACCCGTTACGTTCGCGAGGCCAGGCATCGTGTATGTTTCTACGTAGGGCAGCATCAGAGCCCGCCGAGGGCGGGCGTGATCTGCCGTCCTCGATTGGAACAAAGGAGTTGCCGAACCATGACTGTCTCGCTTTTTCACTTTCGCACTTTTCCACTCTCTCCGGTGTTGCGCTATGCGACAACAGGGATACTTCTGCCCTGTCTGTTCTTGCCGGCGGTCGCCATGGGCAAGGCCCCTGATAATCCGCGTGTCTGGAAGCCGGACGTGCGGAGCGTCGCCGTGTTCAAGAACGGCATGGGGTTTTTCATCCGCGACGGCGTGGCGGCGCCGCGCGACGGCTGGTGTGTTGCGGGCCACGTGCCGCCGGCGCTCTTCGGCACCTTTGCCGTGTACAGTCTGGACGGGAAGCGACCGGTCGATGTCGTCGGGGCGGGGCCGGGCGAGACAGTTGAGTTTGACGGCAAGGACGGCCCGAAGGAGGTCCAGGCCAGGCGTGCCCGGCTCGAAGCGTGCAAGGGGCTCAAGGTGGCGCTGACGAGCGAGCACGACGGCAAGTCGGAGACGGTTGCCGGCGAGTTGATCGAGTTGACGGACGAATACGCGATTCTGGCCGCGGACGGGAGACTCCAGGCGACCCGCCTCGACGACCTGAAGAAGCTGCAGGTACCGGACTACCCGCTTCGCGTCCACGTGCAGGGCGACACGGAGACGGCGGAGCCGGTGCCGCTGGGCATGGCCTACCTCCGCAAAGGGATCACGTGGATTCCGGAGTACAGCCTGAAGATCATCGACGAGACGACGGCCGAACTGACGCTCCGCGGCACGCTCGTCAACGAGGCCGAGGATCTCATCCGCAGCGACGTCCACTTCGTCGTGGGCGTTCCGAGCTTCCTGCACGCAGAGTACCTCACGCCGATCGCCGTCGGGCAGGTCATCCGGGCGGTCGGCGCCGCATTGCCGCCGGGGCTGCAGTCGCAGGTGTACCCCCAAGTTGCATAATCCGCACCTCGCACGAGCGAAGATCGTACG
>CAZUAI010000092.1:0-22101 GCA_964617875.1 uncultured Planctomycetales bacterium | reverse complement strand
TGCGCGAAGTATAACTGCTATTCTTCCAGGGCGCCACCGAACTTAGGATGCACCCCGTCCACCGTGCAGGCCGCCGGGAGCGGCTGGTTCGTCCCGCTGAGGCACTTCCCGAACCCGCTATAGTCCAGAAGGTCCACATCGTAGTCCCCGTCGAAATCCGCGTCCCGATAGCTCGCGGGTGGCGGTGGCGGGTTGATCGCCGGCTTGATGGTTGCGGCGTCCCATCGGCTCGCCGCTGTCGATCGGCCCGGAGTTCATGAGGGACCAGCCGGTCTGGGCAACGGGGTCTGCCATCCCCGGCGGCGACGCGGCCAAGACCGCGAGGATTCCTGCGTATGCCACAAGGCCACGACGTGAGACGGGGTTCTTCTTGCACATGGGACTCTCCTTATCGCATTTCCCCTGGTTTGGCTGCGACTTTGCGAGCCAGTATACCGCAATGGCAACGCATGTAAAGCGCAAAACAAAAAACTGAATTGCAACATTGAGGCCGTTGACAAGCGGCATCCTTTGGCGGCTAATGCGTGGGTAGGACGCTCTTGTGGAGGTGCCCAATGGGGACAGGGAAACTGCGTTTCGCGGCGGCGGCTCTCGCGGTGACCGTCTCGGTCGTCGGTACGGCCGACGCCCAGTTCCATGAGTTCGGTCACAACGGCTTTGATGTCCGGCGCCTCGCGATCGCGGGCGATCCGGCGCCGGGGATGCCGCCGGGCGTCACGCTCACCGGCACGGGCATAGCCAAACTCGGTCTCTACGGCGGGATCGCGTTCAGCGCGTTGCTGGAAGGACCTGGCGTAGTGCCCGGCGCAAGCGACGAAGTGCTCTACACACTCCGGGGCGGGGGTCTTGCCGCCGTCGCCCGCCTTGGTGACCCGGCACCCGGCGTAGAGCCGCCCGCGACCTTCTCGAACATCTTTCTCCCCCGCGCCGTCAACGCCTCCGGTGATGTCGCCTTCGACGGCCCTGCGAGGTACATGGCCTCCTGGGTCTCCCGTCCGGGACTCCAGTTGCTCGCGACGGCGGGCTTGGCAGCACCGGGCACGGGCGGCCTCGTGTTCCGGCGGTGGGCATCCACACTCAAGTTGAGCGAGAGCGGTCACGCGGCGTTTTCGGCGGGCGTCGGGCCCAGCGGCACTTCGGACACGCAATACGGCATCTGGAGCGACCGGGGGGGGACGCTGACCCGCCTCTACGACGGCACCGCGCCCGCCCCTGCGCCGGTCACCGGCGCGACCTTGGGCATCCCTCGCGTCGAGGCGATTACCCCGGACGACCGCATCGTCTTCGGAAGCAGAATGGCGGGCCCCGACGTGACCTCGGCGAATGACACCGCCCTCTTCGCCGAACGCGATGGGCAACTGAAGGTCCTGCTCCGCGAGGGCGACCCGGCACCGGGAACGGGCGCTGGCGCGTTCGTGCAGGATCTCTACGGACCGGGCACGATCCGCGTCAGAAGCGATGGGCTCGTCAGCATGCGAAACATCCTGACCGGGCCGGGCGTGACGCCGGACACCGCCACCGCCATCTGGTCCGAGGCATCGGGCGAACTGCGGCTTGTCAGCCGCGCGGGCGACCCCGCCCCGCAGGCCGGAGACGGCATGTTCTTCCGTGGCCCCGAGAACGTGGCCCCGGCCTTCAACGCGAAGGGCGAGACCGTTTTCAAGAGTGCCCTCCGCGGCCCAGGGGCGACCGGCCAGGGCACCGAGTCCGTCTGGCTCGACGACAACGGCACGAAGACGCTCCTCGCCCGGCTCGGCCAGCACGCGCCGGGGTTCGCGCCGGAGACGATCTTCACCAGCTTCCAGGACTACACGCTCGGGATCAACGATCTGGGCGAATCGTCTTTGAGGGCCAGGTCTACGGCCCCGACGCCCCGCGGAACCCATTGGCCCTCTGGTTCATCCACAACGGGAAACCGACGCTGTTCATGCAGCAGGACGGGATGTTCGACGGCCAACTCGTCAGCGACTTCATCGCCAGCGAGCCGAACAACCTCGGCCAGGTGTCCATCTTCGTCATACTCGCCGGCCCCGACGGCATCCAGGACACCGAGGACGACCAGACCGCGATCTACCTCGTGACCATCCCCGAACCGGCGACCCCCCTGCTGCTCGGCCTCGCGGCCGTCCTGCCGTGGGCTCGCCGCCGCCGAGGCTGAACCCCGCGCTGATGACGGGCGCGCCCCTTCGGGGCGGGACCGCGGTTCGAAGAACCGCTGCTCGGGGGCTGTGGGGCCGCACGACCTTCGCCCCTGCCGTGGTGCCTACAAGGAGGGGATCGCGCCCTCCACGGCTCGGACGAACCAGGGCACGTGTTCAATTCGCGCCCCCACCGCTGAAGCGATGGGCCACCCTTGCTCCAAAGCGAGAAGGCGAAAACGCCGCACGCGGTCTGTTTGACGCGGATGCGCGGCGTCGCATAAGCTCGTGTCGTCTTTAACGTATGCAGGGACGCTGGCGATGCGCGATGACGGCCCGGTAAACGAGGACCTCGCCCTTCTCGCGGAAGTCTGCGAGGTCAGTACCCGTCTTGCGACCGAGATCGGGAAGGTCATCGTCGGCCAGCAGGCAATCGTGCGCGACCTGCTGACGGCGATGCTGTGCGAAGGGCACGTCCTCATCGTCGGCGTGCCGGGGCTGGCGAAGACGCTGCTCGTCAAGACGCTCGCCGAGATCCTCGACTGGCGGTTCAAGCGGATCCAGTTCACGCCGGACATGATGCCGTCGGACATCATCGGCACCGAGCTGATCCAGGAAGACCGCGCGACCGGCCGCCGTGAGCTGCGATTCATCCACGGGCCGGTGTTCGCGAATATCGTGCTGGCCGACGAGATCAACCGGGCGCCGCCGAAGACGCAGTCGGCTCTGCTCGAAGCCATGCAGGAATACCACGTGACGAGCGCGGGCGTGCCGTACAGGCTGGAGCGCCCGTTCGTCGTCGTCGCGACGCAGAATCCCATCGAGCAGGAAGGGACGTATCCCCTGCCCGAGGCACAACTTGACCGGTTCATGTTGAGCCTGTGGATTGACTACCCTGCCGAGGCCGAGGAAGAGGAGATCGTCGAGCGGACGACCGCCCCGCTGTCGCACGCGGTGGAACGGGTTCTTTCACGCGAGCGGATGATCGCGTGCCAGCAGCTCGTGCGGCGCGTGCCGGCAAGCCGGCACGTGATCCGCTATGCCTCGGCGCTCGCCCGTGCGTCCCGCCCGGCGACGACATCCGACGACTACGTGCGGCAATACGTCGAATGGGGCGCGGGCCCGCGGGCGTCGCAGTACCTCGTGCTTGGCGCCAAGGCGCGGGCGGCGATGGATGGACGTCCGGCGCCGTCGCTCGATGACGTCCGCGCGGTGGCGCTGGCCGTGCTGCGTCACCGGATCATCCCGAGCTATGCGGCCACGGGCGATGGGATCACGGCAGCGGACATTGCGCGATATCTCGTCGAGCACGTGAGCGAACCGACTTACGAATGAGGGCAGGTCGCCAGGGGGGCGACACAAAGCAGGACAGTGCGATCGCGGAGAGACGGGAAGCGGGGAGGCCCGATATGAAGACACCGACGGCCGGGACGATGCTTCTGATCCTCATGCTGACCGCAGCGGCGGCATCGCCGGCCGCAGACACGGAGCCGAAGCCGGCCGCTGCGGCCTTTGTGGGGGCGGACTTTGCCGGGGGCGCCAAGGACCTGTACGGCGCGCTTTTCGACGGCGAGCAGGTGAACTATATCTACGCCGCGCCCACCGGGCCGCACTCTACCATGAAGGCAACGTTCACGTTGCGGCAGGCGCCGGCGGAACCGATGTTCGTACACATCCGGGGGCGGGACGACGACCATCACACGCACTGCGCCATTGCGATCGTGATCAACGACAAGACGGTCTTCGAAGGGAAGAACCCGTTCGGCCACCCGGCGTGGCAGACGCACAAGTTCGCCATCCCCGCGGGCGTACTGAGGGAAGGCGAGAACGTCCTCACGATCGCCAACCGCGAGAAGCAGGGAACGACGGGGATGCCGCCGTGGTTCCAGGTGGCCGCGTGCGCCGTCGGGCCGGAGCGATATGTCGTCCGGCGCGACCTGCACAAGGACTTCTGGATCACGATCCCGGGCGAAAAGCGGCCCCTGCCGGAACCCCTGGCGGAGGGCCGCCGGCCGGGTTTCCGCTGGCGCGGCACGAAGGGGTGGATGTGGCGGCCCGAGCAGTATCTCGCCGAGATACCGGTGCTGGCCGCGTACAAGATGAACTTCCTGATGAACTGCTACACGAGCGTGTGCGACGTCGAGCACTACAAGTGGGGCGACCCGCAGGTAAACCGCTGGTGGGAGCCGCTGCCGGAAGCGAAAAAGAAGGCCTACGAGGAAATCGTCCGGGCGTGCGAGAAGCACGGGATCCAGTTCTGTTTCAGCATGAACCCGAACCTGTGCAGCCGGCGGTTCGTCAACTCGGGCAGGCGCGAGGACGTGGACGCCCTGTGGCAGCACTACGAGTGGATGCAGCGACTCGGCGTGAAGTGGTTCAACATCTCGCTGGACGACATCACGCAGGGGATCGACGCGGCCGCACAGGCCAAGGTGGTCAACGAGATCACGCGGCGCCTGCGGGCCAGGGACGCCGACGCGCAGATGATCTTCTGCCCGACCTACTACTGGGCCGACGGAACCGGCAAGGAACAGAAGCCGTACCTGGAGACGCTCGCACGCGAACTCGACAAGGACGTGTACCTGTTCTGGACCGGTGATGCGGTCGTCGGACGCATCACGCGCAAGGCCGCGGACACGTTCCGGGGGATCTCGCAACGACGGCTGTTCCTCTGGGACAACTACCCCGTCAATGACGCGCAACCGACGATGCATCTCGGCCCGGTGATGGACCGGGACGCGGACCTCTGCGAGGTGATCGACGGCTATATGAGCAACCCGCTCTGCCCGCAGAACGAGGGGAACCGGCTTCCGATGCTGACCTGCGCGGACTACGCGTGGAACCCGTTCGCGTACGATCCGGAGCGATCGATCGGGCAGGCGATCGTACACCTCGCCGAGGGGCAGGCCCGGCGCGAGGTGCTGCGGGATCTCGTCGAGGCCTATGCGGGCATGCTCGTCTACGGCAAGTCGGCGACGGGGTTCAACGCGATCCACGAACAGTACGCACGGATCACGGCCGGGCCGCACCCGCGGCAGGCGGCGAAGGCGTACATCGAGCGGCTCGAACGACTCGCCGAACGCTTCGCGCAGGCGTTCCCCGATACGTATGCCGAAGAGAAGAAGACGCTGGACCGGGACATCGGCATTCTACGGCAGAAGTATGCGGCGCGGTATGGTTCATAAACCAGGCGACGGAGCGACGAAGCGACAGGCAGAGTACTGAGTGCCGAGCACCGAGGTCGTCGTCCCCGCGAAAGCCGAGGTCCAGAGCCCGGTGGCCGAGAGACGGGACCCCCGCCGGCGCGGGGATGGCGCAGCAACCGAGCAACCCAAGAGAGCCTCCATGATTACTGGTGCTTCGCAGATCGAGATCACGCCGGAGGTAGGGTGTGAGCTGTCGGGGTTTGCGCGGCGGGTGCAGCCCTCGGTCGGGATTCTCGATCCGCTGTTCGCCAGGGCACTGTATCTTGTCGATGGGAATGAGCGGCTGTTGTGGATCCATGCGGATCTGATCGGCGTGGAACGCGAGTTTGTCATCGACGTGCGACGGTGGGCACACGAGCGGGCCGCCCTGTCCGAGCGGCAGGTAATCGTCTCCGCGACACACACGCACTCCGGGCCGGGCACCATCCGGATCCAGGAGGCCGGGGCGTACGATCCGCCGTACGTCGAGCGGCTGCGCATGTGCATCATCGAGGCGGCCGAGCGGGCGATGGCTCGTACGGAACCGTGCGATGTCGTGATTGTCGAGGGCCGCTGCGACCTGGCGGTGGATCGCCGCCGGAAGGCCGAGAGCCACACCGACCCGCGTGTCGCCGGCGTCGGCCTCCGCCGGTGCGACGGCACGTTCGCGGCCGTGATCGTCAATTATGCGATGCACGCGGTGGCGCTGGGACCGATCAACCGGATGATCAGCGCCGACATCCCCGGGCAGCTCGCCCTGTCGCTGTCCGAACGACTGCCGGGGCGGCCGGTCGTCCTGGCAACGAACGGAGCGTGCGGGAATCTGAACCCGCCGGCGGAGAATGTTCCGTTCCCGCAGGTGGTCGCCTGGGGCCGGCAGGTGGCGGATGCGGTCGCCGGCCGGCTCGCGTCCGCGCCGATCGTGCCGGGCGCCGCCCTCCGTACGGCATCGGAGACGATCCCGCTGCCGCTGGATGCGATGGACGAATCGGAGATCGAGGCGTACGCGAAGCACGTCGCGCAGGACAACGCTTCGCTGGCCGAATGGGGCGACACGTTCCGTCGGGCCGTCGAGGGCTGGCGGCGCACGATGGTCGAGGCGGTGCGGTCGGGGCGGGCGCGGAATCATCGCGACGCGGAGTTGTTCGCGGTGTGCTTCGGCGACGCGGCGTTCCTGGGCGTAAACGCGGAGGTGTTCTCCCGCTTCGCCGACGCGGTGCGAGAGCGAACGGGACGGCTCGTGTACGTCGTCGGCTACGCGAACGGCGACATGGGCTACCTCCCGACGCGCGAGGCGTACGGGGAGGGCGGTTACGAAGTCGAGATCGCGCACCTGTTCTACAACAACTTCCGCCCGCAGGCCGGCGCGCTGGAACTGCTTATGGAACGCGCCGCGCAGTTGACTCGGGCGTTGTGCCCCGCAACGCGCGGAACCCTGGAAACGTGAGAGACTCCGCAAGTGACAAGGGCACCCCACGGACAAGAGCGACAGACAGCGGACGGAGGCCCCCAGGTGAGCGAACCTCCGCTGCCGCAAGCAGCGCAGCCGCGGATACCACCCGCCCGCCGGCGGCCGTGGAGCGGAACGTATGCAAAACGACGGGGAGTATTGCGGTGACCGGCAGGACAGCTTCGTTCGCGTTGGCCTTCTCCTGCATTGCGATGTGTGTAAGTGTCCGCGCCGGGCGTCCGGAGACGGCGGGGAACGGGCCGCTGATCGTGCGGCCGGACAAGGACAAGACGCACACGGTCGCCTTCTGGCTGGAGACGTCGCTGAAGCGCGTGTTCCCCACATCGCCCCCGGGGACGCAGCACGCACTTGCGTTGCTGAGCGCCCGCAACCGGCACGTCTCCTTTCAGGCGTGCCTGGCAAACCAGCGGCCGTGGGAGCTGGATGTCACCTGCGAGGTCGCTGCACCCGCGGACCTCAAGGCCCTCGTCCGCCGCGTCGGCTACGTGCCGATGTGGCACAAGACGGGCGACGTTCCGGAGAACGAACAGGACGGCGTGGGATTCCTTCCCGGTCTCACGCCCGATCCGCTCTACGAAACGAACACCGCCACGGTCGGCGCCCGCGAAAACCAGTCGTTCTGGATCACGATCGACGTGCCCGCCGATGCCAGGGTCGGAACCCACGACCTCCGCGTGCGATTCACCTTCCACCAGGGCACGCAGAAGGCGGAGCTGAAGGCAAGCCTCGACGTGCGGCCGCTGGTTGTCGGGCCGCGCAGGGACTTCCACGTCACGCACTGGTGGCGGCCCGAAAGCATCTACGAGCACTACCGGATCGAGCCGTTCGGCGAACGCTGGTGGCAACTGGCCGAGGCGTACATCCGCAACCTCGTGGCGCACGGCAACGACGTCGTGTGGATCCAGCAGTTCTTCCCCCGGCGCGAGGTCGTCAAGCGGCCGGCGCAGATGCTGAAGATCACCGTTCGCGAGCCGGGGCGGTACGAGTTCGACTGGAGCGACGTGCGGCGCATGGTCCGACTTGCGCGGCAGTGCGGGGCGACGCACTTCGAGTGGGCGCATCACTGGATCTACTGGGGTGTGAAGAACCCGATGCCCGTCTACACGATGAGAAGCGGTCAGGCAACACTGCTCTGGCCGACCGACAGCGACGGCTTCGGCGAGACATACATCGCCTTCCTGCGCCAGTACCTGCCGTCGTTCCACCAGTTCCTCAAGGAAGAGGATGCGCTTGACTGCTCGTACTTTCACCTGTCGGACGAGCCCGGCGGCGACGAGCATTACGCGAACTACCGGAAGGCGCGGGGAATCCTGAAGGATCTGGCGCCCTGGATGAAGGTCATGGACGCGCTCAGCGAGGTGCGCTACGGCAAGGACGGCGTAACGGACTACCCAATCCCGATCATCGCGAGCGCGATGGAGTACGTGAAAGCGGGGCTGCCGCACTGGGTATACTACTGTTGCGGGCCGCGCGGGGCGCACCTCAACCGGTTCATGGACACGCCGCTGCCGAAGATTCGCATGTCCGGCTGGCTCTTCTACCGGCACGGGGCCATGGGCTTCCTGCACTGGGGCTACAACTGCTGGCAACGGATGGAGCAGGATGCAATGATCGACCCGTTCACGGAGGGGGCCAGCGGCGCGTGGCCGGGGATTCCCTACGGCGACCCGTTCGTCGTGTACCCGGGGCCCAACGGACCGCTGGACTCCCTCCGATGGGAGGTCTTCGGAGAGTCGCTCGAGGATTATGCGATGCTGCAAACGGCCGGCGTCGGGCGGGACGACCCCCTGCTGGCCCCGCTCAAGACCTACGCCGACTTCCCCAAGAGCCGCGAATGGATTGACGAAGCGATCCGCCGCATACTGAGCGGAAATCCTGTCGAGAGAAGGCCATGAAAACGCTGCTGGTCGTCACAATCGTCCTCTTCGGCGGCATGGTCGTCTACTGGCTCACCATGACGAGCCCGAAGGAGAAGCCCGGGATCGACATCCCCGTCGCGTTCGGCAAGCCGGGCGCCGGGCAGATCGAGATGCACGCCGTCATCGGCGTCGTCCTGGCGAACAAGAGCCGCCGGAACGAGGGCCTCGTGCCGGGCAAGCCCGTGGACTGGAACGGCTGGGTCCAGGCGCACTGCCTGCTCAGGGATGCCGCCGGCCAGCCGGTGGCCGTGCGAAAGCAGGGCAACAGCGGAATCGTCAAGCCCCTCGACGTCCAGAAGACCGTGGGCACGGAGGAGTTCTTCGTCGCCGCGTCCGTCAACCCGGGGGCGGCGTACACGTTCGACTACGTCATCGACCAACCGCAGCCGACGACGTACCGATGGCGATTCACTGCGCCGACGGAGGCAAGACCGCTCGCGACGTTTCGCTTCGAACAGCAGTAGCGTCAGACCTTCGGCAGTTCGAAGCCCTTTCGGTATTCGCGGCCGAGGAGCTTGTTGGCATCCGCGTCCGCTACCGTCAGTTCGCGGTCCTTGAAGCAGAGTTCCTTGTCCGCGTCCCAGAAGATCTTGCGGCCGACCTTCAGCGAAATGTTCGCCAGGTGGCACGCGACGACCGTGTTGTAGTGCAGCTCGATGGACGCAATCGGCGTCTTCCGCGACTTGACGCAGTCGAGGAAGTTCATCACGTGCGCCATGTGGGCGGCCACGTCGGCGCCGTCGTCCTGTTTCTTGAAGCCCTCCGTGCGGAACGGGCTGTTCGGGACGTTCCAGTCCTCGCGGTCGGCCTCCAGCTTCCACTCCTTGCGCGTCAGATGCATCATGCCGTTCGTGCCGTGGAAATCCATGCCGTAGCCGTCGGCGCTCCAGGGCCGCCCGCTGACCTTCCGCATCGTATAGGTCTGCACGAAGCCCTTCGGGGCATTCTCCGTCGCCGGGAACTCGTAGACCGCCTGCATGACGTCGGGCGTGTCGCGGTCGTCGGCGAGGATCCACTTGCCGCCCGCGGTGGACACGGAAATGGGACGCGTCACGCCCATCGTCCACATGATGATGTCCTGCAGGTGCACGTTCCAGTCGCCGACCATGCCGCAGCCGTAGTCGAAGTACCAGCGCCAGCTCGAATGGAACCGGCGGCGGTTGAACGGGCGGACCGGGGCCGGTCCGAGCCACGCATTGTAATCGACGCCGGGCGGCGGATCGGTATCGGGGTCCTGGCCGAGGCCCTTGGGCGAATCGTTGCCGTAGGTATAGGTGTTCGTCATGCTGATCGTGCCCAGCTTGCCGCTCCGCACGAATTCACGGGCGGCCTGGAGGTGCGGGATGCTCCGCTGGTGCGTCCCGACCTGGACCACGCGGTCAAACTTCTTTGCCGCATCGACCATCGCGCGGCCCTCATGGATGTTGTGGCAACACGGCTTCTCGCAATAGACGTCCTTGCCGGCGGCGACGGCGGCGATCATCGGAGCGGCGTGCCAGTGGTCGGGCGTCCCGACGATCACAATGTCGATATCCTTCATGTCCATGACCGCGCGGTAGTCCCTGACACGCTTCGGTTCGTGGCCCAGCTTCTTCACCACGTCCTTTGCGGCCAGATCCATCTGGCTGTCGTCCACATCGCACACGGCCGCGACGTCGCACAGCTTTGAGTCCATGAAGTTATTGAACTTGTAACGGCCCATGCCGCCGCACCCGACGAGAGCCACGACCATCTTCTCGTTGGCCTCGGCCGCCCGCGCATCACGCAGGAGGGTGCCGACGCTCAAACCGGCGGCGATGCCCGCCGCAGCACGTCCCGATTGCCCCAGAAACGCCCGACGCGAAAGCCCATCACTCATTGCAATCTCCTTCTCTGCCGGCAAGCCGGGGCCGTTCCTGTTCGCGGCCCCCCGCCGGACGCGTACTGATACCCGAAAACAGGCCGATTCGCAATCGGCCCGCGACTGGGGGTACATGGCCGTATGTGCGAGGGGGGCCGGCACCTTTGCCGGACAGGCATCACACCGTGTTCACGGTAAGTGGACGCCCTGGCGCGCTCAGCCCCGGGCAACAAAGGGTTCCTGACCCCGTCGTCGTACGCAGGAACGGCCAAGCGTCCGCAATTGAAGAGCACGGAACCCTGCGAACAAAAGAGGCCGCGCGACCCGCCTTTCGGCGAGCCGCGCGGCCGTCAGTCAACCCTGGGTTACGCCGGACGCCGAAGCATCCGACCGCTCAGCCTTCGTCCTTACGGACAGGCCGCCGCCCTGTTCGGGCCGTTGAAGCAGACCGAGAACGCGCTGAAGTCCGCGATGTCAACATCGCCGTCCTTGTCCGCGTCGGCACACATGCAGTCCTTCTGCGGAATCGGCGGCCCCGGCCACGGATTGTTCGGGCCGTTGAAGCACGCGGAGAACGTCCCGAAGTCTCCCAGGTCGACGTCGTGGTCACCGTCGAAGTCCTGCGGCGGCGTGCTGCACGGCAGCCCCACCGTGATCGTCATCGAGCCGGTGGCCTTGTGGCCGCAATCATCCGTCGCCTCGAATCCGATCGTGTAGGGCGATCCCGCCGCGGTACCCGGCGCCGGCGTGCCGCTGATCGTGATGACCGCGGTTGCGCCGGACAAGGGGCCGGAACCGGCTTCCACCGACGTCGCGGAGGCAACCAGGCCCGCCGGCAAAGTGCCGCTTGTGATCTTGAACAGCACCGTATCGGGGGTATCGGCATCCAGACCTTTCTGGTCCGTGGGGGTGATCGCCGTTCCTTCGTACGCGGCGATGTCCGTCAGCTGCAGCGTCGGATCGCTCTCCGTCATCACCTTCGCGCAGACATCATCGTAATAGGAGGGCTGGTTGTCAGGCGAACCCGACCAGCTTCCCACGCGGATGAAGTCCAGCATGGTCGGACTGATGCCGATCTTCTTCTTGCCGCGCTTGCCGTCAACGTACCACCAAGTCTTGGTGGAACCGATCTTGATGCTGAACTTGTGCCAGCCCGTGCTGCGCGGATAGGAACTCGAGTTCAGCAGAACGGGATCGTTCAGATTGAACCCGAAGTTCCGCTGGACCGTTCCGCCGGTGTTCTTCACGACCATACGGCCCTGGTAGCCGTTCGGATCGAACGGCACCACGTCGTCCGGAACGGTCTTGTCGGCGCCCGTCTCGCCCGGCGAGGTGACGCTGTCCAGAACGCCGACCTCGAACAGGTACTGATCGACACCGTAACCCTCGGCACCGCCGTTGTACTGCACGATCCGGCCGACGTGCCGGGCGGCCACACCGGTCTCCGCCGTGTGGTACAGCCAGAACTCGTACAGCACGGGATGCCGGTACTGATCGACCGGATCCGTCGGATTTGTCGGTGCGACATCCATGTCCAGCGCCCCGCCGAGGTTGACCCCCGTCGTGGTCTGTTTTGCCGACTGGCCGAGCACCGGCGGAGTCGTGTGGTTCTGCTCGGTGCTCAGCGTCAGGCCGCCGTAATAGGTCCGCCAGTCGCCCCGCAGCACCGCCGCCTCGAAATTGTCGCAGACGTTCAGCGGCGTCGTCGGAAAGACGTACCGGCGGATCGACTCGCTGCTGGTGGCCTTGCCCGCTCCGCTGCCCGTGCTCTGTGTGGCAGTGTAGTAGTCGCCGGCCACGAGCGCCGTAACCGGGATCGTAACCGACGTCTGTTCGCTCACTGCCACCGTGGTGAACAGCGAGCCGTTCTTGTACAGGGCAACCTCAGTCGCGAACGTATGGAGGCCGCTGACGACCACTTGGGCCGTTGCGCCTTCCCTCAATACCGGATCCACCTTCGGAGTGCTGGGAGCGACGACGTTGACCACCCAGGTCTCGCTGTCGGACCCGCTGGCACTGCTGGCCTGAATCTGAATCGTAACCGGCGTACCGATGTTGGTCGCATCCGGCGTCCAGTTGCTGACCGTGGCGCCCTGCCCCGCCGCCGCCACCTGCAGACCCGCCGGGCCCTGAAGCACCGACCAACTCGGCACCGGCAGACGGCCGGCCCCCAACGCAAGCGTCTTCGTATACGGACGCCCCGCAGTCCACGACTGGGGATTCGGCGTGGGCGTCACAATGTCCGGCCCCGGTGCCGGAAGCGGCGGATTGTAGATCTGCTTGATCAGCCACGCATCCCCAACGCCGCCGTTCGTCCCGTTGCCCACGGCCGTGGCACCGTCCTGCGAGAGACCGACCGCAGAGCTGAGCACCCACCCCGCCGGATCGCCAGCAAGCGACGCAAGATCCCGCATGCCGTTCCCCGCGTCCCAGACAAAGATCCGCCTGTCGGTGTTCCCCGGCCAGACCATGCTGTATCCAGCCACGACCGTGCCGTATCCGTTCACCGCCGTCGCTTCGCTGTACGTATGATCCACTGGCCGTCCCGGAATCACGCCGAGATCGAGGACGTTCGCCCAACCGTTCGCGTTGACGCCGCCGATCTGCATATAGGCGCGCCACGGATTTCCCAGGTTCACCTGAATAAAACTCCGGCCGACCACGTGCAAACCATCAAGCGACATGGCCTGGGGACCATTCGCGGTCGCTTCCGTCTGGCTGCTGATCGTTCCGGCGATCGTATTCAACCACGTATACGTGCTGCTCGTCCACGTCCATGCCTGGCGGTGGTTGCCGCCGCCGACGTTGGAATTGCTGCTGAAGCCGCCGATGTCGCCGAAGGCCGAGATCGTCCTCACGTTGTTCGCGTAATTGCTGGTCGGGGGCTTGTCGAGATCAAGGAAGGACGGCCCGTTCCTGCGGTAGCGGAAGCCTTTCTGGCTGGTCCCGGATAACCAGTTTCCGCACACCATTACCTCGTCGTCAATCTGCACCGCAAGCCCCGTGGCTGTCGAGTTGTCCCCCGTGCTGGCCCGAATGTCGTCAGCCGTGTAAGACCCGACGCCCGCGGAATCGCCCGACCAGAGATACGCCTGCGCAGAGCCGAGGAAGTTCTGGAAGTTCACAACCACCCACACCGTGCCGGTTGACGTGATCCCGACGCCCACGGCCGAACTCGCCACACCCACATTCGGGTTCGGTGCAGGATCCACGGGCGGCCCCAGATCATACATCGTGCCGCTCGCCACGTTGTACAGAAACGGCGTCTTGACGCTGTTACCGCTCTTCAACGCCGTCCCGACCACGACCGACCCGTCCGGCGAGATCGCGTTCGCCACAATCCCGCTGAACGTGGGGTTGCCCGTCGACAGAGCCGTCAACGTAGCCCCCATCGCGCTCGACGCCGCGACGCACACCGCCGCAGCCATCACATAACCGACGCTTCGCACTCTCATGCTATGACTCCTTGCTTCCGGCCTCGTATCGGCCGCGGTCCCAACCGCCGCCTCGATCCCACCGTTACGACACAAACCCCGGGCGAGCCGGGCTGCCTGTCCCGCAGACCCGCCTCGGGGCACAATTCCTGTTTCACTCGCCCGCCCGTTCATCCAACCGCCGGGCTCAAGCCCCCGGCACACACGTGCCGGGGGCTTGAAACCCGATCGCGGACGAGAAGCACAACATCGAACCCGCGACTAGCGACGCCGACGCACCAACGTCAGCCCGCCGAGGGCCAGCAAGGCCATCGTCGCCGGCTCGGGGATCACCGCCACAAACGCCCGGGAGGTGTTATCCGCCGCCCACACGCCCTGGCCGCTGATCACCAGCTGGCCGAGCGAATCGTAGCCGACCGACACCGCACGGCTGAGCCGCGAGAAACCACCCAGCAGACCCCGGTCCGACATCCAGACCGTCAGGTCGTACACCTTCCAATTGGCCGGGTCCGCATCGCTGATGTCCCACCACACGGCCTTTTCCATACCGCGGTAGTTCATCCCGACCGCGATCTTGTTGTCCGCGCTGATGTCGTAGACATAGCCCTTCGAGGTACTGCCTCCCGTGTCGGCAAACGTCGGCAACTCGGTCGCCATGGCGTCGCCAACCTTGTAGATGTACGGCCAGTTGTCATAGCCGCTCGTCGGGGCACCGGTGCGCGGGCCCATGCCACCGATCCGCGTCCCATCGGGCGAGACGCCTTGGGCCTGGCCGCGCTGCGTGTTCGCATCGAGTGCCTTGAAGAAGCTGCTGCCGAGACCGCCGCTGCCGGCCCACTGCATCCAGTAGTTCAGGCGCCCGAGCGTGCTCGCGCTCGTATCCATTCGGTAGCCGACGATTCGACCGGTGTCCGAAACAGCGCTGATGCCCGTTGTGGCGCCCGTCGGCATGCTCTTCGTGTCCTGAGCATAGACCATCGGGTTGCCCGAGAACTTGACTCCCCGGGCATTCAGGTTGTCCAGCATGAAAGCCGCATAGGCCACATCGTCCGCCCCGCTGCCGCCCATGCCGTTGTACGACGGCAACGTGCCCGAACCCCACGTCGTCAGCGTGCGCGTGAAATACGTGCCGCCGTCCGACGACTCAAACGTCGCGATCCAGCCTGCGGACTTGACGTAGGTCACCACCCGCTGCTGGCCGCCAACGGTGCGATAGCCAACGCCGTTGACCTGCGACGGGAGTTGGTTGCCGGTGGAGTCCTGAATCTTCCGCGTTCCACCGGTGGCATCCCAGATAATGCCCACCGTTCCCGACATACCCACCACATACTTGCCGTCGTTGGTCATACCGCTCATCGCAGTCGCGGTTTGACCGGGAAACGGCGTCACGGCCGACAGGCTTGCCCCCATCGCGACCGTACCACCCGCTACGACGGCCAAGGCCGCCAGAACCACGAACCCATTCCTGACCATGCTAATCTCCTCCAATACTCGGGCAGTTGACCTGGGCCGCCCTTCGCCCGCTCTACGTGCAGTCCCTCCAGACTCCACCAAACAAACGCCCAATCGTTTGCGGCCCAACGAGGGCCGGACTCAGGCGTATTTCCTCGATCGTACCTCCTGACCAAGTTGACGCGTTCGAATCGTCTTTGCCCTCCTGACCACGGCCTGCACACGCGATCAGTAGATCATATCCACCCCGAATGACCTTTCCACCCCCTCTCGCCATCCAGTATGGGCCCCGCCAACGGCCCCGAACCGAACTGGCGAAGCCGATATGGCCCGCCGTCTCACATCCGACTACCGTCATGATACAAGGGAGCGATCCCCTTGTCAACAGGATAAGCCGTTTTTCGTTAACGAACGATTCCTGCCTCGTCTTTATCTAGGGGAGCGTCTATCTGGACTCGCGTTCGGCAGACATTGCAGCACTTCGACTGCAATGCCCGTATCCCCGTGGGCCCATTTCCTTTGGCAGTCTTCTGAAAATGAAGTACTTACGGCGTAGCTGTATGCGTCACGTCCGAATGCCGTCCAGCAGCAGGACGCACACCGGCGAAAACACGAGGGCCGGGAACCACGCGGGCAGCGCCGAAGGAACATGCACCAGACCCAGCAACGGCAACATGAACTCGGTCTGGATCGACCCAATGAGGTGGATGCCCACGAAGCCGATCACGAAACAAGCGGAGCAGACGGCGAGGGCCTTGCCCCCCTGCACGATCACGCTGGCCGGCTCGCGTCGAAGGAAGAACACGATACCGAGCAGAAGCAGGAGGAGATTGTTGATCGGCTGTGTGAACCGTGCATGCCGGATGGGCGCGACCTGCGCGGCGCCAACGACGTTCCGTCGCTGCAGCTCGCCCAGTTGGCGAAGACTCAGAAAGTGTGTCCACTCGGCCGACTGCCGCAGAACGATCTCCTCCGGGCTCAGGTCGCTCTTGTAGAAGCTCAGGGACTCGCCCCGAATTCCGGCCCCCGGGGTGGAAATGTCCAGCGTCTTGGTGGCCTGGTATGTGCGCGTCCCCCGCTTGAGGTTCCAGCCGCGCTGCCCGGCATCCCACTCCGCGAGGTCCGCCGTCACCACGCCCGTCAGCGTGCCGTCGGGCTCGCGCTCAAGCACCACCATGCGAAGCAGGCGCTGGTTCTTCGGGTAGAACCGGGACGCCGAGAGCAGTCTGCCGGGGCCGTCCTGCAGACACCAGACCCCGTACACGCGGCGGCCCTCGATGTCATCGCGGGGCCGGACGAGCTTGTAGGCTACGCTCGGGACGATCACTTCCTGGTCCACGATCCACAGGACGTTCATCAGCAGGCCCGCGACGATGATGGGGGCCGCGATGCGGTACATGCTCGTCCCGCTGGCCAGAAAGGCGGTCATTTCGTTCGACCGCTGCATGCGTGCGAGGGTGATCGCCCCGGCAAACAGCGTGATCACGCCGGACAGCTGCGCGAAGTAGAGAAAGAGGTTGTATCCGTAGAAGCTCACGATGTTCCGCAGGATTTCGACGGCCCCCGGTGACTCCTCGGTGAACTCGTCGAGGTTGACGAACAGGTCGAGCGTGACATAGAGGCTGATCATCACCGCCAGCGAAAGCAGGTAGTTGTAGAGGAACGAGCGGAGCAGATATCGGTCGATCGTCTTGAGCACGGGCCGCACGCTCCTGTCGTCTATCGCCGGAGATACCGGCCGAGCACGACGGCATCGGCCAGCGCCACGAGGCCGATGCCCGCCCAGATCACCACGAGGCCCACGAGGGCCGTATTCTCCTTCTCGGACAGTTGCCGCCCCATGATGTTCATCACCGTGGTGAAAAGCCCCGGCACAAAACTGATCGCGAAGGCCGTCAGCATCTGCCCGCCGCGGAAGATGATGCCCAGCCCCGCCCCCAGCACGAGGAGCACGAGCACGCTGGCGCTGAAGGCGCTGCGGGAATGGATCTCGCAGGTCACCCGCCGCACGAGCCACTCCTGCCCCTTGGCGATGCTGCGGCGCGCGTCGTCGATCCGCGGGGACAGGCCCAGGGGCTTGCGATAATCGAGCAGATCCGCGTCGGGGATGGCGGCGGTGCGGTCAACGATCTCCGGGGGAATGGGCACGGAGTCAAGATCGACGCGCACCCGCTCGATCACTTTCTTCGGGTCCTTCTCGTCGGTGAACGACACGTTGTTCCCGAGCTTGATGTAGACGAGCGGCACATCGCTCCCGAAGCCCCGCTCGACGACAACGTCGCCGCTGCCCGCACGGAAGGTGCGGTGTACGCCGTCCCATGCCTGCCGGATCACCGGCTTCTCCAGCCGCGGGTGGCCCGAGTTGGGATCGACGGGGACGGCGGCCGCCGTGATCTCGTACCCCTTCTCCGCCGTCCCCAGGCGGTAGGTGCGGTTCGGGCCCGTCAGCCCGGTCGCCAACGACTGATAGAAGAAGAACTCATTGGCCATGCCGCGGATCTTGGGCAGCCCCTCCATGATCTCCGGCAGCTCCCACGGGTGCTCGCGGTAGTACAGGAGTTCCGAAAGGTTCATGAACTTGTTCTTGCGGCGGAACTTCCAGGGGATCGGCACCGGGCCCAGCCGCTGCTCGCCGAGCTGGTAGAACTGCTTGCGCTGCTGGTCGAAGAGGCGGACATCTTCCATCCGGGCCATGACCGTCGGATCGGACTGCGGCGTCGCCGGGGTGAACTGAATCACCACCTTCGGGGTCGTGCCGTAGCGGACGAGTTCCCCGACTTCCATCTCGAGAAAGGTGGCGCCGCGCAGCTCGATGTAACGGTTGGGGTCCTCCTTTTCCGCCGGGGCGCTGCGGGGCGGGACGGCATACTCGGAGAACTTGTCCGCGTGAATGATGTACTTGTCGCCGGGAACCTTGATATACCCGCGCGTGTGGAGCATCTGCATGACGGCCTTCTGCGGATCGGACCGCACGATCTCCTCGAGCCCCTCGACGAAGCGGGGGATGACGTAGTTGCTGAAGGCGAAGGTGAACACGGCGGTGAACAGCCCCAGCACGACGGCCGGGGCCAGGAGCCGGTGGATGTTGATGCCGCTGGCACGGCAGGCGTTGAACTCGTTGTCCACGCTGAATCGGCCGTAGACGATCGCCGCGCTGAACAGGGCCGCCACCGGAAGCGTCAGGGTGGTGGCGATGGGCACGACCCGGGCCAGGATGCTCCAGAGCTGGATGGCCGTGAGGACCTCGACGCGGATCATATTGAAGACGCCCCCGCCGAGGCTGAAAACGATCGTCAGACCGATCGCCGTCAGCAGAAAGGTCTTCGTCAGTTCGCGCGCCACATACCGTTGAAGCAGAAACATCCTGTCCGCCTTCGCCAGGCGCCGCGCCAAGCCCGCCCGGCAGGCCCGTAAACGCCCCAGGGTACCACCGCCGCCCTCCGGGTGGGCAAGGCTGCCCGCCTCCGGATCATCACCCCGTCCGGCCCGAGTCCACGCTGGCCGGCCACGTTTCGGGCAATAGTCCCAAAAGGGTATCCGAAATGCCGGCGGGGTCAACCCCGGCGATGGCGGACAGCACGGTGCGGGCATGGAGCAGATCTCGCCGGGTATGCACAGCTTGAACGCACGTCGGCTCTCATGCTCGCACGGGACTGCTCATACGAAGCCTTTGCGACAGGCAAGGCACGGCGATCATCGACAAGGCCCAAGGTGCGCAGATCCGGACACGAAGCCGAACGGGCCTGCTCGTGGACGGCCGGGGTATTGGCAGGGAAGACGGCGCGAAGCCGGGGGTGGTATGACCAAGGATTTAGTTGTACGTCCTTCGCCGCCTCTGGCGAAGAGAACTCACGCCGCGTCCGCGGACTATCCTGGAGCATCCGAGCGTAGTTCAGCCCACGGGCGGGAAGCACACCGGATCGGACGGCAAGCTCATCGCGACCTGCCGGCTGAGCAACACCGTGGAGTTCACGCGGTGGGTGATGAGCTTCGGGCCGCGGGCTCGGGTACTCAAGCCCGCCTCGCTGCGGCAGGAGATCCGCGGGATGCTTCGCGCCGCCGTCGTGGCCGACTGCGACGACCGGCAACCGTGGCACCGGTGACACGCCCGGCAGAAATACAGCACATTTTTTTGCGACGCCCGGTCTACTACCTCTTGTCCAACGACCTGCACCCAGCCCCATGATTTCGGGGGTCCGACCGGAGCTGTCGTACCCTAACGGGCGTTAGGGCCGACCGGGGTTGTCGCGTTCATCCCGCATATTCATTTTGGAGGCGCGTCGCGAAGCGGTGACGCCCGCGAACCGGCCGAAGGGCTGCCACCCGGCCGGGACGCGACGGCCGGAACGCGAAACGTCTCCAACGGGTCCATGGGCTTCGACCGGCTCGGCCTCCAACCGGTTTGCCGTCTTCCTTGAGCCATGGACCCGCCCGCCCGACGGACCCGGGATCGATTCCGAACCCGGTCCTCGCGGCGGGCTCTTTGAATGAACCGGCCCGGGACCACGAGGATCAGCCCGGGGCGAATGAGAGCAGGAGTGCGAACCATGCTGGATGTGCGTGTGACCGACGATGAGATCCGTTTCGGCGAGGGCGTGCAGATCTGCTTCGAGCGGACGCTCCGCATCCCCGACGCCGGCCGGACGTACCCCCGGCCGCCGGGGCTGGAACGCTTCCCGGTCTTCCGCGTGGAGGACTACGCCGCCCGCGTGCCGGCGGCGTGGCGGGAGCACGGGGGCGTGTTCCTCCCGATGTACCAGCGGGAGGCGATGTGGATCAGCTTCTCCGGTCGGTGGTGGAAGCCCAACGCGGTCAAGGTCGGCGTGGGCGAGATCGACGCCCTGACGGGCCAGGCGTGGGACGAGAGGCTCACGCAGCGGCCGCAGAACTACGTCGTCGTGCCGGACCAGCCCTGGCTTGCCGGGATCCGCGCGGGCGACGGGTCCGTCCGGCAGCTCGTGCCGATGCCACTCGGTATGGGCCACGCGGTCAAGGGGCAGATCAGCGGCAGGGAGGAGTTCGGCGGGCTGCAGATGATCGTGTTTGAACCGAAGCCCGGGCGCTTCCCCGACAAGGAGCCGGGCGAACGGTATTTGCAGACCGACGTCTGTTACGGACTCGCGCCGGGCGCACCGCGCGGGGTACATCTGGCGGCCGCCGGCCGCACGCGGCAGAAGATCTACCCCGATGACTACGGGATCGATGCCTGGGACGCGGGCAACTGGGGCCGCATCTTCGTTCACATCGCCAACACGATGACGTTCCGCGAAATCACCGGCCAGGAGCCGCCGCTGACGCCGGTGACCGCGCGGGACTACACCGAGGCGGGCCTGCCGTGGTTCGACCTGTACGACGAGGGCCGGGGCCACACCCCGCCGAGCGAGACGCTCAAGGGTGTGAAATCAGTGAAGGAGATGGACGAGGCTACCTGTGCGTAGTACGGCCACGTGGACACGTGATCTACATCGGCAACGACACTGTCCTGGAGCCCGGGCCCCAGTGGTTCGCGTGTCCGCCGGGACATTTCTGGTATCGGGCGCCGGTCCTGAAGATCAATCCGCCGCCGTACCAGCTTGACCAAGACGTCCTGATGGATTTCGTGTACGCCCCTGTGCCGACCACCAGGGAACATGCTTGACCGGCTTGTTGTGCCCAGGGAACCCACGCAGGCGGCATTTCGGGATGACGCTGGAACCCGTTCCGAATGATCCGCAGAGTCGGTACACCCGGGGGGGCTTTGATCGCTACCTCCGGCGGCGCTGATGGGGGCTGACGGCTTTGACGAATCCGGCTCGCGATCCGCGGACAACCGTGTGAATTGACGCCAACGCTCCCGACCGCCCCACTCGACCGCCCGGCCCTCGATCCGTCGCACCATCGCGCACCCCCGCACGCATCTTCGCAAATCCGAGGTGCCGAAAAGAAGAAGGGGTTCACAGGACGCTTCCACAAACCCCGGCAAAACCCGCAAGAAGTCACATGCAGTCAATCGCTCGTAAGTGCTGACAGGACAGGGCATTGGGCGATACAGGACTTGAACCTGTGACCTCACGGGTGTGATGGCGACCAGTGAAAACGCCGAAAAGCCCAGGAAAAGCGGGCATTTTCGTGCATTGTAGCGACTCCCCCGCGAATTGCAAGCCCTCGCATAGAACCGCGTTTTTGCGCAAGGAATGAGGGTACGGGGGGGGGTTTTCGGATACAGGTTGCGGTGCGCAGGTCAGACGTTTGGGGATGAGAAAGGGGGGCCGGCGCTCCCGTCGGAGGGCGAGAATCGCCGGCCCGATGCAATGAACGCCCAGGAGTAGCGGCCATCGTCCTATGGCGCGGGACGATGGCCGCCGGGAGCAACACCCGGCCCGGGGGGCCTTCGCGCGGAGGTTAGCACAAAGGCTCCCCCAGGCCGAAAGACTATTTCCGTCGTACGCCCCGCATGGGCTTCGCCGCCGGAGGCGAAGCCGGCGTTGCAGGAGGGCCAGCCGCCGGCGAGGGAGCCGCCCCGGATGCCGCCGCCGGCGAGGCTGCCGCCGCCCGGGCCGCCCGTCTGCGTTCCCGCTGCCGTTCGCGCCGCAATCGTTTACGGTCCCGAATGGGTCGCATGGAATCAGACTCGAATGGCACTGCCGTGAAGAACCCGCCGTGCGGGACAGAGACCGAGCGTG
>CAZUAI010000091.1:0-22117 GCA_964617875.1 uncultured Planctomycetales bacterium | reverse complement strand
CCAACGCCGATTCTCGCTCGCGATTTCCATCGCCGTGCGAAGGTTGGGCTAGCGTTTTTTTTTCGGCGCGGCGGCCTCAGCGGCTCGGCGCTTCTCCTGCCGGTGCAGGGTGAGGGTGTGCCGGTCCTGGATGACCCACTCGACGACCTCCCCCTTGTCGAACTCCATGGCCCGCGCGATCGGGGCGGGAAAGTTGATGTACCACTGCTCGCTGTCCTTGCGGCGGATGACCTGGACTCGGGTCGGGTACCCCATGAGGGCCTCCTTTCGGATGTCTAGTCAGATACATAGATATCCGCAGCCCCGGAACCTGTCAAGGCGCAGCCCAAACCGCCTCGCCTCCTCCCGCCGTCCCTCAATCAACCGTTTCCTACCCCGTCATCACTATGAAATGGCCAAACTCCAGACCCCCGCTTTCGCGGGGGTGACGAGAGCGAGCGGAACAACGAACTAACGGGCGAACGCCTTCCGGATCGTCGCCGCGAGTTCCGCCGTCTTGGGATGGAACGTGGCCGGGTCGCCCTCGTTCAGCAGCGCGGCCGCGACGTCGCCGGCGGGGAGCCATGTCGTGCAGAGGTGGCCGATCATGCGTTCCGTGGCGTTCCGCTTCGCGCAGGCCATCAGGGCCTCGGCCGCCTTCGGGTTGTGCCAGCTCGACGGCCAGACGCGAAAGCCCTTATCCTGGAAGTAGCGGACGGATGGGTAGTCGTCGCGGACCTCGTAGTGCCAGTCGCAGATGATGATGTCTTTGGGGATGAAATCGATCGCCGGGGCCGTGCCGTTGACGCTCGACTCCCATTCGCCGTATTTCATCACTTTGCCGTCGATCAGCCGATCACCCCACATCAGCATCGTCAGTTTTCTCTCGCCGACGAGCCTGCGGTGGTAGTCGTTGACGGCGCCGGCAAAGAGCCTTGCCGGATCCTTGCCTTTGCAACGCGGGCACTGGTCGCTGGCGATCAGGAACACCTCGTCCATGCCGACGTGGAAGGCATCGGCCTCAAATGCGTCGATCAGCTCATCCATCAGCGCAAAGACGATCTCGTTTACACGCGGGTGCAGCGGGCACCAGCTCCGGCAGTAGATGTGCCTGTTGTCGGACGGCGTCTGCGGCGTCTCATCGAGTTCGGGGTATTTCGCCAGCAGCGGGAGCGTGGACTTGGACCACGACTGGTGGCCGAGGCAGTTGAACTGCGGGATCAGCCGGATGCCGTGGCGGCGACACACGCTCACCAGGCGTTGCACGTCGTCCCTGCTCAGGGCACCGACCGAACAAAGCTCCGGGTGCGATCGGAACCGGTACCCATAGTTGATCTCGAACACGACGACGTTGACACCCATGGGCGCGAGTGATTCTGCAATCGCCCGCTCGAGGAGGGGCATCTCCTCCGCCCCGCGGAAGAGCAGATGGATGCCGCGCCAGGCCGCCGGCCGTGTAGACGCCGATCGGGAAACCGTCGTCGTTGCCGGCTCGGCCGCCCACGCACCGGAGACGCACAGCCACAGCAGCGCCGGCGCGAGCACATGCCCCGGCAGGGCACAGGCATGCAGCCGAAGAGAACCCGAGGCGCGAGCGAGGGCTTCGGTTGTGGTGCGGGCACCCGGCCTGTGCGAATGCTGCCCGCCAGGATGGCTGCACCACAAGCTGCCGCGGCGTCGAGATTCCGTGATCGGGTGTTCCATCAGGCGGCTCCGCCGTTGCCGTTCGATTCGCACGGACGGCCCCGGCCTTTGTCGGCGATGGCCCGGTTGACCGCATGCAGGAACGCCAGCGCGCTGGCCTCGATGACGTCCGTCGAGAGCCCGCGGCCGCGATAACGTTCATCGTTTGTCAGGATTTCCAGGTGTACCTCCCCCTGGGCGTCGCGGCCGCCGGTCAGCGCGCGCAGCTCGTAGTCCTTCAGCGTGGCCTGGAGGCCCGTCAGGCGCTGGATGCACTCGAACGCTGCGTCGATGGGGCCGTCGCCCGTCGCCGCGTCCTGCACTTCTTCGCCGGTCTGCGTGTTGCGCAGACGGACCGTCGCCGTCGGGATCATCTTCGTGCCCGCCGACGTCTGCAGGTTCGCCAGCTCCCAGAGCTGCGGCACGTCCTTCTCGGCCGACAGGCCCTCGACGATCGCGTCCAGGTCCGCGTCGAAGATCTCTTTCTTCTTGTCGGCCAGCGCCTTGAAGCGGTCGAACGCCGCATCCAGCTCCGGCTCGGTGAGACGGTGGCCCAGTTGCTCCAGCCGGTCCTGCAAGGCGTGCCGGCCCGAGTGCTTGCCGAGCACCAGCCTGGTCCCGGAGATGCCGACATCCTCGGGGTTCATGATCTCGTACGTTGAGCGGTGCGCCAGCATCCCGTGCTGGTGAATGCCCGCCTCGTGCGCGAAGGCGTTCTCGCCGACGATCGCCTTGTTCCGCTGCACGTGGATTCCGGTGCGGGCGCTGACCAGCCGCGAGATCGGGTAGATCCGCTTGGTGTTGATCCGCGTCTGGCACTTGTACACGTCCTGCCGCGTTTTCAGGGCCATGACGACCTCTTCGAGGCTGCAGTTGCCGGCCCGCTCGCCGAGGCCGTTGACCGTACACTCGATCTGCCGTGCGCCGGCCCGCACCGCCGCCAGCGAGTTCGCCACCGCCAGGCCAAGGTCGTTGTGGCAGTGTACGCTGATCACGGCGTCGCGGATGTTCTTCACGTGCGCGTACAGGTAGCGGATCAGCTCGCCGAACTCGTACGGGGTGGCATAGCCGACCGTATCGGGGATGTTCACCGTTGTCGCCCCGGCGGCGATGACGGCCTCGACGACCTCGGCGAGGAACGGCGGCTCCGTCCGCGAGGCGTCCTCCGGCGAGAACTCCACGTCCTGCACGAAGCTCTTCGCCAGTTTCACACCGTCCACGCTCAGTTTGAGGATCTCCTCCTGCGCGCGCTTGAGCTTGTGCTCGCGGTGAATCTTCGACGTCGCGCAGAAGACGTGGATGCGGGGCATCTTCGCGTTCCGGACGGCCTCGGCCGCGCGTGTGATGTCCTTGTCCACGCACCGCGCAAGCCCGGCGATCGTGCAGCCGCCGATCTCTCCGGCGATCGCGTGGACCGCCTCGAAATCGTCCGGCGACGTGATGGGGAATCCCGCTTCGATGATGTCCACGTTGAGGCGTTCGAGCTGCCGGGCGATCTCGAGCTTCTCGGCGCGGTTCAGCGACGCCCCCGGCGACTGCTCGCCGTCGCGCAGGGTGGTGTCAAAGATGCGGACCATGTCCAGTACCTGCGATGGACTCTGTGTCTCGTTCACGGCAAGGATCTCCTTCCGGACCCCGGCACCGCCAGGATAACCGGACGGTGCCAACAAAAAAGCCCTACGCGACGTCGCGTAGGGCTTTCCGAATTCGGCTGTTTCATCCGGTCTAGCCGTTCGGAGGCCCCACGCGGGTGCTAAGCAAGCCCGGGACCAGCAACGGCAAGAGCAGAGACGGTACGCGCATAGCAACGGCCGCTGATTCGACGACCGGATCTGTGGCGTTCACCGTTCTCATGACCAACCTCTTATATCGGTCATCCGGCCGGTTGTCAACACCCGGGGTTGCGATCGTCGCGGAAACAAGGCCGCGGCTCCTTGATTGCACGGCCGGTGCGTCCGCATACGCCTCCAACGGGTTCCGCGGCGTCACTGCCCGGAAGCGGACGCCAGTTCCGGGGGCGGCTCGCCCCAGTGCATGTGGCGGCCTCCGAGACGCATGACGAGGAGGACCTCGCCGAGTTCGTCGGCGGCATCAACCACGTCCTTGTAGGGCCGCACGACCTCTTCCGTGGCGACGACGAGCATATCCTTGCGGATGATCACGTGATCGCCCTTCAGGAGGGCCTCGGCCCGTTTCAGCTTCGCCCTTGCGTTCTCGATCTTCTGCTGCAGCTCCAGCCGTTCCTTTTCCCACTGGATGAACTCGCGGTCGGCACCGAAGAACCGGGCCACCGGGTCGTCGGCAGCCAGGCGGAAATCGGCATAGGCGTTCTTGAACCGCAGCTCGGCGTACTCGAGCTTACGGTCGAGCACGATGAGGTCCTGGCGGGTCTTCGTGGCGACCTCGTAGGCCTTCTCCATGTCGGCGACGACGAACACCTTCTCGATCACATCGCCCTGGCGAAGCCGCATCAGGTCTGTTTCGTCGATCGCGACGCGCGTCCGCTCGCCCCGGTAGGGGTAGATCTCGTTGCCGGCCGGATTGGCCTTCTTGAAGGCGGACGACGGGAGGCTGATCGGCACGAACGCCCGGCGCATGTGCTTGCGGGCATAGGAATGGCAGGGCGAGTGGACCTCAAGTTCGCCGTAGACAGAAACGCCTTCGAGTCCCTCGGCGGCGACATACTTGAACTCGTACGTGCCCGGACAGAGGTTGAAGACGCAGTATTGCTCGGGCGTCCGCTCGAGGCGTTCGCCGTCGGGCGGGTAGGTGCCGACCAGATGGGTGCGCGTGGTACAGGCCTTCACGGTTACCGAAGCACCGGCCGGAGAGAAGAACTGCAGTTGCAGCTTGCCCTGGTTGGCGTAGCCACCTTCCAGTGGCTGACCGCAACCAGTTGTCAGAGCGGCAATTACAACGATGGCGCCGGCCGCGGCCAGATGGATGGATACGCTACGCCCGCGAGTCTTGTTGCCCTGGGAACACCGCACGTTAGGCCTCCTTACACTGGGTCACGGGGGACCGACAGTAGGCAGGATTCTCAGCGTCAGGCCCCGTCCACGCTTGGAACAGGGTCCCTCGCGTGCCGCCTAATTTACACGGGTAGTGGCCCGTGTCAATAGGCTGTTCTGGCAAAACCGACAAACCCTGAACAGACGCCGTGCCGCCCGGACGCCGGGGCGGCTTCGCCGACGCCAATCCCATCCAGGCTGTGCCGACTACTCCGAGAAGTCCCAAGACTGCACGGACGGCGTATGAATCTCGCCCCAGCCGCCGCCCGCGATGCACCAGTTGTAGCCGTCGGGACCGATGCAGCCATCGTTATAGCCGCCGAACCCGCATCCTTCCTGAAGCAGCAGTGCCCCGGAAGAAACCGACAATGCCGCCGCCACAATCGCTCGAAGCAGTCTACGAGCCATATTCTCTTCCTTCTTCTCTCTTGCGACTCGGTCCAGGGAAACCACTCCAGCCTCCGCTCCTTCTGGGGCTATCCTATCATGACGCTGTGACCCTGTCAACTCCCCGGCGGGGATGCTTGACCCACCCCCTTGGCCGCGTATGATACGGACCGCTTGGCGCGGAGAGCGAAAACCTTGACAGCGATAGCAGTCCGGTGGGTCGGCGACCCACCCTGCGGCGGGATCGGCACATGAACTACCCCGGCAGGCGTAGCACGGGCCGCTGGATGCAGGCGGCGTACATCGGGTGGACGGCGATGCTGCTGGCGGCGGCCGTCGCGGGGCAGGCGCCAACGAGCGTCCCTGCGGGACCGCTCGACGGGCGGATCATCCGCGAAGTCCGTCTCCAGGGGCTTGACCGGATCGACGAAGGCTATGTGCGAAACCAGATCCGGACGGCCGCCGGCCAACCGTACTCCGGGCAACAGATGTCCGACGACGTGGGCAAGCTCCTGCGGACGGGCCGGTTCCTTGACGTTCGCGGAACACCGCAGGCGGCCGACGGCGAGGTCGTCGTCGTGCTCGAACTTCGCGAGAAGCCGGTCGTCCAGTCGATCGAGGTCAAGGGCAACGTCAAGTTCCCGACGAAGGACCTCCTGAAGGACGCCGATTTCGCCGTCGGCGACCCGGTGGATCGGTTCCTGATCAACCAGACGCGGGATCAGATCGAGCGGAAGTACAAGGATGGCGGCTATGCCTACGTCGAGGTCACGGTCGACGAGGAGCTTCTGAAGAACGAGCAGCGGGTGGTCTACAACGTGGTGGAGGGGCCGCGGGTCCGCGTCCGCAAGATCGTGTACGAGGGCAACCGGACGTACAAGCCGAAAGAACTCGACCGGCTCGTGAGCACAAAGACGTACATCTGGATCTTCCGCACGGGGGAGTTTGACGCCGAGAAAGCCCAGCGCGACGCCGAGAACATCCAGACGTTTCACCGTGAACACGGCTTCCTGGAGGCCGAGGTGTCATACCGGCAGGAGTTTCTCGACGCGGCCCGGCAGGATCTGCGTCTGGTCTTCGTGATCAACGAGGGTATCCGTTACACGGTCAAGGACCTTCGCATCACCGGCAACACGGTCATTCCCACGGAGGCCATCCTCGCGAAGATGAAGCTCGGCGTCGGCCAGTACTTCGACGCCTTCAAGCTCAAAGACGACCAGAAGATGATCGAGACGGAGTACGGCCGGCAGGGCTACATCTACACGACCGCGACGCCCTCGCGGGTGTTTGCCGACGAACCCGAGCAGGTCGTGGTCACGATCGACATCAACGAGGGCAACCAGTACACGCTGGGCCGGATCGAGATCCACGGCAATCCGCAGACGCAGGACAAGGTCGTGCGGCGCGAGCTGCGCTTCTACCCTGACGAATTGTACGACACCACGAAGGTCCGGGACGCCGAGAAGCGGATCAAGGACACGCAGCTTTTCACGGAGGCGACGATCACGCCCGTCGGGGACTCGCCGAACGTCCGCGACGCTGTCGTGAACGTGACGGAAAACCCCAAGACGAACAACTTCCTCCTGGGCGTCGGCGTGAGCAGCGACTCGGGGCTGGTCGGCAACATCATGCTCGAGAACACGAACTTCGACCTGTTCGACCGGCCGCGCAGCGCGACCGAGTTCTTCAAGGGCAAATCGTTCCGGGGGGCCGGGCAGACGGCGCGGATTCAGCTCGAGCCGGGTACTGAGATCTGGCGGTTTCGCATCGACTTCCGCGAACCGTATTTCCTGGACCAGCCGATCGGGCTGAGCACGGGCTTCTACTTCTTCGAGCGGGACCGCGGGCCGTACACCGAGCAGCGGTTCGGCCTGACGTGGGGCTTCGACCACCGCTTCGAGACGGGGCCGCTGAAGGGCTGGACGGGGGCGATCGGCTTCCGCAACGAGTACATCAACGTCAAGGACGTACGGTTCCTCTCCGCCAGGGACATCCGCGACGCCGAGGGCGGCAGCTACATCTCCAGCGTCGAACCGGCCCTCATTCACGACACCACCGACAGCGTCTTCAGCCCGACGAAGGGGCACCGTTTCAAGCTCGGCTGGGAGCAGACGGGCATCATGGGGACCGAGTACCTCTTCTCGAAGGTCACCAGCACGTTCGTCCAGCACTGGACGGTGACCACGGACGAGTACGAGCGCAAGAGCGTGCTCAGCGCCCGCGTCAACGCCGGCTACATGATGGGCGACACGCCCGTCTTCGAGCGGTTCTATGCCGGCGGCATCGGATCGTTCCGCGGGTTCAAGTTCCGCGGCATCACGCCGCGCGACGGCCTGCGCAACGATCCGATCGGCGGCGAATTCATGTTCCTGACGGGCGCCGAGTACGTTGTGCCGATCTACGAGAAGATCATCCACGGCGTGACGTTCGTGGACATGGGCACCGTGGAGCGCGACCTGAGCATCCGGACGTGGCGGGCGTCGGTCGGCGCGGGTGTCCGGCTGACGCTGCCGTTCTTCGGGACCATTCCGATGGAGTTCGACCTCGCGGCTCCGCTCATGAAGGGCGACGAGGACAAGACGCAGATCTTCAGCTTCTACGTGGGGTTGCCGTTCTTCTAGGCCGGTCGCGGGGATCCAGAGACCCGGCCGACGACGACAAACGGCATCGCGGGGCGGCCGCCGCCGCGAACCGTCGGCAGTCCCGCCTGTCGAGGGTTTCTGGCGCCAGGGCTGCACCCCGGCGGGCTACTTGTCACGCCACAGCCGATTGAGCCAGTCGCGGACGTCGGCGGTTGTCTGCGCCCGCGTCGGGAAGTCTGCGTCGCGTCTTCCTGATGCGCTGCGTTCCTCGAAGAGGTGCCGGGCGGTGTCGGCGATGAATCGCGAGAGCTGCGCGTAGCTGTGCCGGTCGCCGGTTGCCCACCGGGTGTGGTAGTAGCGTAGCGGGAAGTAGACGTAGAGCATGTCCTTCGCCCGCGTCATCGCGACGTAGAGCAGCCGGCGTTCCTCTTCGATGCCGTCCTGATCCTCGACGGCCATGTCCGAGGGGATCATCCCGTCGGCGGCGTGGAGGATGTGCACGACATCCCACTCGCAGCCCTTGGCAGAGTGAATCGTGCTGAGGATGAGATAGTCTTCTTCCAGGAAGGGGGCCTGGGCCAGGTCGGACGTAGAGGTCGGCGGATCGAGCGTCAGGTCGGTGATAAAGCGCCCCCGCGAGCGGTAGCCGCCGGCGACCTGTTGCAGCATCTCGATGTCGCGGAGGCGCATCTTCGCATTCTCGTAGGTCCGCTCGAAGATCGGCTCATAGAAAAGGCGAAGCCGTTCGATCTGCGCGGCCAGGGGGGGCTCGTCCCGGTGTGCGGGGGTTTCCGGGGCGCCCGGCTGCGATTCGCGTTCGATCGGGACGCTCGTCTGCGTTTCGGCGTCATCCGGGGGCATTGCCTTCGCGTCGGGCACCTCTTCGCGATGATCGGCCTCGCTGCGGCGGCGGTTCCTTTTCTTCGGCAGCCGGATCGGTTTGACGCCGCAGCACTCGGCCAGCGCCTGGCGCAGACCCTCGTATGCGTCCCGCGCCGCCGCAGGGACGTCCGGCGGGCTTGCGAATAGCCGCTGCAGAGGTGACACCGCGGACACGGCCGGGCCGGCCTTCGCGACGCTCCCAGGCGATGCGGGACCGGGCCGGTCGGCGTCTGCGGATTGCTCTGCCTCGCGCTGCGCGTCGTTCGTCTGGCGGCGCACGCCGAGGACCTCGATCAGCCGCCGGGCCGAACGCGGTCCGATGCCATCCAGAAGTTGCAGCACCCGGAACCACGAGATCGCGTCGTGCGGGTTCTCCAGGATCCGCAGGAACGCGAGCATGTCCTTGATGTGTGCGGCCTCGATGAACTTCAGCCCGCCGTACTTGTGAAACGGGATCTTCCGCCGGGCCAGTTCGATCTCGAGCTGGTCGCTGTGATGGCCGGCGCGGAAGAGCACGCCCTGCCGGCGGAGCGCTGTGCCCTGCTCCAGATGCCGGAGGATGTTCTCGCACACGACGCGGCATTGCTCCGGCTCGTCCGCGCAGGTCAGCAGCACCGGCCTCTGCGAAGACGGGCGGCTCGACCAGAGTTCCTTGGTGTAGCGTTCCTTCGCGGCCGACATGACCGCGTTGGACGCGGCGAGGATCGGCCCGGTCGAGCGGTAGTTCTGTTCGAGCGTGACGATGTGCGCTCCGTGGAACTGCCTGGGGAAATCGAGGATGTTGCGGACCGTCGCCGCCCGGAACGAGTAGATCGACTGGGCATCGTCGCCGACGACCATGATGTTGCGGCGGTTCCTCCGCATGCCCTGGAGGATCGCGGCCTGGACGGCGTTGGTGTCCTGGTACTCGTCCACGAGAATGTGGTCGAATCGGTCCGCCACGCTGTCACCGACCCGCGGGGCCCGGCACAAGGCGGCCCACAGCAGCAGAAGGTCATCGTAATCGACGACGTTATGCTCGCGCTTGCGCTCGACGTATCGCTCGAAGATGCGGCGGATGCCGTCGATCGCGTCCTCGCACCAGGGGAAGTGCCGTTTCAGCACGGTGTCGAGCTTGTCCTGCGAATTGACGACGCGCGAGTAGATGGCGACGAGCGTGTCCTTGCGGGGAAACCGCTTGTCCGTCCTGGCGAGGCCCAGTTCGCCGCGGATGAGGTTCATCATGTCCGCCGCGTCGCCCTGGTCCATGACGGTGAAGTCCGGCAACACTCCAATGGCGCGGCCGTAGTACCGAAGCAGGCGATTGGCGACGGCGTGGAAGGTCCCGCCCCAGACCTTGCCGGCGGCGCCCCCTTCGGCCTGGCCGATCAGGTGGCCGGCCCGGCTGATCATTTCGGCGGCCGCACGGCGGGTGAACGTCAGCAGCAGAATGCGGTCCGGCGGCACGCCCCTTGCGATGAGCCAGGCGACGCGGCAGGCCAGCGTCTTGGTCTTGCCGGTCCCTGCGCCGGCAATGACGAGGAGCGGGCCGTCGCCATACCTAACGGCTTCTCGCTGGGCGGGGTTCAGGTCGTCGAGCCAAGCCTCGGACATCAACGTTCAGGGTAGCGGCGTGGCAACGGCCACGCCAGCGGAGGCGTTCCCCGCCCTTGCGGCGCGCAGCAGCGGGGGCTACCGGCCGATGCATGCGATCGGCACCAGCTGGTTCGAACCCGAGAAGCACGACTGGAAGAGGGTAAAGTCGCCGAGGTCCACGTCGCCGTCATTGTCCAGGTCGGCCTTGCCGCATGACGCGGGGAGCGACGGCGGAACGTTGGGCCCGTTGAAGCACATCTGCATGAGGCTGAAGTCGCCGAGATCGACGTCGCCGTCGTGATCAAAGTCGGCTTCGGAAGACTGTGCGCCGGTGGCGTTCGCGGGGGCGGCGCAGTTGGGCACGGCAGCGTTGTCATAAGCGAAGGCCGAGTAGTAGTACCGCACGCCGGGCACCAGGCCCGTATGCTCGCAGGCATCGCTGCTCCCGGGGGCGGCCTGCCGATCCGCCAGCAGGGTGCCGTCTGTCGGTGCGGCCGGGTAGCCGTCGGTGGAATAGCGGATGGCGGTGGCCTTGAAATCGCGATCGGACGGATTTCGCCAGCTCAGGCGAATCGCATTGGTCAGGCTGGTTGCGGAGAAGCTCGTCACCGGCGCCGGCGGCGTGGTGTCGGGGGCCGCGATGATCGCCGTGTGGGCGGGGGGCGACCAGTTGCCGCTCCAGTCCCGTGCGAAGGCGGAGAAGTAGTACGAGGTCCCGACGACGACCGGCCCATAGATCGCCGCATCGCTTGAGCCCGGCGGGGCATATCGCAGGCCGACGGCCGTATCGGACGACGGGCTCGCAGGGTACGCGGTCGTGCTGACGCGGACCATGGTGGCGACGAAGTCGCTATCGGTCGGATTCTGCCAGGTGAGATTGGCCCACGACGAGGGAACCGTCACGGCCAGCGACGCGGGCGCGGCGGGTGGTGTGGCGTTCATCACGCCGAGGAACTGGGCGACGAAACCGTGATCGCGGTAGTAGACCCCGGCGGGCTTCAGCGTGTAATCGTATCGCCAGAGGCCGAAATAGTTCTCGAAACTCTCGTTGGGGTTTGCGGTGTACGCCTTGGCGTCGAAGGTCATCCATTGGATGCCGCCGGCGATGTTGTGCTCCTGGAAGGCCGTCATGTGGCTGATGTAGAGGTCGAGCTGCGCGGTCTCGTTGTAATCGGTGATGTAGCGTCCATCGCGGTAGCAGGGGTTGGGGTTGGACGGCCAGCCGTATTCCTCGACGAGGATCGGCTTGGGATTGCCGCCCATGTAGCCCTTGACGTCGGGGATCTCCTGCGTGCTGATGTTGGGCCAATAGGAATGGAAGATGGCGACGTTGACGAAGGGGAGCACATCCTGGGTGTTCTGCCACCAGCGGATGCCGGCGGAGACGGGGTGGTTGGCGTCGATGGCGCGTACGGCGTTGCACATCCGCTGAAGCCAGCTCACGATCTTGTCACGCTGGGTGGGAGAGAAGTCCCAGTTGTCGTAGCCGCCGATGTTGCTGGGGTGGTCGGGCTCGTTCTTCACGTCCCACAGGAAGACGTGCTTGTTGTTCTTAAGGCGGTTGACGATCGCGCTGAGGTAACTGAGGTGCTCGGCCTCGCGCGAGGTGCCCTGCGCGGGGAAGGACGTTTCCCAGTCAAAGAGCGTGACGCAACTGCGGATGCCGTTGGCACCGAAGTGGTTCACGATGTCTTCGAGCATCTGGAGGCGGCTGGCGGGCGGATTGGCGCCGTTCCATCCGCCGTTCGAGTAGGGAACGAGGATGCGTGCGGCGTTCAGTCCCATCTGGCGCATCATCTGCGCCTCCGTCGTGATCTCCGTCCAGTCCCAACTGCTCCACATGTCGGCCCACATGTGGTTCTTCGGGTAGTAGTTGGTCCCCTTGATCTTGACGACGAGGCCGTCGCACTTGAACTGATCCCCCTGGATCTGCACGTAGCCCTGGCCGTACGCCGTCGCAGGAAGGGCGATGACGCTCACCGCGCCGGCCGCCGCAAGCCATCGCATGCTTTGCTTCATTCTCGGATTCCTCAGTACGTCCTCGCGCACGCGGGCAGTCCACCGGGGCGGGTCACGAAAACGTTTTAGTTCGGCCTGTTCGCCATGCCGGGGCTGAGGCTTCGCCGCGGCGTTGCATACATAACTTATCATATCCGCCCGGTCCGGCGGCTGCGAACAGCGGTCCAGGTTCGTCCACTAAGTCCGGCGGAGCGAACGTCACGAGGGGCGCGCCGCGACTTCTAACGTTCGGCAGCGAAAGAGGTTACGCGATGCGTCGTTTTGAGCGATGAGTCCCGCCGGCGGACGTGCGGCGGCGCCGGGAGCCTGCGTCACGGGAATGGACGGACGGCAGGATCCCCCGGCGGGGAGGTATGAGGGGCCTGTTCGACAACGCTGTCTCGCCGGGAACGGGGGGGTGGTTGTGCCGCCCCCGGAACTCGTTCAGCGCGCGATTTCCTTCCGCAGCCACTCAAGGCTCTGCTCGATCTTGCCGGGGGCGGCCTCGGCCTCGATCGACAGCACGCCGTCCCATTTCATGTCCTTCAGGATCTCGATGCAGCCGGCAATGTTCTCCGCGTTGACGCCCTCGCCGATCGCGACGACCGACGTGGAGATGCCCGTTTCCTCGCCGCGAACGGCCTTCGCGAGTGATTCGCTCACGTCCTTGATGTGCAGATGCGATACCTTGTGACGGAAGCGTTTCAGGAACTTCACCGGATCCTGGCCGGAGATGAACGTGTTGCCCGTGTCGAAGTTCATCCGCAGCCGGGGCGTGTCGAACATGCTGAGGATCCGTTCCATGGTGTCCGGGTTGGTCGTGTACGGTCCGTGCGGCTCGACATTGATGATGACGTCGTGCGTCTCGGCCCATTCGAGGACGACGCGGTAGTACTGCTTGATGAGGACCATGACCTCCTCGTCCGTGTAGCCCTCGGCCTTGCGCGCCCCGTCGGTCGTGTCGACGCACGGGCAGCCGACGGCGCGGGCGAACTGGATCGCGCGGATCGTGTACGGGATGCCGCGGTATTGCCCCTCGGGGAACGAGATGGGATAGGCCGCGTCGAGCTGCGACATCTTCAGGCCCATCTTGTCGAGATAGCGCTTGAGCTTGAGCGGGTCGGAATGCAGGGGAATGTGCGGGTTGTAGCCGAGCGCCTGGACGAAGTAATCGCCGTCCACGGTCCCGAACTCGATGTACTCCATCCCGTGGTCCTTCGCAAACTGGCAGGGAACCTCGTAGGTCGCGTCCTGATGCCGCCAGTTGTCCACGTGCATGCCCAGCTTCAGCATGGTTCGGCTCCTTCTCGTGCGCAAGCTCGCACGGCGCTGACGGCTCCCGCCCTCGACACAAGGGGATACGCCGTCCGGCCCGTCGCGCCGGATAGTATCGCCGAAACCGCAGGCGGGGCAAGATGCCCTCCGCGCGGGCAAGGCCCCATTCACGAGTGCGCGGCCGTCGAGACGTGCCTGTCCTGCGCGGGCGCGCGCCAGCGGAGATCGGGACGGCGGGCCGCGGCGACTTCATCCAGACGTGCGACGGGTGTTGTGAACGGCGCGTTGTGGAGCCGGTCGGGCCGGGTCGCGGCCTCCTCGGCGATCTGCGCCAGCGCGTCGGCGAATGCATCCAGCGTCGCCAGCGACTCCGTTTCCGTCGGCTCGATCATCAGGCAGTGCGCCACGGGCCAGCTCATCGTCGGCGGATGGATGCCGAAGTCGATCAGCCGCTTGGCCACATCGAGTTCCGTCACGCCCCGTTCGCGGAACTGCGGTACGGCGATGAACTCGTGGGCGTAAGGCCCGGGAAACGGCAGCTCGCAGACCCCCTTCAGACGCGCGGCCAGATAGTTCGCCGACAGCACCGCCTTTTCGCTCACGTCGCGCAGGCCGTCCGGCCCGAGCGCCCGGATGTACGTGTAGGCGCGGATCAGCACGCCGACCTGTCCGAAGAACCGGCGGACGCGGCCGATGGACTGCGGACGGTCGTCATCGAGCGCGTACGTGCCGTCGTCGCGGCGGGTAACCTGCGGCACCGGCAGGAACGGCCGGAGCGGCTCGGCCACCGCCACCGGACCGGCGCCCGGGCCGCCGCAGCCGTGCGGCGTGCTGAACGTCTTGTGCGTGTTGTAGTGCATGACATCGACGCCGAAATCGCCGGGCCGCGCGATGCCGAGAATGGCGTTCATGTTGGCGCCGTCAAGGTAGAGCAGGGCCCCGGCGTCGTGGACGATTTGCGCGATCTGCGCAATCTGCGGATCGAACAGCCCGGCCGTGTTCGGGTTCGTGATCATCAGGGCGGCCGTCTGCGCATCGACCTTGCGGCGCAGATCGTCGAGATCGACGCGCCCGTTCGGCAGGGAGTTGACCGCGACGGCGCAGCGGCCGCAGACCGTGCAGCTCGCGGGGTTCGTGCCGTGAGCCGTGTCGGGCGCGAGAACCTTCGGCCGGTCCTCGCCGCGCGAACGGTGGTAGGCATTGATGATCATCAGTCCGGTCATCTCGCCGTGGGCCCCGGCGGCCGGCTGGAGCGTGACCTCGGCCAGGCCGGCGATCTCGGCAAGGAAGACACGCAGATGGTAGAGCAATTCCAGGGTGCCCTGGACGTCCCGATCGTCCTGCAGCGGGTGTACGTGGACGAAGCCCGGGAGGCCCGCCGCCCGCTCGTTGATGCGGGGGTTGTATTTCATCGAACAGGAGCCCAGGGGGTAGAAGTTCGCATCGACGCTGAAGAGCCGATGCGCCAGCCGCGTGTAGTGGCGCACAAGCGTCGGCTCGGCGACCTCCGGCAGCGGTGGGGGGGCATCGGCCAGGAGTTCCGGCGGGACGACCGACCTCGGATCGGTGGGCGGGACGTCCGCGGCCGGCAGCGCCACCGCGCACGCCCCGGGGGTGCTTTGTTCGAAGATCAGCGATACGGAAACGTCAGGGTTCTCTTTCATGCGTCACGCAGCGCTGCGACGAGAGCGTCGATCTCGAGCCGGGTGCGCTTCTCCGTTACGGCGATGACGAAGCAATCGTTCATGTCGGGGAACCACTTCCCGAGCGGCACGCCTGCGAGGATGCCGCGCTCGCGGGCGCGGCGCAAGACACTCGACACGTCCTTCTTCGCCCGGACGACGAACTCCTTGAAGAACGGCGCGGCGAAACGCACTGCAAAGCCGTCGAGTTCCCCGATGCGGCTTGCGGCGTAGTGGGCCTTGTCGAGGCACAGCGAGGCGACCTGTGCGATTCCCGTTCGGCCCATCGCGCTGAGGTAAACCGCCGCGCGGATCGCCATCAGCCCCTGGTTCGTGCAGACGTTGCTGGTGGCCCGTTCGCGGCGGATGTGCTGCTCGCGGGTCTGGAGCGTGAGGCAGAAGCCGCGTCGGCCGTCCTTGTCCGTCGTTGCCCCGACGAGCCGGCCGGGCATCTTCCGCAGGTGCGCCTCGCGGCAGGCGATAAACCCGAGATACGGCCCGCCGTACGACAGGGGGATGCCGAGCGGCTGCCCCTCGCCGACGACGATGTCGGCCCCGCACGCGCCGGGTGTCTTCAGCAGCCCGCACGAGATCGGGTCGATGATTGCGATCAGCATCGCGCCGGCCTCGTGGGCGGCGGCGGCGACGGGCTGCAGCGACTCGATGCATCCGAAGAAGTTCGGCGATTGCACGACGACCGCCGACGTATCCTCGTTCAGTTGGGCCTTGACGGCCGCAACGTCGGTACGTCCGTCGTCGGCCGCGACGACGACGAGGTCGATCGGCAGGCCGCGGACGTATGTCTCCAGGACCTGCCGCGTCTCGGGGTGGACGGTGGTCGAGACAAGCAGCCGGCGGCGGCCGTTGATGGCGCGGGCCATCAGCGCGGCCTCCGCGGCGGCGGTCGCGCCGTCGTAAAGCGAGGCGTTCGAGACATCCATCCCGGTGAGCTGACAGATGAGCGTCTGGTACTCGTAGAAGGCCTGCAACGAGCCCTGTGACGCTTCCGCCTGATACGGTGTGTAAGCGGTGACGAACTCGCTCCGGCCCGCGAGGGCATCGACGACCGTCGGAATGAAGTGGTCGTATGCACCGGCACCAAGAAAGCAGACGAGTTCATCCGTGGCGCGGTTCCGCCGGGCGAGCGAGTCGAGGTGCGCGAGCAGCTCCGGCTCGCTCATCGCCGGCGGCAGAGCGAGCGGACGGCGCAGCCGCTGGGCGGACGGCACGTCGCGGAACAGGTCCTCGATGGCGCGGACGCCGATACGGCCGAGCATCTGCCGGACGTCCCCGGGCGAAAGCTGCGTGTAGCGCATCGTCAATCCTGCCCGATCATGCGCTCGTACTCGTCGGCCGGCATCAGCGCGTCGAGGTCCGCCGGATTCGCAGCGGCGATGCGGACGACCCAGCCCGCGCCGAACGGATCGCTGTTGATCAGCTCCGGCGCTCCGGTGAGGTTGCCGTTGACCTCGGCCACGGTGCCGGTCACGCCCGAGTAGAGGTCGCCCGTGGCCTTGACCGACTCGATTTCGGCAAACCGCTCGCCGGCGCGGACTGCGCGGCCCACTTCCGGCAGCTCGACGTACGTGATGTCGGTGAGCTGGTCCGCGGCAAACCGCGTAATGCCGATGGTCACGAGTCCGCCGGCAAGCTGGTGCCATTCGTGCGTCTTTGAGTATCGACGATCCGTTGGGACAGGCATGTGGAACTCCGTCATGCGTTGAGGGTCAGGCGGTTTGAGCCGGGAGTCAAGGCCGGAGGCCCGCCCGGATGCTCCTTCGAAACGTTGAACCGGTAAATCTCAACCCGCAACTCCGAACTCCGAACTCTCAACTCGGGACCCTCCCGGCCTTGTAGAACGGCAGGGCGACCACGCGCGCTTCGGCTTCGTGGTCGCGCACCCGTACGCATACCGGGGTGCCGGCCGCAGCGTGTTCGCTCGCGACATACGCCATCGCGATGCTGCGGTCCAGCGTGGGGCTGAGCGTGCCGCTCGTGACCTCGCCGACGGGCCGGCCTTCGCGAAGGACCGCACAGCCCTGCCGGGCGATGCGTTTGCCGACCAGTTCAAGGCCGACGAGACGCCGCGGCAGGCCCGCCGCCTGGATTCGGCGCAGGCCTTCGACCCCGACGAACTCCTTGTCGAGCGCGACGCACCAGCCGAACCCGGCCTGCAGCGAATCGATTCCCTCGTGGAGTTCGTGCCCGTAGAGCGGCATCCCGGCCTCGATTCGCAGGGTGTCGCGTGCGCCCAGGCCGGCCGGGCGGATGACGGGTGGTTCGAACTCGTCATCGGCCTGCAGGAGAAACTGCCATGCCATCGCGGCCGCTTCGGCCGGCAGGATCACCTCGAAACCGTCCTCGCCGGTGTAGCCGGTGCGCGAGACGGTGTACTGCATTCCGAAATACGACCCCGACCGGAACCGATAGCGCCCCAGGTCGCTCAACGGGAGCGGGATGCGCCGGGCGGCCTGCTCCATCGTCCGCGGACCCTGCACGGCGATCATCGTCGTCCGCTCGGTGGTGTCGTCGATCGCGACGGATCGGCCCGCGGCGTGACGGGCGAGCCACTCGGCGATCTTCGGCCGGTTGCAGGCGTTGCACACGACGAGCCAGTGCGTGTCGCCCCGGGCGACGATGACGTCGTCGAGGATGCCGCCCCGTTCGTTGCAGACGTGGCTGTAACGCATCTGCCCCGGTTCCATGTCGCCCAGCCGCCGTGTGCAAAGGCGATCCAGAAACGCCTCGGCGTCATTCCCCCGGACCTCGATGCGCCCCATGTGCGAGACGTCGAAGATGGAGCACGCTTGGCGCGTGTGCCGGTGTTCTTCCTGAATGCCGCGGTAGAGCACGGGCATGTCCCAGCCGGCGAACTCCATCATCTTCGCGCCGAGCCGGACGTGCTGCTCGTGCAGGGGGGTTTGTTTCAGGTTGACATTGGGCACGGGCGGTTCGGCTCCTACTCCTGCGTGGCGACGCGCTCGACCTCCTCGATTGTGGTGACGCCCGCGACGACCTTGCTGTAGCCGCTGTCCAGGAGGGACTGGAACGTCCACTGGTCGGCGGCCTTGCGGATCTGCTGGATGGTCGGCTGGGTCAGCAGGGCGTCTCGCAGGTCGTCGTTGAACTGCAGCATCTCGAAGAGGGCCGTCCGTCCCAGGAACCCGACGCCGAGGCACTCGCGGCAGCCGACGTGCGTGTAGAGCCGATCGACGCGCCGGTTCTCCATCGCCATCTTCACGAGCTGGCTCGGGCTCGGCCGGTAGGGCTTCTTGCAGCGTTCGCAGAGGACGCGGACGAGCCGCTGCGAAATGCACAGTGTGACGGCGTTCGCGATCATGTACCGCTCGACGCCGAGGTCCATGAGCCGGAAGATGCTCCCGACGGTGTCGCGGGCGTGCAGCGTGGAGAACACGAGGTGGCCCGTCATCGCGGCCCGCATGGCCGTCTGGGCCGTCTCCGCGTCGCGAATCTCGCCGACGAGGATGACGTCCGGATCCTGCCGCAGCATGGATACGAGCAGACTCGCGAACGTCATGCCCGACTTGACATCGACCGGCGTCTGCGTGACACCCTCGAGCTGGTACTCGACGGGGTCCTCGATCGTGATGATGTTCCGGGTCTTCGCGTCGATGGCCCGCAGGGCGGTGTAGAGCGTCGTCGTCTTGCCGCTGCCGGTGGGGCCGCTGACGATGATCATGCCCGAGTCAAGCTGGCAGACCGACCGGAGCGTCTTGAGCATGACGGACGGCAGGCCGAGGTCGCCGAGCGTCGTGGGCACGACCGTCTTGTCGAGGATTCGGATGACAAGTTTCTGGCCGTACATCGTCGGGCTGAACGAGACGCGGAAATCAACGTGGCGGCCGGGCACCTGGACCGAGAAGCTCCCGTCCTGCACGACGTTCCGCCGCGTGATATCCACCTCGCACAGCACCTTGATGATGCCGAGCACGGCCTGCCCGAGGGCGGCGGGGAACATCGAGATCGGGATCATCGTGCCGTCCACGCGGAATCGGACCTGGTAGTCGGTGCGGCGCGGCTCGAAATGCATGTCGGTCGCGCGGGTGCGGAAGGCGCACATCAGGATGCAGCGGAGCGTACGGACGGCCTCGGGCTCCTTCGAGGCGTGGGCGCCGCGGTGAACGATCTGGCCCTCCCGGTTCACCATGTCGATTTCCTGGAGGCCGAAGTTGACCTGACGGCCCATCGTCAGGAGACTCTGCAGGGCGGCCCCCAGGGGCAGGCTGCCATGGTCGGCGGGGGCAACCTCGCTCGTGTCGTCCAGAATGGCCGTCGGGATCGGTTCGGTCTCCGAGGCCAACTCGGCCTCGGCAAGCTCCTCCAGGACGGCGAGACCGCCCTCCTCCTGCCCCCGGACGCGGATGATGGTCTTGCCGATGCAAATCTCGTCGTCGGCGCTGACGATGGCGCTCTCGATCCTCTCGCCGTTGACCCGTGTGCCGTTGTGCGAATTGAGGTCGGTCACCAGGCAGCCGCCCTCCACCAGTTCGAGCGTGCAGTGGTAACGGCTGGCCCCCTGGTCCTTCAGCACGATGTCATTGTCCTCCCGGCGGCCGACGGAAACCTTGTGCTTCGGCAGGGGGATCTTGGTGACCTTCCCATCTTCGCGTACTTCGATCTCGACCATACCCATCTTCCCGGTGACCGGACAGGAAGAACCGACCCCCATTCCAGTCAACACGCACAGTATAGACGCCGACGTTGCACACCGCAACGACGCGAAAGCGGGAACCGGAAAGGCGAAAGCCGGCCTTCGTGGCCGCTTGCCGTCAGGCCGGCGGAAGGCCCGCCGCCCGCCGCCACGCGCTGAACTGGCCCAGATGCACCTGCACGTGCCCGACCAGGTAGAAGTTCAGCGCGGCACCGACGGTCGGAAACAGGTCGCGCAGACGACCCTCGGCCGGGTTCGGCCCGTCGAAAACCTCATCCGGGGCCGACTCGACGGCGGCGATGGCCGCCCTGTACGCATCGAAGAAGAACGTCGTCATCGACGACATGGGCGGATAGATCGTGCCGTCGGCGTCATCGCGGCACTCGACGCCGAACTTGAAGAGCGATTCGTAGCCTGCCGGGAACGCCGTCGCTCCGGCCGGCATCTTCAGATACTCCGTGACGCGCACGGGGTACAGCGAAAGATGTCCGATCACGAACGCCGGGTGGTTCGATTGGACAACCGTCCCACCGGGCCGGGCGAACCGGGCAAACACGTCCGGCGTGACGCCGGCCAGCAGCCGCTCGGCGTACATGAGGCTGAGCTTTGCGCCGGGTGCGATGATGGAGCTGATTCGATTCACGTCGCTACCTCCGTCCGGGACCGTATACGCATCTCTTTCCCGAGTGTAGTATCGCCAACGGCATGCCGCAACGCGCGGATGGCATCCGGGTCGGCTGATCGGTACGGTGGGCCTGGCCGAGTGCCCAACGGAGGTGACGGTTCTGACGCTGCCGAATGCCGTGTTGCTGGTCTGGGCAATGAGACAGTCCCGCTCGGCGACGGCTTCGTGAACGTGCATGGGTACAACGACCGCAGCGAGTTGACCGTTGCCGAGCGTTACACGGGTGAAACGCCCGAGACGTACACCGCCAGCCCGTTCGCGTTCACTTACGACTACGACGCCATCGGCAATCGCCAGCTCGACGGCGTCGATTGGGACAATTGGGCGGGATACGCCAGGAACGCCCTGAACCAGTACACCCGCGTGACGCGGGCGAACGAGCTTCTGGAGTACGACCTCGACGGCAACATGACGGCGTCGGGGCTGATTTCGAGCGACATCGACCTCGACGGCGACGTGGACCTCAGCGATTTCACGCTGTTTTCCGCGTGCTTCAACGGTCCGAACAACTCTCCCAGCGTCGGGAACCCGCCCCCGCCGTCGGCCGCGGACTGCAACCGGGCGGACGCCGATGGTGACGGCGATGTGGATATCAGCGACTACACCGCGTTCATGCACTGCTTCAACAAGTCGAATCAGCCGCCGGCCTGCCAGGGCGACGTCCGACCATTGGCGTACACCTGGGACGCCGAGAACCGGCTGGTGGCGGCCGAGCCGCTGCTGGCGACCTGGGAGCAAGGGCAGGGCCAGTCGCCGAAGAAGCTGACGTTCGCGTACGACTACCTGGGACGCCGGGTCGAGAAGATCGTGTATAATTACAGCGGCGGGCAGTGGAACGAGACGGCCCACCAGCGGTTCGTGTACGACGGGTGGAACGTGGTCCTGGTCCTGAACGGCAACGCGAGCAACGCGACGGCGCAGAAGTACACGTGGGGGCTCGATCTGTGGGGCCAAGGGGGCAACACGACCTCGCTCGGCGTCCACGGCGACGGAGGGATTGGCGGGTTGCTGGCGTGTGACTGGTCCGGCACGAGCTACTGGTACGTCTACGATGCCAACGGCAACGTCGGGCAGATCGTCGGCGCCGATCCCCTGGAACTCGCCGCCGCGTATGAATACGACCCCTACGGCAACGCGCTGCGGCTCGACGACTTGGATTCGTCCGGCATCGCCTGGGACAACCCGTTCCGCTTCAGCACGAAATGGTTCGACTGCCCCGAAGGCGAGACCTGCGCCAACCCCGCCGCCGCGGGCCTCTACTACTACGGCTACCGGTACTACAGCCCGCGGCTGGGAAGGTGGATGAGCCGGGATCCGATTGAAGACCTTGGAGGGTTAGTTGTGTTCAGGTTGTTCCTCGATGACATGATCGATATCACTTCCGGCGCCGGGCGGCTGCGGGCGCGCATCCATGGCCTGCCCGTCGTTAAGAGTCGGTGGCCTACCTTGGCCGAGTTGCTTGCCCAGGTGGATCCGGCCGATCGTCTGAATCCCCAGCGTTTCGCGGCCAACGCGCCGGTCGTCGTTACGGATCTGGTTGGCGGGATTGGCGGATGCCCCGGCGGCGGCGGAGGTGGCGGTGGTGGCGCTGGTGCGGCCGGGAAGAACAACGGGTGCTGCTATCCCTGGGGGAGAGACTGGTCTTATCAAAACTGGCTCTTCTCCCGAAAGCGCACCGGGTCGAGGCGGTGTCCATAAGTAGTTGA
>CAZUAI010000090.1:0-22328 GCA_964617875.1 uncultured Planctomycetales bacterium | reverse complement strand
CTGCGAACCCTACGATCCGCCGCGTAAGCCTGTCGAAATATGCAACGCTGGGGGTAAGTATCCCCGTTATCCAGGCGGTCGTCGCCCTCGCGCACGGCCAAACATCATAACAACAGGAATCGGCCAGTCGAGGGGCGCCCTTGCGTAGGGTGCATGGCCGTATGCGCGAAAGGTTCCTGACCCCCTCCCTGCGTGCAGGAGCGGTCATGCACCCTCTTGCGTACCGTTCGTTCCCGTACTATGCTTATAGGTCTACGCTCGCCGAGCCGAGCCGGCATGCCGCGGCCGGCATTCGGACGGCCGACGAAGCGATCGACGCAATGACGTATCCTGTGAATTCGTTCAGGGTCGAAGAGCACACGGGCGTGACGTTCCCGGCCGCCGCGACGGCGCGCTTCGTCGCCATGGTCTCGTGTGCCCTGGCGTGTGCCGGCTGCAGCGTTGGGAACCTGCAGAAACCGCAACGCTACGACCGGGGCCTGGTCATCATCCTTCCGGGCATTGAAGGCCGGAGCATCTGGAACGCCAACATCGGACAGGGCCTGGCGCAAGGGGGCGTGCCCTCGGCGATGGAGATTTACGACTGGACGCTCGCCTGGAGCGCCACCTGGCTCGTGAACCTTGCCGACGAATCGAGGAACCGCGAGCATGCCGCGGAGATCGCCCGGCGCATCGTGAGCTATCAGAAACGCTATCCCGGCCGCCCGGTGCATCTGGTCGGCCACTCGGGCGGCGGCGGCGTGGCGGTGTTTGCGCTCGAGGCACTGCCGATGGAAAACGCCATCACCAGCGCGTTGCTGCTGGCGCCCGCGCTCTCGCCCGAATACGATCTGCGAAAGGCTCTGCGGCGGACCCGGCACGGCATCTGGAACTTCTACTCGTCGCAGGATGTCGGCTTTCTGCGGGTCGGGACGACGCTTTTCGGGACGATCGACCGCGAGCACGGCTCCGCCGCGGGTGCGGTCGGCTTCCGCGAGCCGTTCGGCCTGAGTGACGAGGGCCTGCGATTGTACCGGACTCGTCTGCACCAGGTTTGCTATTCCGAGCGGATGGCGCGCAGCGGGCACAGCGGCGGCCACACGGGTTGGGCGTCGCGGGAGTTTGTGCGGACGTGGCTGGCGCCGCTCGTGTACTCGCAGATGGAAGCGCCGCCGCCCGTGTTTGCCGTCAGCGCATCGCCGACCAGCGCCCCGGCCCCGACCATCACCGGGGGGGCCGGCGATCGTGGTCCGGCAGGCGGGGAGTAAGACGGAACTACCAGCGGAGACGCGCGTGCCCCGGGGCTTGAAATGGACGGACGCGGAGGAGATCGGCATCGCGTTGCACGCCGCGCGGCCCGATGTGGATCCCCTGACCGTTCGATTCAGCGACCTGCATCGCTGGGTGACCGAACTCGAGGGCTTTGAGGACGACCCCCGGGCGTCCAATGAGGGGCGGCTCGAAGCGATCCAGATGGCCTGGCTGGAGGAGTACCGGGACGCCTGACTGTCGGTCCGGCGGCCATGCACAGGAACCGGCGGTTCCCGACTGGGGCGAACGCCTGCTTGCCGCGAAGCGGCCCGTTACCGTATACTATTGGTCTGCTGACGGATGACGCAGTCGGCAGACAGAGAGGACACCCATGGCTGAGCCGTTTGACGGAAAATCGATGTTGATCGTGGACGACGATCAGGACATGGTCGCGGCCGTCGCCGCCATGTTCGAGGAGACGGGCATCAAGATCAAGCGGGCCGGGGATGGCAACACCGCGCTCCAGATCGCTCAGAACGAGAACCCGGACCTGATTGTCCTGGATCTCATGCTTCCCAAGCGAAGCGGGTTACTGGTACTGGAGAAACTGAAAGCAAGGAAGCCGCGTGGTTCGAAGCCGTACGTGATCATGATCACCGGCAACCCAGGCACGCGGCACAAGCAGTATGCGGAGACACTGGGCGTTGATGGCTATCTCCACAAGCCCTTCCGCATGGAAAAGCTGATCGAGCTTGCCAAGGACCTGCTGGGGCGGGAGAGCCAGCCGTCGGAGAAGGCCGAGTAGCCGTACGGCATCGGCCTCATGCGGGTCCGCCAATCGGTGCCCACTTATCGGACATCAGGCATCGTGTTGGCTGTGAGTTGCGGGCTTGCAAATGCGGCCCTGAGCGGTTATGGTGTCGGGATCGTAAGCGAACGGATGGTCAGAACAGGTAGTCTAAAGACCGCTTGAGCGTAGCCGGCAGGGAGCCGGCCGGGTGAAGAACATCATGATGACGGCGGAACGGAAACGTGAGATCGTAATGTCGCAGAAGAGGCACGAGAAGGATACCGGCTCGCCCGAGATCCAGATCGCGCTGCTGACGGAGCGCATTACGCAACTCACGGAGCACCTGAAAGGCCACAAGAAGGATCACGCCTCTCGTCGTGGATTGCTCAAGATGGTCGGCAAGCGGTCGCGTCTGCTGAAGTACCTCACGGATGCCGACCGGGAACGGTATCAGAAGATCATTGCAAGCCTCGGATTGCGCAAGTAGGGACCGCCGGGACAGATCAGCGGCGCGGTCGTTTTTCCACAGCGATGCTGCAATGCGGCGGGGGGCGGAGTTGCGCCGCGGGACCGCGACCCGGGACGGGTCGGGCTTCGGCAACCTGCCCGGCATTCGGATCACGCCTTTGCTCACGATGGCGAACGGGGCCGGCGGATACTGACGGTACGGAACGGACGGCAGGTCAGGGACTCAGGTAACGGGACGTGTTTCTTAGGAGCAGCTGGTGACAACGATGATGGATGAGGCAGTCGGAAACGTGAAGGTGTGCAAGGTGGAACGTGAAATCGGCGGCCGCGTGATGAGCATCGAGACGGGCAAGCTGGCCCGGCAGGCCGACGGGGCCGTCATCGTCCGCTACGGCGACACGGTGGTCCTCGTGACGGTGGTCCGCGCGAAACCGCGCGAGGGCATCGACTTCTTCCCGCTGACGGTCGATTACCGCGAAAAGACGTACGCCGCCGGCAAGTTCCCGGGCGGTTTCTACAAGCGTGAAGGGCGGCCCACCACCAAAGAGATTCTCACGATGCGCATGATCGACCGCCCCATCCGCCCCCTGTTCCCGAACGGGTTTATGGACGAGATCCAGATCCAGGCGGCGGTCCTCTCGGCGGACCAGGTCAACGACCCGGACGTCCTGGCGATGGTCGGGGCCTCCGCCGCGTTGATGATCAGTTCGGTTCCCTTTGAGGGCCCGACGTTCTCGGTGCGTATCGGGCGCGTGGACGAGAAGCTCATCGTCATGCCGACGCACGCCGACATGGAACGAAGCGACATCGACGTGTTGGTGGCCGGTCATGCGGAAGCCATCAACATGATCGAAGTCGGCGCCCACGAGGTCGGCGAGGCCGTCATCGTCGATGCCCTGGCGCTGGCGTACGAGCAGGTCCGGGCGGGCTGCGAGATGATCCAGGAACTCGCGAGGCAGTGCGCCAAGCCGAAAGTCTGGGAGCCCGTCCAGCCCAACGACGAACTGGCCCGCAAGGTGGCCGAACGCGCGGCGAACGAGTTGCGCGAGCGACGCCGCATCCCGGGCAAGCTCGACCGCAAGAAGGCCGTCGAGGAACTCTACGAACAGGTGATGGACGAGTTTTCGCCGGCCGATGCCGAGGAACCGCCGTACGCCCGCGGCGACGTGTACAACGCCATCCACGCTCTCGAGGAAAAGGTGTTCACGGAGGAACTGCTGAATACCGGCGTTCGCTCGGACGGCCGCAAGCCCGACGAGATCCGCCCGATTCGCTGCGAGGTGGGCGTCCTGCCACGCACGCACGGCTCCGCGATCTTCACGCGAGGCGAGACGCAGGCCCTGGTGGTGACAACCCTCGGCACCGTCCAGGACGAGCAGATCATCGACGGCCTCCTTGACGAGTACAGCAAGAAGTTCATGCTGCACTACAACTTCCCGCCGTTCTGCACTGGCGAGGTCAAGCGGATCGGCTCGCCCAGTCGCCGCGAGATTGGACACGGGGCTCTCGCCGAGCGGTCGCTGGAGTCGATCCTGCCGAGTCCCGAGAAGTTCCCCTATACGATACGCCTTGTCTCCGACATCCTGGAGTCCAACGGAAGCAGCTCGATGGCGTCGGTTTGCGGCGGAACGTTGGCCCTGATGGATGCCGGTGTCCCCATCAGACAGCCGGTAGCGGGAATCTCGATTGGGATGGTGCACGATGACACGCGCGAGGTTCTGCTGACGGACATCATTGGCGAGGAGGATCACTTCGGCGACATGGATTTCAAGGTGGCGGGGACGCAGCGGGGCATCACGGGGGTGCAGTTGGATCTGAAGATACGGGGGCTGAAGCAGGAGTTGATCCCGCGGATTCTGGAGAAGGCCAAAGAGGCCCGCATCAAGATCCTGCGGGACATGCTGAGTGTGCTGCCGCGGCCGCGGCCCAACATCAGCGACTACGCCCCGCGCATCTTGACGATCAAGATCAATCCTGAGAAGATAGGTAAAGTCATCGGCCCGGGCGGCAAGGGCATCAAGCAGATCGAGGCGGAGACCGGGGCCACGGTCGAGATCGAAGACGATGGCACGGTCGTGATCTCGTGCGTCGGCATGGAAGGCGCCGAGGCCGCCCGTGCGATGGTCGAGCGTGTCGCGGAAGACGTCAAGGTCGGTAAGATCTACAAGGGCCGTGTAACGAGCATTAAGGACTTCGGCGCGTTTATCGAGGTCATCCCGGGCACTGACGGATTGTGCCACGTCAGTGAGTTGTCAGACGAGTTCGTGCGATCGGTGAACGACGTGTGCAAGGTCGGCGATGAGTTGGAAGTGAAGGTGATTCTGATCGACGATCAGGGCCGGGTGAAGTTGTCGCGCAAGGCGGTCCTGCGGGAACAGAAGAGCGGCAAGGCGGAAGCTCGCTGACATTGCCGTGATCGTGTAAGGCACAGGGTGTAGAAAGACGTACGGTCGATCCCGGCTCTCATGTCTGCCAGGTGCCCCCGTTCAGTTCGGCGGGGCGGGCCGGTCGGTCGGGATTGAACCGAGACAGCCGTGAAGGACCGCGGATGCGGCGCAGGGCCTGCGGAGCGGATCCGCCGCAGGCCGGGTCCGCGAAGGGTGGCGGTTGTCTCGAACGTGGTGTGTGGCCGGCTGCACCTCCCGGAGCCGTCCTCAGGCGGAAGGCCCCGTATGCAAGGGCCTTCGGCGAGGAGGAAGTCACATGCATACGGGCACGGTCAAGTGGTTTGACGCGAAGAAGGGTTTCGGATTCATTGTGGGCCCCAAGGCGGGACAGGACATCTTTGTCCACTACACGAGCATCGCAGGCGACGGGTTCCGGAGCCTGAAGGACGGAGAGCCTGTCGAGTATGAACTGGTGGAGTCTGCGAAGGGCCTCCAGGCCCATAACGTCCGGTCGATCGGGGCGCCGTCGCAGGCTCAACAGGCCGACTGATTCGTGGTGATGATCGGCGTATGGCTCGCGCTGACCGTCGGGGCTGCCTTCATCGGCTTCGCGGCCGGGCGATGGCGAGCGCGCCGCAGGCCGGGACCGCTGCCGAGCCCGCCGCCGGTCCCGACGAACGCCGGCGAGCAGGTCATCGAGCTTTCGACGCTCGCCGGCGGCCTTGCGCATGAGATCCGCAACCCCCTGAGCACGCTCAAGGTGAATCTCCAGCTTCTCGGCGAGGATTGGCGGGACGAGACCGTGGCGGTTCCAGAGCTTCGCCGCCGGAGCCTGACCCGGCTGGAAACGCTCCAGGCCGAAGCCACGCGCCTCCACCGGATTGTGGAGGATTTCCTGCGGCTCGTCGGCCGACCGGAACTGCGGCTCGCTCCGCGCGATCTGAACGACCTCGTGCGGGAACTCGTCGGTTTCTATGAGCCGCTGGCGCAGGTGAACGGCGTGCGGATCCACGTGGTCCCGGCGGACCGGCCGCTCCTCTGCCGGATCGATGCGGACCTCTTCAAGCAGGCGATGCTGAACATCTGCCTCAACGCCCAGGACGCGATGCCGCAGGGCGGCGACCTGACGATCCGCACGCGGATCGCCGACGACGGCGCGGGGCACTGCATCGACTTTGCCGACACCGGACCGGGCCTGTCGCCCGAGAACGCCGAACGGATCTTTCAGCCATACTATTCGACCAAACCGGGCGGCACGGGTCTGGGCCTTGCGCTGACGCGGCGAATCATCCACGCCCACGGCGGCAGAATCGCCGCCAGCAGCCGGCCCGACCAGGGCACAACGTTCACGATCACGCTTCCGGCCGCGGAGGAATCGTAGAGGCGCTCGCGACAAGACAACGCAACGAGCGGGCCTGAACCCTCTTCCCTCATTTCGCATTCTCCGCCTCCCGACACGACAACAGGCGATGATGCAGGCACTCACGCGCGTACGCCTGCCCGGCGCTCATGCGTGACGAGTTGATGCGCCAGCCGTGTGGGCTCCGGCAGACGATAGCCGCCCCCGCATGCGAGCACCACGCGGATCGCATCCGGCAGCGTGATTCGATGGCCGACGCTGACGTATACCGGCTTCACGCCGTCGCGTGTCCGCACGACGGCTCCGATTTCCTCATCGTCAAGGCGCAGCGGCGTCGTGGCCCCGCGCTGCCGGCCGGGTTCGGCGTGCTCGCCGCAGAGGCGGCTTTTCGCACAGCCGAGGCTCGGGCGGTCGAGCCAGAGGCCGACGTGGCTCGCGAGACCGAACCGCCGCGGATGAGCCAGGCCCTGCCCGTCGAACATGAAGACGTCCGGCGCGACCTTCAACTTCCGCACGGCGGCCAGCACGGCCGGCGCCTCACGGAACGAGAGCAGACCCGGCACATAGGGAAACGTCGCCCGCCGCCGTGCGACGACGCCCTGCACCGTCCGGAACGCCTTCACATCCCACACGACGATTCCGGCGACGCAGAATGCCCCGTCCGGCGTGAACGCGACGTCCGCGCCGGCGACCAGACGCACGGGGCCGGGCAGGGCCTCGATCCGCACGTCTTCTCGCAGCGTGTTCTGGATCTCGATGGCCCGCCGAGGCGTGACGTTCCAGCGATGTCGGGGCGAGGGGAGTGGAAACCCTCGCGTGCGCTTCGGGCTCATTCGTTTCTGGCTTGCGTTTCGGACCCGTGCCGGCGCGGTGCGAGTCATGGATTCTTGTGCGTTCCATCGCACCAGGGCGGAGTGGCGCTTCGGTGACACTGGCAGATCGACTTTCTGCCGGCCTCGGTGATCTCCACCCGGATCGGGCGGGCGTTGACGCCGAGGCGGCTGTGGGCCCCGTCGCAGTACGGCAGCGTTTCCGACCAGCCGCACTGGCAATACCACTTTGTCCCCGGCGTCTCCTCGATTTTCATCGACCTCGTGCCATGCTTCGGTTCGGTCATGGTTCACCTCGATGCCCTGGCTCCGTTCTCGCTGCGCAATTCTATGCTTCCGTTGAGCGGCGGGCCGGCGAGGACCTCCGGCTTCGGCTGTCGTGCCATGAGGTCGGCGATCGCCGCCAGCGGCTCCCGCCCCTCGAAGAGCACGCGGTGGACCCCCTCGGTGATGGGCATCTCGACGCCGTGCCGCCGCGCCAGCGCGGCTACGCTGCGCGTCGTGGCGATGCCCTCGATCACGGACGCGGTGGCGGCTTCGACCTGTGCGGTCGTGCGGCCGCGGCCGATCTGCTCGCCCGCGCTGCGATTGCGGCCGACGGGCGAGATGCACGTCGTTACCAGGTCGCCGAGTCCGGCCAGCCCGGCGAACGTTTCGCGCGAGGCGCCCATCGCCAGCCCCAGCCGCGTGATCTCGACCAGCCCCCGCGTCAGCAGCGCTGCCTTGCAGTTGTCGCCGGCGCCGATGCCGTCGATGATCCCCGCCGCCAGCGCGATGACGTTCTTCGTCGCCCCGGCCAGTTCGACGCCAAGCGGATCGGCGTTCGTGTACACGCGGAACCACGGTGTGCTGAAGAGCCGCTGCACGCGTTCCGCGAGCGCGTCGTCCGTACTCGCAACGACAACCGCCGTCGGCAGCCGCCGTACGACCTCCGGGGCGATGCACGGGCCGGACAATACGGCGAAGCCCCGGTCGCCGATCACGTCGGCCAGAACCTGCGACGGCCGCAGCAGCGTGTCGTTCTCGATGCCCTTCGTGATACTGCACACCGGCGTGCCGGCCGGCACGTAGGGCCGGAGCCGCTTCCAGACCCCGCGGGCGAACTGGCAGGGCACGGCGGAGACGACCAGGTCGGCGCCGGCCATGCAGTCGTCGTCGCCTACGGCGCGGACCCCCGCGGGGATGGCCACGCCCGGCAGGAAGCGTGTGTTTTCGCGACGGCGGCCCACCTCGGCCATGTAGTCGGGCTGATATCCCCACCAGGTCACGTCGCAGCCGTTCGCATCGAGCAGCAGCGCGCACAGAGTGCCCATCGCACCGTCGCCGACGATGGTCACGCGATCAGACAAGATCGAGCCTCCGCAGTGTCATACCCCACAGAATCGCAGCGCAGCCGATTTCACGCAAGCAAGGGGCTGAGCAACCGCGTTATCGGTGAACCCAACGGCGGACCGCAGACAGCGGACAACCGGCGCAGCCGTCATTCCGAAGCGCTCGGCACTCGGGATGGTCGTCACGCCGCCGGGGCCGCGGGGCCGCCGTCCCCGGGGAAACGCCCATCCTCTACGTCGCGGATACGCCCTCGAAAAGCGCCGTGCCGATGCGGACGCAGGTTGCGCCTTCCTCGATCGCGACCTCGAAGTCGTTGCTCATTCCCATCGACAGGTGCTGGAAGTGCGGCCCGCCGACCTGGTCGGCTCGAATGTCCTCGAACAGCTCGCGCAGCCGGACGAAGTGCGGGCGCGCCTGTTCGGGATCGTTCGTCAGCGGCGCCATCGTCATGAGGCCGACCACCCGGATGTTGGGCATGCTCCGGATATGCTCGATGAGGTAGCTCGCGGCCGCGACTGCCGTGCCGTGCTTCGTCTTCTCCTCGCTGACGTTCACCTCGACGAAGACATCGGTAGTGCGGTTCAGCTTGACGCCCTGGGCGCTGATGTCCTCGGCCAGCCGCAGGCTGTCCACGGAGTGAATCATCCGCACCCACGGCAGGACGGCCTTGACCTTGTTCCGCTGGAGCGTGCCGATCATGTGCCACGTGGGCGCGGGCGGGGCCTCGCCGGGCCCGGCCACCAGCAGACGGCGCGAGCGGTACTCCTCGATCATGCTCGCGCGCTTCGTCAGCTCCTGCACGCGGCTTTCACCCAGTTCGGTCAGGCCCAGATCGAGGGCCAGGCGGATGACGTCCACCTCGACCGTCTTGGTGACGGCGATGAGCGTGACGTTCTCGGGGTTGCGCCCGACCCGGTCGCACGCCGCCGCGATGCGGTCCCGCACGTGCCGAAGGTTGTCACTCAGTTTTCGCCGCATGAAAACCCCAACCGGGCGCAGGCCCCTTTCACCCGCGCCATGTATGTATCGCCATTCGCCCCGGCGGGCAAGTGGGGGCTCCGGCGGGATGGACCGCGCGCCACGTCCGCTGATCCGGGGGCACGGGGACTGTTCACGGCGACGAGTGCCGAGAGCCGGTTCGGCAATTGTCAGGATCTACGGGGCGGCGAGGATGACCTTGACCGGCCCGGCCAGGGCGGGCGTCAAGGCGATAATGCCTTCGCCGGTGGCCTTCCACGGAGCGAGGTCGGGGCCCAGGAGGACCGCGCCGGCCTCGCTCGCGATCAGAGCACCGGCGGCCTGGTCCCACACCTTGTCCTTCGGGTGCAGGTGGGCGTCGAGCCGGCCCATCGCGAGCCAGCACAACTCGATCGCCGCCGTCTCGATATTGCGGAGGCGGAAGCACGTCGGCGGTTTGAGCCGTTCGAGCCACCGCCACCAGACCCGGCGGCCGTTCTCGTCGCTCTGATCGGTCGAAATGCTCAGGATCGATTCGGCCAGAGGCTTGTCGGCGCAGCGGAGCCGCGCCGCGTCGGCAAGTTCGCACCCCGGGGGCGCGTGGTAACTGCCCCGACCTCGCTCGGCGAAGTACACGTCGCCCGAGATCGCCGCGACCACACCAAGCCGCGGCACGCCCTCCTCGAGAAGACCGATCGAGACGCCGAACAGCGGGATGCCGCGGGTGTAGTTTGTCGTGCCGTCGAGCGGATCGACGGCCAGGACCGCGCCGCGGTCGAGCGGGCCGTTGTGAAGCGCTTCCTCGGAGTGGATGGCCACGCCGGGCATCGTCCGCGCAAGGGTGGCGAGGACCGCCTCGTTCGAGCGGAGATCCGCCGTCGATATCAGCGAGCCGTCGGGCTTGGAAGAGTAGGAAGCCGTGGCGGTCATCGCCTCGCGGATGGCGGCGATGCCGGCCCGGGCGGCGTCGAGCAGGGGGCGAATGCCCGCCAGGACAGCATCACTCGTGCGGGACGGCATCATCGTTCCTGGGCCCGACGCGGCCATCGCCCGGCCAATCCGGGGGGATGTCCGCGAACCGGTCGTCGGCATCGTCGTTCGGATTGGCGGTGTTCGGCCATCGTTGGCATTGTATCGGCCGGATGGCACGGGGGCGAACGGCGAGAACTGGCATACTGCCCCGGGGCGGGATAGAATATGCTTCGACGAACCAAGGAGGGTACGTCATGAGACATGCAGTAGCGTTGTGTTGTGTTACGCTCGGCGCGGCGACGGTCGCCGGGGCCGAGCGGCCGAACATCCTGTTCATTCTTGCCGACGATCTGGGGAAAGAGTGGCTGAGCTGCTACGGTAGCGAGCACAAGACGCCCCAGCTCGACGCCCTGGCTGCCGGCGGCGTGCGGTTCGAGAACTGCTACGCCACACCGCTGTGTACGCCGACGCGCCACGAGATGCTGACCGGCCGATACCCGTTCCGAACCGGCTGGACGGTGCATCACGACACGCCGCGATGGGGCGGGCAGTACTTCGACTGGAATCGGGAGGTCACGTTCGCCCGCGTGTTGCGCGACGCGGGCTACGCCACGGCCATCGCCGGCAAGTGGCAGATGAACGACTTCCGCACGCACCCGGATGCGCTCCGCCGGCACGGCTTCAACGAGCACTGCGTCTGGCCGGGCGTCGAGGCCGACAACCCGCCGGCCGCCGAGCGGTACTTCGATCCGTTCGTGCAGACCAACGGAAAGCGGGAGACGCTCAAGGGGCGGTTCGGGCCGGACGTGTTCTGCGACTTCATCGTGGACTTCATGGAGCGGCATCGGACCGTGCCGTTCTGCGCGTACTACGCGATGGTCCTGCCGCATCCGCCAATGACGAAGACGCCGCGGAACCTGGACACGGACAAGAAGGGGGCGGCGCTCTACCCCGGCATGGTGGACTACATCGACTACCAGGTTGGGCTGCTCATCAAGGTGCTGGAGGACCTGAAGATTCGTGATAAGACGATCGTGTTTTTCGCCGCCGACAACGGCAGCCCCGGCACCGTCTGCCGTGCGAACGGCCGGGACGTACACGGCGGCAAGAGCGATGTCGTCGAGCCCGGCATCTGCGTGCCGTTCCTCGTGAACGGGCCCGGTCAGGTCCTTGCGGGCAAGGTGAGCGACGAACTGATCGACTTTTCCGACGTGTTCCCGACGCTGCTGGACCTGGCCGGCGCCAGACCGCCGAAGGACGTCGTGATCGACGGCCGGTCGTTCGTGTGGGCATTCACGGGGCGGCCCCGGACGGGTCCGGCCCGCGACTGGATCTATTCGCAGCTCGGTCCGAAGCGCGTGATCCGCGACAAGCGGTTCAAGATGTACTGGGACGGTCGGCTGTACGACCTGATCGCGGATCCGGCGGAGCGGCTGGATCTCGGTGAGAGCGACAACCGCGACGTGCTGGCGGCTCACCAGAAGCTGGAGAAGGCGCTGAAGTCGCTCCCGGCGGATGCGAAGCTTCCGTTCGGTCCGCAGAAGACGGAGGAGCCGGTCCGGAAGCCGCCGCGGGAGCGATCGTTCGAGCAGCCGGACCCCAAGGCTCGCGATACAAGCGACTTGAAGTGAGCCGAGCGTTGCCTGCCGCAACGCCGGAAAGCGAGAAAACGGAGAAGCCCAGAAGAAGCCGGGCGGGCAGCGGCTCCTTGAGTTCGCGGCGACTGCAGGATCGTGCAGGTGCGGGAGTCCCTTCTCGCACCTGCAGACGTGCGAATCCTTTCGCACGGCCCTGCAATCCGGCGTGGAGGTGATCTATGAAACCGGTGGTTTTTGTCCTGGTGCTGGCGGCAACGGTCTTCGTTTGCGGCATTTCCGCAAGCGCCCGCACGCCAAACATCATCATCTTCCTTGCGGACGACCTCGGCATCGGCGATGTCGGCTGCTACGGCTGCACCGACATCCGCACGCCGCAGATCGACGCCCTGGCGCAGACGGGCGTGCGCTTCACCGACTTCTATGTCGCGGCGCCGATCTGCTCGCCGTCGCGGGCGGCCCTGCTGACCGGGCGATACCCCGCGCGGGCAGGCATGTCCACGGAGAGGAACGTCGGCTCGGGCGAGGGCGACGCCGGTCTGCCGCCGTCGGAGGTTACGCTGGCCGAGCTGGCGAAGACCCGCGGCTACGCCACCGGGATCGTCGGCAAGTGGCACCTGGGCTTTACGCCCGACTCGGTGCCCAACGCGCAGGGGTTCGACTTCTTCTTCGGCTTCCACGCCAGCGCGCTGGACTACTTCTCGCACCTGTACTACCTGAGCGATCCGTACCGCCACGACCTGTTCCGCAACCGGCAGGAGGTCTTCGAGAGCGGCACGCACCTGAACGAGCTGTTCGCCCGCGAGGCGGCCCGCTTCGTCGAGGAAAACGCGCGGCGGCCGTTCCTGCTTTATGTCGCCTTCAACGCCCCGCACTATCCGATGACGCCGCAACCGAGGTTCCTCGAACAGTACAAGGAGATGCCAGTCCGACGGCGGGACTACGCCGCCCTCGTGGCGGGCATGGATGAGGCGATCGGCCGGGTGATGGCCGCCGTTCGCCGGCACGAGCTGGCGAAGGACACGCTGGTCTTCTTCACGAGCGACAACGGCGCGGCGATCGAGTCGCAGCGGGGCGAGGGGGGGGGGACGAACCGCCCCTTCCGCGGCCACAAGAAGACGCTCTGGGAGGGCGGCATCCGGATGCCGGCGGTCGTGAGCTGGCCCGGAACGCTGCCGCAGGGCGAGACGCGGAAGCAGGTCACGATCGCAATGGACGTCTTCCCGACGGTCGCCGAGCTGATCGGGGCCGAGTTGCCCAAGGACCGTACGATCGACGGCCGGAGCTGGCTGCCGCTGCTGAAGGACGCGAAGGCGCCCGGCCACGAGACGGAGACGGTGTTCTTCGAGTGGGCCGGCCAGCAGGCCGCCCGCCAGGGCCGCTGGAAGCTCGTCCGCAACGGGACGATCCTGAACGCCGGCGGCAAGCCCGCAAAGGCCCAGGGCGACGATGCCGTCTTTCTCGCCGATCTCGAAGTCGATCCGGGCGAGCAGAAGAACCTGCGCAAGGAACACCCCGAGATCGCGGAGAAGCTGCTGAAGCTCATCGACGCCTGGCGCGCGGACCTGCCGAAGACGGAGAACCCCTAGATTTCGATCGGGTTCGGCATGGAACGGTGTGTACCGGCTCGCGTGCGGTGACGACGGCCGGTTTCCCGGAACCGCCGCGGAGACCATGAGTGTGAGCACAACACCCGCCGCAGGTGTCTTCTTCGCTCTTTCGCTTTCCCGGCGGTGCGGCGCGCAACGCTGGCGTGCGTCCTGCTGCTGTTCGCCGGCTGCATCTGCATGCCGCCGGGGTTCAGTTACCGCGGGCCGCTCGATCCGCTGACCTCGGCACAGCAGGAGCGGGCCGCGACCCTCCGCGCGGATGTCGCCGTGCTGGCCGAACGCATTGGCCCTCGATGTCTCGAGAAGTCGGATGACAAGCTGACCGCCGCCGCCGAGTGGATCGGCGAGGAGCTGTCGAAGGCCGGGTACGCCGTCGATCGGCAGACGTACGCAATCAGGGGCCGGTCGTGCGTCAATTTGGCGGTGGAGCGGCGCGGGGCCACGCGGCCTGACGAGATCGTGGTCCTCGGCGCCCATTACGACAGCGTGTGCTGGTCGCCGGGCGCGAACGACAACGGGTCGGGCGTTGCGGCGGTGCTGGCCCTGGCGCGGCTGTTTCGTGATCGCCCCGTGGACCGCACGTTGCGTTTCGTGTTTTTCACGAACGAAGAGTACCCGTACTGCAGCAGCGAGCGGATGGGCAGCTACCAGTACGCCCGGCGGTGCCGCGAGCACGGCGAGATGATCATCGCCATGATTTCCCTCGACGAGATCGGCTGCTTCAGCGATCGCCCCGGCAGCCAGAAGGCCGTGTTCCCGATGAATCTGCTCTACCCGTCGCGCGGCGACTATATCTGCGTGGTGGCGAATGCGGACAACCATCGGCTGATGAGCCGTGTGACGACGGCCATGCGGCGACACGTGAAGTTCCCGGCCGAGGGCCTGGCGGTGAACGCGTCGGACGTGGAGCGGTCCGACCATTGGGCCTTCGTCCGGTTCGGCTATCCGGCCGTCCTCATCACGGATACGGCGCCCTTCCGCTACCCGCACTACCACCGCCCGACCGACACCCCGGACAAACTGGACTATGACCGCATGGCCCGCCTGGTCGATGGGCTGGTCGGGGCCGTCGGCGAACTCTGCGCCGCCGCACGTTGAGGTTCGATTTCGGGGCGTCAGTGACGGCCTGCCGGGCCGGCGGGTCATCGGGAGAGGCTGCGAACCCGGGTGCGCAGACGCATGAGCGAGAGCCCGGTTGCGCAGGCCGCCAGCGGCAGCATGCCCATCCATCCGCACAGGGGGATCGGCGCGCTCAGCGGCGTGGTGTTCGATCCGGAATCTGTGCTGGTCGGCGGCTGGCCGTCCGCCACGACCCCGGCGCGGATCTCGTATTGCGGCTCCTGCGGGTTGCCGTATGTCGCCGCGGCGGCCGTGGTGTCGGCCGCGGCCTTCGCCAGGACGGCCTCCCAGGTCACCGATGACTGCGTCCAGGCCAGCTCGTAGATAGCGCTGACGACGTTGTTGTAGTAGAGCGCCCCTTCGCCCTCCGCGCCAATGCTGTATTGCCCGGGCTTGCTGGCCGAGGTCAGGACCTCTCCTCTGAACCCGACAAAGAGGTCGATGAACGCCTGCGTGACGGCGGGGTCGGTCGGTACCGGTGCGGTCGGCGGCCAATGCCCGGACTGGTTCGGAAAGCTGTTGCAGGCATCGGCCAGGATGAACAGAAGCCGTGGGTTCTTCGGCCGGAGGATCTGAACCACCTGGTCGAACGACAGCCGCTGTTCGTCGGGCATGGTGTTCGGATCGGACAGGAAGTAGAAGATCGGCCATTTGAGCGAACCCGGGTTGCCGCCGTGCCCGCTGTAGAGGAAGAACACGGTGTCGTCTTCCGCGGGCTGTACGGTATTCAACGCCGCCTTTGCGTTGGCGGCCGTCAGGTTGGTGCCGTACAAGGCGTTCATCCGCAGCGTGAGTCCGGTGTTGTCGGCAATGGTCTGTGCCCACGCCTGCGCGTTCACGAGGTCCGTCGGGGTACCGATCGAAGGATCGAGCGTATCGCACAGGAGGAAGAAGTGCAGGTCCGCGCCGGCGGCCGTCCCGGCGAGACACGTGAAACAGAACGCAAACGCGATGATCCCATAACGCGGACTGCCTGGCATGATTGAACTCTCCACGGCAACAATTGCCGGGGTACGTATCGTGCCGATGGGCTGGCGGCATTAGCTTGACGCGAGTACTGGGACCGGCGGCGGAGCGTGGGCCGGATGGTTATCGCTCACGGTCTTGAAGCGGCGGGGGTTCTTCCTTCCCGTTTTTCTTGCTCTTCTGTTTTCGTTTGCCGGCGGTGCGTTGCGTAACGCCGCGGTCATCTTTCCCGTGGCGGCCCGGACTGCCGGAGCAGCCCGGAGCCGACCGCGCCGAGAAGGGCGACGGCCGAGGCGAGCAGCATGGCCGGGCCGAGCGATCCGGCCCTGTCCGCCAAAGCCCCGGCGACGAGCGGGCCGGCGGCTTGGCCGATGCCGAGGAACAGCGTCACGAATCCGAGCCCGGCCGGCGCGAGTCGCGGCCCCAGCAGGTCGCCGCATGCGGCGGCCATGATGGCCGGGATGCTCCACGCCGACAGCCCGAAGAGAATCGCGGACGTCGCGAACCCGGCCGGCGACGGCCACACCGCGAACAGGCCGAACGCGACCGTGTGAACCAGGTAGACGAGTACGAGCGCGCCTTTGCGGCCGATGATGTCCGACAGCCATCCCCAGAAGAGGCCGCACAGAAGGCTGCACCAGCCCATGATCATGAACAGCCGGCCCGCGGCGGCCTGCGTATAGTGCCCCTCGGCGATGAGGTACTTGGTGAAGAACGTGATGTAGATCATGTATGAGAAACCGAAGGCGATGTAGACCAGTCCGACGTGCCACACGACCATCGAACGGTACACGCTGCCCCAGCGAAGGCCGCCGGTCGGCGCCGCGCCCGGCTCTTCGTCGCCGCGGGCCCCGAGCGGGCGCAGCCCGAGGGCTGATGGATGATCGCGCAAGGCGGCAATCGCCAGCATCGTCAGGGCGGCGGTCGTCGCGGCGAATACGAACCAGCAGGCCCGCCAGCCGTTCGGCCCGTATGCCGCGAGCATGCGAGGAACCAGCGGGCCGAGGAGGATGAGCGCGAACGACGAGCCGGTAACGCCGATCCCGGCCGCCAGACCGCGACGGCGGGGCGCGAACCATGCCGCGAGCAGCGCCATGACCGGCACGTTGCTCGCCCCGCTGCCGACGCCCGTCAGCGTCCGCCAGGCCGTTGCCGTGCCGAGACCGCCCGCGAGCCCCGTGGCGAGCATGCCCACGGCCACAAGCGCCAGGCCGATCGTGATCACGGTTCGGGGGCCGTATCGTGTCGCCAGGGCGCCGCCGCCGACGGCCAGCACCAGGTAGCCCGCGAGGTTTGCCGTCGCCAGGCCGCCGGCCTGCGCGTTGTTCAGCGCGAGCGCGGTCTGCATCGGCGGCAAGAGCATCGTATAACCGAATCGTGCCAGCCCGACCGCGCCGAAGACGACAAGCGTGCCGACCGTGAGGATGATCCATGCATAGTGAAACCGCGGCCGGCCGGGCGGTCGTGGCGGATCATCGTTCGTGGTCTGCGTCAACGTCGTCCCTCGCGGGGGCCTCGCGGTTGGCGTCGGGTTCCCGGCTCTCGCGCTGTCGGGCGGCGGCGTGTTTCTCTTCCTTGTGCTGCTTGTAGGTATCGGCGGCGACCTTCTTGGCAGCCGACATCGCGACATGCTTGACGACCATGCCCGCGATTCCCTGGGCGCACCCGGTCAGCCCGGGCGCGAGCGCCAGGAGTGCCCCGGCAATCAGGCATCGCGTGCGTGCCAGAGGTCGGTTCATGGGTTGGCAGTATACCGTGGCACCGGCGGGATTTCGAGCGGGCGGCCATGGCCGCGTCTGCCCCGTGAGCGTCGCAGGCTCCGCCTTGCGTGGGGGGGGCTTGCCGCTAAACTAACGGATTCTGTGCGTCGCGCTCGGCGATGCGGATACCCTCACCCCGTCCCTCTCCCTTGGAGGGAGAGGGGGAGTGAGACCCTCACCCCGTCCCTCTCCCCTGGAGGGAGAGGGGGAGTGAGACCCTCACCCCGGCCCTCTCCCCTGGAGGGAGAGGGGGGAGGTGGCATGAGTCTGGATCTGGAAACGCAGTTGCGGGACGTTCGCGCGGAGGCCGAGCGGGTGCTGGCCGCGGCCCGGTCGCTCGACGAGCTGAAGCAGGCCGAGGCGAACGTCGTCGGCAAAAAGAGCACGCTGGCCGGGCTTCTGGGGCGAATCCGCGAGTTCCCGCCCGATCAGCGCGGCACCGCCGGCAAGCGGCTGAACGATCTGAAGAACGAGCTGGCCGGGTTCGTGCAGCGGCGGCGCCAGGAGCTGGAAAGCTCGGCCGTCGCCGCCGATCTGGAGCAGGCGCAGACCTACGACCCGACGCTCCCGCCGCCGGTCGTCGCCCGCGGCGGCGTGCATCCGGTGACGTACGTGCAGTGGGAGGTCGAGGACGTCTTCGAGCGGCTTGGCTTCTCCGTCGTCGGCGGGCCGGAGATGGAAACCGAGTACTACAACTTCGAGGCGCTGAACATCCCCGCGATGCACCCGGCCCGCGACATGCAGGACACGTTCTGGCTGACGAACGGCATGTTGCTCCGCACGCACACGTCGCCGTGCCAGGTGCGCGCGATGGAGCGGTTCGGCCCGCCGCTGCGGGTGATCGCGCCCGGGCGGTGCTTCCGCTACGAGACAATCGACGCCTCGCACGAAAACACCTTCTTCCAGCTCGAAGGGCTGATGATCGACCTGCACATCTCGATCGCGAACCTGATCGGGATCATGAAGCTGCTGCTGCGCGAGATCCTCAAGCGGGAGGTCGTGATCCGCCTGCGGCCGGGGTTCTTCCCGTTCGTCGAGCCGGGGTTCGAGCTGGACATGCGCTGCACGATCTGCGGCGGCACGGGTTGCGCGACGTGCAAGAAGAGCGGCTGGGTCGAGGTCCTGCCGTGCGGCATGGTGCATCCGAACGTGCTCCGGGCCGGCGGGATCGACCCGCACGAATACACGGGCTTCGCGTTCGGCCTGGGGCTGACGCGGCTGGCGATGATGAAATACGGCGTGAGCGACATCCGGATCCTGAACAGCGGCGATCTGCGCGCCCTGGCGCAGCCGGAGAAGCTGAGCGGACCGGCGATCGGCGCAACGCGATGAACCGACGGTGCGGCGCGGTGGGATCGCCGGGCGATTTGAAGACTCCCGTTCGCCCCGTCGGGCTTACGGACAGCCACGCGAGAGCTTACTGATGCATGTTTCGTTGAACTGGTTGCGGGAGTTCGTAGACCTGCCGCGAGACCTTGACTGCCGGGCCCTCGCCGGGCGTTTCACGATGCGGACGGCGGAGGTCGAGGGCGTCGAGCACATCGAGGTGCCGGCCGAGGGCCTCGTCGCCGCCGAGATCGTCGAGCGGACGCCGATCCCCGATTCGCGGAGCCTGTTCGCGGCGACCGTGGACATCGGCGGCTCCCGTCTGGCGACCGTGACGGCGGCGCCGGACCTTCACGTGGGCGACAAGGTCGTCTTCGCCCCGCCGGGCGCGACCGTGCCCGGCATCGGCAGGGTCGAGAAGCGAAAGTCGGCCGGGCGCGAGAGTTGCGGCATGATCCTCGCCGGCGAAATGATCGGCATTGCCCAGCTCACGCAGAAGGCGGTCAGGCTCCCGCCGCGGACGAGGCCGGGCGAGCCGATCCCGGTCGCCGGCCTGCTCGACGACTGGATCATCGAGATCGACAACAAGTCGATCACGCACCGGCCGGACCTCTGGGGCCACTACGGCATCGCCCGCGAGCTGGCGGCGATGTTCGGCCTGCCGCTCAAGCCGTACACGGTCGTGCCCGTCAGCGAGATCAGCGACCCTGCGCTGCCGGAGATTCCCATCACGATCGACGACCCGGCGAAGTGCCCACGGTACAGCGCCCTGCTGATGGAGGGCGTACGGCCGCAGCCGGCGCCGCTGTGGATGCAGGTGCGGCTGTCGCACGTGGGCGTGCGGCCGATCGATCTGCTGGTCGATCTGACGAACTACATCATGATGGAGATCGGCCAGCCGATGCACGCGTTCGACGCGGCGAACGTCGATCGCATCGAGGTGGCCGTCGCGAAGGAAGGCGAGAAGTTCACCACGCTCGACAACATGGAGCGGACGATGCCGGCCGGCGCCCTGATGATTCAGTGCCGGCGGAAGTCGGTCGCCCTGGCCGGGATCATGGGTGGGGCGAACACCGAGGTCACGTCCGCCACGACGCGGCTGCTGCTCGAGTCGGCGAACTTCGAGCCGGCGACGATCCGCCGTTGCGCCACGGCCCTGGGGCACCGCACCGAGGCCAGTGCCCGCTTCGAGAAGTCGCTCGACCCGGCGACGACCGTGTTGGCGATCCAGCGGTTCGTGCACCTGGCCCGGCCGGAGTTGCCCGCGTTCAGGCTGGCCGGGCGGCTGTCCGACGCCTACCCGCGGCCCGCCAGGCCGGTCCGCGTCACGCTCGACGTGGACTTTCTGCGGCGGTTCATGGGGCACCCGATCACGGCGGAAGAGGCGGCGGCCATCCTGCGCTCGCTCGAGTTCGGCGTGACCGTCCGCGACGGGAAGATCGAGGCGGACGTGCCGAGCTTCCGCGCGACCAAGGACATCTCAATCGAGGCGGATCTCATCGAGGAGATCGCCCGCTGCGTCGGTTACGACAACATCACGCCCGCGCTGCCGGAGGTCACCGTCCGGCACTTCGAGCCGGACGCGATGCGCCGGATCGAACGGCGGTCGCTGCAACTGCTCTGCGGCGGGCTCGGCTACACCGAGGTTCACGACTACATCTGGTACGAGCCCAAGTGGGTGCAGAAGCTCGGGTTCGACATCGGCGAGTGCATCACGCTCCGCAACCCGGCGTCGGCCGGGGGCGATCCGGCGCCGCACCTGCGTCAGACGCTCCTGCCGGGGCTGCTGCGGGCCGTCGAGCGGAATCGCTACCACTTCGAGCGGTTCGACATCGCCGAGGTCGGCAGCACGTTCCGCCCCGCCGCGGACGGCGGGAGCGAGTCGCGCCGTCTCGGCCTCGCGCGGGTCGCGCCGGGCCGCAAGGCGGCGCAGGAAGACGCACTGCTGGCCTCGCTGAAGACCCACGTGCAGACCTGGGCGATGCAGGTGCTCGAGACGCCGGCCGAGTTCGCCGCGTTCCCGACCAACGCCCGCGCGCCCTGGCAGCACGAGGCGAAGACGTCGGGCATCCTTGTCGGCGGCAAGACGATCGGCTATGTGACGACCGTGCCGCTGGCGTGCAAGCGGGCGATCGACGAGCACCTGGCGGCGTGGTCGATCGCGGTGGCGGAGATCGACCTGTCGAGCGTGCTGGATCTGCGACCGGACGTGCGGCCGTTGCCCGTCGTGCCGGCGTTCCCCGAGACCCATCTGGATTTTTCCGTGATGGCCGATGCACGGCGGCGTTACGCCGATCTGACGGCGGACCTCGCGCGGTTCGCGCATCCGCTGCTCCGCCGGCTGAGCTACGTGGACAGTTACGAGGGCGGCTCGGTACCCGCCGGCAAGCGGAGCTTCACGTTCCGCGCCAGGCTGGGCCACCCGGAGCGGACGCTCGTCGAGACCGACCTGCAGGAGTTCCGTGAGAATTTCCTCGCATTCGCCGGCCGGTGCGGGCTGGAGATTCGAGCGTGAGGCCATGAGAAGCTTTTTCACGTTCTCGCTACTACGCCTGTTCGCTTCGCTCGTTTTTCTCTCGCTTGCCGGCGGTTGCGTCGTGCTCACCCCCGGGCATGCGCCGGGGCAGATCGTGACCGCCCGCGAGCCGGATACGAACCGCGAGTACCAGCTGTACGTGCCGTCGAACTACACGCGCGATCGGGCGTGGCCGCTGGTGATCGCCTGTCACGGCGGGCGGCCGCTGGACTGGCCGGGGGCGCAGATCGACGAATGGAAGGGCCTGGCGGAATCGAAGGGCTTTTTCGTGGCGGCGCCGGAGCTGCTCGGCACCTCCGGCGACCTGTCGGGCGATGTCTCACGGCAGCTTGCCGGGCTGCGCCAGGACGAGGAGGCCGTCCGGGCGATCGTCGCCCACGTTCGCGCGTCGAGGAACATCGAGACCAACGCCGTTTTCATCGTCGGATGGCTCGCCGGGGCACACCCCGCGATGTTCGTGGGGCTGCGAAACCCCGACGTCTTCCGCGCGCTGGCCCTGCGGCAGCCGCGGTTCGATCCGCGGCTGGTGCAGCCGTGCGAGTCGTACCTGGACCATCAGCAGTCGATCCAGGTCGTCTACGGCCCGACGGACTTCGCGCGGGACCAGGCCGTCGCGTGCGTCGAATGGCTGCGAACACGGCGGATGATCGTTGCGGAGCAGGAGACCGGTTCGGCCCACAAGCGCGAGCCGGAACCGACGTACGCGTTCTTCCGCGAGATCGTGCGGACGCGGGCATGGATCCGCGTCGTGGCGACGGAGCCCGACCCGGCGCGGCCGCTGGCGGTGCAGTACTCGCTGTTCTCGTCCGTGCCGGTCGATCAGTACCTGTGGGAGTTCGGCGACGGGCAGACGAGCCGGATCGCCTCGCCCGAGCACACCTACGCCGCTGCCGGCACATACACCGTTCGCGTGACCGCGACCTCCGGCAAGAAGTCCCACGTCCGCCGTCTCGAGCTTCACGTGCCGCGGACGCGCCTCGGTGCAACACCGAACACGACACAACCCGTTGCCCCTCGACAGGCTTCCGTCCGACCCTAGCCCAACCTTCGCACGGCGATGGAAATCGCGAGCGAGAATCGGCGTTGGCGG
>CAZUAI010000089.1:0-22846 GCA_964617875.1 uncultured Planctomycetales bacterium | reverse complement strand
GAATCACCTACCCCAAGACGGCGCCGACCCAAAGCTGGTGAGAAATGCGGGATAGCTCCTTGAGGACGGCAGGGGGGGAGCGTTCATCGCCGCGCGCACGGGGCCGCGAAGGACCGCCTGCTTTGCGCTCCTGTGACGGACCCCGAATCACGAAAAACAGACCATTGACAACGACGCGGATCACGGCCGCACGCTCACGGAACCGGGCGCAGGCGCGCAGCGCGATTCATGCCACGGCGTTGCGATCGGTGTACGGCCGCCTGAACGGCGACTGCCGTCAGCACGAGCACGAGACCGGCGGCGTACGGCGCGGCCGGCCGGAATCGGTCGGCCATCCAGCCGCCGAAGAACGGCCCGACGATGCTCGTCATCCCGACGACGGCCTCGTTGATCGAGACGTACCGGCCGCTCCGCGTGGGATGCACGAGCGAGTGGAACACGAAATAAAAGAAGAACGACCCCGAATAGACGCCGAAGCACGCACCTGCAAGAGAGAAGACCCCGGTGGCGTGCGCCGCGACCGACGGGTGGTGCCCGGCCGCGAACAGGGCCAGCCCGGCCACGCCGAACAGCCCGAACAGCAGCACGGGCCGCGGCCGGTACATCCACCACCGTCCGCGGCTGAGCGCCAGCCCGACCAGCGCCTGCACCGCGCTCAGCACAAAGAGCACGGTGCCCTGGGCCGGCTTCGAGATTTCCAGTGTGGCCCCGCTCGTCGGGAACACGCTGCGGATCAACGCCACCGCAAAGCAGCCCGCGCCGCCGAAGACCCACGACATCCACGCGAGGTCCGGCATTGCCGAGTAGTCGGCAGCCGTCTCCGGCGTTTCGCCTTCCGCCGTCGCCGGTGCCGCGACATGGGCGTGGTGCTTCAGCAGGAGCACGCCGACGGCGATGGCCGCCGCCACCACGCCGTTGAACAGGTGGCAGCCGCGCCATCCGCCGTGCTCCCACAGGAGGCCCGCGATGAAGGGTCCGAGTGCGTAGCCGCTGCTCCAGGCGAACGTGTAGAGCCCGGTCGAGCGGCAGATGCCCTTGTTCTTGCCCGCGTCCACCTGCTTCATGAACACCTGGAACGGCGTGAAGAAGAACCCGGTCGCGACGCCCTGGAGGGCCGTCAGGCCATACATCACCCACGTTGTTGAGGTGACGGCGTAACCACCTGCCAGGAGAACCGTCGCCGCGCACGTCCCGATGAGGATCCACCCTGCGTTTCGACCGGTGACCACGTGGCCGGCGAGCAGGGACGAGACCATGTAGACAGCGGCCCACATCGGCATGAACGCCGCGACGGCCGTGGCGCTGGCCCGCATCTCCGCCATGCGGACCATGCACACAAACAGCACGGCGGACAGCACGATGTCCATCGCGCAGGCGAACGAATAAACGATCACGCGAACCATAGGCGCTGATCTTACGGGTGCGCCCGCGGCCGGTCGAGCGTCAAGTGGCGGATGGTGGGCTGCTGGTGCATACTATTGCCGGGTTTGTTGTCCGTGATCCGTGGTGTGTTGCGGGTGCGCCCCCGCGCCGGGTGAGCGGTTCTCCGAGCCCGCGTACTCGCGCCCGCGGAGTTCCTGCATGCATGTGTGCGAATGCGAGGACATTCGATGATGAAGCGTCTCATCGTATTGTGTGGCGTGGCGATCTGCTGGTTCACCGCGACAGCGATCGCCGCCGACGCGAAGCCTGCGCCGAAGAGCAGGCCCGCGACCCGGCCGGCGGATCCGACAACGTGTCCGATCGGGCCGCGGTCGGCGAAGGTGGAGCCGTGGAAGCCGATCTTCCGTGGCGTTGACCTGGCCTCGGCGGCCACGAAGACGCCACGCCCGATCCATGCCTACGTCGCGAGGATCGACCTTCGCGAGCCGACGATCGAGATATTCGTCACGCCGTCCAACAAGGACGAGCCGCTTGACGCGAACGGCCTGAAGACCAGCACGTTCCTCACGAAGTACAAGTGCCAGGTCGCGATCAACGCCTCGCCGTACGCCCCGTTGCTCGACAAGGAAGGCCAGCCGGTGGATATCCACGGCCTTTCGATTTCGCGCGGCGACAAGTACTCCATCGAGAACGACACATTCGGGGCCCTGCTGATCACGAAGAGCAACAAGGCCTGGATCACCACGCCGCCGATGAACACGAGCAAGGCATACAACGCGGTGGGGGGCTTCCGGCTGCTGCTGAAGAACGGCCAGAACGTCGGTTGGGACGACGTGCTTCATCCGAGGTCGGCCGTCGGGATTTCGCGGGACGGTCGGTACCTGTACCTCGTCGTGATTGACGGTCGCCAGAAGGGCTACAGCGAAGGCGCTACCACGGGCGAGACGGCCGAGTGGATGCGGCTCTTCGGGTGCGAAAACGCCCTGAACCTCGACGGGGGCGGTTCGAGTGCCCTGGTGATCGACGACGGCACCGGCGGCGCCAGGATCATCAACCGACCGATCCAGAACGGTATCCCCGGCAACGAACGGATCAACGCAAACCACATCGGCGTCTTCGCGAGTCCGTTGGCCCGTTAGTCCGCTGTCCCCTTGTTCCGTGAGTCCGTTGTTCGGTGAGTGCGTGGTTCCGTGAGTGCGTCGTTCCGTAAGTCCGTTGTTCTGCAAGTCCGTTGTTTCGTCATCCCCGCGAAAGCGGGGATCCACGATCCTCGCCGGTTGCTCTGGACCCCCGTTTCGCGGGGGTGACGGCCTCAGTCCTCAGCGGTCGGCACGCAGCACCTCAGTCTTATTTGTGCCCCTGGTACGGTTCGCTGTGCTCCTGGTGACGGCGGAAGTTGGCGAGGTACTTTGCCGCCAGTACGGGATCATTGCGGATGATCAGGAGGTTCTCGGCGTTGTTCTCTTCGGCGGCCTTCGTGAAGTTGAAGCTGCCGGTAATGACGGTCCGGTCGTCGATGATCATCACCTTGTTGTGAGCGATGGCGTGCCGGGCGTCGATCCTCACATCGATGCCGTGGTTTCGCAGGAACGTGGCGGCGGAATACTTGTTGGTCCGGTTCGACCGGTCGAGAACGGCCTCGACGGCGACGCCCCGGCCTTTGGCCGTGGCGACGGCCTGGGCGATCGGCGCCGACGTGAACGAGTAAGCCTGGATCCGGATGCTCATTCGGGCGGCGTTCAGTTCCCGTACGATGGCGTCGGTGCATCCGCCGTTCGGCGAGAAATACACGTCGATCGCAGTCGTACCATCGGCCGTCCGCGTTGTCGGCGACGGTTTCTCGGACGAACAGGCCGGCAGAACGGCCAGCCACACTCCCATGACGATCAACGGCCGAATCCGGCGCATGGCACAATCTCCACATCCGTGCCGGGCCCGCTCGAACAGCCGTCGGGCTCGACACAGGACGCCATCGTACGCCAGGCCGGACACGTGGGCGAACCTCGGCGTCCGCAGGCACGCGGGCCCGGACCTTGACATCTCGGTCCCAAAGCGGTATTTGTCGGGTTTTTGGGCGGTTATCGCAAACGGACCCTTATGCTTTCGTCACGGGGTTGATCGACGGGACCGGGGGTGGATCTCATTCCCGGCTTTTCTTCAGCGAGAATCAGGCAAGGACTCGACATGAACGGCGGAAACGCAGGCAACGGTTATGGCAGTTCCGGGGACGACCTGGATGCCGTTCTGGCACGCGAACTCGAAGAGGCGCTGGGCGATCTGGGCGGCGGCAGCTTCATGGACGCCGACCGTCCCGGCAGCACGACGACGGCGCCGGGGGTCCGACGCGGGCGGGTGATCGAGATCCACAAGGACGACATCTTCGTGGACATGGGCGGCAAGAGCCAGGGCGTCCTGCCCGCCACGCAATACGAGGACGAGCCGCTTCCACAGGTCGGCGACATGATCGACGTCACGATCGAGGGCTACGATCGTGAAGACGGCCTGCTGCTGCTCTCGCGCCAGGGAGCCGTCATGGCCGCCACGTGGCAAAGCCTTGACGAGGGCCAGGTCGTCGAAGGCCGTGTCACCGGCCACAACAAGGGAGGCCTCGAACTTGACGTCAACGGCATTCGCGCCTTCATGCCCATCAGCCACGTCGAACTGGTGCGCGTCGAGGACCTCGCCCCCTACGTCAACCGGCGGCTGAAGTGCCAGGTGATCGACGTGGACACGGCCGAGCGGAGCATTACCGTCTCCCGCCGTGCCGTGCTCGAACTCGAGGCCCAGGAGGCCCGCGAGAAGGCGCTCACCTCGCTTGTGGAGGGCAAGATCGTCACCGGCACCGTGAAGACGATCATGCCGTACGGGGCGTTCGTGGACATCGGCGGCGTGGACGGCCTGCTGCACGTCCGCGACATGGCCCACGGCCGCACCGAGGACCCCAAGAGCGTCGTCCGCGAGGGCCAGCGCGTCGAGGTCATGATTCTCAAGGTGGATCGCGAGTCGCGGAGGATCTCGCTCGGCATGAAGCAGGTTCTGCCCGACCCGTGGTCCGGGGCGGACATGAAGTGGCCGGTCGATACGGTCGTTACGGGCCGTATTACGCGGCTGGCGGATTTCGGCGCGTTCGTGCAGCTGGAGGAGGGCGTCGAGGGCCTGATCCCGATCAGCGAGATGTCGTTCGAGCGTCGCATCGCCCGCCCGGGCGATGTGGTCAACGTCGGCGACGTGGTGAAGGTCCGCGTGATGTCGATCGACCTGGAGCGCAAGCGGGTGAGCCTGTCGCTCAAGCGCGTGGGCGACGATCCATGGATGGGCGCGTCGGCCCGCTGGCCGGCGGACTCGGTCGTCGAGGGCGTCGTCAGGCGGATCGAGGCGTTCGGTGCGTTCGTCGAGCTGACGCCCGGCGTCGAGGGCCTCATCCACATCAGCGAACTGAGCCCGGACCGCGTGCGGTTCGTTACCGAGGTGGTGCGCGAGGGTCAGACCGTCAAGGCCAAGGTCCTCAGCGTCGATGAGGATCAGCGACGCATCTCGCTTTCGATCAAGCAACTCCTCGCCATGCCCGATTACACCGGCGACGCCCCGGCCGAGCCGGCCGGGCCCGAGAAGCCGAAACCCAAGCGCAAGAAGCCGCTCAAGGGCGGGCTGGACTGGTGACGCCGCGCATGGCAATCGAGAAGGTATTGGTTCTGGGGGTCTGGATTTCGGGTCTGGGGTTGGAGCAGGGAACGTGCCTTACGTTCTCGTCTCCTCGACTTGGCATGTGCGCCAGGGGCGTCAGCACGCGGACGTGTTGTTCGGCCCGTTGAAACAGTCCTGGAAGACGGAAAAGTCGGTAAGATCGACGTCGCCATCGTGATCGAGGTCGGTGTTGCCGCAGCTTGCGCCGGCGGGCGTGCGGTTCGCACCGTTGAAACAGGTCTGGAACACGGTGAAATCAGCCATGTCCACATCGCCGTCTGCGTCGAAGTCGCCGGCGACCGGCGGGGCGGTGACGGCGAAGCGCGCCCGCATCAGGTACACATCGTACGGTACCCACAGGCTCATCGTGAAATAGACCGAGCGGCCGTTCTGCTCGACGTACAGCGGGTTCATGTAGGAGCCGTAGAGGCCGGGGTATCTGCTGCCGCGAACGACGGTCAGGGCGCCGGACCACGGTCCCCACGGGGCGTAGGCCTGCCGCAACACGATGTTGTTCGCGTTCTGGTTGAAGTAGAGGAGCATCCAGGTGCCCGCGGCCTGGTTATACATGACGGACATCTCGCCCACCGGCGCGGCGATGATCGTCGGTGCGGACGATTCGCTCGCGACCCACGTCGGCATTCCGCCGCTGAGGCCGCCGAAGTACTGGTACGCTGCGGGGTTGGCGATGTCGGCCGGCAGGACCCGCGCCAGCTTCACGCCGCCGAATCGCCCGGACGGGGTGCCCCACACGTACACGTACGGGTCTGCCCCGGCGGGCAGGTCCGTCCGCGTGCTCGCGGCGACCATGCCGAAGTTCGTGTTGGACGGCAGACGGAAGCCGTTGACGACCGTGAACGTCTGGCCCAGGTTCTCGGTGTAGGCCAGGCCGGCGTAGTTGATCGTCCATTGGCCCGCCGAGCCCCACCAGTTCACCGACATGAACCAGGCGTAGATGCGGTTGTCGATGCTGATGGCGCCGGTGGGGATCTCGGTGATCGGGTTCTGGTAGCCGCTGTAGATGACCTGGCGAGCCTGCCCGTTGCCGTCGGCGATCCATCCGTCGAAGAGGATGCCGTCCGACGGAGTCAAATCCGTGGACCAGGCCATGGTGTTCCATCGCCAGAAGCCTCCTTCTGACGGTGTTTCACCCGAGAACGTGTCACCGAAGAGGAAGTACGTCTTGCCCTGGTGAACGACCATGTGGCCGAGGTCGGTCCCGCCGATGCCGACGGCGGGGGTGTTGTTGATCGACCCGGGGCCGGTCAGGCGCGCGACCATATCCACGCCGAGGACGCCCGTAATCTGCGCCCTTGCAGCAGGCGACGCCGCAACCGCGGCCGCAAAGATGATTTCCGCCGCGAGCGTGAGCCGCATGACATTATGGTACCGGATTCACGACCGGCGACCAAGACCGGAGCAACCCGCGATCCGAGCGGCCCGTCCCTTCTTTCTCGCGTTTGCGCCTTCCAGTGTTGCAGCCTGCCACGCTGGAGGCTACGCCGGCCGGATCTCGCGCTTCTGTTTGTCGTACACGGCCTTGCGGCCGGTCTCGTAGGCGACGTCGCCGAGGAGAACCGCGATGCCGTGCTTGTGGCCGTACTCGATGTTTGCGTTGGGCAGCCCGCCCTCGCGGATGCACTTGAACCAGTTCTGCATGTGCTCCGCGCCGGGGTAGCCCGGGTCGGCGGGCAGCAGGGTTGCGGGCTTGAGCTTGTCGTTGACGCCTTCGCTCGACCACACCGGGTTGCCGAGGTCGTGGCCGAATCGGGTCTTCAGGCAGCCCTTCTCGAAGAAGAAGATCGTGGTTTCGTTGTTGATCGAGCTGCCGAAATGCGTGACAAACTGTGTGTGGAACCCCTCGGCGTAATCCAGGCACACGACGATCTGGTCCGGCGCATCGCATCGGGGGTCGTTTGTCGGGGCGTACCGTCCGCCCCACGCCATCCCGCTGACGGGGGCCTCGGCGCCCGTCACGAAATGGACGGTGTTGATGAAGTGGCTCATCCAGCCGCCGATCGTGCCGTTGGTGATGTCCCAGTAGCCCATCCAGCAGGCGTGCAGATGCGCATCGAACGGCCGGTCCTTGCGGTTGTAGAGGAACGCCTTCCAGTCCGTTTCGGCCTCGGTCTTGGGTCCGCTGTAGCTGACCCAGTACGGCGACGGCAGCGTCTCGGTGGATTCGACGCGGAAGAGCTTGCCGAGCTTGCCGTCGGCGATGAACTGCTTGATGGCCCGCGCCGCCGGCGAGCTGACGCCCTGTGTGCCGCACTGGACGGCGACTTTCGATGCTTTCACGATGTCGTAACACCTGTTCATGTCGGGCAGATCGCACGCGCGGCCCGGCAGCGGCTTCTCGACGTAGACGTGTTTGCCGGCCTGCACGGCGTCGATCGTCTGGCCGATGTGCTGATGGTCGGGCGTCGCGATGATGACGGCGTCGATGTCCTTGTCGGCCAGCAGCTCGCGATAGTCGGCGTACGCCTTCGGCTTGAGGCCGAACGCCTTCTCGGCCTCCCCCGGGTACGTGTCCAGCCGCTTCTTCCAGATGTCGCACACGGCCACCATGGCGGCGTTGACGTCAGCGGTTTTGACGGCGTTTTGCATGAGCCACCGCCCGCGCCCGCCGCAGCCGATCAGCCCGAGGTTGACCCGGTCGTTGGCACCGATGACGCGGCCGTAGCTCGCCGCCGTCATCCGCGAAAGGCCCAGCCCGGCAACGGCCCCCGCCGCCAACCCGTTCCGCAGGAAAGTCCGCCGATTCAGTGTGCCGTCCGACATCGTTCAGCTCCTTATGCTCCTGAATGCCTGCCCGTCGCGTCCGGCTGCCGAGCCGGAGCGTAACAGAATGATGCTACCCGCAGAGTGCCGACACGCCAAGGAGACGCTTGGGTTGTTGCACGGTGCGGGGTGCGAGCAGCCAGCTGACATCGCAGGTTCTTCCGCTCGCGACCCGCAACCCGCAACTCGCTGCTGTTCGCCGGTTGCGGGCAACCGGCGCCACCACGCAAGGTACAGAAGGATTGCACGGGCCGCCGCCGGCAGGCCGATGCAGAGGACATAGCCTCAGGCGTGGACGATTACGCACGTCACCCACAGGCAGAACGCAATGAAGAAGAGCGACTGGAATCGTCGGAACGGGTGGAGGCGGAACGGCCGCGAGGGTGAGTGCCTACTTCTTTGCCGGCTGTTCGCTGCCGATCGCCGCCGGGGCGCCGGTCGGGGCTGCTTTGGTCGGTACGACGAAATGTGTTCCGCAGTGTCCGCAGCGCACCTTCTGGCCGCGTACGGACTCGGGCACCTGGAGTACCGAACGGCATCGCAGATTCGGACAGATGATGATTATCGGCTTTGCCATGATGGTCGCGCGATACGCGGACCGTATGGATCCACGAATCCACTCTGTAATCGGCTTGGTATCCGAGGTGCTTGACGTATTCAGTCCGGTGTTCCGTTCGCCGTCCGCAGGAAGCGGTCCTGGCGGCGTCCTGAGCGGCCGTCGCGGGCGATTGCTTGCGGGGCGGGTGCCTTTTCCGGGGGGGCGGTCGGCCGTCCAGACCTCATTGTTTCCGGACGCCGCACCGCGCCGGGCGATTCACCGCCGGTTTGCGTATGAACTGGAGGCGGAACTGCCGCCCCGTCCGGCCAGGTCCGAGAACCGCGGCTTTGGCGAACGCCACGACGATGGCCGCCCGGTGGTTATCCTTTGGGGCCGCGTGTTCGGACGGGCTCGTAGGCGCAGAAGGGCTCTTCCCGGAGATAGTCCGCGAACTGGTAAAACGCCCGGGCACGGCAGCCTCCGCAGACGCCTTGAAATTCGCACACGCCGCACTTCCCGCCGAGCAGCGACGGGTCGCGGAGCCTGGCGAAAACCGCGCTGTCGCGCCAGATCTCGCCGAACGGCCTTTGTCGGACGTTGCCCGCGGACACGGGCAGGTAGCCGCAAGGGAACACCTCGCCCTGGTGCGAGACGAAGCACACCGCCGTGCCCGCCAGGCAGCCTTTGCTCATCGGATGGCGGCCGCCGTGTCCGCCGCGGGCGTCGTTTGCCGCCGCGTCGCGCCGGACGCCCCTCTGGCGGACGACCCGGTAGTAGTGGGGGGCGCACGTTGCCTTGATCTCCAAGGGCGTACCGCCGGCCAGTTCGTACAACTCGGCGAGCCGCGCCTCGATCTCCTCCGCCGAGAGCATCTGGTCGTCGGCAATCTGCTCGCCGCAACCTACGGGCACGAGCAGGAAGTAGTGAACGGCATCAACGCCGAGCTGCTCGCCCAGATGGAGCACGGCCCCGATTTCATGCTGGTCGTGACGGGCGATCGTGCAGTTGATCTGCGTCCCGACGCCGAGTGTCTTCAGCAGCCGGATCGCCGCCACCGCCGCATCAAACGAGCCCGGCTGCTGCCGCAACCGGTCGTGCGTGTCCGGGCCGGCGCCGTCGAGCGAGATGCTGACCCGGCGAAACCCGGCCGCGACGATCTTCGCGGCCATTGCCCCGTCGATCAGCGAGCCGTTGCTCGCGAGGGCCGTCGGCAGGCGTCTCTCGTTCGCATGTTCGGCAAGGTCGAAGACGTCCGGGCGCATGAGCGCCTCGCCGCCGGAGAAGACCAGGATCGGCGAGCCGACCTCGGCGATCTGGTCGATGAGCCGCCGCCCTTCGGCCGTCGTCAGATCGCTCCTGGCCAGCTCCCTGGACACCTCCAGCCGTCGGCAGTGGGCGCATTCGAGGTTGCAGGCGACGGTGGTTTCCCAGAAGACCAGTCGCAGGGGATTGGGATTCGTCGGGCCGTGTTCGCCGTGCATGGTCACATCGTCCTGCTCAACCGTCGTTTGCGGTGCCGTGGTGCCGCCCGCCTTCGCACGCGAGATTATAGCCCGGCCGCGAACACCGCAATGCGGCGATCGCAGAGAATCGCGGTGCCGGAGGAGGCCGCGGGCCGCATATTGACCCGTGTTTCGGCCGGCGGTATTCTCCCGGCCAAGCGTGTTGCCCGTCGATGTCGGCTTGCGCCGTCGCCTGCGTTACGGGAATGCCGTGCCGCGGCTGAGGATGGGGTCGTCACCGGGCCGGGCAAGGGACTTGCAGCAGGCACAGCGTACCCTTCCAGGGTATCCATCGCGAAGGAGCCGGCAGAACCATGAGTAACAGAGCATCCGTCGAAAGGGCCTATCAACTGGCACGGCAGCGTTATGCCGATATCGGCGTCAACACCGACAAGGCCCTGGCCGCCCTGAAGAAGATTCCCGTCTCGCTCCACTGCTGGCAGGGTGACGACGTCGGTGGTTTCGAATCGAGCGCCGGCCTCACCGACGGCGGTATCCAGGCCACCGGGAACTACCCCGGCAAGGCCCGCACCGCCGACGAACTGCGTGCCGATCTCGAGGTGGCCTATCGCATGATCCCCGGCAAGCACCGGCTGAACCTGCACGCGATCTACCTCGAGGCGGGCCGGAAGGTCGAGCGAAACGCCATCCAGCCGGAGCACTTCGCCCGGTGGGTCAGTTGGGCGAAGGGCAGGCTGCACGGCATGGACTTCAATCCGACGTACTTCTCGCACCCGAAGGCGGCCGACGGCTTCACGCTCTCGCACCCGGACAAGGCGATCCGCAAGTTCTGGATCGAACACGGCATCGCCTGCCGGAGGATCGGCGAGTCGTTCGGCCGGAAGCTGGGCACGCCCTGCGTGACCAACGTGTGGATCCCGGACGGCTACAAGGACATCCCCGCCGATCGCAAGGCCCCCCGCGAGCGGCTTTGCGAGTCGCTCGACGCGATCTTCGCCAGGAAGATCAATCCGAAGTACAACCTGGACGCGGTCGAGGGCAAGCTCTTCGGCATCGGGTCGGAGAGCTTCGTCGTCGGCTCGCACGAGTTCTACCTCGGCTACGCCGTCTCGCGCGGCGTGCTGCTCACCCTGGACGCCGGGCACTTCCACCCGACGGAGGTGATTTCGGCGAAGCTGTCGGCCGTGATGTGCTTCGCGAAGGAGATCCTGCTGCACGTCAGCCGGCCGGTCCGCTGGGACAGCGACCATGTGGTCATCCTCGACGACGAGCTGTACGCGATCGCCCAGGAGATCGTGCGAAACGGGTACACGGACCGGGTCCACATTGGCCTCGATTACTTCGATGCCAGCATCAACCGGGTCGCTGCGTGGGTGATCGGCGCGCGGAACATGGTCAAGGCCCTGCTGGCCGCGCTCCTCGAGCCGTCGGACCAGTTGCGGAAGTACGAGAAGAGCGGCGACTTCACCTCGCGGCTCGCGATGATGGAAGAGATCAAGACGATGCCGCTGGGGGCCGTGTGGGACTACTACTGCCTTACGGCGGGCGTCCCGGTCGGTGCCGAGTGGCTGCCCCAGGTGAAGGCGTACGAGGCGAAGGTGCTCAGCAAGCGATGAGTCCGGAGTGACGAACGACGAATCTCGACTGACGAACACCGGCGCGGCATCGCCGCCGGTCTCGTCGTTCGAGCTTCGGGTTTGTTTCGTCATTCTGGTATCGACATTCGGGTTTTGCCTGAGGAGACTCGCATGGAACCCAACCCCGCACTCGGCGTACTGATCTTTGCCCTCGGCGGCCTTGCCGGGGCCGTGTTCTACCTGCCGTTCAAGAAGGTGAAGAACTGGGCGTGGGAGAGCTACTGGATGATCTACGCCCTGGCGGGGCTGATCATTGTGCCGTGGGTGCTCGCGTTCAGCACGTCGCCGAACCTGCTGGCCGTGCTCCGGCAATCGCCGCCGAAGACGCTGGCGTACTGCTTCGCCTGCGGGGCGATGTGGGGCGTCGGCGGGTTCACGTGGGGACTGATGATCCGTTATCTTGGCGTGGGGCTTGGCCTGGCGCTGGGCTGCGGCATCTGCGCGGCAACGGGCACGCTGATCCCGCCGATCATCGGCGGCGACGTGCAGAAGCTCTACGCGACGGCCGCCGCCCAGACCTCGCTTGCGGGCGTGGCGGTGTCGCTGCTCGGCATCATCCTGGTCGGCATGGCCGGCATGTCCAAGGAGAGTGAACTGCCCGAGGAGGAAAAGAAGAAGGCCGTCGCCGAATACAACTTCAAGAAGGGCATCCTGATCGCGATCTTCTCCGGCGTGATGAGTTCGGGAATGAGCTTCGGCCTGCAGGGCGGGGCGAAGATCGAGGAACTTGCCTTGGCGACCGCACCGATCACATCAACGACGTGGAAAGGCATGCCCGTCCTCGTCGTTGTTCTGGCCGGCGGTTTCGTCATCAACTTCCTCTATTGCCTCTACCTGAACGTCACGAACAAGACGCTCGGCGACTACCGCAGGAAGGATGCGCCCCTGCTCGGCAACGTCGTGTTCGCGGCCGTTGCCGGCGCGATCTGGTGCTCGCAGTTCGTCTGTTTCAAGACCGGCGAGCCGGCAATGGGGCAACGGGCGTACATCGGCTGGGCGGTGCTGATGGCCAGCGCCATCCTGTTCAGCACGCTGCTGGGCATCCTGCTCGGCGAGTGGAAGGGCACAAGTTCGCGAACCCGCACCCGCCTGACGGCCGGCCTGGTGTTGCTGATTCTTTCCGGCATCATCAGCGGCTACAGCGGCTATCTCGACACGCTGGCAAAGGCGGTCAAGGCGACCTGAAGCGGGGGTACGCAGGGAAGGCGTTTCGAGACAACCCCCTGCCGGTGCCTGCTCGGCGACCCGGTCGTTTCGTTCGCTGCCCAGGGCGGACCACACCCGGTCGTTTTGTTCCTTCCCGCGGCCACTTACGATACGCCCATGTTTACCTTCGACGTCCTGGCTCGTGACTCCGGCAGCGCGGCTCGCCGCGGGCGATTGACGACGCCGCACGGCACTGTCGATACACCGGCCTTCATGCCCGTGGGCACGCGGGGGTCGGTCAAGGGCATCCTGCCCGATCTGATTCGCGAATCCGGCGCGCAGATTGTCCTGGCGAACACGTATCACCTGAGCCTGCGGCCCGGGGCCGGGCTGGTGCAGCAGATGGGCGGCCTTCAGCGCTTTACGAACTGGCACGGTCCGATGCTGACCGACAGCGGCGGCTACCAGGTCTTTTCGCTGGCCGAACTGAACCGCATCGACGACGACGGCGTGTCCTTCCGGTCGCACATCGACGGGACACCGCTTCGCCTCGACGCCGCGACGGCGATGCGGATTCAGAACCAGCTCGGGGCGGACATCATCATGGCGTTCGACCAGTGCCCGCCCTCAACGGCCGAACGGGCCGCGGTGGCCGCCGCCGTCGAGCGGACGATCCGCTGGGCCGGCCAGTGCAAGGCCGCCCACGCCCGCGAGGACCAGGCGCTTTTCGGCATCGTCCAGGGCGGCCTGCACCACGACATGCGGAGGGTCTGCGCGGAGCGGCTGGTCGAGTTGGACTTCCCCGGCTACGCGGTCGGCGGGCTCTCGGTGGGGGAGACGCACGAGCAGATGGTCGAGGTCCTGGACGCCCTGGAGCCGCACCTGCCCCGTGCGAAACCGCGATATCTGATGGGCGTCGGTATGCCGGTCGATATCGTGGCCGCCGTGCGGGCCGGGATCGATATGTTCGACTGTGTCCTGCCGACGCGGAACGGGCGGAACGCCTACGCTTTCACGGCAACCGGACCGCTGCGCCTGCGGAACGAGAAGTACCGGGCCGACGAGCGGCCGCTCGAGCCCGGCTGCGACTGCCGGGCGTGCGGCGGGTTCTCGCGGGCGTACATCCGCCACCTGTTTCAGGCCGGCGAGATGCTCGGACCGATCCTGGTGTCGCTGCACAACCTGCGGTTTTACCAGCGGCTGATGCAGCGGATCCGGGACTTGATTCCCGGCGGGGATTGGGCCACGATAGTCGCCGAGTTCCCGGTGGCCGGCGTGACGGCCGGGACCGAACTGGCAGGAGACAACGAGTGCATACAAGCCTGACAGACCTTGTCGCGGTGGGGGGCGGGCTCGCCCAGGCCGGGCAGGAGAGGACGCTGCTCATCGGTTTTCTCTTGGCGATGGCGGTATTCCTGTTCATCAGCTTCTCGGGCAGCCGCAAGCAGCAGAAGAAATACCGCGAGATGCTGGCGAGCATCAAGAAGGGCGACCGCGTAATGACGATCGGTGGGATCGTCGGCAACGTCGTCAGCGTCAAGGACGACGAGATCGTCCTGAAGGTGGACGAAAGCACGAATACGAAGATCGCCTTCGTCCGCGGCGCGATCACCAAGGTCCTCGCCGACGACGAGAAACCGACGCTCGACACAACGGGGCGATAGCATCACCCCGGTGCCAGGTGCCCGGTTGTGTCGCGCCGCAACGCGTGGCACTCAACACGCAGCACGGATTACTCATCACTCTCCCGCACAAGCGGGAGGCCGGTTCGGGCCGTTGAAGCACCACGTGAAGACGGTGAAGTCGGCCAGGTCCACGTCGCCGTTCCAGTCCAGACCCGCATCGGCGCAATCCGGTGCGGCGGGCTCGCGGTCGGGGCCGTTGAAGCACCTCCCGAAGTGCAGGAAGTCGGCGGGGTCCACGTCCCCGTCGGCGTCAAAGTCCCCGGGCGTGCAGCCGCTGGGGCCGATCAGTGCCCCCGGCATCGTACACTTCGTGCTGTGGTGGATGCGTGCGGTTCCCGTTCTGCTACTGTACTGGCTCGTATGCCTCGTGCTCGTCCTGGGCCTCTATGCCGGACGGAAGTGGGCCTATGTCCTCGCGCTGCTCGGCGTCTTGCTTGACTTGTCGCGGCTGCGGGCGGTCGGCGATCAGCGCCCCGGCTGGGCACTTTGGATCGGGCTGATCTCGCTGTCCTGCGGCCTTTCGCTGCTCGCCTCGACCGGCTACTTCTGGCGGGCAAACGACGACCCGGAATCGAAGCCCTGCGGGCAGTGCGGCCAGAACCTTGCAGGCGTGGCGGATTCCTGCTGCCCCGTGTGCGGATGGCGAATCGAGCGGACCCGTTGACGACGCAGTGGCGGCCCGAAACGTGGGGCACGGGCAACAGCAAAGCCGCCCGTTGCTCTCCCCGTTTCCGCCGGGACGACGGATCCGGGTTCCGGCATGCGGGTGCCCGCTTGCGCTTCGGGCTCGTTTGGCGTATAATGCCCGTTCGGGGATTCCCGTAAACGGGTGATGCGACGGAATGGCTGATCGGCAACGGATCCGCAACTTCAGCATTATCGCCCACATCGACCACGGCAAGAGCACGCTGGCCGACCGGCTCCTGCTGCGCACCGGCGCCGTCAGCGAACGCGAGTTCCGCGAGCAGTTCCTTGACGACATGGACCTCGAGCGGGAGATGGGCATCACGATCAAGGCCAACCGGGCGACCGTCGAATACGAACTGGACGGCGTCCGATACATGCTCAACCTGATCGACACGCCCGGCCACGTCGATTTCCATTACGAGGTCTCGCGGGCGATGGCCGCGTGCGAGGGCGTGCTGCTGCTTGTGGACGCGGCCCAGGGCGTCCAGGCCCAGACGGTCGCCAACGCCTACCTGGCCGTCGAGGCGGGGCTCGAGATCATCCCCGTGGTGAACAAGGTCGATCTCCCGCAGGCCCGCCCGGAGGACGTCGCCCTCGAGATCGAACACGTGCTCGGCCTGCCGGCGGATGAGGCGATCTTCACGTCCGCCAAGACGGGGCTGGGCATCGACGCGCTCTTCGAGGCGATCATCCGCCGTATCCCGCCGCCCGGCGGGAGCGAGGACGCTCCGCTGCGGGCCCTGATTTACGACGCCAAGCCGGACGTGCATCGCGGCGTCATCTGCCACGTGCGGCTTGTGGACGGCCGCGTCTCGACGCGCGACAAGATCGACCTGATGGCCGCCGGCCGGTCCCACGAGGTGATCGAGGTCGGCAAGTACTGCCCCCGCGCCCGCCCGTGCGAGTCGCTCAGCGCGGGCGAGGTCGGCTACGTCGTCGCGGGCATCAAGTCGATCCGCGAGGTGAGCATCGGCGAGACGATCACGCTGACCCACCGGCCCGCCGTCAAGCCGCTGCCGGGCTACCACCCGCCGCAGCAGATGGTCTTCTGCGACTTCTACCCCGGGCCCGGCACCGACAGCGCCGTCCTCCGCGAAGCGATGGAGAAGCTCTGGCTCAACGACAGCTCGTTCACCTTCGAGCCCGTCCACAGCGACGCCCTCGGCTTCGGCTTCCGCTGCGGATTCCTCGGCCTGCTCCACATGAAGATCATTCAGGAGCGGCTCGAACGCGAGAGCGACGTCAACGTCGTCCAGACCGCCCCGACCGTGACCTACGAGATTCTCCAGACCGACGGCCAGGTCGTGCGGATCGACTCGCCCAGCGAACTGCCCGAGCGCACGCGCCTGCAGGAGATCCGCGAGCCGATCATCTCCTGCAATCTCATCGTGCCGGCGGAATGCATCGGCGACATCATGAAGCTCGCCCAGGAACGCCGGGGGGCCTTCAAGCGGACCGAGTACCTTTCGACGACCCGCGTGATGATGACCTACGAGCTGCCGCTGGCCGAGACGATCTACGATTTTTACGACCGGCTCAAGAGCGTCACGCACGGCTACGGCACGATGGATTACGACGTCATCGGTTTCCGCGCCGACGACCTCGTCAAGCTCGACATCCTCGTGAACGGCGAACCCGTCGATGCGCTCTCGATCATCGTACACCGCGACAAGGCCGAGATCCGGGGCCGCCGGCTGATCCGCCGTCTCAAGGAGGAGATCGACCGCCACCTGTTCGAGATCCCGCTCCAGGCGGCCATCGGCAACAAGGTGATCGCCCGCGAGACGATCAAGGCGATGCGGAAGAACGTCACCGCGAAGTGTTACGGCGGCGATATCACGCGGAAGCGGAAGCTCCTCGAAAAACAGAAGGAAGGCAAGAAGCGTATGAAGCAGATTGGCCAGGTTGCGATTCCGCAGGAGGCGTTCATGGCCGTGCTGGATCCGGGAGACTGATGATGGACGGCGGCGAACCGATGTCGGGTGCGGTCTGTCGGACGTGCGGACGGCGGTTGACGCTGGCGGAGTTCCGGGCCTGTGCCGGCGTGGGGCATTTCTGCTCGACGCACCGGCCGTACGCGAAGCCGTTGCCGACCCGGCCGGCTCCGCGGCCGCGGCCATCGGGTCCGAAACCGCCCGGCAGCCGGCGCGGACGGCGGCTTTCCGAGCACGGCATGGTCGAGTACTCCTGCACGGCGCAGTTTGCCCGCAACGGCGTTACGCGTCGCGGGCGGCTGACGGCCGATCACCCCTCCTCGATCGGCGGAAGCCTCGTCTTCGTTTCCAACGGTCTTGGCTACGGCCCGGGCGAGATCGCGACGCTCTTCATCAAAGACCCGGAAGGCCGCGCCGCGGCCGAACGGGCGGGATTCACGTGTCATCATTGAACCACGCTGCGATGCCAGCGACGGCGCCGGAAGCGTAACACGCCGGGTTACCGGCTACGCTCGTCGGGGCGTGCCACGGCGGCGGCCCAAAAAGAAGACACCCCTCCAGGGGGCCGGAGGGGTGTCGGAATCGTTACGTTGACGTTTCTGCTGCGTCGGTCAGGCCCGGCGGCGGCGAAGAACGAGGGCGCCCAGAGCGAGCAGGCCGAACGTCGCCGGCTCGGGGACGCAGATCGTGTCAATCACGACCTGATCGACCATGATGGTGCCGTCGATGCGGATCGTCTCGAACGTCGGGTTCGGGTAGATCCGGATGTTGTACGTGCTGTGCCACCAGTTCGCGCCGGCGGGCGGGGGCTCGCCCGTGGGGCCGATGTTCAGCTGCTGGACGAGCTGGATCGTTCCGCCAGGATTCGTCGAGAGAATCGGCTCCGACATGAACGCCTGCTTGGCCCAGGTGATCTGAATCCAGATGTCCTTGTAGTCGTTCGGTGGCGCATTCGGGACGTAAAACTCGATAGTTCCCGATAGCGGCCACACGCCCGGACGACCGCCCCAGACCGGCCACCAATCCTGCCCGAGGCCCGGCCATGCATGAGCACCGGGCATCCCGTACGGGTTATTCACCAGGTCCGGGGGAGGGAGGGGATCATTCGTGAGGAACCTCCATTCCTGAAACGTGGTTCGCGGTTGGCCGCGCCACGGCGGCGGGTTGAGATCATCCGCCCAGACGGCCGAGGGAAGAACGGCGGCGGTTGCGACGAGTGCTACCAGGATCGACGAAAGAAGACGCATCTGACACCTCCAAGTGCGGTACAGTTCCACAGGCCGCAAAGGCCTTCCTCCTGCCCGATTGTCTCTCTCGAAGCGGCACTCACTACGATAGGAGCGATCCGCCTTCACCCTGCCGTCCGTAGTATATCACACTTGGGGGCCCGAAAACAAGCTCCTTTGTCAGATTTTTTGCATAGCATCCCCGCCGGGCCGATATGGCACGTTGGTGCAAACCTAACCTGCTGAGGACAAATAAGTTACGCGCGCCGCCGCCGCAGCAGCGTCAGGCATCCCAGCCCGAGCAATCCCATCGTGGCCGGCTCTGGAATACAGATCGTGTCGATCACGACCTCATCCACGTTGATGCCGCCCGTGATCAGGATCTGCTCCCAAACGGGGTTGGGCTCCAGCCGGATTGCATAGATCGAGTGCATCCAGGGCCCGCCGAGCGGGATCTCCCGCATCAGCGAACCATTGACCAGCTCGGGCTGCGTGGTCATTACGAGCGGCGTATTGCCCGGGGCCTGAGGCGCCCACGTCAACTGGATATAGATATCTTTCCACGGATTCGGCTGCGGCCGGTTGGGGATATCGATCCAGATCTCACCCGAGAGCGGCCAGACGCCCACGCGGCCGTCCACCTCGGGCCACCACACCTGGCCCACCCCGGGGTACACCCGCGTCTGCGGTACGCCGTACGGGTTGAACCCCAAGTCGGGGAGCGGGTTGGGATTGGGTGTGTCGTACTCCCACATCGCCCACGTACTTCCCGGCTGGCCGCGCCACGGCGGCGGAAGCAGATCGTCCGCCATCGCGATCGACGGGGCAGCCACGCACATAAGGGCGACCGCAAGAACCAGCGACAAACCACGCATTTAACACCTCCACCTGTGTTGAAAGGGGGCTGATGCCCCTCCTGTGACCGCTCCCTCTCTCGTTCACGAGCCGTTCGTGGACGTGGACGATCCGCCTCCACCTTCCCACAACGTATTATATCCCGCCCGAACGCCGGAACACAAGCCCCTTTTTCGCCAGACTGCCAATGGCCGACGACGGGCCAAGATGGGCCCTTCGCATCAGGCGTTTTTGCCTGCGGCGGGAAGCTGCTAGAATGGAAATGTGAAGCCGACCGTTTACATCGAAACGACCATCCCATCGTACTACTACGATGATCGTGCGGAGACCCTGCACGACGCCGCTCGCACACGTGTATGGTGAAGGCATAGTGGCCCTGCCGGATCGAGTCGGAAGTGTTCGTTCGCGTGGCCGGCATAATGCTGGGGGTAACATGGTCAATGGAGTGATCTTCCTTTCGCTACTGATGCCGCTGGTCCAGGCGACATCGCCCGCCGAGCCGACCACGCAGCCGTCCGAGGCTGCGTTCCTCCGCACGCTCCGGCCCGGCCACCCGCGGCTGATCATCGGCGACGACGACCTGGCACGGGTTCGGGCTCTCCTCGATACGGACGCGGGCGCCCGTGCGGTGCGAGATGAACTGCGCAAGGCCGCCGAGGCGATTCTCGACGAGCCGCCGGTTGTACACAAGCTCATCGGTCCGCGGCTGCTGCAGGAAAGCCGCCGATGCCTGGTCCGGGTTCACATCCTGGCTATGCTGCACCGCCTCGATGGCGACCCGCGATACGTAAAGCGGGCGGAGAAGGAGATGCTCGCCGCCGCCGCCTTTCCCGACTGGAACCCGAAGCACTTCCTCGACACGGCGGAGATGTCCAACGCGCTCGGGACCGGCTACGACTGGCTTTACGAGTCGCTCCCGCCAGAGACCCGCAGGACGATCCGCACGGCTATCGTTGAGAAGGGCCTCAAGCCCGGGTTGGTGGTTTACGCCCGACCGCACGGTTGGCACACCGCCACGCACAACTGGAATCAGGTCTGCAACGGCGGGTTGGCGGTCGGGGCGCTGGCCATCGCCGACGAGGAGCCGGCGGTTGCCGCTCAGGTGCTGGCAAAGGCCGCCGCATCAATCCGCCTGCCGACGGCCCGCCTCGCGCCCGACGGCGGGTGGGACGAGGGGCCCGGCTACTGGAATTATGCCATGTCGTACACGGCGTACTACCTCGCCGCCGTCCGGACGGCGCTCGGCACCGACTTTGGCCTGAGCACAATGCCGGGAATGGCCGAGACCGGGCTGTTCTTCATCCACGCCCGGGGGCCGAGCGGCCTCACCTTCAACTACGCCGACGCAAGCGCCCATCCCGCCAACACGCCGGAACTGTTCCTCTTCGCACGCCTGTTCGACCGGCCGGTGTACGCGTGGCACCAGCGCAAGTACCGCCGCGGCCCGTACGCCCTCGACCTCCTCTGGTACGACACGCGCGGCACGGACGCCGACGGCCTCGGCTTGCCGCTCGATGCCCGCTTCCGTAACGTGGACGTGGCATTCCTCCGCAGTGCGTGGGACGATCCGAACGCGCTGTTCGTGGGCTTCAAGGGGGGCGACAACCGCGCGAACCACAGCCACCTCGATCTGGGCACATTCGTCCTCGACGCGATGGGGCAACGATGGGCCATCGACCTCGGCGCCGACGACTACAACATGCCCGGCTACTTCGGCGGCCAGCGCTGGACGTACTACCGCCTGCGTACGGAAGGCCACAATACGCTCCTGATCCGGGGCGAGAACCAGGACCCCGCCGCCAGGGCCCCGATCAGCGCATACGAATCATCGCCCGGCCGATCGTTCGCCGTCGCCGACCTCACCCGCGCGTACGCGAATCACGCGAAACGCGTTCGCCGCGGTGTGATGATGATCGACCGCCGGCGGGTGCTGATCCAGGACGAGATCGAGGCAGACGGCCCGCTCGACGTCGAGTGGATGATGCACACGGAGGCCGAGGCCGTCGTCAAGGACAATGCGGTTACGCTCACGCTCGGCGGCCGGCGGCTCCACCTGCGGGCGACCGGCAGCGTGCCCGGCATGTGGGAAGTCCGCCCCGTCCGCATTGACGCGCCTCAGAGGCCGATCCGCAACACGCGAAAGGTCGTGCTGCGCGTTCGCGTTGTCCCGCCATCGGCGCGACTGGCCGTGCTGTTCACGCCCGGCGATGAGGATGCGGTGCCCGATGGCTTCACGGCATTGCGTCCCCTGGATTCCTGGCGGGCTGCCGACTCGCCATGAGCCAACCACTCGGTTGGCGTAAGGAGGGGGCAGAAGCCTTTCCAGCCCGGGGCTGATCGCGTCCGGGTCGCACTTCCCGTGGACCGGGCTGTTCTGCCAATCCGGCGGCGGGTTCCTGACCCCGTTCGCACGTACGGCCGTGCATCTGCGGTGCGAGAGAGACGCCTCTCATCGGGTATAATGAATTCCGGTCAAGTCCAGGAGGCACTGGTCATGTGGCAGGCAATGCGAACAGCGGGTGCCAACGGCACGCGGTGCGGGCGCATTTTCCACATCCTGTTTCTCGCGGCGCTGTGCGGCTGGCCGGGCATTCGATCTGCGGCCGGAACCGCGCTCGATGAGTATGTGGCCGCGCCGGATCCGAGTTACCGCTGGGGCCTGGTGCGCACGTTCGGCGGCCCCGGCTACACGGCGTACGTGCTCGACATGACCTCGCAGACGTGGCGCTACCCGCCCGAGGTCGATCGCACGCAATGGCAGCACTGGCTGACGATCATCCGGCCGACGACCGTCAGCTACTCGACGGCCATGCTCTGGATCAACGGCGGCAGCAACGGCGGTTCTCCGCCGACCTCGGCGGACGCGAACCTCGTGGCCGTCGCCACGGCCACCAACACGGTCGTCGCCGACCTGCGGATGGTGCCGAACCAGCCGTTGAAGTTCGCGGACGAGTCCGATCCTCGCTACATCGCCGGCGGCCGGTATGAGGATGCACTCATTGCCTACACCTGGGACAAGTTCCTGCGAAGCGGCGATCCGCGGTGGCCCGCCCGGCTTCCGATGACCAAGGCCGCCGTCCGCGCCATGGACGCGGTGCAGGAGTTCTGCGCGGGTCCGGGCGGCGGGTGGCTCACGATCAACTCCTTCGTCGTCGGCGGCGCGTCGAAGCGCGGCTGGACCACGTGGACGACCGCCGCCGTCGATCCGCGCGTCGTGGCGATCGCCCCGTGCGTGATCGACGTGCTGAACGTCGAACGGTCGATGAGCCATCATTTCGCGGCCTACGGCTTCTGGGCGCCGGCCGTCGGCGACTACGAGGACATGGACATCATGGGCTGGTTCGGCACGCCCGAGATCGCCGCCCTGATGGCGATCGAGGATCCCTACAGCTACCGCACGCGCTACACGATCCCCAAGTACATCATCAACTCCACCGGCGATCAGTTCTTCCTGCCCGACTCGTCGCAGTTCTATTTCGCCGACCTGCCCGCCCTCAAGCACGTGCGATACGTCCCGAACACCGACCACGGCCTCGGCGGGTCCGATGCCATGACGATGCTGCAGACCTACTACCGGGCCATCCTGAACAACTGGGCCCTGCCTCGCTTCTCGTGGACGCTCGAGGCGGACGGCTCGATCCGCGTGCAGGCGATCGACCCGCCGACGGGCGTGCGGCTGTGGCGGGCGACGAACCCGACGGCAAGGGACTTCCGCAAGGAAGTCATTGGGGCCGCCTATACGAGTTCGGTGCTGTCGGACTCCGGCGGCGGCGTCTACCCCCAAGTTGCATAATCCGCACCTCGCACGAGCGAAGATCGTACGGATG
>CAZUAI010000088.1:0-22892 GCA_964617875.1 uncultured Planctomycetales bacterium | reverse complement strand
GCCAACGCCGATTCTCGCTCGCGATTTCCATCGCCGTGCGAAGGTTGGGCTAGTCGCGTGATTGCTGACGGAGGATCTCGGCGGCGAGGTTGCCTTCGACGTTCAATGCGCCGAGCGCCTGGCTCGCGGCCGTGCGCATCGGCAGTGATGCGTCGTGCAGCGACTGCTTCCGGACCGCATCGACAAGCTCGGTCGGCAGCCGGTTGCCGTTTCGCCGGGCCGATGCGGCCAGGATGGCCATGGCGGCGATTCGGTGCGGCTCGGGGCCCTTGGGGTTGAGCGCGAGCTTCGCGATGGCCGCCTGCGCCGCCGGGTTCGCCGACAGGACCAGCACGCCCGCCGCTTTAAGCTGCATCGACTCGTTCGGGTGTTCGCACGCCCGGATCAGTGCGTCTTCCGCAGCGGCGAACTGGAAGACCGAGGTGCCCGAGATCGCGATCAGCCCCAGTGCGTCGGCCGCCGCCAGCGACAGCCTCAGGGCTTCGTCGTCCGAGATCGGCCGCTGCCCGTAGCTGGCCCGGCCGCGGGTCCATGCCCGGCCGAACGCCTCACTGACGGCGGTCAACTGCTCCCCGCTCAGGCCGCCGGCGGCCGGCAGGGTGAGCCGCTCGATTCGCGGATCGGCTGTCGTCGCCTGGATCGCCGAACCGATCCCGCCCGGCTTGACGACGATGACTGCCGGCGCCAGCTCGAGCAGGTTGTCCCTGCGCAGCTCCGAGACCGCCGTCACCACGTTCGGCCCGTCCATGTCCGTCGCGAGCAGGACGAGGTCCACGTGCGTCGCCTCTCTGTGGGCACGCGTGGCGGCCTCCGCCAGCTTCGCCGCCGCGATGGCCCTCGCGTTGTTCTTCGTGGCCAGTTCCTCGAGCAGACGGCGGCTGTCGGCGTTCGGATCGACGATGACGACGACCGGTTGCGCGCGGAGGTCGAGCGCCGAGGCCAGGATCGGAACGACCTGGGCCGCGCCGGCGAAGTCCTGCGGCGGCCTTGATCGCGCGAGCGTCAGCGCGGCGTTGATCCGGACGCGGATGTCGGAGAAGTTCAGCGTCTGCGTCATCGCCTGCCTGGCGTCCTCCGAGCCGATCAGCTCGTTCGCGGCGGCGATGCCGTCGAGCGCCGTCACGGCGCCGAGTGTCACGGCGGCGTCGCGGTCCTTCACGCCGCGCATCAGCGTGAGCATCGCGGCCCGCGGGCCGAAGCAGCGTGCGAAATAGAGGCTCCGCGGGTAGTCCTCCCGCCGTGTGGCGTCGGCCAGGCCCTGCGGGTCGGGCTCGACCGACTGCACGTCCATGCCGAGGCGGGCCTCGCGGCGGAAGTTGGCGGCCGACCAGAGCGCAACCGCCTTCGGCTGCCCCGGCTGGACCGCCAGCGACTCCTCGCAGCATCGCATGCACATCACATCCATGAAGATCTGCCGCGGGACCATGACGTTCACGAGTTCGCCCTTCCAGAAGTACCAGACGTTCGGCCTGGCCTCGCGCTCGTCCGGCCGGAGCGACGCCGTGTCGGCGTAATACAGCTCGGCAAGCCCCAGGAGGGCCTCGCTCGCGGGCAGGTCGGCCACGCCGGGGTTGGCCGCGAGGATCTTTGCGATCGCGCGGGCGGCGCTTCGGCGGACGTCATCCGTTTGTCCCGCGTCGTCGGCGATGCGCTTGAGGTACGGCACGGCCTGCGGGTAGCCGAGTTCGCCAAGGGCGTCGGCGATGGCCTGGCGGACCGTTGCCTGCTCCACGCGCAAGGCGATGACGAGCGGGTTGACCGCTGACTTGCCGATCTTCGGCAGTGCCCGTTCGATGAGCGGATGGAGGTCCTTCTTGCCCGGGTCGCCGAGCCACGCGACCATCCAGCGGATGGCGTATTCGCCGGCGTAGCGGAGCCGGTCGAGCCCGATTGACTGCTCGGTCGGCGTGCCGCGCAGCAGCTCCATGGCGCCTGTGATCTGGTCGGCGCTCTTGCGGTTGAGGTTCTCGCCCTCCCGAATGAGCTTGAGGATCTTCTCGGCGCTGGCGCCGATGGTGCTGTTGCCGATGATGATCTGGAGCGTCTCGCGGCTGTTGCGGTATTTGTCCGCAAGCGGGAGCAGGGCCTCGGGCTTGCAGTCGGGCCGCGCCAGCAGGCCGGTGGCGTAGGCCTCGGCCTTCGCGAACGACCCCATCCGGGCGAAGTGCAGGTAGTCGGCAAACATCTGCTCGAGCGACAGGTCGCCCGGTACGTCGGCCGCCGGCTTTTCCGCCGCCGGTGCCGCCGGTGCGGTTTCCGGCGCCGCCGGTGCGGTTTCTTGTGCTGTCGCCGCGGCTTCTTGCGCGACGGCCGGGAGGACACCCGCCGTCAGGACGCAAACCGCCGTCATCAGCGCGCAAAATGCCGCCCCGCCTGCTCTTGCCGATCCCGAGACCTTCGTTTCCCAGATGCGCATGCCAGCCTCCAAGCAGCAACCCGCCGGGCCGATCCCCGGGGTCGAAGCGGCGATTATAAGTCGCCCCCCGGGGCCGTCAAATGGAACATCGTCGCCGGCGGGACGAGTCAGCCCGGACCGGGCCCCACGCCGAGTGCGGCTTCAAGGGCGGCCAGCCGACGGGCCATGTCCTCGATCTGGCCGCGCAGTTGCGTCACGTCCCCCTCCAGCCGCACGACGGTGGATTTCAGCGACCCTGCTCCGTCGGCCGGCGCGGATGCCGACGCAGGCACGGCAGACCCTTCCGGCAACACGGTGGTTACGGCCGGTGCCTCGTCTGGGGGGTAGAGCAGGTGCCGGTAGCGTATGGCCGACCGGCCCGGCTCGCGGGGCAGGGCGGCGACCAGCGGCGGCGTACGGGCGGCCAGGTCCTCCAGGACGTTCGAGACGATCTCCAGGCTGTCGAACGGCACGAGCCGCGAGCAATGGGTCCGCAGTTCGCCGACCGTCTGCGGCCCGCGGAGCAGCAACTCAGCCATGACCGCCGCGTCCTTCGGCGACCAGACGAAGACCGTCGAGGCCAGATGCTTGAACCGCGTCGTCCTCGCCCCCGGTGCGGGCAGGACCATCTGCACCAGCCCGCGCTGCCGCAGGTTCGCCAGCGTCGCGTCCACCGTGGCCTCATCCAGCTCCAGGATGGGATCCCGGTTGTTTTTCTGGTTGCACGCGACGACGACGGCATTTACCGTCATCGGGTAGTACTCGGGCTGCGAAAGCGCTTTCTCGATCAGCACGCCCAGCACCCGCCGTTCGACGACATTCAGTTCGTATTCCACAACTCGCCATCCTGTCCTGCCGTCCGCGGCCGCCGGACCGGCACACGCGATTCGAAGGCGATCCGGCAAGACGACGCTCTTGCAGCGCTCGTTTCGCAGGATGCGTCGGTGCGCAAGCCTCAGGGACCGCCCGGCCCCCGTCATCTTCGACGAGACCAAGTATGTCCTTGAACTGCGGCCGCGCGTCAAGGCCGCCCTCGGCGGGAAGCGGAAGCCCGGCTCCCGGGTCCTGGTGGGCCCTTCGAAGGCCTTCTCTCACGCAGCCCGCACAACACAACGGCGAACGCCGCGGCGTGTGGCCGGGTGTGGCGGAATGTGCGGAACACGCGAGCGCCCTCGTTGACGCCGCCGTCCGGCCCCCCTAATCTACCGGCCTGCACCAGGGTGCCTGGAGATGACATGAACCTCGTAACCGGTGGAACGGGTCTTCTGGGAAGCCACATTGTCGAGCAGTTGCGGAGGCGCAACCGGCCGGTCCGCGCCCTCGTACGGCGGGGCAGCGACGTCGCCTGGCTGAAGTCGCAGGGCGTCGAGCTGGCCGAGGGCGACGTGACGGATCTGGAATCGCTTCGGCGAGCGTGCCGGGGCGTCGAGTGCGTCTATCACTCGGCCGCGCGGGTCGGCGACTGGGGCCCCTGGCCCGATTTCGTCCGCATCACGATCGAGGGCACGGCCAAGCTGGTCCAGGCGGCCGCCGAGGCCGGCGTCAGGCGGTTCATCCACATCAGCTCGATCAGCGCCTACGGCTACGTGGACGGCGAGAACGTTGTGCTGGACGAGACCGCGCCGCTGGGCGTCAACCTCCACCGCTGGGCCTACTACAGCCGTGCCAAGGTCGAGGCCGAGAAGCTCGTCTGGGCCGCCCACAGGGAGGGCAGGATCCGCCTTACCGTGATCCGCCCGAGCTGGCTGTACGGCCCGCGCGACCGGGCCAGCATCGGCCGGCTGGTCGATGCCGTCCGCACGGGCAAGGCCAAGCTCATCGGCGGGGGCGACAATCGCCTGAACGTCGTCTACGCCGGCAACGTCGCGGAGGCCTGCATCGCCGCCGCCGACAGCGAGCGGGCGCTGGGCGAGGCGTACAACTGCAGCAACGACGGCGTGCTGACCTTGCGGCAGTACTTCAACAGGATCGCGGAAGCCGCCGGTGCCCCGCCGGTGACGAAGACCGTCCCGTACCGCGTCGCCTACGCGGCCGGCTTCATCCTCGAGTGCATTGGCCACCTCTTCCGCCTGAAGAACCCGCCGATGGTCACCCGCTACGCCGTCTGGCTGATGGGCCGCCGAAGCTTCTTCGACACGAAGAAGGCCCGCGAGCACCTCAACTGGCAGCCCACGGTCACCTACGACGAAGGCATCCCCATGACCGTGCGGTGGTATCTGCAGGAGCAGAGGGGCTGAGGAAAAGCGGTCACCCGGAAACCGGGAAAGCGAAAGAGCACATCGCGGATTGCGCCCGCAACGTGACCCTGTGTGGTGCGGGCTTCCCGCCTGCGGCTTCGTGATCGCTTGTGGTGCAGGCTTCCCGCCTGCGGTCCTCGCGGCAGGATGCCGGCGTGATCCTCCCAACCGGCGAGGGAATCGGTTGATGTCAATGAACGAGCGGGAAGGCTGCAGGGTGGAACATCGACACGGACACGACGCCGCGCCCGAGAGGCCCGGCCACGGGCGGTAGAATCCCTTAATGCACCCGCCAGACTATGGATCACGTCGGGTCGTCCAGCAAGGGGACGCCAATCCTGTGGTAAGGCGGAAATGGGAAGATCATCTGGCGTCAGGGTCTGTACGATGTGCTCATACTCTACCTTGCCTGTCTGGGGGGCCTCGACGCGCTCCTGAATACCGGGGGTGGCCAAGGCTGTAGAAGAGCGAGGAGGTCTTCGGCCGTACGGACGCGTTGGTACGCGAAGTGATCCGGGACTCCCTTGATGCCAAGGCTGCCAGCGACCCGGTTCGTGTGCGGTTTGCCCCGTTCGAGCAAGCAAGGGCACATTCAGGCGACGAAGATGTGCGTCCGGTGGTAAGCGAGCGCCGCCGGGTCGGGCGCGTACCGCGTGGGGAGGCGAAGGCGCTTCCCTTCGATTTGAAGGAGAGCAGTCCGGTGGATTTCGCTGGGGTTTCCTACACGAAGCCGCCCGGATACGACGATCCTCAAGTCTTCGTCGAAGGTGATGAGCCCTCGGTCGAAGGCGCGGTCGTGGAGGGCCGATAGGGCGATCCCGTTCCGCGGATCAAGTCGCCGACCTTCGGATTCTGACCATGGGATGATGTGGCTCGCCTGCAGTAAGCCGGGCACATTGATACCCGAAACCGCGCAGGCGTAGTCGTAGCTGGCGAGCACGGTGGCGCGGAAGAGCGACTGGACGCGACGGGCACGAATCGTGCGAACGGCCTCCGTAGCACCCGTACCCGGGAGGAATCGCTCGCTGTCTTCCTCATCGTGAACACCCGGACGCAGTCCCAGGCGATGGAGGGCAGCCTCACTCTCTGCCGCAAGCGCTTCCCAGTTGCTTTCAAACTCCTCGAAGATCGACATGTCGGACGCCGAAGCGTTCCGAAGGCCGGAGATATTCCGCGCTCGGTGAATGGGGTCGAGACTGGCGAAGTTGCACAGCTTCATGGCGACTGAGCCCGGCGTCCGGTGGAGCTTTCGCGCAAGCGCGACGATGTCGGGGTTGCGCTGATGAAGACGGCCGAAAGCGGTGCGACAGTATAGGTTGAAAGCGACAAGTAGCTCGTCGCGAGTCCACGGCTTACGCTGCGCAGGCATGGGACCCTCTGCGGTACTGCGCCCTTCCGCCAGCGTATTGTTGGCTCAAAGAGGAGGCCGGGCAACGCGCCAGGTGGCTGGGAGCCCGGTGAATCGACCCGCAGCCTGGCGCGAACAGCAAGGGGTGCAGATCGGAGGGCATGTGAACGCGAGCCTCGTGGTTGCAGACGCCCCGCAGACGTTGGTCCAGATACCAGCCCGGCTGGTATCCGACGTGCACGCGATTCGCTGGAAGGAATCGCGCGCCCCGGTCCGCCTGCGGCAGCCGAATACGGTCGATGACGGACCTGATCTTCCGAGCAAGCAGACGGCCGTCGTCGCCATCCAGTCCCCGTAGCCAGGCCGCGGTTGTCGCGTGGTCCAGGACGCCTCGCCACGCCTCGGCTGTATCCGCGATGCGGGTGAGGCCGCTGCGCAAGCGTGGAAGCCCCTTAAGGACTCTCTCGACCGGGACCGGTGCCGGTTTCTCGCTCAGCACGGGCGGCTCAAAGCCGGGCACTCTTCTTAGCAGATCTGAACGTATGCCGAGAATGATGACGCGGTGTCGTGCCTGCGGAATCCCATACCTTTCGCACTGTATGACAAAGTCGCCGGGCTCCCGATCGTAACCGTTGTCGGCGGAAAGACTGCTCCTTCGCCTGCGCGGGGACGACTTTACGAAGGGGAAGAGGGTGTAGGAACCCTGGCCGGCGGCGTCCCGAAGGTCGGGCAGCATCAGGTCGAAGATCCGTTTCGATTGCAGTTGAGATGAGAGCAACCCCTTCACGTTCTCCATTACAAAGATGTGCGGCTTGTGGTCCGCGAGGATTGCCAGATACTCTTCATAGAGTGTGTGCCGTTCATCTTCTTCGAAACGCGCCCCCATCGTCGGGCGCATTCGTGACCGGCCCGCGATTGAGTAGGCCTGGCAAGGCGGGCCTCCCAGAAGCACCCAGGGCGTACTCGACGGATAGGTTCGCAAGACCTTCCTGATTCGTGCGGAGATCTCAGCGCGATTCTCCCGACAGAGTTCCTGGTGCCATGCCTTCGCCTGGGCGACGGCAGCGACTTCAGGGTGTCGGGCGAACAACGTCTTCCGGTCGATGCCTTGCGGGTGGTCAGGCCCCCAGATGTATCGGTAGTAGTCCGCGGCGTTGCCCGTGTCACGCACCTGGCGGAAAAAGGCCCGGAGTTCGAGCGTCGCGTGGGCGAACCTGTCCTTTTCTATCGAGAGGGCGATGTCGAAGAGTGGCCGGCAGTCGCGTGACCGCAGACTTGCGAACCCCTCGCTCAAGCCGCCGGGGCCGGCGAAGAGGTCGATCACCGGAATCGGGTACGTCGCTTCCATGTCGGGCTCCATCATGCACAGGGGACGGGGCATGGGCAATAGCGCCACCGAGGCAGGCGTTTCACCGCGATCCGGGGGCTGGTGTTGCCGCGTGAGATCGGCGGGGGTTCTCGGCTCAACGTGCCCGTTGGATTCCCATCTCGCGGATCCTTGCGGGCGAACAAATCCGCCCGGCCCCGGGGTTCGACAAGGGATTTTCGAGCCGGCACGGTCTGAGTCCGGAGTAACCCTCCGCCTCCCTGGCGCCCTGCCGCAAGCCTGGAAAGGGTGTACAGGCTGATAGAGCCTCCGAGAAACGGACGAACCGGGCGGCGGAGTGCCGACACGGGACGGCATCGTCATCGGGCTTCGTCAGTCCTTCGACGATCGAGCGTCGTTGCCTGCCGGTGCCGGCGTGGCGATGTCGGCCCCGAGGCTCTGCATCAGCGACACGAACGTGGGGAAGGTCACGGCTGCGGCTTCGGCCGTCGTGACCGTCACCGGCTGCTCCGACGCCAGGCCGGCCAGGGCCATTGCCATGACGATCCGGTGATCGTCGTGGCCCTCGACCTCGCCGCCGTGCAGCGGACGGCCGTGGATGACCAGCCCGTCCGGCAGCTCCTCGGCTTCACCGCCGAGCTTCCGCAGTTCCGCCGCCATGACGTGGATGCGGTCGGTCTCCTTGCGGCGGGCCTCTTCGACGTTGACGAGCCGCGTGGTCCCCTCGGCGAAGCAGGCCGCCACCGCCAGCGCCGGCAGGGCGTCCGGGGTCGGGTTCAGGTCGATCTCGACGCCCTTCAGGTCGCCGCGCCGGACGACGACGGCTTCGTCGCTTGCGTCGATCCGCGCCCCCATGGCCCGCAGGTAGTCGATGACGGCCCGGTCGCCCTGCGTGTCGTGCAGGTCGAGGCCCGTCAACCGGATCTCGCCGTCGCAGATCGCGCCGGCGACGAGGAAGAACGTCGCCGACGACCAGTCGGCCGGCACCGCGCGGTCGAACGCGCGATACGCCTGGCCGCCCGGGACCACGAACCGCGTGAAGCCCTCGTTGCGGTAGCGGATGCCCTGACGGTCGAGCCAGTCGAGCGTCATCTCGACGTAGGGCCGCTCGCCGAGCTTCGTCACGCGGATCTCGCTCTCGTCGTCGGCGAGCGGGCAGTTGATCAGCAGGCTGCTGAGGTACTGGCTGTTGGTCGCGTCGATGGCCGTCGATCCGCCGCGGATCCGTCCGCCGATGACGGCGGGCACGCACCCGTTCCGTCGGAGCGAGGTCGCGTGTGCCTTCAGGTCGCGGAGCGAATCGAGCAGCGGCCCCACGGGCCGGCGGCGAATCTGGTGATCGCCCGTGAACACGGCCTCGCCGGCACCTCCGGCCAGGAGCCCCGCCGATCCGATGGCGATCCGCAACGTCGTGCCGCTGTTGCCCACGTCGATGACATCCTCGGGCACGCGCGGCCGGCCGCCGACGCCGCGGACGACCCACTCCCGCGGGTTTGTCGTGTCGATCGTCGCCCCGAGTGCCCGGTAGGCCCGTACCGACGATTGCGCATCGAGCGAATCGAGCGGCTCGCGGATGCGGCTTTCGCCGTCGGCCAGCGACGCGAACGCGACCGCGCGGATCGTGTGGCTCTTCGATCCCGGCATGGCCGCGGTGCCGCGGAGACGACTGGGATGCGCAATCAGCTTCATCTCGCCGAATATGCGTCGGCATCGGCTTCCGGTCAAGCGCAAGTCGCCTGTAACCGACTACCGACAATCAACAACGGGCAGAGAGGCGGACGGCCCTGCGAGCCCACGTGCACGTGGTTTCGGAGGACCGCCCGCCGTGCGTTTCAGGCAGGGGCCTTACGGCGTCGCGGCCGCGACAGCTTCGCGATCGGATCGCTCAGCGTGATGGCGAGGTTATCCATTTCGTCCCAGACCCGCCGGATGCGGCGTTCGATGCGCGGAACGTGCGCGGCGCGATCCGGCGATGACCACGCCTCGGCCAGCTCACGATTGAGACGGCTCAGGTCGGCGTGCAATACGTCCAGTTTCTCGTGTGTCGTCCTGTATGAAGTCTGCACAGTCCCAAACCTCCTGTGTTCGGTGCGTCTTACCCGTAGTAGACACGCATGACCTATGTGAGGTTCCACTTGCCGGCCGAATTATTCCACGGGCAGACCTGAAACCCGGATTTCCACCCTTTCCTGCGTTCAGGGCCCGGTGGGTACCGAGTAAGAAGCAACGGGATCGGTAGTGTGACGGGAAACCGTCACGGCGCCGTCGCTTACGGGCAGGTCGCGAGTGCCAAAACGCTTTGGTAGACGCCAATGCAGCGCCGCGCCGAGTCCGTCCAGTTGAGGCGGCGGACCTCGAAGCTACCGTGTTCGCGCAGCGTCGTCTGCAGCGGGGGATGTCGGAGTACGGCGACGATCTTGTTCGCCATCTCGTTCACGTCCCAAAAATCGACCTTCAGTACATGCGATAGGATTTCGGCCACGCCTGACTGCTTGCTGATGATCACAGGAACGTCGTTCGACAGCGCCTCGAGCGGGGCGATCCCGAACGGCTCGGAGACGCTGGGCATGACGTAGAGGTCGGCCATGCGGAAGGCGCGGTCCACGTCCTCGCCGCGGAGGAAGCCGGTGAAGAGTACCTTGTGGCCGATGCCCATCTGCGCGGCCAGCTCGATCGTGTGCCGGATCATGTCGCCGGAGCCGGCCATGATGAAGCGGACGTTGTCCATGACCTCGAGGACCTTCTTCGCGGCGGCGAGGAAGTACTCGGGCCCTTTCTGCATCGTGATCCGGCCGAGGAAGAGCACGATCTTCTCGTCGCGGCGGATGTCGTGCAGCTTGACGCCGTTCTTCTTCCCGTTCGAGTCGATGGCGTTGTAGACGACCTCGACCTTGTCCGCGGGGACGCCGTAGCGGCTCTCCACGATCTTCTTCGTGAAGTGGCTGACGGTGATGACCCGCGCGGCGTGGTGCATGCCGGCCCGCTCGATGTCGTAGATCCGCTGGTTGACGTGCTCGCCGCTGCGGTCGAACTCGGTCGAGTGGACGTGTACGACGAGGGGCTTGCCCGTGAGCGACGAGACGGAGATGCCTGCCGGGTAAGTCATCCAGTCGTGGGCGTGGATGATATCGAAGCTCTCTTCGTTGGCGATGTGGCTTGCGAGCCGCGCGTAGCGCTGGACCTCGGCGAACATGTCGCCGGCGTAGTGCTCGCCGCCGCCGCCGGAGGAGAGCAGGGCCGTCGGAACGGAGGAATCGGGGTTGCCGACGGCATGGTGGCCGCTTGATCGCATCCAGTGGGCATAGTCGGCGGGCGTCTGGTACGGGCTGAGGCCCGCGTCGATGGTCCGAAAAGTCACGCGCTCGAATTCACCGAGTTTGTACTGGATCGAACCGGGGATCTGCGACCGCGGGGTCATGAGCTTGACGTGCGAGCTGAACTGGCTCGGGACGGGCTTGGGCAGGACGAAGAGCACGTCCATGCCCAGTTCGTTCATCGCTTTGGTCAGTCCGTGACAGGCCGTTCCGAGGCCGCCGCTGATGAAGGGTGGAAACTCCCAGCCGAGCATCAGGACTTTCATAGTGCCACGTCTCCCGGACTCGCGCAACAAGTGCGCGGGGTCTCCGTTCTATTCCAGCTCCACGCAGGTTCGTTCCGGCCCGCTTGCATTGCGACCCATAATTGCGAGTGATTGATCCAGCACGACCGGCTCCAATCCCGTGACCGACGGCAACCCCCGCCATTGTATCCGCACAGGTCCGTCCGTCGAGCAAGCGCCGCGGGACCGGCCTGACATCGTCGCGCCAATGAACCGGCTAGGTACTATGCATCGGCCGTTCCGCCGTTCGAGTCCAGTACGGACAACGTTGTCTTCAAGGATCTCGACGAATTGTGCCAAGCCGATTCTTCGTCGGCGCCCGGCGAGCCGGGAACGACATCCGGCAGGCAAGACCATCGCCGATCCGTTGTCCACAAGCCTGGACGCACACGTCTTCCTGGCGTCTGACCGGCCCGGCTCCATGAAACACCAAGGCACGGGCATTCCGCCCGATCCGCGCAGCACTCCGCTATTCTCTTCGACAGACGCCAGGCTCGTCGTCGGCTCTTTCCCCGACTCGGCGAGCCCACCCGCGAGGTGGATCGCTGGCCATCTAGGTTATCATAGCGTCCGGCGGCTGTCAAATCCTCCCGGCGACATTCGCGAGCTTCTTTCAGGCCGAACCTGGGTGCCGCCTGGCGGCGGTTTCTCACAGGCGGACGGTCCGTCGCCACCCTCTTTCGGGCACGACTCGGCAGGCGTTTGTCGCGAGGACTGGGTGGGGCTCATGCCCGTGCGAAAGGGGCGGCGACGTGATGCGGCGCGATCCGGAGCGGGGGGCGCGATACCCTTTCGCGGGCATCGTTGCGGTCGCGCCGCGGAGGTAACCGCCAATGAGTCACGCAAAAACGAGAGAAAGGCACTGCGGCCGTAATTCCGAGTCGGGATACCGAAGGCCGAGCCGGGTTAAAGGTTGGGCCATCAGGGGCGACCCCTTCGCCGCCTTACGACATACGAAAGTCTACCGCAGGGTGCCGGAGGAAGTACGCGCCACGCTCGACGCTGCAATCCTTGCGCGACCGGAGGATTGCACGGCGCCACAGCACGCGGCGGGAGAGCTTGACCTGGCCACTCGCTATGGCGTCAGCGCGGCGGATATCCGTCGCTACTCGGCGACGCTTTGCCGACTTGCCCGGCCCTTTATGGCCAGTGCTTTGGCCTCGACATTGACCAGGTCGCTACCGCGACGTGTGCGGCGGGGGCTTGCCGACACAAATCGGTTGCTGAGCTGGAGTCGGCTCGTCCAGCATCTGACCGACCATGAATCGAGGCCATTGACGGTGGCGGAGCTGGCGAAGGTAAGCGGACTGCTGCGATATTCGCGTGCCGACCGCCACGAAGAGGGCCGGCAGCGGCGATGCAGGGGCGGATCGACCGTTTCGCGGTCGGCACCGTCCGAATCAATTCAGGGCGGGGCCGCGCCGAGCAACCTCGCCGCCCTCGTGCGAGCGGTGTACGGGCTCAACGTCGGGCAGTGTGACGCGCCAACGGGGCGGTGAAGTCCCGCTGTCGGAAACGACGCCGGTTCAGGCGGCATCGTTCCCGCGGTGCAGGCGGTCTTTCGTCACCTTCGCATCGCGGGCATGCGTGAGGGAGCAGTCGTATGTGCAGAATGCCTCTGGGAATGTGTTTACGCTGGCTCGCCCTGGAACTGCGGGCCAGATCCGACGGCATCGAGCGTTGCGAGCCATTCGGCGTAGAGGTACGGCACGCCGAGCCTGGCATGAAGGGCTTTGAGGCGGGCTAGGAACGCTTCGGTCATCGGTCCTTGCCAATGCTGTAACTCCTTTTTGCAATAGAAGATACGGCAGCCCATCGGGCGTCCCTGCCGCGTAGTGCATTGGCCATTGACGTGGAACGGGCAGCAGCCATCCGGCGATGACCGAGCCGTGGGTGTGGTCGGGGATGGGTGGCGGGCCAGGAAGTAGGCCACCTCGAGCGTGGTTACGTAAAGGCTGTGGCCGAACTCTCGGAACCGGCAGCAGGCCCCACGGTTCCGGCATTCGGGCTGGTGGGCTGCGATGGCGGCATCGAGGTCGCTATAGAAATCCGCCATCGCCGTGCGGATATCCTCGCGCCGGACGGCGGCGTGGATTGCATCGATCTGCTCCGTGGTCAGGGCACGTCCATCCATTCCTTTGCCGTCCGCGCCTGCTCGATGAGGTCGGCCTCGCGGACCTCGCCGCAGTTCATGCCCGGGCAGCCTTCGGCGGCGGTGGCCCAACTCGCAGGCGTCTTGAGATTGGTGTTCCAGAACGGCCACGTGCGGCATTGGAGCGGGCGGACCGGGTAGATCTCGCAGCCGACCCGGCCGTCCATCCGCCGCAGGAAGATGCAATCGTAGTCGGCCTTTTCGACGAGGCTGAGCCGGAATCCGACGCGGCGGACAAAGCGTTTTGTGAACTGCTGCGTCTCCATCCCCAGGAATGTGGCGATGCGGGCGATCTCCTCGCGGGTGACCCACACGTAGCCCGGCGCGCCGCCACAGCACTTGCCGCACTGCGTACACTCGAAGCGGAGGCCGGCACCGTACCAGGGGGCATCGTCCATCAGTTTTGTCTCCAAGCCCGGTCGGGTCTACCATTATAGCCGATGGACTGGCTTCATCACGCTTCGTACCTCGGGATCCTGCTGGCCCTGCTGGCGGCGGGATTCGGTATCCCCATTCCCGAGGACATTCCGTTGCTGACGGCCGGATACCTTTGCCATCTGGGCAGGGCCAGCCTCGTGATCATGCTGCCCATGACGCTGGCCGGGGTCCTGGTCTGCGACATCATCCTGTTTCTGGCCGGACGGCGGTTCGGCGACCATGTGATGGAGCACCGGTGGACCGGTCGGCTCTTCCGCCGCACGACGCTTGACGCCGCCAAGGCACGCTTCCACGACCACGGCGCGAAGATCCTCTTCGTCGCGCGATTCATGCCCGGGGCGCGAGCCATGGTGTTCGTGGCGGCCGGGATCGTGGGCATTCCCACGTGGAAGTTTGTCGCGGTGGATGGCACGGCGGCCCTGATCAGCGTGCCGACGCTCGTCCTGCTCGGCTGGTATTTCGGCGAGAAGTCGGAGGCCCTCCTGGCAAGCGTCCGCCATGCGGAGCACTATGTCCTGGCGGGTCTGGTTCTGGCGGCCGTTGTCGCCATTGTGATTGAGACGTACTGGGGGCGGCGTCGCCGGGCGCCGACCGCAAGGCCGCAGGACCCGCCCGGCACCGAGGGCGGAGCATCGGGGACGGGGAACTGACCGGGCGCGACCATGCCCAGCGCGCAAGCCTACCTCCGACCGGACGTCATCCAGCAGGTCTCGCGGCTCGACCTGAAGGCGAGGTTCATCGTCGAGGGCTTTCTCGCGGGCCTGCACGGGTCGCCCTACCAGGGCTTCTCGGTGGAGTTTTCCGAGCACCGCAAGTACGCGCACGGCGACGACCTCCGCCAGATCGACTGGAACGTCTTCGCGAAGACCGATCGCTTCTACATCAAGAAGTACCAGGCCGAGACGAACCTGGACGGCTACCTGCTCGTGGACACGTCGGGCAGCATGGCCTATCCGCCGGACGCACGTCCCCTTCAATCCCCCCCGCACGTGGGGGGGCGGGAACCGAGAGGGGAGGAAGCCGAAGGACAGGGCGGGCGGATGACGAAGTTCGACTACGCGGTGTGCCTGGCGGCGGCGCTGGGGTACATGATGATCCACCAGCAGGACGCGGTGGGGCTGGCGTGTTTCGATACCGAACTGCGGGCGTTTCTCCCACCGCGGACGAAGCGGACGCACCTGATGACGATGCTGGGGCACCTGGCGCGCGTGCGGCCGTACGGCGGGACGGGGCTGGCGAAGGCCCTGCACACGATCGCGGACCGCGTGCGCAGGCGGAGCCTGATGGTCGTGCTGAGCGACTTCCTCGACGATCCGGAGCGGGTGATCGAGGGCCTGCACCACCTGCGGTTTCGCGGGCACGACCTGATCCTGTTCCAGATTCTCGACACGGACGAGACGGAGTTCCCCTTCGCGGGGCTGCAGCGGTTCGAGGACGTGGAGTCAAAGGAGTCGGCCGTCGCCGACGCGGAGGCGATCCGGGCGGTGTACATCGAGGCCCTGCGGTCGTTCATCGAACGGTACCAACGCGAGGCGGCGGGCGTCCGGGCGGACTTCGTGCAGGTGGACACGAGCATGACGTTCGACCGGGCGCTGGTGCAGTACCTCATCGACCGCCAACGGCGGTTCTGAGGCATCGCGGCGAATGCCCGGAGCCCGGTTGTTGCGAAAGCCCCCGGCGTTCAACGGCCTATCCGGCCGACGCGCGCCGGAACCGCCCGGATCGGGCCGGTGAGGGCACGCACGATCCGGGCGGAGATCGGGCGATTCGCTCGATTCCGTCCGGTCATGCCGCCCGCGCATCCGGGTGGGGTGTCGCGTGCCCGACCCCGCCTCGTGGGCTTTCTACAGAAGCTCCGCAATCTGGACGGCATTCAGCGCCGCGCCCTTGCGGAGCTGGTCGCCGCTGATGAACAGGTCGATCCCACGGCCGTCGGGCTGGCTGATGTCCTGCCGGATGCGGCCGGTGAACACGTCGTCCTGGTCCGACGATTCGAGCGGCATGGGGAAGTAGTTCTTCGCGCGGTCGTCCACGAGCCTGACGCCCGGTGCCTTCGCAAGGATTTCGCGGACCCTCGCCTCGGGCATGGGATTTTCGAACGTCAGGTTGATCGCCTCGCTGTGGGCCCGCATGACCGGGACGCGCACGCACGTCGCGGTGATCTGGATCTCGTCGTCGTGGAACATCTTGCGGGTTTCCTTGACCATCTTGACCTCTTCCTCGTTGTAGCCGTTATCCGTGATCTTCGAGTTGTGCGAGAAGAGATTGAACGCGATCTGGTGCGGGAGGACCTTCTTCTCGACCGGCTTGCCGGCGAGGAAGTCGCGGGCCTGCTGCTCCAGCTCGAGCATCGCCTGGTAGCCGGCGCCGCTGGCGGCCTGGTAGGTGCTGACCACGATGCGCCTGATTCTGTTCGCCTTGTACAGCGGGAAGACCGGCACGACCATGATGATCGTCGAACAGTTCGGGTTGGCGATGATGCCCTTGTGTTTCTTCACGTCCTCGGGGTTGACCTCGGGGGTGACGAGCGGGACCTCAGGATCCATCCGGAAGGCCGACGAGTTGTCGACGACCACGGCGCCGGCCTGGACGGCGAACGGCGCGAACTTGCGGCTGATCGACGCGCCGGCGGAGAACAGGGCGATGTCGACGCCCTTGAAGCTGTCCTCCTTGAGTTCCTGGATCGTGTGATCCTTGCCGTTGAACTTCAGCGTCTTGCCGGCCGAGCGGGCCGAGGCGAGGAACGTGATCTTCTCGCACGGGAACTTCCGTTGCTCGAGGACCCGGATGAACTCCTGGCCGACCGCACCGGTCGCGCCGACGACTGCCACGTGACGAGCCATGTCTACACTCCGAAACCGGATTCCAAACAAAAGGTGGGTCCGCAACCCACCCACTCGTTCAGGGCTGATGCCTAGTGTCGAGCACCTCAGTATAGCAGGCGGCTGCCGGCAATGGAAGGGGTGGCGCCGGCTGGCGCAGGGCCGCCTTTCCGCTTCAGCATGGAGTCGCGAACCGTTGCAGCCCCGGGGCCCATCGCGCCCGGCCGTGCGCGTCGGGCGGGCAAGCCGTTCTGCGAGTCCGGCGGAGGTTTCCGACCGCTTTCGCACATACTGCGCCGAACGCGTCGCAGGGCTCAAGGCGTGGGGCCGGCCGCCGGGGCGGTGCTGAGGCGGCCGATCAGGTCGCGGACGAATCGCAGGCCGTGCCGGGCGAGGTAGGGCGGCAGGGCCTCAAGGATGCGGATGGGGCCGGCGGGGTCGATGAAGAGCGTCGTACCGACGGCGACGGCGGACGCCCCGGCGAGCAGGAACTGCACGGCGTCCTGCCAGGTCTCGACGCCGCCCATGCCGATCAGGGGGATGCCGGCCGGCCGGGCCACGTCGCGGTACACGCGGTGGACGAGGTGCAGCGCGAGCGGCTTGATTGCCGGGCCGGAGAGGCCGCCGGTCACGTTCGCGAGGACCGGCCGCTGCTTCTCGATGTCGATCGCCATGCCGACGAAGGTGTTGATGAGCGAGAGGGCCTCGGCGCCGGCGTCGATCGCGGCGCGGGCCGTCGCGGTGATGTCCGTGACATTGGGTGACAGCTTCACGACCAGCATGCAGCGGCGCAGCTCCCGCCGCACGGCGGAGACCAGTTCGTGAAGCCGCACCGGGTCCGTGCCGAAGACCAGCCCGTCGGACACGTTCGGGCAGCTCACGTTCAGCTCGATGCCGGCGATTTCCTCGACCTCGTCGAGCCGGCGGCAGACGGTGAGGTATTCCTCCCGCGAGTGACCGGCGACGTTCGCGAAGATCGGGATGCGGAACTCGCGCAGCTCGGGGACCTTTTCGGCGAGGAACCGTTCGATGCCGACGTTGGCCAGGCCGATCGCGTTGAGCATGCCGGAGGCCGTCTCGACGATCCGCGGCGGCGGGTTGCCGGGCCGCTCCTCGAGCGTGATGCTCTTCGTCGTGAACGCCCCGAGGCGGTTCAGGTCCATGTACGGCGCGTATTCCCTGCCGTAGCCGCACGTGCCCGAAGCGGTGATCAGCGGGTTCTGCAGCGTGAGCCGGCCGAATGGGACGGACAGATCGACGTCGGTGCCGGTTGCCGGGGCGCTCATGCGGTCCAGCATCGAAGCGGCGGGCACAGGTGTCAAGCATGTGCCCCATGCCCTCTGGACGCGGGGCGCGATTCGATGCCCGACGCAGTTGTTCGCCATTGCACCACGGCGAAGGACTCGCTTCCGATTGGGGGCCGCGCGTCTGCAAGGGCGGCCGGCCGCGACCTGGAGTACGCCAACATCGCCGCCGCTTGGGGTTCGGCCTCAGCCAGGGCACCGTCGTTGGCGGCGCACTACAAGACCGCCGGCTTGCCGGCAGTGGATGCCGTGACCATTGCGGGGGATTGCGCGGGGCGGTTCTGGGGCGGCAGGTCTTGTCCGCCGGCGCGGCCCCACTCGCGCGGGGCACCCGTGCCTCGCGGTCTGAGTGAGTGATGAGTCATGGGTGATGGGGCGCTGAGCACCCCCGGCTCCCCCGCAGGCGGGGGGAGAACGGACCGCGGGCCATGGACCGCGAACACCCGACAACGAACGACGAACTACCTGTCACGGCAGGCGTCGCAGGACCCACTCGAGCGCTTCGGGCATGTGCGCAAGCGGGGCTTCGTGGTCGCCGTCGGGCAGGTCGACGTAGCGGAACGTTGGGCGGGTGCCGACGGCCTTGGCGAGGTCTCTCGATTGGGAGACCGGGATCGTCGCGTCTTTGTCGCCGTGGACGACGTAGACGGGCATCGTCAGCCGGTGGGCACGCATGACGGCGGAGTGAGCGTCGTAGGTGCCGCGGTGCTGCGCCGGTGTGCCGCCGTAGGCGGTCTCCATGGCGTTGGCGATCTCGGCGAGTACGGGAGCGGTGTCGCGCTCGCGGCACCATTGGTAATAGGACGCGAGGTCGGTCGCCGGGCACAGGGCGACGACGGCGGCGACGTCGTCGGGATACAGCGCGGCGTAGATCAGGTTGCTCGTGCCGCCCATCGAGCCGCCGGCGAGGAGGAACCGCTTTGCCCCGTAGTGCTCGCGCACGAAGGCCAGCAGGGCGTGGAGGTCCTGAGCGGCGGCCGGCGACATCCAGGCATTTCCGCGGAGGTTCACGGAGAGAATGCCGAAACCGTGTTTCCGGTAGAGGGGCAGCCAGTTGTCGCGGATGTCGGGGCGCGTGAAAAGCTGGTCGCCGGTGGAGCCGTGGCCGTGGATGTGGACGACCCAGGTTGTGTTCGTTCGGCTCGGCAGTGCGAGGGCCCAGTCCGCCACGGTGCCGGCCATGCTCGTGTACTCGATACGCTCGAGGCCTGCCGGCCAGTCCTTCCGTCCTGCCGACGTGATCCGGGCGACCTCGATCGCCGATCGCTCCCGCGACCGGAACGGATCGAGCGAGAGGACCGCGAGGACCGGGCGGTGGTCTGATGCGACGGCCTCCGGAAGGACCCGGTACTCGTCGCAGCGGATCGCGGGATGGGTGCTGAAGAGGATGTAGTCGATTCGCTTCGTGGGGGCTTCGGCGGGATACGTGAACGGTGACGCGATGCCGGGATCGAATGCATCGCGCAGGAAGGCGGCCGCCCGCTGCATCACGGGGCTGTCCGGCTCGGCGTTGAAGTCACCGGCGAGGATGACCGGCGACGCCGTCCGCTCCCTGAACAGGCCCTCGAACATCGCGATTGACGCGAGGCGTTCGCCGTCGCTCGGGTGGTAGTCGAGGTGGGTCGCGAAGAAGACCACGGGGCGCCCGCCGACGCGGACGTGGACCTCCAGTGCGCCCCGCTGCTCGCGGGGCAGCGACGGTGGCAGCTTGTGGTTTCGATATCGCTCGACGGGCAGGCGGCTCAACACGGCATTGCCGTATTCGCCGCCCTGGTAGTCGATGTTCTTCTCGAAGACGGCGGTCATGCCGGTCAGTGCCGCCAGCCGGGCGGGCTGATCGACGCGGCCGCTTCGCTCGACGCCGCGGTCCACCTCCTGCAGGGCGACGAGGTCGGGCGAGGCGGCGCGAATGACGCCGGCGATCCGCTCCAGGTCGATCCGCTTGTCTCCGCCCTCGCCGTGATGGATGTTGTAGGTCAGGACGCGAAGCGTCGGGCGTTGTTCCGCCGCGCATCCGGACAGGCAGACGGCGGCCGTCGCCAGCGTGAGAAAAGCCCGGGTCAGTCTCTTGTACACGAGCGTGCCTTTCGGTGAAGCGCGGCGCGTGCCCCGCAACGCGCGGCGTTGCTCCCCCTATTCGTTCGCGGGGAGCGTCAGCGTGAACGTCGTACCGACGCCGATCCGGCTCTCGACCGTGAGTTCGCCGCCGTGCTCCTCGACAATTTCCTTGCAGATCGTCAGGCCGAGGCCAAGGCCCCGCTTGTCGGGCTTGTCGGCGTATTGCTTCGTCGAGAAGAAGGGCTCAAAGATTCGTGGGAGATCCTCCTCGCGAATCCCGCAGCCCGTGTCGCGGACGTGAACGGCGATGCGGCCCGAGGCATCCGGGGCGGCATCGATCGTGAGGCGGCCTCGCCGGCCGAGCATCGCCTGGCGGGCGTTGAGGATCAGGTTCAACAGCACCTGCTGGATCTGATGGCCGTTGACGCGGACGCACAGTTGCGGGTCGATCTGCACGTTGAGGGCGATGTTGTCCTTGATCAGGTCGCGGCCGAGGCAGCCGAGGGCGTCCTCCACGAGCTTGCGCAGGGGGTGGGGCGTCGAGCCGGTCTCGCCGTTCTTGACGAGGCCGACGATGCGGTCGGACATCTGCCGGATGATCTGGATGTTCGTGAGGGCCTTGTCGAGGGCCTTCTTCATCAACTCGACGTCGCCGGTGTCGAGGGCCTGGCGGGCGTAGGCCATCACCGGCGTGAAGAGGTTGTTGAACTCGTGGGCGATCATCGCGGCCATGGTGCCGATGCTGGCGAGGCGTTGCGTGTGGCGGAGTTGCTCGCGGAGGCTGAGGAACTGTCGCTCGAGTTGATCGACGTGAACTTGAAGGGCGTGCTCGTCCGCGACTACACTACGGAGGGTGTCGGGTGCCACGCCTGCAGCCCCGGCGGGGTTGGCGGGATCGAGGTTGATCCGGATCGGAACCACGGCACTGGACTTATCGGCGGCCGGACGGGAGAACCTGTAGCCCTATGGATGTCCAAACGCGTCTGGACGCCCTGCTCGCGGCGGCCGAACAGGCCGGGATCGAGCTTCGGCTCGCCCCGCTCGGCGGCGAGGGGGGCGGGCTTTGCCTGCTGCGGGGCCGGCGGGTGCTGTTTGTCGATACATCAGCCGATACGGCGACGCGATATGACAAGACCGTGTCGGCGATGGCAACACTGCCGGAGCTGGAGGGGCAGTACCTCCCGCCGGAGTTGCGGGAGGACCTGGAGCGGGCGGCGGGGAAGGGAGGCGGCTGAGAAGATGGGCAGATCAGGGAAGATGGACAGGATCTCTTGGGTGGCTGGCCGTGTCGTCCGTTTGTTGAGGCATTTTCCGGTCTGACGATGTTCGGGAATCCGCAGATTCACGCGGTCGGTGATGTTCGGCTGGAGTCGCCGCCGTCGTGCGAGGAACGACTGCGGTTGTTCTATCGGGATCTGATTGGCCTGCGGGAGCCGGGCGGGGCTTCGTCGGCGTCGCAACTCGCCTTTGAGGCGCACGGAAGGCGTGTGGTCATCCATCTGTCGCACGAGGCGATGGCGTCGCCGATGCGGCGCCGGCTGCTGATCCAGGTGGATTCGCTGGGGCGGATGTGGGAGCGGCTGACGGCGCGGAGCATTGAATGTTGGGAGTATCCGGGCATGGGGATCGGCGATCGGCGGCTCGTTGTTCTGGACCCGGCGGGGAACCGGATCGAGTTGAAAGAAGAGCGGCTGATTTGAGGGGTCGTGTTGCTCCGAGGCTGCGTGTTCGTCTGTAACGTACTGTAGATGAGTGACTTACGTTTCTCGCGGGGTCGCGTAAAAAAGTCGCGTTCGGGGGGGGTGACAGACTTGCGAGGTTATGCTATACTACTCATAACCTTAGTGGCCGGGGTGGTCTGACAGGCCGTCCCTAAGTTCGCATTACCGGGCAGGCGTCATTTCCAGCGCCGTCGGGTTCCCCAAAGCAGACCTTGAGCGTCACCCCCGTTGATCGCTTATGGCTGTCAGACGATGGATTGGTGCGACGGTCACGAAGGGTGGAAAGCATGAGCCAAGCGGGACGCGGTTTTCCCGAATGACTATCCGGGACACGGTTAGACGGCTGAGCCGGGGTTGATGCGTATCCTTCAACTCCGGCCGAGCAATGTGAGCCACAGGAGGTATTTCCACATGGCCAAGAGCCATAGCACCCGAGGCAGGTCCAGTACTCCCAAGAAGAAGAGCCCCCCCGTTACTGAGGAGCTTCCGGCTCCGGTCAGCGATGACAGTGAAGACGAATTCGGTGTGAACATCCACGATCGCGAGACGGATGATCCACCTTCGGACGATCTTGAGCGGGACGTGCTCATCGAGGCCGAGGAGGAGGACGAGGTAGAGGAGCGGGAACAGGAAGAGAACGAGAAGCCCGCCGTGGAGCAGCGGCCGGCGGAGCACCGTCGTCATCATGACAACGCGATCGATGCGGAGACGCACGCGAAGTACGAGGAAATCAAGCGCGGCGAACTCCACATCACCGATCTGCAGAAGATGACGAGCCAGGAACTCCACGAGATCGCCAAGAAGGAAGGCATCCAGGAGTACACGGGCCTCAAGAAGCAAGACCTGATTTTCAAGATCCTGAAAGAGCGGATCCGGCAGAATGGCCTGATGTACGGGGAAGGCGTTCTGGAGATCCTGCCGGACGGGTTCGGGTTCCTTCGGAGCCCGGAGTACAACTATCTGCCCTGTCCCGACGACATCTACGTGAGCCCGTCGCAGATCCGGCGGTTCGGCCTGCGGAACGGGCACGTGGTCGCGGGGCAGATCCGCCCGCCGAAGGAGTCGGAGCGGTACTTCGCTCTGCTCCGCGTCGAGGCGATCAACTTCGAGGATCCGGACAAGGTCACCGAGAAGCCCAACTTCGAGGATCTCACGCCGCTGCACCCGGGCCCCAAGGATCCCCTGACGCCCACGCTCGGCGTGGACGGCCGTCTGCGGCTCGAGACGACTCCCGACGAGATCAACATGCGGATCGTCGATCTCGTCACGCCGATCGGCAAGGGGCAGCGCATGCTGATCGTGGCGCCGCCGCGAACAGGCAAGACGGTGCTCCTGCAGAAGATGGCGAACGCGATCTCGAAGAACGACCCGGAGGCGTATGTCATCATCCTGCTGATCGACGAGCGGCCGGAAGAAGTGACGGAGATGCAGCGCGGCACGAAGGCCGAGGTCATCAGCTCGACGTTCGACGAGCCGGCGAGCCGGCACGTGC
>CAZUAI010000087.1:0-23431 GCA_964617875.1 uncultured Planctomycetales bacterium | reverse complement strand
GCGAACCCTACGATCCGCCGCGTAAGCCTGTCGAAATATGCAACGCTGGGGTACAGATTACCGACGTCGTTCGCGCCGAGGTTCCACAGACGAAACGCGGCGGCAATCAACAGGATGACGGCGAGGCACGGTCGCGTGAGTCGCCTCGATGCTCCTGCCGATGCGGCAGCCGTTGGTTCACAGGGCTCGGAGGACGTCGCACTGTCCATCGTCGGACCATCTTACAGCAACAAAGGCCGCTGCGCCGATGAGTGGATGAACTGAGCAGACACGAGCGGGAGGTGCAAGCCGGGCCGGAAGCGACCCGTTTCCTGCGCGGCCGTCCTGTCAACCGGCCCGGGGCGCGCCGTCAGTCGAACCAGAGGGATGCGGCGCCGATGACACCCGCGTCGTTTCCGAGGGCGGCCCGGTCGATGGTGACCCGCTCGATGACGAACGGCTGTGCGATCTCGCTGAAACTCCGGCGGACGGACTCGAGCAGCGGCCTGCCGATCGCCGCCACGCCGCCGCCGATCAGGATCCGTTCGGGCATGTAGATCACGCACCACGTCGCCATGCCGATCGCCAGCCACCGGGCGCAGCGATCGACCACCCGCCGGGCGGCCGCATCGCGCCTGGACAACGCCTCGGACAGCTCCGGGCCGCTCAGGTGACCGTGCCTGGCCCGGAGCCTGGCGAGCAGACCGCGCGGCTGTCGATCGGCGGCCTCGTTGGCCACGCGTTCGAAGCCGCGGGCCGAGGCATACATCTCCAGGCACCCGATCGCGCCGCAGTTGCACCGCAGGCCGTCGGGGCACACGATCACGTGGCCGAGACTGCCGGCGACGTGGTTGCGGATGCGAAGGAGCTTGCCGTCGAGGACCACGCCGCCGCCGATTCCGGTCCCCAGCGTCGCCACGAGCAGGCGGCGGATGCCGCGCCCGGCTCCGAAGCGGTACTCCCCCAGCGCCGCCGCGTTGCAGTCCACATCGAACCGCACCCGCAGAGGCACGCGATCCGCCAGGTGCCGCGGAAACGCCGTGCCGTTGAGGTTCGGCAGGTTCGCCACGAGTTGCACGCGCTTCATTTCCTCGTCGAGGTAGCCGGGCATGACCACGCCCACGCCCGCCACCTTCACGCGGCGCCTCGCCGCCGTCTTGAGCATCGCCCCGATCCCCTCGGCCAGCGCGTCGGCCACCTCGGGCATCGTCATGGTCTTGTCGATCGAATGGTGGTGGCGGGCCCGGATTGTTCCGTCGCCCTGCACGAGGGCGAACTTTGCGCTTCGCCCGCCGATGTCCACCCCGATCGCATGCACGTCGTTCGTTCGCATGGCCATCACGGAAACCCCGCGGCGGCATCCTACGACGGGGGCGACGGCCCTGCAACCACGCCGGCAGGCGGGAGAACGGGACAGCCCCGGATGGCGGATGGGATGTTCCGATCCCGCCGTCCGGCCCGTGCGCAAAGAAGAAGCGGGAGCCCAGGCAACGTTCGGCACTCCCGCTTTCTCGATGGCTTACTTCCCCGTTTGTCGGCCGCCTCTACTCCTTGCTGTCCGAGACCAGTACGGAATCCCGCGCGGCGTAGACCCGCTCGAGGTCCGCCGCCACGCCGGGCTCCGCCGGATTGATCTGGTAGGCCTTCCGCAGGTGCGTGCCGGCGAGCCGCACGTCGCCTGCCTGCAGGTAAAGGCGTCCCAGCTCCGCATAGGCCAGGGCGTTTTCGGGATCCACCTTGATCGCCACGTGATAGGCGCGGGCCGCGTTGTCAAAATCGCCGCGCTTGGCGTACTGCTTGCCGAGGAAGACCTGTGCGTTCGGGTCGGGACGGTTCGTCTTCGAAATCTGCTGCGCCCGGGCCAGCGCCTCATCCGGCTTGCCCCGCGTCTCGAGCGCCTCGTTCTGCGCCTTGATCGCCGCTGTGTAGTTCGGCCACTCGCGGATCGCCTGGCCGAAGTAGATCAGGGCCGTGTCCAGCTCGCGGTTGGCGCCGGCGAAGTCGCCCTCGCGCCGCTTCTTCTCGGCGATCGACCGGTAGCAGAGGCCCATGTAGTAGTTCGACTCCGCGTCGTTCGGGTGCTGCAGAAGGCAGTGACGGAACGTGGCCATTGCCTCGACGTGCCGCTGCGACTCGTACAGGCTGATGCCGTACATCCGTTCCTTGCTGACATCCGCCGTGCAGCCAACCAAGATCGCGGCAAGAACCGTCGCCGCAATAGCGACCCTAGTTCGACTCAGGATCATGATCGTCCTCCTTGGCATCGGCATGACCATCCGTGCTCGGTACAATGCTATCGTCGGGGCGTGACGATTTCAAGTCACCCCCCCCCGGATTCACCCGCTATGGAACCCAGACAACCGCGCCGTTTCGTCGTCCAGTACCATGACCTATCGGCCGGCGGCCACTGGGATCTGATGCTCGAACAAGATGAGTCGCTGGCCACGTGGCAACTCTCGGCGCCACCGGAAGTTGCGCTAGACGGCCCCGTCGCGGCCCGGCGCATCGCCGACCATCGAAAGGCCTATCTCGACTACGAGGGCGCGGTCTCGGGCGGTCGCGGCCGGGTGCAGATTGCCGATTCGGGCGAGTACATGACGCTCAAGACGGACGAGGGGGAATGGGTGGTTGATCTGCACGGGCGAATCCTCCGCGGCCGGTTTCGCCTCGCGCGCATGTCCGAACGAGACGAGTGGCTCTTCCTGCCGTCAGGCGTTGCCGATCCCTGAACGGAACGCGTCACTGGCGACCGGAGCGGGTACCGCAAGGACCTCGCGCCGCGAAACGGGCGCGCCGCTGCGCCGGGTTCGTCGGAGCGATCCGGCAATCCCGCCGGCGGCACGCAACGCGGGATCGGTTTGAAACGCAGTGAGTCTCATGCGGCTCATGGGACCTCCCTTACGCTTCGCGGCCCGACGGTGATCCGGCCGGACGGCGAGTCCGTTGTCTGTTCCGAGTCGGCGAAGTTGATCGCGACCGTGCGCTTGACGTCCGGCAGGTGGACGGCGAAGCACGGGTGCTGCCCCGTGACGACGGCCCGGCATGTGGCCGGCGTGGATGCCGGGTCGCAATAGAACACCAACACCGCGTTGCGGAACCATTCCTGCGGGCTGACGATCCGCAGGCGATCATACGCCGGCGGCCCGAAGTACAGCTCGTGCGACAACAGCGATTCCTCCGAGCCGAAGGGGTCGTTCGGCCAGAGCAGCTCCGACCGGTCGGCCGGGCGTTTGCGCTTCTGGAGCAACTGGAACGTCCCCTCGCCGGCGGCGGCGTGGATGGTGAGCTTTCTTTCGATCGTGATCGACCGCGCGCCGAGATCGTGCCACGTGTCCCGACAGGCGGCCTGGCCGAAGGCCCGCTCGCGACCGTTGACCGTCAGCCGCACCCGGCTTTCGTTGAACACGTCGGCGGCGAGCCGCATGCCGAGCGCCCCGGTCCGCTGGATCCACAACTGGTCGAGCGCCTGGCACTGATCGACGAAGATCGACGGCCCCTCCGGCAGGGCGATCAGCGCCTGGTGCTGGCGGATCAGCGGCGATACGATGCGGGCGAGCGTCTTCTTCGACTCGCGGTCGATCGTGCCCAGCGACCAGAAGCCGCCGTCCTTGAACGTTTCGGTCCTGAACCACTGGATCTTCGCCCCGCCGAGGGCGCCCATGAACTCGCAGATCCCCGTCGAGTTGTGGTTGAACTTGAGCAGCTCCGGCAGGTCCGCCGGCTGGACGATCGCCTGCCACTCGCTGTAGCAGCTTCGCCAGCAGAACGACGCCCAACGGTGCCTGTCGCGGTGCCAGACGAGGTTTGCGTTCGGCTCGTGATACGTGCCGATGTTGCGGGCGTTGTACTCGGCCTCGGTCGAGGGCGGCGGAATCGCCTTCGTGTCGATCCGGTCGAGCACCCACAGGGCCTGCGCGAGCGCGACGCCCTCCTGCGCCTCGTACCACGCGAGGTCGTTCACCCGGAGCCGCTGGAACGACGCCAGCCGTGCCGACACCAGCCCGCCGCCCGTCAGCGACTGCTCGTGCTCCTTCAGCCGCAGCCACTGATCGGCCAGGCGCGTGGCGTCGGGATCGCCGAAGCGGGCCGCGACGAAGAGCCCCACGGGCAGGATCTTGCTGTTGCCGTAGCCGTACGTGATCCAGTCGTCGCCGGCGCAGTGGATGAACCGGCCGTTCGCGAACGTACCCTGCTTCAGGCGGTCGAAGACGAGCCTGTAGTTGTTGAGGTAGACGTCGGGGTTTCGCCGCGCCTCGGGCAGATGCTCGTCGAGCAGCATCGCGAATGCCTGGTATGCCAGCGGCCAGCCGATGTAGCCGGGGTGGTAGAACCCGTGGTGCTCCTGGATCCCGCCGGGTTCGAAGTTCGCGCCCTTGACCCGGTCCTTGAGGGGTTTGCCGGCGACGACGCGGTCCGAGGTCATGTCGTCCGGCACGCACATGGCGTTCAGCGAGAACTGGATCGCGGCCTCGCGCCAGGCGTCCTCGCGGTCCGTGTCCGCAAAGGTCGTCCGCGCGAGCTGGATCACGGCGGCCGTCCATGCGTTCGACTCGCCGCAGGAGTGGTCGGGCATGCGGCCGGGGAGGGTCCGGCCTTCCCTGGCGATGCCGATCTTTGTGCGGTGGTCCGCCTCCCAGCGAAGCATCGTGCGGAGCTGCTCCTGCTGCTCCGGCGGCAGGGCATCCATCGCCAGCATGGCCATGGCGGCGACGTGCAGGCAGGCGTGCCAGTCGTCGGAGAACGAGACAGTCGAGCCCCATTTCGTGAAGTCCGGCCGGTCGATCGTCTTCACGGCGATGTGCGTGCCGATCGCGAGCTTGATCAGCCCGCGGAGCGGCCTGGCGGTGGCCTCGTCGGGGTTGGCCCGTTTGAGCCAATAGCCGACGGCGGCGGCGGCATAGTCGTTGCCGGCGATGTCGCGGTACGGGTTCGCGCCCGTGCCCGCCGTCGGATTGAGCGTGTAGAGGTCCGTGCCGGGAACGTTGTACAGGTACCCGGACATCCAGCGGCACCAGCGGTCGAGGGCCTTCTCCAGCCGGGCCCGCATCGCCGTCGCGAAGGCCTCGCCGCCGACGCGAACGGCCGGTTCTGTCGCCATGCGCGGCGCGCCGCCGGGCGCGCAGCCGGGAAACACCGCGAGCGATGCCGCGAGCCCGCCGGTGAGCCACCAAGACCGCTTGCTCATCGAATGCTCCTTGCTGAAGCGAAGCCGTCCGCAAGACCGAACCCATCGGCCGGCGGGCGTGAGAGCCTGTCCCGGCAGATCCCGTGGTACAGGCTTGCGGCCTGTGAATGCGCGGGCAGGGGGCCCGTGCTGCGATCTGCCGGAACAGGCTCTAAGCTAATCCTGTTCTCACACACCGGCAAGCGCGGCGGCGGAAAGGGGTCGGTCTGGGGAGCCCATCGCCTCGTTCACGGAACGCGGCACGGAGCCCGCGAGACCGTTCGCGATCTTGCCTTCTTCGCCGCGATTGACTATCACATCACCCGATCCGGGTTCGACGGCGATCGCACATGGATAAGGCGCAGTCCAGTGGGGGTTCCCCAGACGACACGGCGGCGCGATCTCGCGCGGGTGCCGCCGTGCCCGCAGGCTTTCGGCGATTTTTGCTGCCGGCCGTGCTGACGTTCGCCGTCGGCGCGATCATGCTGGTCGCGTATTGGCCGGCCCTTTCGGGCATGGCCCTTTTCTTCGACGACCATGCCTGTGTCGCCAGGAACCAACACGTTCAGGCCCCGGGCAGGCAATCGCTTCGGGAGCCGCTCAACGGGGTCCGCCGGCCGTCCGGCGGGCCGGCATCGGTGCCGGGCCCTCCGGTGGACGAAGCAGAGAAAACCGACACCGCGCCCGCGCCGACATCATCAGACGCTCCATCCTTCACCACGGCACCCGCCTCGGCCGCCGCTTCAGGGCCCGTCTTCGCTCCGCTCCAGGACGCGGTCGCCGGCGAGTGGTGCCGCTACCGGATGCGTGATGACCAGAGCCAGGAGGTCCGCGTCGTCGGCGTCGAATCCGGGGCGGTCCTCGTCGAGGTGAAGATGTTCCGGCGGGGCCGGCCGTTCGGACGCCCGGCGATCCGCCGCGAGCCGCCGGATCGTGATCCCATCCTGGTGCATCCCGCCCGCGTTCCGGCCGACGTCGCCGTAACCGAGGCCGCTGTCGAGGCGGCCGGGAGCGTCTGGCCCTGCCGACTCGTGACCGAAACATGGACCGACGAGGAGGTCGCCTACGTCCGCCGGAGCTGGTACTGCGCGAAGGCGCCCGCCTACGGTCTGGTGCGGATGGAGATGACGGCCGACGGCCGGCCGTACGCTGCGATGGAGTTGATCGACTACGGGCCGCGGTAGGGTATAATGCGGGGGGTTGTGTACGATCCGGTCTGCGTGCACGGCGGAGGCGCCGTGGAATGACGGAGGCCCCACGATGAATGACGAACGCTGGCGCGAGCGCGTCGTCTGTGATCCCGACCTTCACGGGGGCGAGCCCTGCATTCGCGGAACGCGCATTCCGGTGTCGATCCTGGCTGATTTGAGCGTCGAATGACCTTCGGTCTGAGTACCCGCAACTGTGTCGTGAGGACCTTCGGGCCGCGCTCTGCTGCGCGGCCGAAGCAACGCACAATACGCTCGTCGCTTGAACGCCATGCAGGCCAAGTTGGATGAGGTGTTGTCGGCATCGCTCGGCGAGATGCTGCGATCCCACGGCTACGGGGCGGGTACGGGTGCGCCGCCGGACCTGATGCGAGAGTGATTCATGCCGGATCCAACGTCCGAACGTATCCTGAAGTACCTCGCGGGCTCGTCGTACCGGCCGCAGAAGGTCCGCGCGCTCGCCCGCTCGATGGGCATCGAGGACGAAGAGTATTCCGAGTTTCGCGAGAGCATCAAGTCGCTGATGCGCGCCGGGCGGGTCGTCCTCGGCGGCGGCAACGCCGTCATGCTGCCGCGGACGCCGGGGATGATCGTCGGCACGTACCGGGCCAACCCGCGCGGGTTCGGATTCGTCGTGCCCGAGTCGCCGGACGAGCATGGCGACCTCTACGTCCCGCCGGGCGAGTCGCTGGACGCCGTCACGGGCGACACGGTGCGGGCCCGCGTCCTCCGCAAGGGCCGGCGCGGCGAGCGGATGCTGCACGAGGGCCGCATCGTCGAGGTGATCGCCCGCGGCCACAGTCAGTTCGTCGGCCAGCTCCGGCGCGAGACGGCGGGCTGGTTCGTCTGGCCCGACGGCAACACGCTCAACGTTCCGATCGAGGTCGGCGACGTCGCCGCCAAGGCGGCTCGCGCGGGCGACCAGGTTGTCGTGGAGATTACCGAATACCCGTGCGGCCGCCGGCCCGCCCGCGGCGTGATCGTCAAGCGGCTCGGCCGGACCGGCGAGGCGGGCGTCGCCGTCCGGAGCATCATCTACCAGTATCACCTCCCGGAGGAGTTTCCCGAGGAGGTGCTCGACGATGCGCGCCGTGCGGCGCGGGCGTTCGACCTGGACCGCGAGCTGCGCGCACGCGAGGACCTTCGCGACACGCTTACGTTTACCATCGATCCCGACGACGCCAGGGACTACGACGACGCGATCTCGCTCCGCCGCCTCGGACGCGACGAGTGGGAACTCGGCGTGCACATCGCCGACGTGAGCGCGTTCGTGCGGCCGGGCGGCCCCCTCGACGCCGAAGCGTACAAGCGCGCCAACAGCGTCTACTTCCCCGGCCACGTGGTGCCGATGCTGCCCGAGGTGCTTTCGAACGGCCTGTGCAGCCTTCAGCAGGACCAGCCGCGGCTGGTCAAGAGCGCGTTCATCCGTTTCGACGCCAGGGGCCGGCCCGCCGGCTCGCGTTTCGCCAACGCCGTCATCCGGTCGCGGAAGCGGCTGACGTACGGCGAGGCGACGCACATCCTCGAGGGCCGCACCGGCGGATTCCCGCGCGAACTCGTCGAGACGCTCCGCGCGATGGAGAAGCTGGCCCGCACGATCCGGCGGCGGCGATTGAGCGACGGGATGCTCGTGCTCGACCTGCCGGATGTCGAGCTGAACCTCGACGCCGACGGCAACGTCACCGGGGCCCGGCCGGCGGACACGAGCTTCTCGCACACGCTGATCGAGATGTTCATGGTCGAGGCGAACGAGGCCGTCGCGCGTCTGCTGTACCGGCTGGGCGTGCCGTACCTCCGGCGGATCCACCCCGAGCCCGACGCCGAGACGGCCCGGCAGCTCGGCCAGTTCGTCCGCATCATGGGCTACAACCTGCCGAAGACGGTGACGCGGTCCGACATCCAGGGCCTGCTCGACGCCACCCGCGGCAAGCCCGAGTGCTTCGCCGTCCACCTGGCCGTCCTGCGTTCGCAGCAGAAGGCCGTCTACTCGCCGAAACACGAGGGGCACTTCGCCCTCGCGAGCGAGCACTACTGCCACTTCACGTCGCCCATCCGCCGCTACCCGGACCTGATGGTGCACCGGCTGCTCGACCGGCACCTGACGGGCGGCCTCGAGGGAAGGAAGAAGGACCGCCGCGGCATTCCGTCGCACGCCGAGGTCGTCGAGGCCGGAAAGCACTGCAGCCTGGCCGAGCGGCACGCCGAGAACGCCGAGCGCGAGATCAAGAAGGTGCTCGTCCTCCAGCTTCTCGAGAAGCATCTGGGCGATGAGTACGATGCCGTTGTGACGGGCGTCGCGAACGTCGGCGTGTTCCTGCAGCTCAGCGAGTTCCTCATCGACGGGCTGATCCGCCTCGCGGACCTGCCGGACGACTGGTGGGAACTCAACCAGCGCCAGGGCACTCTGATCGGGCAGCGCAGCGGGCGGCGGATCCGCATCGGCGACCGGATGCGGGTCCGGATCGCCGGCGTGAACATCCCGGCACGGGAACTGGACCTGGCGCCGGCGACGGGCCGTGCGGCGGCGCCGCCGGCGAAGAAGGTCGCGCGCGGCCCGCGCCCCCCGGTTCCGCCGGCTCCGCGCGGAGCCGGCCGCCGTTCGAGGCGCGGGCGTGGTCGTTGACGTTCATTGTCACGTCGGGCAGTTTCGCCGGCCGGCGCGATCGGCGTCGCCGTTCTCGTTTGAACGGGGCGAATGGGAGGCGTTCTTCTCGGATTCGCTGCTGCAACGGCTGCCCCGGCCGCTCCTGCGGTGGCTCCTGGGCGCGGAGGGGTGCGGCGGGCACGAGACCGTCGATGCCGCCATCGAACGCTTCCTGCTCCGGCACATCCTCGACACGCCAAGCGTCGATCGCGTCGTCCTGCTGGCCTTCGATGCGTACCACGCCGACGACGGGCGGACGCTCGGGCCGGCCGCAACCCGACGCGATCCCGGCACGCACCTGTACGTGTCCAACACCTACGTCCGCGACCTGTGCGAACGCCACCCGGACAGACTGTGGCTCGGCGCGTCGGTGCATCCGTACCGCCGCGGAGCGGCGGCCGCGCTGGAGGAGGTGACGGCGTCCGGTGCGGTCCTCATCAAGTGGCTGCCGCTGACGCAGAATATCGACGCCGCCGACCCGCGGACGATCGCATTCCTCGAACACGCCGGCCGGATCGGCGTGCCGATCCTCGTTCACTACGGCGGCGAGATGTCGCTGCCCGATCCGCGCCCGGACCTCGAGGACCCCGCGCCGATGCTCGAATCGCTCCGCCGGCTGCGCGGCCGCGGACGGATGCCGACCGTCATCGTCGCGCATGCGGCGGCGCCGTCCTGGCCGTGGTCGGCCGGGGCGCGCTACTTCGACCGGCTGATGGACGCGCTTGCGGGCGAGTTTCGCGACGCGCCGCTGTACGCCGACATTGCCGCGCTGGCCACATGGAACCGCACGCGGTGGCTCAAACGCCTGCTCGACCGGCCGGAACTGCACGACAAGCTCGTCTACGGCAGCGACTTTCCGATCCCGACGTTTCCGCAGCTCTTCCGGCGGCGCCTGGGGCGGGCGTACGGCGAGGTGATGGCGTGCGGCTCGTGGATCGAGCGCGACGTCCGCCTGAAGCGGGCGCTCGGCCTGCCCGAGATCGTATTCACGCGGATGGGCGATCTTCTCCGGCCGCGCGGCAGGAAGGAAGCGAACCCGTGTCAAACGTGATCCGCCTGCTGATCGATCCGCCGCTGGACGGACCGACGAACATGGCCCGTGATGAGGCGCTGCTCACGCTCGTCGGTCGCGGGGAAGCGCCGCCGACGCTGCGCCTGTATCAGTGGGCCCCGCCGACCGTCTCGCTCGGCTACTTTCAGAGTTATGCGGAGTTCCTGGCTCAGCCGCCCGCCGTCCGGGCCATGCCGGTCGTTCGCCGTCTCACCGGCGGCGGCGCCATCATCCACAGGGACGAACTCACCTACTCGCTCACGCTGCCCATCGACCATCCGCTCGTGGCCGGCAACCCGACGCGCCTGTACGATGTCCTCCACGCCGCCGCGATCGAGGCGCTCGCCGGGCTCGGCATTGCCGCCGGGCGGGCCGGCTGCAACGACCCGCCCAACGCCCAGCGCGGCCCGTTCCTCTGCTTCGAGCGGCGTCACTGCGCCGACGTCGTCGTCGGCCCTCACAAGGTCCTGGGCAGCGCCCAACGCCGCACGGCCACGGCGATCCTGCAGCACGGCTCGCTGCAACTGGCAGAAATCGGACGTACAAACGACCCACGCCTGATTGCGGATCTTCGCTCCTCATTCACCGAGTCGGTCGCGGGCCGAACCGGGCTTCCCTTTGGCCTTTCGCAGTGGACGGCCACAGAACTGGATTGTGCTGTCGGCTTTTTCGTCAGGTACGATCGGCCAGAGTGGACGCAATCGCGGTGACCCGCCTGCCGTCCGGGCGCAAGCGACGACGAATGGCGCAGCCTTTCGCTGAACCGGCGAAGAGAACCACGGCGCCGGCGATTGGGACTACCCCGGTTGAGCTGCTGTGACGAATGATCTTCGCCGCAGGAAGACGGGGGCGACAATGGCGACCCAACGCGGATTCTCAGGCCACGGGTTTCCGTCGTATGGGGTTTTGCCGTTTGAGCTTCAGCTTGCGGACGATCCTGACCGCGGATCCAGCGAGGGCCGTTGAAGGTGGGCGAGCCATTGCCCATCTCCGCCTGTCTGCCCAAACAGCCCATCTCTCCCCCGCATCCCCGACGGGGCGTGAACGGTTATCTTCGACGCAGTGGCATTGGCCCCCAGACAACGGGTCCGCCCCTCCCAGGGGGTTGACAGGTTTCCTGTCGTTGAACTACCCTTGCACTCGGTAGCACGAGTGGTATAATCGTGCTACCGAGGGTGCCGCGTGGGTGCCCGGGATTGCAGGAAAGGAGTTCGAACGATGCAGCGGATGGGACTGGGTGTCACGATGGCGGTGGCGGGGATGGCGGGTGTCGTCAGTGCTCAGGAGCCGGATTGGGGGGCCATGTCGTATACCTTGCACTCGGCGTACCAGGCGGTGAACGCGGACGGCTACGGCGTGTTTCCGTTGACGGACCCCGTGAAGATGCGGGGTATCGTGCTGAACCGCCCGCAGGACATGCTCAAGGGCACGGCCGGCGCCCCGGGCTTCATGGGCGGGCAGTGGCAGGTGTACCTGCAGGCCGACGAGGCCGGCGACTGGGGCGGCACGGCCCTGTGGATGGGACAGAACATCGGCAACATCTTCGGAAACCCCGCGGGCAATTACACCAACGACGAGTGGATCGGAGAACTGGGCAGGCTGAACGTGGACGCCGCATCAGGACATCGCTTCCGGCCCGGAGATCTGGTGGAGGTTCGAGCCCGCGCCCCCGGCCTCTTCAATGCCGGCAAGACCAACGTCAATGAACAGCACAACAAGGCCCCGCAACAGGATTTCGATCTCGTGCTGATTCAGGCCGGCGCGGGCCTCCCCGCTCCGACGATCATCACGTTGGCGGACGTCAAGGACGCCGCCAACGCCTTCCTGTTCGACCCGACCCGCGCAACGGGCGCCGAGCGTTACCAGGCCACACTGGTCCGCATCAACGGCGTGAGCTTTACGAACACCGCTGCCTGGGGCCCGGGGGCCTCGATGACGATCCAGGATGGAACAGGCCGCACGCTCCCCGTCCTGCTCGGCCGATCGATGGGCTTCCGAACCTTCGGCGCGCCGACGGGCACGTTCGACATCGTGGGGATCTTCGACCAGGAGGACAAGGTCACCGGCGACGGATGGAAGGCCGGCTACCGGCTCTGGGTGATGGGCTACAACGGCACCCGGTTCCTCGTCCCGACGACCCCCGGCGATGCCGACTGCGATGAGGATGTGGACCTCGAGGACTTCATCGTGTTCAACGCCTGTTTTAACGGTCCGAACCGGCCCGCCGCAGGCACGTACTGCGACGACGTCGATTTCGATTCCGACGGCGACGTGGACATGGCCGACTACGCCGCTTTTTCGGTCTGCTTCAACGGGCCGAACGCGCCGGCGGCGTGCCCATAGACGGTCCTGAGGACCGAGTGAACCGGATGACGGAGTGACCTGATTGCGAATGAAGCGGCCGGCATTCACGCTGATCGAGCTGCTCGTCGTGGCGGCGATTGTCGCGCTGCTCGTGTGCATCCTGCTGCCGTCGCTGGGCAGGGCGAGGGTGCAGGCCCGCATCGTCCGCGCGCACTCGGATCTGCGGCAGATCACGATCGCCCTGGATGCCTACGCGCTGAACAGCCGCGACAAGCTGCCGCCGACGCGGTTCGCGTGCGGGACGGGCATCAACCACCAACTGCCCGTCGAGCTGGCTCGCGAACGATTCCTGCCCCGCGGCGCGAGCGCCGTTCCGCAGGCCGCGATGCAGGATGAGTTCGATCCGGTCAACACGTACAAGTACGTCGCCCCGGGCCCCATCTATCAGAACGGCACGTTCTTCGACGCCCCGGACAAGCCGTGGAAGCCACGGGCACAGGTCTGGGTGCCCGACGACTTTCCGGCCGGCCGGAGCGAGGCCGGGCGCTACTACCACAACTACGCGAACGAACCGCGGAGTCCGGTGACGTACGCCGTCTGGAGCATCGGCCCGGACGCCCGGTCGCCCAAGTTCCCGAGGCAGCCGGACTCCGACGGCATCGACGATTCGAAGTTCCCCGTGCCCAGGAGCTTCTGGCTGTTGCGTTCGGGCGACACGGGCCTTATCACTCACATTCGAGCGTCGAACGGTCTCATGCATCTGAGTCCGTAAGGCCCCGGCGGCGGGGCGAGGCCCCGGCAAGACGGAGGTTTTCGATTGGATTTCTATCGACACGATGCGGGTGACCCGCAGTGGCTGGCGAAGATCAGTGAATTTCACGGCCACCTCGGCCCGTGGCTTGTGGCCGGGGCCCTGGTCGGACGGGACGCGATCCAGCGGCTCGGCACGCCCGGCCATTGGAAGATCGACGTGACCTGCTGCATGCCGACCGACAGGCACCGCACGCCCTTCACCTGCCTGCTGGACGGCCTGCAGGCCAGTTGCGGCGCGACGATGGGCAAGCGGAATCTCCACCTGGCAGGGGGAGGAGAGGGCGCCGCCGACCTCTGGCCCGTGGTCCGCGTCGTCCGCCTGCCCGACAAGGATCGTCCCGCCGAGGGCCTGATCTATGAGGCGACGTGCGAACTGCACGCGCGGCTGCGGCAGATCACTCCCGAGCGGCTGGAGGAAGGCTCCCGCGACCTGGCGGCACAGCCGGTCACGAAGCTCTTTCGCATCGCGGCCATGACGACGGCGGACCTGGCCGGCGGCGGTCACGCGCAGCCCGAGCGGGGGCAGGCGGGCTGATGCCATGAGGAACCGCCGCTCCGTGCGAGAGCCGGGCGTCCTTCTTTGCGTATGTGCCGCCGTGTTGTCCGGCTGTCGGCAATCCACGGACGCCGGCACGGGTTCGACGTCGAGGCCGGCGGCCCTCGTGGCGGCCAGCAACTCCTACCTCGAAGCGGCCGCACTGGATGTCCTCGACGGTCGCGGAACCATTCTCCGCCTGGCCGAGCCCGGCATGTGTCCGGGCCACTTCGACATTCGGCCCAGCCAGGTCAACGACCTCCGGCAGTGTCGCGTTCTCCTGCGCTTCGACTTCCAGAGATCCCTCGATGCCAGGCTGGGCGACCTGACCGGCGGCAGCCTGGAGATTCGTGAGATTCGCATCCCCGGCGGCCTGTGCGAACCGTCAAGCTACCTCGCCGCCTGCAGGCAGGTCGCGGACGCCCTCGTCGCCGGGCTTCTCGTGGACCGCACGGCGGCCGGGCAGCGGTTGACCGCCATCGAGACCCGCGTCGCCCGGACGGCCGCCTCCTGCCGCGACCGCGTCAACAAGGCAGGGTGGTCGGGCCGTTCGGTCGTATGCAGCGCCCACCAGGACGCCTTCTGCGCGTGGCTTGGCCTGAAGGTCGCGGCCACGTTCAGCGGTGCCGACTCGGCCTCCGTCGGCCAGATCGAGGAGGCGATTCGCGCGGGCGAATCGGCCGCCGTCTCCGCCGTCATTGCGAACCTGCCGGAAGGTCGGCGCGTGGCCGATGCCCTGGGCCGGCGGTTGAGCGCCCGTGTCGTCGTCTTCGGCAACTTCCCGACCATGCAAGGTGGCGGGCCGGCCTTTGACGCGCTGCTGGTCTCCAACGTGACCGCGCTGGTCGGGACAACACCCTGATGCAGGAGCAGGCGATCGCCATCGAGGACCTCGCCGTGCGGGTGCGTCACAAGACGCTCCTGGCGATCGAACGCCTGTCCGTCGCTCGCGGCGAGTTTCTCGGCCTCCTCGGCCCCAACGGGGCGGGCAAGACGACACTGCTTCGCGCGTGCCTCGGGACGCAGCGGCGCGCCGGTGGCCGTGTCGTTGTCCTCGGTCGGCCGCTCGAACGCCTCGGTTTCGTCCGGATCGCGCGCCTCCGGCAGCGCATCGGCTACGTGCCGCAGTTGCTGCCGGTGCGCAGCGAGATCCCGCTGACCGTGCGCGAAATCGTCGCGATGGGCCGGACGGGCATCGCCGGTCTGTTCCGACGGCTGTCACGCCGGGACTGGCTCGTTGTGGATGAGTGGATGGACCGCCTGGGTCTCTCGTCGCTGGCACGCCGGGGCTATGGCGAGATCTCCGGCGGAGAACAGCGCAAGACGCTCATCGCCCGCGCCATGGCCCAGCAGCCCGAGATCCTCCTGCTGGATGAGCCCACCGCCAATCTCGATCTCGGGTGGCGGGAAATGATGGTTCGGACCATCGACGATCTGTACCGCTCCGCGGGTGTCGCGGTCGTGCTGGTCTGCCATGAACTGGAGGTGCTGCCCCCGTCCTGCCGGCGCGTCGCCGTGCTTCGCGAGGGTCGCCTCGTCGCCGACGGCCCGCCGGCGGATGTGCTGACCGACGAGTCGCTGGCCTCGATGTACGGCCCGGGCCTCTCGCTTCTGCACCGGAATGGTCGTTACGCCGTCGTGCCGGGGGCCTCCGCGCATGCTTGATCTGGCATTCTGGTCACCGGTGATGGTCGGCGGACTGCTCGCAGGCGGCTCGAGCGGCCTTCTCAGCGTCTACATCGTGGGCATGCGGATCCCCTTCCTCGGCGTCTGTGTGGCCCACGCGGCCCTGGCCGGCGCGGTCTTCGGCGCGCTTGCCGGGCTGGAGGGCGAATTCCTCCTGGCCCCGGCGCTGGCGGCGGCCGTCCTGACCGCCATCCCTCTCGGCCTCGCCGATCCGCAGAAGATCAGAATGGACGCCAACACCGTGCTCGGCCTGCTCTTCTCGGTCACGATGGGCCTCGCGTTTCTCGGCCTCGGGCTGTTCGGCGTCCTGGGCAAGAGCGACAACGACGTGCGAAGCCTCTTGTGGGGCAGCCTGAACTTCTGCCGCTGGAACGATGTCGCCCTCATGCTGATCGCGTCGGCCGCCCTCGCCCTCTTCGTCGTGCTCTGCCACAAAGAGATGCGGGCGATCCTCTTCTCCCGCCAGGACGCGGCCGCCGTCGGCATCCTTGCCACGCCCGTCTGGACGCTGTTCCTGATCCTGACCGCCCTCGTCATGACCGTGAACTTCCAGACCGTCGGCGGCCTCATGATCTACAGCCTGATCACCAATCCCGCCGCCGCCGCGTTTCAGCTGGTCCGCGGCGGTGCCAGAACCCTCGTCGTGGCCGCTGCTCTCGGCGCCGCCAGCGGCCTCGGCGGGTTCCTGATATCGGCCGCCACCGACCTGCCCAGCGGCGCGGTGATCGTCCTGCTCTCGTCGGCCTTTGTTGCCGCCGCTGCCATCGTTGCGAGAAGTCGGCGATGAGGCTGCGGCCGGACACGAAGCGGCCCTGCGGCGCCGCGCCGATCGTGCCAATTGCATTCGGGCGCAGTTGACAAGGCCGCGCAGGGTTTCTTACGCTCATTCTCGACGGCGTCGCCGCCGGCAAGAGCCGGAGGACGCTTCTTGCGCCGTCTGCCGCCAGGGTCCTCGCTGTCCGCGAGGATTCAAGCGGCGGCCGGGATGGCCGAGTCACGAGGGTATGCGATGTCCGATCTTGTCCGAACGAGCGTGGCGATCGAGAAGCCCCTGTATGACCAGCTCGAGAAGCTCGTCCAGAAGAGCGGCTACAAGAATCGGTCCGAGTACGTCCGCGACATGATCCGCGAGCGGCTGGTGCAGAACCAGTGGGCCAAGGATGAGGAGGTCCTTGGCACGATCACGCTGGTGTATGACCACCACCGGCGGCAACTGACCCAGAAACTGATCCACCTGCAGCACCACCACCACGCGCACGTGCTCGTGGCCACCCACGTTCATCTGAGCCACAACCTGTGCGCGGAGGTGATCCTCGTCCGCGGCCGCGCCAGCCTCGTTCGGGCGCTGGCCGATGCCATGCATCAGCAGAAGGGAGTTCTGAGCGCCGAGCTGTCGATGTCGAGCACCGGTGCTGAGCTTCATTGACCCTGCGGGCGGCCGGCCGATTGTGGACGCGACTGTTCCCCTCTCCGGCAATCATCTGTAACGATAGAAACTGCAAATAGTTGCGCGGTCTTATCCGGTCCGCCATACATTGATTGTATCGAACGATCGCGTCAATACTTTGAATGAAACCTGCATCCTCGCCCGTCGTACAAGAAGTGGAAACGTTGGCCTTGCCAGTGCCACGAACACAGAAGGGAGGTTTGTATGCGTGTCCTCGTGCTCGCCAGGAACGTGACGCTGGGCCCGTCGCTGCTGGAAGCAATCCAGCGGCGTCTGGACTTTGCCCTCGATCGGTTTGCGTCGCGCGCCGGCTGTGTGACGGTTCGACTTCAGGACGTCAACGGCCCTCGCGGCGGCATCGACCGGCAGTGTCGCATTCAGGCAAGTATCGCCCCTTCGGCCTCCAGGGTCGTAGAGGGCAGGGGGGCGAGCATCGAGGAGGCAGTCTCCCAGGCTGTGGATCGGCTTGCCCGCGCGGTCCGGAAGGATCTTGTTCGATGGCGAACCCGCCGGCTTCGCGCAGGCAGGCGTACTGCAGGACCGGCCCTCGTGTAGGGGCCGGGTGGCAAGCAGGTGTCCCGGGGCTGAGGAGCCCGGCACGCAAGGAACGGAATCGAGGTGCGAGATGACAGCCGGCCGAATCAGGGCTCGCCCTTCCGAGGTCTTCGGACACCCGGAGAGGCCAGTGACGGCGGCGCGGGTACCCAACCCATGCTCTGCACCCGACGATTCCGGAGCGTTCTGTCTCGAGGATGCGTGGCATCCCAATCGGCCGGGCCCCCTGGTACGCGGCGCCCCGATGCGCCATTCGACGGCCCGGCGTCTGACCGCCGAGGCGACACGCCCCTGCTTCTGCTGCAGGGGCGGCCTCGAACGGTGCGATGCGTGCAAGGGACGGGGTTACTCCGAAGACCGGGACACCTGCGATCATTGCCTGGGGATTGGCTACCGCGGCTGCGACTTCTGCGGCGGCTCAGGGCTGTTTGCCTGCGAAGCCATCGCCCCCGAACGCCGCGTTTCCGTCGCGGTCGAACGGATCGAGGAGGTTGCGCGGGAACTCCGCGCCGTCATGCAACGGCCTGTGCCTCCAGCCTCGCGCGATGAGCCCCGGCGCAGCCTCCAGGAGGGCAGCCGGGCCTTGCTGCAGATGAACCGGCTGGTGGCCACGATCGAAGATGGGCTGGATGTTCTTCAGGCGGTTCCACGGAACGCACCTGCCGACAACGGCACTCGCTCACGCATCGTGCGGTTCTGCCTGCAACTCGCCGTCGAGTGTCAGCGGCGCATGCGGGAAATCCTCGGAGAGATGGCCGTTTCCGCTCGGGCGCTCGCGGACCTGAGCGAACCGGACACGGAGAGCCGGGAAGTCGCGACCCGGCGGGCCGTGTTTTACGCTTCGTTGCTCGAACGATCCGGTTTCCTGACGGGCACAGGGTTCGAACGACCCCTGTTGAACGCGGCCCTCGCCAGGGCCAACGAGGCATCGGCCTCGCGGGCCCTCGAGCAGGAGCCCCCGGAGGAGAAGCCATGACAAGCCAGGATCACGAAGGGGCGCTGGTATTCCGCCTGCACCGGCCGCGAGCCCGGCGCGTTGCCGTCGCCGGCGACTTCAATGCGTGGGATCCGCACGCCTTGCACATGAAACGGGCATACGACGGGTGGTGGACGTGCCGGCTGCGGTTGGCGCCCGGTGTCTACCAGTTCCGCTATTGCGTTGACGGCGAATGGTTTCCGGACTACGCCGCGTTTGGCCTGATCCCGGGACCGTACGGTTGGAACTCGGTCGTCTGCGTCGATCCGGCGCCACGACGGGATGAGGAGGTCGGTCATGAGGACTCGTTTGCGGGAAGCCTGGCGTGCGGTCGCCGGTGACCGGCGGTGCGAGACGCCATTCGACAGGACGGTTCACGGTGACGGGTCCGGTGTCGTTCCGCCCGAGGCGGGCGCGCACCGGGCCCCGGACGCCGCCCCGCGCCGGGAGATCGGTCTCGCGTCGCCGCGGACGACCTCGGCAAACGCCAGGTTGCCCCCGGAAGTGTTTCTCGGGTGACGGGGCGGCGCGAAGCCGCCGTGGCCGGAAAGGACGGATCGGGACGGACCGGTGATCGCGAGGCAAGGGTCGTCAGAGGCAGGGTGACCAGATGAGAACGGACGGCGCCGCGCCAATCCGACAAGTGCTGCCCCTCAGGGCGGGCCCCAGGTTCATCGAACACGAGGAACTGCGCGGTCGCTGGGCGCAACACCGGCTGTTCGCTCAGGCGACCGGGGGCGATTCGCCGGGTTGGAAAGACGACCTGCTCCGGTTCAAGCGAATGCATTTCTGCGCCCGGCGGCTGAACGCGCTGAGACGACGGTACGGCGAAGCGGCCGTGACGCGCCCCGACTGGCAGAGTTTTGCCTCACGGTACCGGGAACTCCGCAACGAAATTGCGGCGAACAACCTGGCGCTGGTCTATTACCTGTTCGGGCGTACCGGCATTCCCGACGCGGACGGCGACGAGCTGCTCAGCGCCGGCATGCTCGCGCTCACGCGTGCGATCGACGCCTTCGATCCGTGGCGAGGGATCCACTTCGGCACGTATGCCTGCAACGCGATTGTCCGCGCGTTCTGGCGTTGCCGCAGGCAGGAGGCGAAGAGGCGTCTGCGCGAGCCGGGCCGGCTCGATGCTCACGCGGAAAGGACCCGCCCGGCCGACACGCGGCGCGATGAAGAGCGGGCCCTCTGGTGCGAAAGGTTGTCGGCCATTCTCACGGAGGACCGCGGCGGTCTGACGCCGATCGAGAAGCACGTGCTCCGCCAGCGACTGCCGCGGGACGGCGACGCGCCCCCGCGAACGCTGACCGATCTCGGCCGGGAGGTCGGGCTCAGCAAGGAGCGCGTGAGGCAGATCGAAACATCTGCGATCAGAAAGCTCCGTTCGGCGCTGGAGGCCGATCCGGTGCTGCGATAAACGGATCGCGCCGTGAAAGGGGTGGTTCTCCCTCCGGTCGCGGCTTGTCCTGTCCGGCCTCGCAGACCCCGTGTCGGCGATCGTGAGACCGCACGAGCCGGCATGGTTCCGTCGCCGCCGTGCGCGATCCCGGCGGTTACTGGTCCGTCGTGTCGCGGTAGTGTTCCCGCAGGCGCTTCAGCTCGGCCTTCAGCTCCCTGACCTTGTCCGCGTACGCCGGGTCGCCGTAGACGCTCCGCAGTTCGTCCGGGTCTTTGGCGAGGTCGAACAGCTCCCACTCGTCCGTACGCGGGTAGTAGATGAGCTTGTGCGTTTCCGTCCGGACGCCGTAGTGCGGCGGCACGCGGTGCGGTTCCGGGTATTCGTAGTAGTGGTAATAGAACGACTTCCGCCAGTCCGACGGCGGCTCGCCCCGCAGCACCGGAACCATGGACCGGCCCTGCATGTCGTCCGGGATCTTCGCGCCGGCCAGTTCGAGGAACGTTTCGGCAAAGTCGAGGTTCGAGACGAGGTGCCCGTCCACCGAGCCCGGCTTGATGACGCCCGGCCAGCGGACGATCAGCGGCATCTGCAGCGATTCCTCGTACATCCACCGCTTGTCGTACCAGCCGTGCTCGCCGAGGTAGAAGCCCTGGTCCGAGCTGTAGATCACCACCGTGTTGTCCGCCAGCCCTTCGCGTTCCAGGTAGTCCAGCACGCGGCCCACGCTGTCGTCCACGCTCGCGATGCAGGCCAGGTAGTCCTTCATGTACCGCTGGTACTTCCACCGCACGAGGTCCTTGCCCGCGAGATTCGCCTTTCGGAACGCCTCGTTGATCGGGTCGTAGTGCGCGTTCCACGCCCGGCGCTGCTCCTCGGTCATCCGGCCGCGCTGCCGCCGATACATCTGCGCGTCGGCGCTCTGGTCGTCGGGCGCGGGCGGCAGCTTCAGGTCGGCGTGCAGCGTCATGTGCCGGTCGATGGTCATCTCCTGCTCCTTCGCCCCGGAGCAGCGGTTGGCGTAGTCGTCGAAGAGCGTCGGCGGCTCGGGGATCGTGACGCCGTCGAACAGCGTCAGATGCCGCGGGGCCGGCTCCCAGCTCCGGTGCGGGGCCTTGTGGTGGCACATGAGCAGGAACGGCTTCGACCGGTCGCGCCGGCCGAGCCACTCGATCGTGCGATCGGCGATGATGTCGGTCACGTAGCCGAACCGCTTGACCTGGCCGGCGGCGGTGAGGAACTCGGGGTTGTAGTATTGCCCCTGGCCGGGAAGCACCTCCCAGTGATCGAAGCCGGTGGGCTCGGTCACAAGGTGCCACTTGCCGATGATCGCCGTCTGGTAGCCGGCCTTCTGCAGCAGCCTGGGGACGGTCTGCTGCGAGCCGTCGAACTTCGCGTTGTTGTCCTTGAAACCGTTGAGATGGCTGTACTTGCCGGTCAGGACGGTCGCGCGGCTCGGCCCGCAGATGGAGTTCGTGCAGAGGCAGTGGCGGAATCGCATGCCCTCGGCGGCGAGGCGGTCGATCCGCGGCGTCTTCGCGACGGTCGAACCGTAGGCCCCGATGGCCTGTGAGGCGTGGTCGTCGGAGAAGATGAAGAGGATGTTCGGGCGCGGGGCGGTCTTCGGCCGTTCCTCGGCGGCCCGGACCCCGAGGACGACGGCGAACATCAGCACGCCGCCGATCGCCATGCGCAGGGCGGCCTGTCTCGTTCCTCTGCTGTTTCTGCTGCCGGCCATATTCATCTCTCCGGACAAGGTTGTTGCGAAACCATTATCGTCATCGGCGATTGTCATTCAACCAGGTCCGCCGCAAACCGCATCGAGTACAGGTCCGCGTCCTTCATGACGAAGCGTACGCGCACGGGCCGGCCCGCGAGGCGGCCGACGTCGTGGCCGCTCTTCCAGGCGACGGTCCGTTCGATCTCGTCGCCCCAGATCTCGATGGAATCGGCCAGCGTGAAGCCCGGCTCGGGTTTGCCGTCGGCGTCCTGAAGCTCCACCCGGACGCTGCCGACGGCGGATGTCGAGTAGTTGATGACGAGGCGTCTGCCGTCGAAGACCAGCGGCTTCGTCGTGAACTCGCCGCCGGCATAGGGCGCATTGACCGAGACGAAACCGTCAAGCCGGAGCACGCCCCGCCGCAGTTGCGGGAGGATCTCCTTCGCCGGATAGTTGTCGTAGTGCTCGGCCCAGTAGACCGACATCTCGGACTCGCCGGTCTGGACGAGGCCCCAGGACGGCGTCTGGTTGCCGTGCGCGCCGCCCCAGTTCTTCGGGTCGAGGCCGGGGCGGATGAACGCTTCCATGAACGGGCGGTTCCAGTGGAGGCCGTCGTGGCTCGACATGAAGACGGCATCGGAGAAGCCGTCGGTCTTTCGCGGTTTGAAGCCGATTGTGCTGCGGTCGGTCGGGTGTACGAATCGCATCGGCAGGCCGATGTACACGTCCGGCGCGCGGAAGTACGGCAGAATGCCGTTGGTGTAGAAATGCTCGATCGGCGTGCCGCCGAAGTCGAGCAGCTCGGCCTTGCTCCAGCGGACGAAGTCGGGCGAGGTCGCGCGATTCACGCTCTTCTTGCCCTGCTGGCCCGCGCGGGAATAGCAGACGTATTGCTTCTGCACGGTGTCCCAGAAGGCGACGTTGTGCGAATCGAACGCGCCCTCCGTGATGATCGGTTCGTCGCGAAGCCGTTTCCAGCGGATGCCGTCGGCCGAGACGTAGCCGAACAGGGCGTTGCGGCGGTCGCCCCTGGGGTCGCCGATCCGCGCGACGGAGACGGCCTTGTATCGCTCGCCGGGTTTCGCGGCGGGGTTCGCATCGATGAACGGCGAGAAGTTGTGCGACTCGTCGTAGGCCTTCCGCCGGCCGGTCCAGATGATGTTGTTGTCCCGGCGCCCGTCGAACTCGAAGAGGCCGAGCGTCGGGCGGTTCCAGCGGATGCCGTCCGGTCCCTCGGCGACGCACGTGTACTCGCGGCCGAGGTCGCCCCCGCCGCGGTAGTACATGCGGTACGTGTCGCCGTCCTTGAGGATGGTGACGTACGCGCTCTGGCCGCCTTCCCACGGCTTGTCGAAGCGGAAGACGATCCCGCCGGGCTCGGGGCGGTGGAGCTTGAGGCTCGTGCCCTTCATCCCGTCGATGAGCCAGTCGTCGAAGAACACCTGGAGCCGGGAGCCGACCTGGCGCACGGCGGCGTGACCGCCTGCGGCAACCGCGTCACACGCGACGATGAGCAAGACGAGCAGCCCGCCAAGGGCGGCCAAGACGACAAGCGTTTGCGGCGTGAACCCTCGCAATAAGGACGAGCATGAATGCAGGAGGTGCAGCGGCGATGAAGCAGGCGACGTCCGTTGCCCTCTGCCGATTCTGAAGGTGCGGTCTCGTCCGACAGTTCCAATGTGAATCCTATGCTTCATTTCGGTTTTCCGAGAAGAAAGGGGCTTGACAGACTCGGTGGAGCCTGGTATAAGAACCGTGTTTGATCGGTTGGTGGCCGCAGCGGGTTTGTCCGAAGAGGCGCGTCCATTCGCGTCCATTCGCGTCTCATTTGGCCGTGTGCGGGAGTGCCGAGGTCGCCTGCGGCCTGGGACCGTAACCGCAATAAAGGAGCCTGTCATGAATGGCACTGCCGTGAAGAACCCGCCGTGCGGGACAGAGACCGAGCGTGTC
>CAZUAI010000086.1:0-23913 GCA_964617875.1 uncultured Planctomycetales bacterium | reverse complement strand
GACACGCTCGGTCTCTGTCCCGCACGGCGGGTTCTTCACGGCAGTGCCATTCGGGCCAGGTACTTGTCGAGAAGAGTGTTCATGTCAGTCCGTTGTCCCGTCAGTCCGTTGGGCCGCCAGCCCCGATCCTGCCAAGGGGTTGCTCGGTTATCCGGTTGCTCGGCTGTCTGGTCATCCCCGCGAAAGCGGGGATCCAGACCTCCGCCCGTTGCACCGGGCCTCCGCGTTCCCCGCTTTCGCGGGGACAGGCCGCGGGGGCGACGACCTCGGTCCTCAGCGCGCCGTCCCCGTTCACGCCGGCGTGATCGTCACCACGCCGTCTCGTTCGTCCGGGGTGAGCGTGAGGAGGGGCGTCTCGCCGTCGTCGTCATAGACGGTGTTGACGCCGGTTTCGATCCGGTGCGTCCGCTTGTTCGCCAGGACGGCCTTGACCAGGTGCAGTTCGCCCAAGCCGAGCGACTCGGCGTCCGGCGGGGCGAAGAGATCGAGGGCGACGACCTCGAGGCGGAGGTACTGCGTCACGGCGCCGGCCGCGGAGAGGGAGAGCATCGCCGGGCCGGCCGTGTCCAGATCGGCGGCGGCCAGGCCGACCCTGTAGACGCCGGTGGCGCCGACCTCGGCGACGCTGCCGGCGATCGCCGCAAAGGCCGAGCTGCCGGCCTTCAGGATCGTCGCCGTCACCGTCAGGCCCGTTCTGGGCGTGGCATAGTCGGCCGTGTCCAGCATCACCGCCAGGACTTCGCGGCGGGCGGCGTTCGATTCGTTTTGCTTCAGGAGCATCATGTCTGTTGTCCGTTGCCCGGTTCGGGGTCAGTCGGTTGCCCGTTGACGCATCAACCGTGCTTCGTCACTCCGTCTTGACCGGTCCTTCCGGCTTCAGTGGTCTCCGCTGCCACGCCCCGCGATCCCGCCACAGCGTGCCCTCGGTGCCGGCACACGGCGTGCCGAACCGAAGCCTCAGATCCCCCCCAGCCGCGTCAACAGCCAGCGGATCGCCAACCGCACTCTCGTCATCATTCGTCACAAGCGACCCGGAAAGGGCTTTCCACACCGACCGGATCGCCGCAATCGTGTCCTGATTGGCGTTCTGCAACCGCCCCAGACGGCCTGCCGGGCTGGAGACGTACAGGTTGCGGTCGATGATGTTGTCGCGGTGCCCGGTGTTGTCATTGGCGATCGCGTAACCGTCGCTCGGGGCCTGCGACGCATCGAAGATGTTGTCCGTGATGACGTTCCACTCCGAATACGTGGCGTCCTGGTTGTTCTTCCAGTGCAGCGCACCGAAGTAGCTGCCTCTCAGGTTCAGGCAGGTGTTGTGATGAATGTGGTTCCATCCGCCGGAGGACAGGAACACCGGCGCGCCGGACACGATGACGTTGTGGTGGACGGAGACGTATTTGCACTTGAGGACGAGCCCGTAATCGCCGGAAAGCCCCGTCAGACGATTGTACGCGACCTCGCCGCCGACCACGCCCTGCCCCACGAGCATGACATGGCCAGCGCCGGATGTCACCGCGATCCGATTCCGCACCACGCGGACACGCTTGAGATTCGTCGATGCGCCTCCCGAATCCAGACCCAGAACGAGCATCGTGGTCGTCAGCCCGCTCATCGTGATTGCGTTGTCGGCCAGAAGGACGTCCGCCTCCAGATTCTGCACCCTCACCAGCGACGACGGCGAAGCGCCAAGCGTGATCGTGTTGCCGGTCAGCTCGAGCCGGGCGAACCCGGTCGGCGACGACAGTGCGATTCCCCCGTTGATCGCCATCGTGCAGTTGCGGATCAGAATGGCGGACACCACGTTGCTCACATAGAACAGGCACCGTGACCCGTTGCTGCCCGTGACGGTGAAGTTGCACCCGGTGACCTCCACGCGGGCCCAGCCCTGAAGCGACGCCAGCATGATGACGCCGGACACGGACAAGGACGGCACGGTCACGTTCGTCAGCCGGAGAACCCGCGTCGGGCTTGCCGATACGGTGCTGGAGTTGACCAGCCCGTTGGACGTGTTCGTCGCCAGCGTGGCCGTACAGTTCGCCAGCTCAATGTCTACGTTTCCCGCATCGACCGTGTAGATCAGCGACGAACTCAGCGCGGATTCCGCCGTGATGTCGATTCCGTCAAACTTGATGGACCCGGAGCCCATGCCGTTGTTGTAGATTCCACGCTGGGTATCGGTCAGCAACCATGCTGCCTTCGCGGCGTAATACGGGTCGGCCTGGATCTTCCACGTCTTCCCGCCGTGAGACGACGTGAACGTGAGGACTCCGTTCGTATAGGCGATTCCTCCGGCGACGTTGATGATGACGGTATCGCCTGCATTCCCCGGATTCGCACTGAGGATCTTGCCGAGCGTCTGCCACGGCCCGACGGAGCCGCCCTGGTACGTCCGCGCCGTGCCGTCCCACGCGTCGTTACCAGACGCCGAAATGTACCGCGCAACCGTCGCCATGATTATGCCTCGTATGTCCAGGAACCGATCTTGCTGATGACGACGAAGGACAGGCTTCCGTCGATGCTGATCGCCGCCACGGTGATGGCGGCGCCGGCGTCCGACGCACGGACGGCGGCGCCGTTCGACCTGACTCCGCCGTCCGATGCGTCGATGAAACGGCGGGCGTCGCCGGGGTCGATGCGGAGTTCCTGCGCATCTTCGGCGACGACGAACGTGAACACGGCACCTTCGCCCACGGCGCCGAGTGTCAGGGTGACCGCAGCACCGGCGCCGTCGTTGTGCACGAGAGACTCACTGGACGGCGTGCAGTCGGTGTCGCTCTGTGTTCTGGCGAGAAGAACACGGCGGCCGTGAACCGCAAAAAGCGCCTTCGGCCTTTCGTCGGTGATCGTGAGGTTGCCGTTCGCGGCCACCACCTTCGCGAGCGGCAGGTAGCCCGCGACGTCTGGCGGGAACGCGGTTCCGCTCTGCAGCGTGCCGTCCGCATCGAGCCAGAGATGCGTCGTCGCATTGTCCGTGACGGCACGGCCGGTGGCGCCGGCGAAGCGGCGGCGCTGCCCGGCGATCGTGCAGTCGATGGGGTACACGCCGATTTTCAGGCCGCCCTCGTCGACGACACGCCCGGCGTTGACCGGCGCGATCTCGCGCAGCAGCCGCTGCTCGCGGCGGTTGTACTGGACCTCATAGGTCGGGACGCTTGTGGGCCCGACGCCCTTGGCGATGTACGGCAGGCCCGTCGCGGCGTCCGTCGTGCCGTCGAGTGCCTCGACAAGGGCGTCACTGGGCCATCGTTCGCTTGGATATGTGCTCATGATCGGTTGCCCGGTTGTTGAGTTCACAGTCAGGCGTTCAGGGTTCCGCGCTGAACTCATCACGCTCACACTCTTGACTCTGAACGCTCAGTCCTCAGCCCTCAGCACGATTCGAAACTCCATTCGGCCGGCATCGAAGGCCACCGGCACCAGGGTTTCCGGCGGATCGGGGGCGGTGTTGATGACGGTCTCGATCTCCGTGGGCGGTTGCCCGCGCGGGTTGCCCGCGGCGTCTCTCAGGCGCACCGCGTGTCGGTAGCGCCCGGTGGCGTACGGTCCGGCCTCAAACAACACGGCCCGCGCCGGGCGAAGATGCGTGTCGAGCAGGTGCGTGCCGTCGAAGCGTACATCGGGCGCCGGAGCGGCCAGGTGGCGTCCGGTCAAATGGCGTCCGGCTGCGTGCCCGGCGAGCGCATCGTCGCGCGGCCAGAGCGCGACGGGTCGGCGCGTCAGCGGTCGCTCGTAGTTGATCGGCCCGCTGCCGCCGCCGAACACCTCGAATGCGTCGCCGGGCGCGAGGTCCGCGTGCCGTACGACCATGATCTTCACGCGTTGCATCTCCGCCTCCGGTTCACGACACGATTTGCTCGAAGCGCAACTCGAAGTCCTGAACGGCCTCGCCGGTCACGTCGTCGCGGTCGCGCGGGGCCGTGTGCTCGTACGACAGCGGGACGCAGGCCGGATGGACGCGGCCCCAGGGATCGGTCATGACCCCGGCCACGCCGGCGCGCACGACGGATTCGATGGCCAGCTCGATTTCGTTCATGGCATCGTCGTCGTCCGCGCGCAACGTGCCGCGCCACGTGATCGTGCGCCGTCGCGGGGCCGACGCGCTCGGCGCGCCGAATGCCCGCAGCTCGACGGACACCTCGCTCTCGGCCCCGCACAACGCCGCGCCGTCGAACGCCGGCGACAGCCACGCGACCTCGCGCCGAACGTGGTAGACCTGCTCCCAGAGGATCCGGCGATCGTCGCCGGCGACGGCCGCGTCCTGGACGAGCCGCAGACGGCGGTCGGCGAGAAAGACCGCGCGGTGCAGGGCACCGGCGACGCGTTCGACGAGGGCGAGGATCCCGCCCGCCGTCGCGGTTGCGGTGCGTGCCTCGGTCTGGCTGCGGAGGCTCTCGGAGAGGACGAACACGCGGACGACGGGCCATCCCGGCCGGCGGCCTTCGGCGTCCGGGCGGGTGCGTTCGCCGACGACCACGAGCGCCGCGGGCTTCGGGGCACGCTCGAGCAGGTCGAGCGCGTCCCGACGGTCCGCCGGCGCCCGCCCCTGCACGGAGGCGAACAGTCGCGCGCTGCCGACCCGCAGATTTGTCAGCGCCGCCACCACAGCCTGTTCGAGTTCACCGAATGCGCTCAAGGTTCTCGCCTGTCGAGTCCGTAGAGCCCTGTCCCGACCGATCGTGGCGCCGGCGTCCTGCCGGCAGGTCACGGGCCGGAAGCCCGTGCCGCGGGCCCGGCCGCGCCCGTTCCTGTCAGAGATCCCTCAGTGTGTCGCGCGTCATGGTGCGAGGGGCGCCGACCGCGGCGCCCGCCAGGCCCGCGGCCGGGTTCGGCGGCGGCTCGGCCATCGCCGGCAGGAGCACATCGCCCCGTGCCACTCGCTCGAGCCATCGCACGGCCTCGTCGCGCCGGCGCGCCACGTCGGGAGGCACCGGCGGACGACGGCCGTGCAGGCGGTACGACACCAGGTCGAGCACGACGCCCCGGAGCACCGCCGCCAGTTCGGGGCGGCGCGCGAGGTCCACAGGCACGGCAATCCGGCGCGCGAGGTAACTGTCGGCCTCGCCCTCGGCGGCGAGGCGCGCCTCGTTGACCCTGTCGAGATCGGCGCTGCCGGTGCCGGCGTCGTCGGTCAATTGCACGCAGGCCGTCGTGCCGAGCCGTTCCTCAATGTCTGCGTTCGTCACGTACGCCATGCCACTCCCCGCGATCCGCAACAAGTTGTCAGGAGCCGTTGCCCCTTGCGCCGTGGCGTCCGCGCGAGCCATGTCGTCCGCCCGCGCCGCCGGCGCTCGCCCCGGAAGGCTTCCGACGCCTTCCCCGCCGCCGGCTCTCACACGAACGCCACGCGCAAGGCGTACTGCCAATAGCCGTAGGCCATCCGGTACCGCGCCCGCACGCCGAAGAGGAACTTCTCCCGCTTGAAGCCGTCCTCGCCGGCCTCGGCGAGGGCGCCGAATTCGACGGGCTCGCGGTCCTGGAAGATGATCGGGCGCACGATTCCGTCCGTCTTGAGCAGGTACCACTTCGTGCCGTTCGTCAGCCACGGCAGCGAGAGGACCCGCGCGACGCCCTCGAGCACGTTGGTCGTGCCGCCGATCACGGTTGCATTGATGGTTTCGAGGGCGGTGAAGTACAGCCCGGGCGGGACGACGCACACGAGGCCGGTCGCGCCGATGGGCATGGGCTGTCCCTGGTCGTCCTTGAAGGCGAGCATCCGGGCGGTGGCGAGCTTGAGGGCGCTCTTGAACTCGTCGATCGTGGGGGTCGTCGGCGTAACGACGTCGTGGTTGAGCGTGTTGTCCTGCGTGCCGGACGTGCCGGACACGTGGGACGCGCTGAAGAAGGGCACGCCGTCGTAGCCGAGGAAGCCGGCGGACTCGCCGTTCGCCAGCAACTGCGCGAGGAGGTAGTCCTTGTGCGTTGCGGCCCGCTGGGCCAGTTCGCCGATGCGCAGCCGGATCTGCCCGGTCTGGTCGTCGGCGATCTCATCGCGATCGACCTCGATCGTCGCCTCGTACTTGAGGTTCTCGACGGAGTAGCTCTCCGTCCGCAGCCCGCGGGCGAGCCGCCCGGTGCCCCATTCGCGCATCTGCGGCACGGTGCCGAGCCACCGGTAGGTCTCGCTGTCGGAGTTCGACGCGATCCGCGTGCTCAGGTCGCGGTAGTAGACCGGCGTGGCCTCGAACCGATGGAAAAACTCGCTCCGCAAGCCCCTGGTTAACAGTCCTGTGTTGATCACGGCCATGAATGGTTCCTCGTCGTTTCGTTGGTTGTTCCGTCCGTTCTTCGGTAACTCGGTTGTTCGGCGACCGGCGCTCCGTGCCCTTATCCCGCCAGCCGGACCGCCTTCACGATCACCCGCAGTCTGCCGGCGGCGCCGGCGCCGCTTGTGACCTGCGTCACGACGGCGCGGACGCCCTTGCCCGCGGCGACGATCGCGCCGGGGTCGCCCGTGGCGGCGCGCTCGGCGGTCCTGTTCGTGCCGGCGGCCACGACGAGGTCGTTGACGGCACCGACGCCGGCGTCGTTCGGCGTGAGCGTGACGTTCAGCGATGTGCCGTCGCTGTCCTTGAGCGTGACGACGCCCTGGTCCTGTGTGGCGCCCGCGAAAGCCTCGGTCACGATTCCGACGCACTCTTCGATGAGCAGGCCGCCGGTATTCCAGGCGGCGGGGATGAGCGTGAGATCCTGCGGGCTCTGGCCGGTCTCGCAATCGACCTCGGCCGCCGCGCCGACGATCTGCGGCGCGGGCCCGGCGAACGCCGCGACGCCCAGGCGCACGATCACGGTGTTCGCGGCGGTGCGATCGACGATCCAGCCGACGAGGCTGTTGCCCGCCGCCGTAAACGTGAGCGTGTCGTCGGCGGAGGCGTAGACGGGCCTGCCGATGTCGGTCACGGCGGCCCCCGCGAGCGTGTGGGCGAAGTCGCCCTGCGTGAAGACGCGGACGTGCTTCGCGGCGTCGGTGCCGGCGGTGTTGTCCGCCTCTTCATAGGCAAGGCCGACGCACCGATCGCCGGCCGTCAGCGCTCGCGCGTAGCCGCTCGCGTTGAGGCCGGCGAATCCGCCCTTGTACACGTGCGCCCCGGCCGCCACGGCATACCGCCGAAGCTCCTGATCCACGTACCGATCCAGTTCTCGATTGGCTGTCAAGGCCACAGGAAACCCCTTTCGTTGGTCCGTTGTTCCGTCAGTCCGTTACCCGGTTGCTCCGTCATCCCCGCGAAAGCGGGGATCCAGGCCACCGCCCGCGGTTCCGAAACCCCGCTTTCCCCGCTGTCGAGGAGACAGGCCGCGGGAGCGACGACCTTTATACGCATCCTTGCGATCGTACGCGGATCAACCGATGCGTCTCATTCACCTCGACGGCCTCGATCGCGATGTCGAGGCCCATCCGGCTGACCCCGATGTTCGTCTGCGTGTGCAGGGGGATCGGCCCGGTTTCATACTCGCCCCCGGCACTCCGTCCTTCCTTCTCGCGCCGCGAGAGCCACATACGCCTCTTCGCTTGTGAGCAACTCGAGTTCCGGGTGAGCCCGAAACTCGGCCCTGGCCCTGGCAGCGATGACCGCCTCGCCGTCCTCGGCACTGCCTGCCGCGTGGTCGCCGTCGCTCGTGAGCCGGCCGACCCGAACGACGAGCGGCGCGGAGTCCTCCCACGCCTCGAACGCCTCCGGGTCGCGCATGGCGAGCGCAAGCGCCCACTCCCGCTGGCCCTCGGTGAGCTTCCCGGCCTTCATCGCGGCAAAGACCCGCGCCTCGGCCTCGCTGCGCCGCGCGGCTTCGGTCAGCGCGGCCAGCCGCTCACACGCGGCGACCAGCACCGCCTCCGTCCCGCCGGCGGCCTCCAGCCCCAGTTGCTCCCGCAACCGTTCCAATGCTTCCGCCATCCTCGAATCCTCCACAGGATCACGTTCTCGAACCTCGATATCCGCGCAACCCCCTCTCCCTTCGAGGGAGAGGAACGGGGTGAGGGTATCCAATCCCCCTCTCCCTCCGAGGGAGAGGGACGGGGTGAGGGTATCCGTCTTCTCTTCGTCGCTCCGGTTGACAATCGCCCGCATTCCCACGATCGCCGGCTTGTTCGTCAACGCCGCCGAATGCAGCGCCACCAGCTTGCGATCGCTCTTCCGGACGATCGCCACGGGCGAGAGGTAGCGGTACTCACGCGCGGCGAGCTGCGCACGGGCCGCGTCGGTCCAGTCCACGTCGGCGTAGAGGCCGGCGGCGCCCGCCGTGTCGCGGCCATCGTCATTGCCGTCGGACCGTCGCAGCCACAGCCGCTTGATCCATCCGGCCGCGGGCGCCTGGCCGGAGGGCGAGGCGTACTCGCCGCCGAGCGTCTGGTGCTCGTAGTCGATCGGCAGGTCGGTCTTCTGTGACTCGAATGCCTCGATCGCCAGGCGGGCCGACTCGTCATCGACCACGAAGGAACCTCTTGCGCTCTGCACCTCGCCCCACGGCACGATCAGCACCTCGCGAGGAACGTGCTCTGTCAACTCGGCGGACCGCAGCACCGCCGTTTCCGTCGTGTGATCCAGCTCGCTCATACGCCGGCCCCCGGGGCTCCTGCCCCAACCAGGAATCCACACTCTGTATCACCGCCCCCGCTCCGCGTTCGCGTGGCGGGAAAGCACCGGCTCGCTCCCGGCGGCCACGGGGATGCCCAGCGTTTCGTGGGCCCAGCGCGTGGGGACGCGCATGCCGAGCGAGTTCACCGCCGCCGAGACGACGTCGGCGAGTTCGCGCAGGTCCCGCGGGCGGTCGAGCTTTCGCCGGAAGTGCGGCACGGGCGCTCCGCGGCCGAACTTCATCTCGACGAGGGGCCGCAGGACGTCGCGGCGGATCGTGCGGCCTTCCTTGCGGATGTCGTCCTCGCGGAGATCGAGCCGGACCTGGTTGTGGATCTGCGCCGTGCTGAAGGTGCCGGTCTGGCCGCCCGTCTCGATCGTCAGCGTCTGGCCGAGCCACGCCTTGCTCAGCTCGCGGTTCATGAAGTTGCAGATCGACTCGAAGGGGGGCGGCGGCGTGCCGCGGTTCGATTCGATCACGTCCAGCTCGACGGCCTTGCTGAAGATTCCCGCGGCGTCGGTCCCGAGCGATTCGAGCATTCGCAGCAGCTCGCGCTTTTCCTCGGGCGTGGCCGACGGCTCGTACCGCGCGATCCGCACCGGCATGCCGAAGACCTCGGCGAAGATCAGCCAGTCCTTCATCGCGAAGTGCTTGCCGAGCCACGCCAGCGCGCTGACGCGCAGCAGCCCGCCCCGCATCGGCTGCCCCGATGCGGCGTGCGGCACATGCACGATGAACTTGTTCGACGGCAGCGCGATCCCGCGGACGCGCTCGGCGTCGGTGAGGATCCGCACGCGTCCGAACTCGTCGAAGGTCAGCCGTGCGAAATCGACGGGAACGACGTCCACGAGCCGGTGTCCGCCGGCGCCGACGTCCCAGATCAGCTCGGCCACGGCGATATTCCGCCCGATCGCCAGCGAGAGATGCTGCAACGTCTCTTCCCAGCGGTCGATCGCGGCGAGGCTTTCGCGGCAATAGGCCGCGGCGTCGTCGGCCGCGGCGCGGTCCGCGCCCTCGCTCATCTCCGCCGCCGATACGACCTGCCAGTCAAGCCCGGTGAGCCCGAGCCGGCGGGTGTGCGCGACGCTGTGCAGGTGCGCATCCTTCTCCTCCATCTGCTCGAACAGCTCCATCGCCGCGCGCGCGTCGCCGGCATCCGCCGCGCGGAGGATGCTCACGAGCCGCTGCGGCGTCAGCCCGTCCGCGGGATAGTCGCGCCAGAAGTCCTCCTTGCGCGGCTGCACCAGTCGCCCGGCCGAGGGCGCGGCCCTGGCCCCGCGCCGCCGCAACGCCCTGTTCCCTACCGCGTGTGCAATACGTTCGACAAGCCCCATGTGTACACCCGACTCGCAACCCGGCGATTCCGCGTTCGGTTCCTCACTCGCATGGTGGTGCAGGCCCCTTGCCTGCATGTGGGCACAGGCAGGATGCCTGCGCCACAACGGGGCGCGGCTTGCCGCCGGATGCGGCACGGCTCGGAGCCCCGTCACCAGATCCCGTCGCGTGCAAAGCGGAGCGTGCCGGCCGACGCGAACTCCATCCGGGCCGCCGGCGCCGCTTCTTCCGCCGCATGCACGGCCATCGCGAGCGCCCAGAAGCGATCCGCGTGTGAATCGCCGGCGCCGGACACGACGAATCGCCCCGCACCGCCCGCCGTCACATCCCACCGAACCGAGTGCAGGTCGTTCCGAACGACCTCATCCACCGGCAAGCGGATCGTTTGGTCCTCGAAACGCCGCTTCAACCCTGTCGCCAGCCGGTCCTTGACGGCCGGTGTGAACGTGACGGCCTCGACGCGGCTTTCGCCGAACGCCTCGACCGCGGCCTCCGCCAGCGCCATGCCCACACCCGTCGCGTCGATGCAGCATCGCCGCAAGCCCGGCAGCGCCATCACGCGATGCAACACCTCGTACTGCCGTCGGAACGGCTCGCCCCGCATCTCGATCACGCCGAGCGTGACCAGCACCCCCCCTCTCCCTCTCAGGGAGAGGGACGGGGTGAGGGTGGCCATCCCCCCTCTCCCTGCCAGGGAGAGGGTTGGGGTGAGGGTGACCGCACTCGCCTGCTCATTTCCGCTCGCGGCGCCCAGCACCCACACAACCGTCAGGTCCCTTCGCCGTCCGATGTCCACGCCGACGAACAGATCGCCCGCCCGGCGCTCGAGTGCCGCCCAGTCCGGCGGCTTCTCGATCGTGGCGTCTTCGCAGCCGGCGATCTGCTCGTATGTCAGGAACGCTCCGACCTCGTCGAGAAACTCGCAGAGGAACTCCTGCCGGAACAGCGAGTCGTCATTCATGGACCGCCGCACCTGCTCCGCGTCGATCTTCAACCCCTGCGCGATCGCGTCGTAGAGCGTGACGGTCGAATGCCGGAAGGACTCGTTCGCCCGCAGCTCGGCGAAAAGGTTGGCGGGGCCCTTGGGCGTGCTGGCGATGTCGATCTCGCCGTCGTCGCGCAGGATCGTGGGGAACACCGCCGCCCAGATCTCGCGATCGTCACGGTGCATGGCGAACTCGTCGAGCAGCACATCGCCCGTAAAGCCGCGAACCGTGTGCGGGTTGGCGGGAACGCCGATGATGCGGACGCCGTTCGGCAGACGGATTTCGAGGTGCTTGTACTCGGTTCCCTCGAAGGCGGTCTCGGCCCGGTACTCGGCGGCAATCGCCAGCGCCCGGCAATGCTGCTGTGCCTTGAGCATCAGTTCGCGGCTCTGCCGGCCGCTGGCCGAGAGGAAGATCTGGTTTCGCCGGCGCGCCAGGCCGCGCAGGAGACGGCGAAGCGACTTGGTGAAGCTCTTGCCGATCTGGCGCGACCAGCAGCACCAGCTGAACCGGGCCGATGCTTCGACGTCGTCCCGCTGGTACGGCAGCAGCGGCACGATTGCCCGCGGCTCGGCCGGCATGATTTCGCGCACGGTCGGTCCGCCCGTCGAAGATGCCGGCCTGCCGTTCTCCGAGTTGGCTTCCGCCACGGTCACGCCCCATGCCTCCAGGCCATCACCCGGTACATCACCGCCCCCGCTCCGCTGGCGCGCGGGCATCAGCAAGCCCGAAGCGGGTGAGTGAGGGCGTCAGGGCCCCGTGACGAATCCGGAGATGGTTGCGCCGGCGGGCATGGCTTCACGAGAGGAGCGACCGTCGGAAGCCGAGGGTTCCCGACACCCGGGGCGTTTGCCGTACGGTCACGTGGCCGGTTGCGCCACGGGGCGGGCGGTTTGGGCACGCGGGGCGGCGTTGGCGCCGAAGCCGAGCGGCGGCCGGCCGAGCCAGCGTTGGACCTCGCTCCGCCAGCCGTACTCGACGAAGTAGCGGAGCGGGTGGCGGCCGGGGCAGAGCGTCGCCCGGCGCAGGCCGGCCAAGAACGCCTCCGGGCCGTCGAAGGGCTCCAGGAACTGATGGCACGGGGCGATGCTGCACGGCAGGTGCGAGTCGGAGCCGACGAACCCCGGCAGGCCGTGCCGCGCCGCGAACTCCGACGCGAGCCGGTCGTCCCTGGCGCAAAGGCTCTGGGCGTTGGAGACCTCGACGGCGTCCAGATGCCCGATCAGCATCTCGGTTGCCGCTCGCAGGCTGTACTTGCACAGCGACGAAAACGGGTGCGGGGCCATGACGAGCCCCCCCTGATCGTGGATGCGGCGGGCGGTCTCCACGGCGGGCAGGCCCGGCGGAATCTCGTGCTTCAGAAACAGCCCGAGCAGGTGCCCCTCGCGGGTGCTGATCTCCTCGCCGACGATCACCGAAAAGTCCGCCGCCGCCGCCAGGGCCCGGGCACCGCGGATGGTGTTGTGGTCGGTGACGGCGACGCAGCCGATGCCGAGGGAATGGCACGTCGAAATCACATCGCCGAGCGAGGACTTTGCGTCGCCCGAGTAGTCGGTGTGGAGATGGATCAGCGTCTTGACCGTCTTCACGTCGGGATCGCCACCTTTCCGCCGCCTCGAAAGCCTGCCTACAGCAGAAGATATGATATGCACGCTTCTGGGGCGACGTGAGCGAAATCCCCAGGCGATGCGCCGCGGGCCAACCCGTCCGATAAGAATGGATCGGAGTGGCGTTGACGCGATGGCCGGGTCCTCATATGCTCCGCGCGACGTCCGATGACGTCCCCGGGACGGAGTTTCCGGGCGGGTCCTTGGGGTGCAGGCTTCCAGCCGGTTCGCCGTCGCATGAGGTTCCGCAACGCCACCACCCTGTCCGACGACCGCCTGCTGCGGATGATGGCCGAGCACGTGGACGGCTGGCCTCACCGCTCGCTGGATGTTTCCCTGCAGTACAGCCGCGGGCGTGACTTCTCCGGGCTGTGCGACTACCGCGCGAGGCGCATCCGCATCAACATCGGCCGCCACGTACGGTTCCCCTACGACATCCGCACGCACATCGCGCGTGCCCGATCCAACGCCCGGGTCTGGTGGCGGGAGATCTACACCCTCCGCGTCGCCGACGCCGAACAGCTCGTGTTCTTCGTCTTCCTCCACGAGTTTTACCACTGGCTGGTGAAGCAGGCCCGCCGCAACACGCGGCAGAAGGAAGGCATGTGCGACCGCTTCGCCGCACGCATCCTGGTTGATCGCTACGGCGCCACGGTACGCGACCGCCACGGGCGGCCGGTGCCGCGGGAAGAGTGGGATTTTCAGGATCTTGAGGGCTTCGTCTCCGCCGCGCGGCGGAAGACGCGAGCCGCAACGCTTCTCACCCGTGCCGCCCGCGCACCGCTGCCCGCCGCGCCGCCCGTCCGCGACGGGCAACTCCTGCTCTTTCCGCTCGATGGACCGGAGGACGTCGCCCCGCTATTCCCCGAAGAGCACGCGCCTCCAGAATAGGACGGCGTAGGCACGCGGAAAGAACCCCCGCCCGACGCGGACAGCGGGGATGCGAACGACCGTATCGGGATGGCGAAGGCCGTCGGACAGGTACTCCTCGGTTTCGCGGAGCATCCGGCGCCGCAGCGTCTCCCAGTCCTCGTGGATTATCCGTCGGAGAATCACGACGCGGCCTTCTGTGCGATGCGGGCGTAGTGCATCCGGCGGCCAACCCAGTGGCCGAGGATCACGCCGGCAACGCCCATGCCCATGTATTCGATCGGCAGGGCACGCGCCAGGTCGTTCGGCGGCGTGGTGGCCAGCCGTGCGTAGCTTTCCAGCGGGCCGGCGGCGGAAATCACCGGGTTCAGGGCCGCCCGACTGTATCCGAGCAACGCCACGATCAGCACGCTCAGACCGTACCAGCACGCGGCGCCCTTCGCCCAGATCTGCTGCGCCACCGCCGCCCCCACGAAGAAACCGGCGCCGAGGGCGAAGAACACCTGCCCGCGTTCGATCGCCGAGGCGGCCGTGCGCGACATGGTCGCCCCGATGAACAGCCAGGCCAGGGCGGCACAGACCACCATGCCGAACATGCCGTGCCGAACGTGCGTGAATGCCTCACGGACCCGTGCCCATCGACTCCGCGGCGTCGATGCCTCGGCGGCGGCGGCAAGACCGTCGAGCCAGCTCCGCACCAGGTGCCCGACGAGCCACGCCGACGCGATCGCCGCGAACCACAGCAGCGTCTCGATGCCAAAGGCCGTGGCCAGCGTCCGCCGTTCGCTCTCGGATGTGCCGTGGTACATCAGGACCTGCGTCATCGTCCCGCCGCGGACGCTCATCATCGCCAGGCCGCACGCCGCGGCCAGCACGCCGGCGTCGGCCATGGCCTTCCCGGCCACCGCCGCGGCCACGGCCGACGAAACCGCCGCCAGCACCAGGACCGACACCAGCACGGCGGGCCAGGCCCGGTTTTCCAGCAGCAGCGTAACGGCCATCTGCGGGTCCGCCGGGCGGGCGATCGTCCACCCCAGCGACCCGAACAACGCCATGGCGAGCGCGCACGCCGCCGTCACGCGGACCTTGTCGCTGAACCTCATCGGCTGGCCGAGTACGGCGGCATCGCTCATGCACGTCAGGCTATCGCAACGCGGTCGGCGGGTCAAACGACTTCGGCCCCTTCCCATGGCGGGGGCGGTCAACGGGCCGGAAGCCATGGGACGGTCCAGGCGGTTGGCGGCTCATCCCCACCGGACGAGGCCGAGGCTGTAGCGCGCGGCGGCGTTGGGGTGCGCCGGGAGGACGCGCACGGCGTAGCCGTGCTGCCCGCTGAGCGCGCACGGAATCTGGCCCACGTAGCGATACCGGCCGTCGCCGTTGCCGTGCTGCGGCTGCATGCAGACGGCGCGGGCGTTGGTGATCTGGCCGCGGGCGGTGACGAGGCCGTAGTAGAGTTCGACGAGAATGTCATCCGGCGAGATCGTGCCGAGGAAAATGTCCGCCGTGACCGGGAGGGTCTGGCCGACGACGATCTCCCGCGGGACCTCGGCGGAGACGGACTCGATGCGCAGCTCGTTCCAGCGATCGCGCAGCCGTGCCCGCCAGGCGGCGCCCCGCCGGGCCGCGGCGAACTGGTCCTTGCAGACGTCCCGCCACTCCGACGCCGAAGGCAGATACATCTTCTCGGTGTACTCGCGGACCATGCGGTTGGTGTTGAACACCGGCGGAATGGTCTTCATCGAGGCCTTCATCCGCGCGATCCATTTCCGCGGGAGGCCGTCCGCACCGCGCTCGTAGAAGGCGGGCAGGACCTCCTTCTCGAGCAGATCGAAAAGGCTCTCGCTCTCGAAGAAGTCCTGGTAGTCCTCGTTGTTGTAGATGCGGTTGTCGCCGATGAACCAGCCGTTGGTTCCGTCGCAGGCCTCGGGCCACCAGCCGTCGGCGATGGAGACGTTGATCGCGCCGTTGGGCGGGCCCTTCATGCCGCTGGTTCCGCTGGCCTCCTGCCGCTTGCGGGGCGTGTTGAGCCAGACATCGACGCCCTGGACCAGCGAACGGGCGATGCTCATGTCGTAGTCTTCGAGGAACACCATGCGGTGGCGCACGGAGGCGTTCTTCATGAAGTGGACGAGCTTCTTGATCAGTTCCTTGCCGCCCTCGTCACGCGGGTGCGCCTTGCCCGCGAAGATGAACTGCACGGGTCGATCGCTGTTCTGGAGCAGCCGGATGAGCCGCTCCTGGTGCTGCAGGAGCAGCGCGGCCCGCTTGTACGGCGCGAACCGCCGGGCGAAGCCGATCGTAAGCGCCTCGGGATCGAGCACCTCGTCGGCCAGGTCGATCTCGGCCGGCGGCGCCCCTCGCGAACGAAGCTGGTTCTTCAGCCGGCGCCGCGCGTCCACCACCAGCCGCTCACGCAGCCGCTCGTGCGACCGCCACAACTCCGCGTCCGGAATGTTGTCCACCGAGGCCCAGATCGTGTGATCGACCGGGTCCTGCGCCCAGCGGGGACCGAGATAGCGATCGAACAGGTGCGCCATCTCGACCGACAGCCAGCTCCGCACGTGTACGCCGTTCGTGATCGCGTCGATCGGCACCTCGGACAGCGGCACGCCGGGCCACACGCGGGAGAAAATCTCGCGGGAAACCTCCCCGTGCATCTGGCTGACGCCGTTGCTCCGGAGCGCCAAACGCAGCGCCAGGACGGGCATGCAGAACGGCTCCTGCGCGTCCGCGGGATTCATGCGAGACAGCGCGAGCAGGTCCTTGATGGAGAGCTGCATGGCCCGGCAGTAATCGCCGAGGTACTTCTCGACGAGCGTGACGGGGAACGTGTCGATGCCGGCGGGAACGGGCGTGTGCGTCGTGAAGACGTTCGAGGCGGCGACGACCTCGCGTGCCTCGTCGAAGCTCAGGGCGTTGCGCACCATGTGCTGGCGGATCCGCTCGAGACTGAGGAACGCCGAGTGACCCTCGTTCATGTGGCAGACGGCGGGCTCGACCCCCAGCGTATCCAGCGCCCGCATGCCGCCGATCCCGAGCAGAATCTCCTGACGGATGCGCATTTCCTGGTCGCCGCCGTACAGCCGGGCCGTGATCTCGCGGTCTTCGGGCCGATTCTCCGGAACGTTCGCATCGAGCAGGTACAGCGGCACGCGCCCGACCTGGGCCTTCCAGATTTGCGCGTGAACGGAATGGTGGTCCATTTCGACGCTGATCTGACGCGGCGCCCCCTGCGGATCCCGGAGCAGTGTGATCGGCAACATGCCGAAGTCGAGGTCGGGGTAGTCCTCGAACTGGTAGCCGTCGTTCGTGAGATACTGGTGGAAATAGCCCTGGCGGTAGAGCAGGCCGATGCCGGCGAGCGGGAGGCCGAGGTCGCTGGCGCTCTTGAGGTGGTCCCCGGCCAGGACGCCGAGGCCGCCGGAATAGATCGGCAGGCATTCGTGCAGGCCGAACTCGGCCGAGAAATACGCGAAGGGCCCCGGCTCGCGGTTCTCATAGTTCAGGGCGTACCACGTGGGCAGCTCCATGTACTGGGCGTAGGAGTCGAGCACCCGCTCCATGTACGCGAGGTAGGCCGGATCCCGGGCGATGCGTTCGAGCCGCTCCTGCTTGATGCGGGCCAGCAGCAGCACCGGGTTGTGGTTCACCTGTTCCCACAGGTCCATGTCCATCTGGCGGAACAGCTCGGCGGCGTCGGGCTCCCACGTCCACCAGAGGTTGAAGGCCAGGTCCCGCAAGGGCTTGAGGGCCTCCGGCAGGGCCGGCAGCACATGAAAACGACGAATCTGGGTCATCGCGGTCTCCCCCTGGCGTACAGGGATTCGGGCCGTCGGCGCGCTCCGCGCGCGCCGCAAGCCGATAATATGTCGGAAGTTTCAGCTTGACAGGTGAGCGTTTGCCGCAGAAGGCCACTGACGTATTTCCGTCCGCGCGAGGAGAGAATACGTCTTATAAAACGTTCTCTCAATTCCCAAAAAACGACTTGCGTTGGCGTCGTGGAAGATCCTCCAATTGCCGTTTCCCTTGGATTGTTTCCGATTCAGACTGGCGGATACCGTATGCGTCGAGGCGATCAATCGGTTAGCGCCCGCTTGGTGTCGCGTACGCCGTAGAGCACCAGCCATTGCTCCGGGGTACGCCCGCCGATCGTCCCTGAGCCTCGGCGATCCTGGAGCTGGACGAGGCGCTCGACGTGACCGTCCGCCCAGAGCCAGTTGCAGTAGCGTTTCATGTGGATCTTCGTCCCCGCCCGGCGGTTGGTTCCCCACTGCATGTACTCGGGCTTGTAGACGTCCATCAGATCGAGGCCGCCGTACCGGGCATACCGCGACACATCAGCCCGCATGGCGCAGGGCCTCGATCGGGTCCAGTCGGGCGGCGGACGCGGCGGGGTAGATGCCGAAGAAGAGCCCCACGGCCAGCGCCAGCCCGAGGCTCACGAAGATCGTCCACTGGTGAATCACGGTGGGCCAGCCGACGTAGTACGTGATCGCAAGCGCTCCGGCCGCCCCGAAGACCACGCCGAACATCCCGCCGACGCTGCTGAGGATCAGCGACTCCGTGAGGAACTGCATGGTGATGTGCTTCCGCTTGGCGCCGAGAGCCCGGCGGATGCCGATCTCGCGGGTGCGTTCGGTCACCGTCGCCAGCATGATGTTCATGATGCCGATCCCGCCGACGAGGAGCGAGATCCCGGCGATCGCGCCGAGCGTGATCTGCCGCCGCCGCTTCTCGTTCTCGGCGATCTTCAGCCGTTCGAGCGGGACCTTGACGACGAAGTCGGCCTCGCGGTGGCCGTGCGCGAGGGCCTGGCGGAGCATCTCGGAGACGGCGATGACGTTGTCGAGCGAATCGATCTGGACGTAGAAGTCGCTGTACTCGCAGCGGCTGAGTTCGCGGGAGCCGCTCTGGACCTTCACGCGAAGATCGCCGTAGCGGGCGTCGGCGGTCGTCAGGGGGATGTAGACGTCGGAGTTGATATCGCGTTCGCCGACGCCCTTGGCGGGCCGGCCGGCCGTCTCGATCCGGCCCAGGACGCCGACGACCGTGTAGGGGATGTTGCCCGAACTGAGCGTGTTGACGGAGATCGCCTTTCCGATCGGATCCTCGAAGGCGAAGAGCCGGCGCCGGACCTCGTCGCCGATGACGCACACGTTCGCGGCCTCGTCCTGGTCCACGGCCTGCAGGGCGCGTCCCCGCGCGAGGGTCACATGCACCGTCCGGAAGAACTCGGGCTCGGTGCCGACAATGGTGGCCGGGAACACCTGCGTGCCGTAACCGGCCTCGAAGGCGACTTCGCGCAGGCGGACGATGCGGTCGATGTGCGGAATCGTACCGCGGATGCGCTCGTAGTCCGCCGCCTTCAGGCCGTACTCGAGCATGTAGGACCGCTGCTGCGCGACGGCCCCGCTGCCTTCCGGCTTGACGGACTGGACGATGATGTTGTGCGTGCCGAGCAGCCGGATCAGGGCCATTTCGGCCTCGGAGGCGCCCTCGCTGATGGAGAGCATGCAGATGACGGCGGCGACGCCGCAGATGATGCCCAGCGTGGTGAGGAACGAGCGCAGCTTGTGCAGATGGATGTTCTTGAGGCCGAGGCGCGTGGTCTGGATGACAAGCCCGGCGTTCATCTCACGCCTTTCCCCCGCCGCCCGGCGCCGGCGCCGCCGCGTTCCTGTCATTGCGTTCGTCGCTGACGACCAGCCCGTCCCGCAGGAGGATCACCCGCTCACACCGCGCCGCCACGTCGGACTCGTGCGTGACCATCAGGATCGTCGTGCCCTCGCGGTGCAGTTCGTCGAACAGGTCCAGGATGACGTTCCCGGTGGCGGTGTCGAGGTTGCCCGTCGGCTCGTCGGCGAGGATCAGAAGGGGGTCGTTGATCAGCGCGCGGGCGATGGCCGCCCGCTGCTGCTGGCCGCCGGACAGTTCCATCGGGCGGTGGTGGGAGCGGTTGGCCATGCCCACGCGGTCGAGCAGGGCCATCGCGCGGTCGCGGCCCTCCTGGACCGACACGCCCTGGTAAAAAAGCGGGACCTCGAGGTTCTCGAGCACCGTCAACTGCGGGATCAGGTTGAAGTTCTGAAACACGAAGCCCAGCCGCTGGTTGCGCACGTCGGACAGGGCATCGTCGTCGAGCCGGGAAACGTCGTCGCCGCCGAGGATATAGCGGCCGGATGTCGGGCGGTCGAGGCACCCCAGGAGGTTGAGCAGCGTGCTCTTGCCGGAGCCGCTGTGACCGCAGATCGCCACGTATTCGCCCGGGGCAAAGTTGAGTGAGATCCCGCGGACGGCGGTGACCTCGGTCCCGCTGCCGGGCTTGCCGTAGACCTTGACGAGGTTCTCCATGGAGGCCAGGTATCGCGCCGGGCCCTGGCGTGCGGACATCCGCTCGCGCGGGTTGGCTCTCGGTGCGGCAGGCGTGGCGGCTCGGTCCATCATGACCGTGCGGGCGCGGGGCGCGTGGTGGAAGACGGCCTCTGCTTGCGCCTCTCCGTGGGCGGATTGGAAGGGGCCGGCGCGACGGGCGGGGCCGGCGCGGCCGCCGCCGGTGCCGCCACGACGTCCTCGTCCACCGTCCTGCCCTCGGGAAGGGCCAGTTTCATCTCGTCGGTGACGGCCAGGCGGACCATCTGCCCTTCGTTCAGGCCCGACCGGATCTCCGCGTACTCGTTGCTCGAAAGCCCCAGCTTCACCTCGACCGGCCGGGCGGTGCCGCGCTCGTCCACGAACACGTAATACTGGCCGCCTTTGCCGAACACGGATTGCACCGGGACCGCCAGCACGTTCTGGAGTTCGGCGATGAGGATCTGGACCCGCGCCGTGGTGCCGGGCTTGAGTTCCGTGAACTTGCCGTCGAGGAGGATCTCGGTCTCGTATTCCTTGAGGTTCGGATTGAGCCAGCGGTTCCGGGAGTCGGCGAGCACGGCGATCTTCGAGACCCGGCCGGTGAAGCGCCGCCCGCTGAACCCCTCGATCTCGACCGTCGCCGGGAGCCCGACCTTGAGCCGCTCGGTCTTCGCCTCGTGAATGCGCAGCACGACCTTCATCTGGGACGTGTCCGGCAGCTCGATGAGCTGCTGCCGTTCGTGCACCGTCGCCCCCGTCTCGATCCGGTTGCTGTCGCTCCCGTGCCAGTCTCTGTCGCGGGCGTAGGCGACGAGCCCCTCTTCGGGCGCGACGATCTTCGCCTTGATCTTCTGGTCGCGGTACTTGCTCAGCTTCTCCTCGCTGAGATTCAGCTCGCTCTTCTTGGCCTGGACGTCGGCAAGCGCCTTCGCCTCCGAGGCGCCGGCCGCGGTCCTCTGTCGGGCCTGCTCCCGCCGGGCCTCCTCGACGGCGGCCTGCTTCTCCTGGAGACCCATCGGGACCGTGTACTTCTCGGTGACCTTCAGGGCCAGGTCGGCCTTCTGCAGCTCGATCTGGGCCTGGTACTTCTCGAACTTGTCCGCCTCCAGCTCGAGCCGGGTGATGTATCCCTGCTCGTAGAGTTCTTCGGAGTCCTTGAGGCGGTCCTCGGCCCGCTGCAGGACGTACCGGGCCTTCTCGAGCGCGAGCTGGTCGGCCTGCCGGAGCTGGGCCGCCTCGCCCTCCTTGAACTTCTCAACGGCGTGCTCGGCCAGCCAGAGCGTCAGGTCCGCCTTTTCCTTCTCGCTGGCGTTCTTGTCGCGAAGGATTTCGAGTTCCTTCTCCGACGCCTCGGCCGCCGCCTTCGCGAGCGCCACCTTGATCTCGGCGTCGCGGATCTTGTCATCGATCTCGTCGCTGGCAAGTTCGACGAGCAGGTCGCCCTTCTTGACGTGGGTACCCTCGTCGATGAGATAGATGATCGTGGCGCGGCCTTCGAGTTCGCTGCGGATGTCGATCGACCGGGCGGCCAGAAGCTCGCCCTTCTCCTGCAGGATCACCGGGAAGCTCCGGCGAGTCACCTTGAAGAGCTGGATATCCGAATCCCGCTTCGCCCCGCCTCGCCCGCCGAAGCCGTAGTAGACCGCGACGCCGGTCGCCGCCAACAGCACGACGATCACGACCGGCCGCCGCCACACGCGTTTCCGCGGCCGGGCCGGCGGCGCCGCTTCCCGCATCTTCCCGGGGCGGGGCGGGCGGACAATCGCCTCGGCGACGGACGCCTCCGGTTCCAGAACGCCGGGAGACGGTATGGCGTCGTTCTCCAGCAGTCTGGCGTCTTCGTTAACCGGTGTTCGGCTCAATGCGGCACCTGCTGAAAGCCCGCCCGTCGAATCCTCATCGCCGCCGGCACGCCTCGCGCGTGCCGTCCGTCGTTGCGCTCCCTCGCTTATTATACCGATCCGGAGGCCCCCGACCAATACCGCACCGGGCACGACCCGGCCAACCCGGAGCCACTCCCGAGGGAATGAAAATCACGGGTAGCGCCGCTTCGAATGAGCCGGTTTGAGCCGGCTAGCGGACCGTCTCCGGCGGCTCGGTCCATCGGCCCTGTTCATCGACCCGCAGCGTGCCGGTGTCACGGCGGAACTGCAGGATCGCCAGGCTGAGCTGGGCCTGGGCCTGGGCAAGACGATTTCGGGCATCGAGCAGCTCGTTTTCGGCCTCAATCAGGTCGCGGTTATCGACCCCGCCGACGCCGCCCATCGCCAGCCGCACCTCGAACGCCTTCCGCCGTTCCACGGCCAGGTTCCGGTTCAGCACCGAAATGCGAAGCACCTGTTCCTGCTGCCGGACCACGCGCATGGCCCGCCGCACCTCCAGCGCGACCTGGTCCCTGGCCTCGTCGTAGTTCCGCTCGGCCTGCGCCTTTGTGATGAACGCCTTGCGGAGGGCGTTGCGCTCGATCTTGCGGTCGAGCGGCAGTTCGAGCGCCATGCCGGCCTTGTACGTCGTCCGCTCCGTGTTGTAGCTCAGCATGTCCCGCGTGTTCGGATCGGTGTCCATAATCACGCTGCCGTTCATCCGGAGGTCCGGCAAGAGATTGTTCTCGGCGACGGCGATGCCGCGTGCCGCGTCGCCGATCTGGTCGTAGTCGTTCAGGAGGTCGAGCCGGTACTTGTGACCGATGCGCACGGCCTCATCCTCGGACACGGCGGGCATGCGGATCGAGTCCTCCAGCGACTCCGACTCCTGTTCGCTCCGGGCGGCCGGGGCATCGGGCTCGCGCGGCAGGGCGACGTCGATCGGTGTCTCCATCGGCATGCCGACGCGGATCTTGAACTGGTCGAGCGCGTTCTGGTAGGACGCGGTCGCGTCCACCACCTTGTTCACGGCGCTGAGCATGGCCTGCTCGGCACGCTGCACATCCAATTGGATCATCCGCCCCGTCCGGAACCAGGCGCGGGTGCGGCCGACGTCCCGCTCGAATGCCCGCACGCTCCGCCGGGCGTTCATGACCTCCTGCCGGAGCCGCTGGAGGTTGAAGTAGTCGCCGGCGATCTGCACCGCCAGGCCCCGCCGGTACGTCTCGAACGTGCGAACCGCGTAGATCAGGTTCCGCTCGGCCTGGTAGTGCGATTCGTAGTTGGCCGGCCCGGCCCCGCGGAGCAGCGGGATGTTGGCCTCGAGGAGCATCTGCCCGGTCGCGCCGTCGGTGGCGCGGTCGTGCAGGTCGCTGACCATTGTGTCGATCACCTTGGCGACGACCTCTCCCCTGTACGGCAGACGCTGCCGGACGCCGGCCTGCGCCACGGACTGCAGGGACTGCGTCCAGTGGTTGATCTGGCCGAGGTTCGTGTAATCCGAGCCGAGCGTGGCGAACAGGCGCGGCTCCCAAAGGTGCTTTTCCGAGGACAGGGCGAGGGCCGCCAGGTAGAGCGTCTCCTTGGCCGTCTGGTACTGCCGGGAGTGCTCGAACGCATAGGCCAGCACGTCGGAAAGGTTGAGTTCGCGCGTGCCGGGGGCCGTGGTCGGGTATTCGCTGAAGCGGGTGGCGGTCGGCTCCATCCCCGGAGCCGCGGCCTGTGTCGTCGGCACGCTCGCGGGCGCGGCGCCCGGGACGCCGTCCGGTGTCGCATCGGGAAACGCCTGGTCGAACTGCGCCTGCGCGGCGGCCGCAGACACCGACGGCCGGGTGGCCGGCTGCTGGAACTCCTTCGGCACGTTGCTGTCGATCGGGCTGGGGCCGTAGGCGTACTTGCCGGCCTCGGCGTCGGGATAGGGCCCTGCCTGACGGGCCCGCGGACGCGGCAGGCGGGCATTCTGCGTCGTGGCGATCGATTCGCGCTGGCGAGTCTCGACAAGGCGGTAGACCTCGCGGTCGGCGTCGTCGAGATACCACTGGCACCCGCCGCAGAGCAGGAGCAGCAACGCCGCCGGAAGGCCCATACGCCCTCGCATACGGCCCGCAGAACCTCGCATCAGGCAATCCTCGATACGCACCAGCGACCCCGGCCGGAATGTCATCGCCATGGCGCGGAGCCGATCTCCACGTCTTGCCAGGGCCCCAAGAGCGTATGCCACGGCGTTCGCCGCCGCAACTGACACCGTGACGCACCGGGCAACGCCGCTACGGCTGTCTTGACCCCCAAGTTGCATAATCCGCACCTCGCACGAGCGAAGATCGTACG
>CAZUAI010000085.1:0-24352 GCA_964617875.1 uncultured Planctomycetales bacterium | reverse complement strand
CTGGCGCTATCGCCAGCCGCTTTGACGCCGGCCGCGTGCGAAGGTTGGGTTAACAGTGGCCAGTTCCAGCAGCATAAGAGCCCCCGCTCGCTGTCTTCGCAGCGATGACGGACAGCCTCGTGTCCGCGACCGATAACAACCCGCTCGCCAGACATGCCATGCGACGAAACGGCGGCACGGGAGCCCTTCGCGGGCGCAACAAAAAAGGCGGCTGAAAGTTCCGCCTGTTTTGCCCTTCAGAGTTTTCGCGTCGGTGGCTTGCCGTCAGGCGTTTCCGCCCGTCGTCATCCTCTCATGGAATTGGTCGCTCGTCCAGAGTTCTGCGCCCGAAACGTATCGCCCACATTGGTTCTGCGAGCCCACTTCACCGTTAGCGGCAGCACCGGTCTTGCGGGTTTTCGCATCGGACGCCGTCGGGGGACGGTTTAGATCTCCCGAATCGAGCCTCTCAGCGAGTTCTACCTTCCTCCAGAGTCTTGCACCACCGACCACTAGCCAACCCGCCGCAACGGGCCGGCACCTCTCCTGAGCTTTCGCGCCCTTCAGCACTTGCGGATCGCCGAGTCCACTACGACGGGTCTTGCCTACCCGCCGGTTCCGCCTTCAGGGTTTGGCTACCCTCTTGACGGCTTCCTCCTCGACAACCCTCGCCGACCTTGTTTCAGATCGGCAGCGCTCCTGGGATTCACCCTTTGAAGCGTTCTCCTCGCAGCGGGCGCCTCGGCATCCCTGCCGCGCTGACCCACATGCCGTTAGCCGCCCGCACGTCCACCCGTCCGAGGACAGGCAGCAACACGAACGACACCGGCTTCTGGGCTTTGTTCCCGCCGAGAGTCCCTTGCGGTTCGACCGAGCCGTTAAGCCCGATCCCCGCCGGATGCTCCTCTGGGCTTCGCCCTTCTAGGGGCCTCTGACCGCCCGGCTTGCCGCGACCTTCGCCGCAACTCCCCATCCATGCTGTGCGACCCGGCCGACGGTGGCCACCCGAGCTGCACGCACTTCAGGGTGTCAATCGCCGAACGGCTACCCGACCCCTTGCGGGGCCGGACCCCTTCTAGGGTTTTGCACCTTCCCGCTTCCGGGCGTTCGGGCCTGCGGCAACCCGGGCTATGTGTTCACCTCACCGCCGCATCGCCATTGCTGGCGACACAAACGGATCCTTGGGTTGCCACGACCCTGCCGGAGCCACCCGGATCAGGCATCGGTGCCAGGCGAAAGCTTCCTTTCAGCCGCATCCCTAATATGGCCCATGTTTTACGAAAGGCAAATGAGTTCTTGACGAATCCGGAAACTCACAGGGCCCCAATGCGAAGTTGCGCGAGGCGGGTGAATCGTAACTCGCCGGAACAATCGACTTACGCCTCTGGCCAGGCGCGCAGGATTTTCTTCGCGAAGCGACGTTTTTTTCTTCTCAACAACGGGGTTTCGCCGCTATTGGAAACGCCTGGAGCGGAGCGGATCGCTCTCTGTGACCGTCGCGGTGTTCGCCGGCTGGCCGTCCGCAGCCGATTCAGGCGTCGCGGCGGACGCCGCGGGCGTCGTTGCCGCCGTATGCCGCACGGGGAGCAGATCGGCGCGCGTCAGTGCCGCTGTACCACGCGGCCGAATGCAGGCAATCTGGCCTCTTTGTCCGGCCACATAGACGGCGTCCGTACGCAGATTCGAAGGCGCGAACACGATACCGGAGATCTTCGCCAGTTTGCGCGGACTACCCGTTGTCGCATCGGCGACGAGTATGCCGCCATCGCGGCTCAACGCGCAGATGGTGTCGGCCGAGCGCGAGAGCAGCCGGCATCCCTCGGGAAGGGTCCAGCGCTTGCGCCCTTTCTGGCGGTCGATCGCAACGAGGCCGCCGGACGGAATCGGCTGGAACACGAGATCGCCCACGACAGCCGGTCCCTCAACGGGCCGCGTGTTCAGCTTGCAACGCCAGCGGCATCGGCCGGCGATCGGCCCGGTCGCCGGATCGATGGAGTAAACAACCTGATCGCTGCCGGCAAAAACCAGATCCTGACCGTCCAGATGTATCGGCTCGATCGGCGTCGTGCTCGCCGCCGTGGGCCAGATCTCCTTTCGCTGTGCGGTCGAGAGGCCCAGGATCGGCTCCAGCGGGGCGGTGCCCAGTTGATCGGACCATATGAGCTTCCGGTCGGCCTGCTCGATGTCGAAGAGGAAGAAAAGGCCCTTGTCGCTGGCAAACAGGAGCCGCCCGGGGATGTGCCGGGGCGTGGTCGATCCGAAGGTGCCGGTCCCCATGTACCAACGCGGGATCCCGTTCTTGCGGCGGAGGGCCGCGTATCGCCCGTCGCTGTAGGAGACGTAGAGCGTCTCCGCGTCGCCCTGGGCGGGGCCGGCGGCCGGTTTCTCGAGTGGCAGCCGCGCTCGCTCGCAATCGGCCGCGCGGTCGAAGAAGGGGATCTCCCTGCCGCTTTCGCGATCGAGGAGGGCGATCCAGCCCGGCGTGGTGACGATCACCGGCCCGAGGCCGCTGTGCTCGATGGCGTGCGTGATCGGGTAGACGACATCGCCCGGCTCGGCGATGACCCGCTGCCAGTGGACCAGCCCGGACTCACCGCGGACGGCGAAGAGCATGCCGCTGTCGGTCAAGGCGTAAATGTGCTCGTCGACGAACCACAACGAGGCGACCCGGTCGGCCGGCCGTAACGGCAGATCGACACGCCAGTACAGGGTCAACTGGGCGTCCACCAGCGAGTCCGCGTCGATGCGGAACGTCTGCGGTTCCGCGCCCAGCGCCGCGCCGCTTCCCGCCACCACGACGCCGAAAGCAACCCACATCCACGGTCGGAGGATCGAGTATCGCATAGGCAGCATTAGAACGTCTCGGGGCCGGCCGATCAACTGCAAACGGGGGGACGTGTATAATCCGCGGCTATGGCAAACCAGTCCCAACGGCCGGGGCGGCGGCTGCGCGATTCAACAGCACGTGCGGCAGGCGCCTTTCTTACTCGTTCACTCTGGAACTTTCCCATTTCCGCGGTTTTGCGGTACGCGGCGGCGGTGTGGCTTGGGACGGCGGGCTGGGCGGTCGGGTTCGCCGCCGAGCCGCCCGACCCGACGGCCGACGGCCGTCTCCCGCAGTACATCTTCTTCAACCGGGCGCCGCACCAGGCGGGGGAGGCGAGCTGGGACCACCTGATTCCCGCCCGCTTCACGCCGCAGTCGTGCCGGGATGTCGTGGACGGGATCGGCACGCCGGGCAACGACCGCCTGCGCATCGGCGTCAGCTTCGTCTTCTCGATCCTCGAGGGCGACCTCCCGACCATCGCGCAATCGCTCTCGAACCTGCTGGCGGCCGCACAAGCGAGCGACGTGCCCGTGCTCATCACGCTCGACGGCCAAAACTGGTGGCAGCGGCGTCCGGACCTGTGGAACTGGTGGGACCCGGGCCTGCCGGGCTTCAACCCCGAGAACCGGCTGAACGTCGAGTGGACGGGCTGGGGGCCGGAGCACGCCGTGAAGATCGGCTGGCGGAACTGGGGCACGCAGCACCGGGTGCGTCCGGCGCCGAACCTGGCGTCGCCGCGGTTCCTCGCCGAGCACTGGAAGGCGTACGACATCCTTATCCCGATCATCCTGCGGTGGCAGGAGCAACTGCCGGCGAAGCAGAAGTACCTCTTCGGCGGCGTGAAGCTCGGCTGGGAAGCGTCGATCAACGTAAATGCCTACTACCACGACGACGGCAACCGGCTCTTCGAGGAGAGCCCGGTTGACACGTCGAAGGATCCGACACGGCACGACCCCAGACAGGGCTGGACGTTCGGCCACAAGCAGCCGCTGGGCTACGCCGCCGTCGCCACGTCCGGCATCAGGAAGAGCGGCACGCTGACCCGGGAGGACATCGAGCAGGTCGTGCACGAGTACCTCGCGAAGCTCTGCCGGGAGGCGGTTCGCCGCGGCCTGCCCCGCGACATGCTCTTCACGCACCAGGGCGGCACGTTCGCCCCGTGGGACAAGCACATGGATTTCCGGCCCGCGATCAACGACGACTCGATCCCGGGCTGGAGCTTCTACGAACACGACCCGCAGGACAGCGGATCGCTCGCCGCCGACCTCGAGCGCGCGGGCCGCCGGCAGTGGGCCGCGTCGGAGTGGTGGCGCGGCGCCGCGGACCGGGCCGGCTGGAAGCGGAACTTCGAACGGGCCTTGCGCTTCAATCGCTGCCGCTTCGTGTGCGTCTACAACTGGGAATCGTTTGCGAAGTTCCCCGAGGCGCATGCGGCCGTGCGCGAACTCGCGAAAGCGGCGACCTCGCGCCCGGAGGCCCGGTCGCCGCGGAGCGCGGCCGAAGCGGGGGTCACAGCCGCAAACCGTGTTTCGCGGCGGCCTCCTTGACGAGCCGCGCCATGATCTCGTAGCCGGCGTAGTGCGGGTGCAGGCCGTCGCGGGCAAGCGTCTTGCGTAGGGCGCCGCTTTCGTCGCTCATCGGCGAGGCATAGTCCACGTAGATGCAGCCCCTGGCGGCGCAGGCCGGCTTGAGCTTCTCGTTGATCCGCGCCCGCAGGTACGTGCGGTTTCCGTGCATCTTGTAATCGTCGTTCGTCGGCAGGATCGAGCAGACCAGCGTATGGAGCCCCGCGGCGCGGGCCTGGTCCATCATCGAGACGAGCGACGCCGTGATCTCGCCGACGATCTCGTCGTCGCTCTTGCCGGCCTCGATCAGCACGCGGACGTCGTTCGTGCCCGCGAGAATCACGACGTTTCGCGGCCGGAGCTGGATCACGTCCGCCTCGAATCGCCTGGCCATCGCCGAGGCGAGGTCGCCGCTGATGCCGCGGTTCTCGATGACGCCGTCGCTCGCGACGAAGTAGGCGCGCAGGTTCCACAGCTCGGTGATCGAGTCGCCCAGGAAGACGGTTCCGACCTTGACGTCCTCGCGAACGATCTGCTCGTTCCAGAAGTCGAAGAAGAACCTCCGCGAGTCCGCCGCCCCGCCGAGCTTGCCGGGCTGGATGAGCTTCTCGCGATCGGCGGGCGCCCGGCCCGCCAGCGGGGGCGCCCCGGCCGTCGCGCAGCCGAGGGCGGCTGCCAGGGCGGTCAGGCACAGAACGGACATCACGGCTCTCACGATACGGCTCTGCATGGTTTGCTCCTTGTTCCGAAGACGTCCGAGCAGTATACGCCGCCAGACAGCGGCCTGCACGTCGTGCGGCGGTCCGTACGGGGGCAAGAGGCCGCCGCCGCGGGCACACGGCCCCGGAGAGCCGCCCACCCCCTCCGCCATTCGTCGTGGCCGGAAACATCCGGGGCGCGCAAACCGGCGACGACATTCGCCGCAGCGCTTGCGGATACGCACAGCTTCACGTAGGGTGTCGGCATGAAGATCGGCTTCAGCACGTCCGCGTGTCCGTCGTGGCCCCTGGCGGATATCCTCCGTCGTGCCAGGGAGTTCGGCTATGAGGGCGTCGAACTCTCGGCCGTCGAGGGGCGGGTGCTTTCGCCGTCCGAACCGGCGTTGTCCGCCGACCCGCCTTCCCTACGGCAGCAGTTTGCGGACGCCGGGATCGAACTGGTTTGCCTCGGCACGCCGGTCCGCCTGCATGGGCCCGGCGTCCGCGCCGAGACGGCAAAGGCCGAGGTCCGGGCTTACGTCGATCTGGCATCGCGGCTCGGCTGCCCGTTCGTCCGCGTGTTCGGCGGCACCACACCGCCCGGCCGGGAAGTCAACGCGTCGCTCGCGCGGGTCGTGGAGGCCCTTCGCGACGTCGCGCCGGCGGCGGCCGACGTGAATGTGACGCTCGTCGTCGAGAACGACGGTGACCTCTGCGGCAGCCGCGAGATGTGGTACGTGCTGGACGCGGTCGATCACCCGGCGGTCGCGTGCTGCTGGAACCCCTGCCGGGCGATGGCGGTGCGCGAGCGTCCGACGCTGTCGGTGCCTCGGCTGGGGACGCGGATCGGCCTCGTCCACGTCTGCGACGCCCGAGCCGACGAGCAAGGCCGCCCGACGGGCGTTGTGCCGCTGGGCGAAGGGCAGGCGGAACTGCCGCGGTTGATTGCTCTGCTCCGCGGCATCGCGTACGACGGCTACGTTGTCGTTGACCAGCCGGGCATGGACGTCGCCGCACCGGCGGATGCGGCGTTGCCGGCGGCGGCCGCGTTCCTCAAGGCGCAGATCGAGACGAAGGGCGAGGTTCTGGCAGCCTACAAGGGCGATAAGACGGCGCCCCGCTACGCGCCGAAGCCGCCACGGCCGCCGGTGCGGATCCGCTGACCCCGCAGGACGAGCCATTGGATGTGGATCGCTTCGTGGACCGCGATTGTGCTCGCCGCCGTGCTCGGCGCGATTCTCGTGCTGCGGCGGCGTGCCGGGCACCCGCTGGGATGGGCGTTGCTGATCGCGGCGGTCAGTCTGGCCGCGGGCGGCGCCGTCCTCGGAAGGTTCCGCCATGATCCCCCCTCTCTCACCCTGGTTTCGCGGGTAGCCGCCGGGCTGTGTCTCGGCTGGATGCTCGTCGCGATACTGTTGCGGCGCCACCGCGCGAAGCTCGCCGGCGGACACGATGCCATCGCGATCATCCAGTTCTGGGCGCTCGCCTGCGGCATGCTCTCGATAATCATCCTGGGATATGCGGCGGTCGTCGAAATCCTTTACCGGGCGATTGCCTACGGCTTCATCGTCTACAGGCAGCCGATCGTGACCTGGGACGGGCTCGTGCAGATCGCGGCGGTGGCGGCGGCGGGCGGCATCGGGCTGCGTCTCACCCGCGAGAGGGCCCTGGGCACGCTGGTATTCGGCCTTTCGGTTTTCGCGGCCGTCTGGCTGGGGCTGATGATCGAGCCGGTGCAGGGAAGACGCGTCGCCGGCAACTTCTACGCCGCCGTCCCGACGGACTGGGCCGCGGTGACGATCGCGTGCATGGCCGTCGTGCTGGCCGCGGCCGTGGCGGTTCAGCACGCCGGCGGCATCCTCGCGAGAAAGCGGGCCTGGCCGGACCGGCTGCGCGTGCTCGTTGACGAGTCGGCGCTGTGGCCCGGCTTTCGATTCAGCGCGGGCCTGACGGCCGTCGCCATACTCGCCCTCGGTTGCCTCATGCCCACGCGGCCGTGGACCATTCCGGCGGCGGGCATCGCTTCGGCGGCCATGTTCCTGCTCGCCGCCCGATCCTGGAGCGAAAGCGTCGCCGAGACCGCCATGGCGCTGGCGACGCTGGCCGTCGTATCGCTCGCCATGCTCGGGACGGGCATCACGCGGCCCGGGCTCGAGGACTTTCCGGTCATGTTCCAGCGGCTTCTGATCGCCCTGGGCATCATGACGTGGTTCTGGTACTGGCTGGCGGACGTGTGGGTTCAGCAACTGGACAACGGAACGGCGTGGACGACGGCGGGGCGCATGATCACCCGTGCCAGACGCGTCGGGTTCATGGTCGCCGCGATCGGAGCGTTCATCGCAAGCCAGCTGGCGCAATGGCCGATGGCGGACCTCGTCACCGATCCCGACCGCTCGCCCGCACGATGGATCGGCGGCATGGTCTCGATCGGCGTCTTCCTGCTCGCGACGAGCTACACGGCCGTGCGGTATCGGCACCTTCTGCTCGCCTGGTTCTCGATCTTCGCGGTTGCCGCCCTGGTCGCGTTCGTACACTTCCGCTCGCAGGGCTCGCCTGCTCATCTGTGGGTCGTGCGCCGATTGCCTTTGCTGCTTGCCCTCCTGGGGCCGATCGTGGCCGCCCTGCCGCGGGTACTGCGCCTTCAGAGCCGGAACCCGTATTCCAGTGTGCTTCCGCTGACCGGGATCCTGGTCCTGCCCGGCGCGGCGTTTCTGTCGTTGCACGTTCGCGAGGATTCGGAGCTGGCCGGCCGCTGGATCGTATCGGCCACGCTGGCGGTGCTTGCCGTCTGGTACGTGTGCCTCAGCCTGCGGCAGCCGCTTCGTCCGTTGTTGTGGATCGGCCTTGCGCTGGCGAACCTGGCGGCGATCGACTTCTGGAGCGCGCGGGGGTCATCCGGGGCGGTCGTGTCGGCCGCGACGGCGGCACAGGTGACGGTCAGCGGATGGGTGCTCCTGGCCGTCTACTGGGGCGAGTTGCGGACGGTGCCCACGCGGATCATCGCCGCCCTGACGGCGCCGGCGGCAGGGGTCCTGGCGGCGTTCGTCGTGTCCGCAGCAAGGCGTATGCCATGAGGAAGCTCGGCGTATGAGGGCGACCGTACAGCGGGTCAGTGAGGCGTCGGTTGCGGTCGAGGGCTCGATCGTCTCACGGATCGGTCCGGGTCTGCTGGTCTACGTGGGGTGCGCCAGGGGCGACACCGAGGCCGAGGCGCGGATGCTCGCCGAGAAGACGGCGGGGCTCCGGATCTTCACCGACGACCAGGGCAAGATGAACCGCAGCGTCGTCGATACGGGCGGTGAGGTGCTGGTCGTCAGCGCGTTCACGCTCCAGGCGGACGCCCGCAAGGGACGCCGGCCGTCCTTCGACGCCGCCGCGTCCGCCGAGGAGGCCCGCCCGCTGTGCGAGGCCTTCGTCCGGGCCCTCGCCGCCGCGGGGCTGACCGTGCGAGAAGGCAGCTTCCGGGCCCACATGCGGGTGCAATCCGTAAACGACGGGCCGATTTGTATCCTGCTCGACTCGACGAGACTCTTCTGAATGACCACACGCGGCGAACCAGGGATTGACGGAAGAGGCTGCCTCGGGCGCGTCATGCCGCGTGCGTCATGGGGATGGCCGCTGGCGTGGCTGCTTCTGCGGGCCGCGTTGGCGGCGGCCGATCCGGCGTCGGCGCCGGCCGTTCCGCGCGGGGCGCCGCTCGAGCCGACCGATCTGGCACTCATCTACAATGCGGGCGTGACGACCTCGCGCGAACTCGCGACGTACTATGCCAACTCCCGCGGTGTTCCCCAGGACCGGCTCATCGGCCTGCGGCTGCCCGATCGCGACACGCTCGACCGCGACCGCTACGACGTCGCCGCCGCGGAGATCCGCCGTGCGCTGCGGAACGGCCGGCTGGACGACCGCGTCCGCTGCCTCGTCACGTTCTACGGCGTCCCGATCCGCGTGGGGCCCGTCCGGCCCACGCCGCGGCAGGAGACGACGGCCCGGCAACTCGAACTGCAGTTTGAAGACGTGATGAAGGACCTCCGCGAAAAGACGGCCGCGATGGAGCGGGTCGCGCGGCTGCCCGCGCCGCCCCCCGCCTCGGCCCCGACGACGCGCAACGGCGGCGTTGACCTGAAGACGGCCGCCGACCGGTTCGTGCGGGCCAAGAACGCCGTCGCCGCACGGGTGCAGACAGAGACGAACGAAGACCGCCGCGCCGCCGTCGTGCAGGAGTTCTTCGCCATCGTCGAGGAGGTCGAGGGCGCGGGCGGCCTGCTGGCGCAGATCCGCGCCCGCTCGGGCGAGGGCCACCCCTCCGCGGTGCGGCGTCTGGACGAGATGCGCAACCTCATCCGGGACGACGAGGAGAAGGTTCTGGAGCTGCTGCGCCGGCCGCCGGATTCGCCGGAACGCCCCGAGGCCCGCCGGCGGATTCGTCGGACGTGGGGTTTGCTGGGCGCGGCACGGAACCTGCAAGAGGACCGCGCGGCCCTTCTGGGCAAGGAAACCGGCGCGGCGTTCGACAGCGAGCTGGCGCTGCTCTGGTGGGGCGAGTACCCGCTGTACCGCTGGCGGTCGAATCCGACGGCGTGGCGGGTGCGCGCGCAAGCGCCGCTGCGGCAGGCGGTGCCGCCGAGCGACTGGAAGCGCAAGGTGCTGATGGTCTCGCGTCTCGACGGGCCGACGCCGGCGGTCGTACGGCGGATGATCGACGACGCCGTCGCCGCCGAACGCACCGGATTGCGCGGGACGTTCTACATCGACGCCCGGGGAATCACGCAGGACGATGGTTACCGGACGTACGACCAGAACCTGCGCGATCTGGCCGAGTTGATGAAGTCGCGCTCGCCGTGGCCCACGGTGCTCGACGACCGGCCGGAGCTGTTCGCCCAGCGGAGCTGCCCGCACGCCGCACTGTACTGCGGATGGTACAGTCTGCGGAAGTATGTGCCGGCGTTCACGTTCGAGCGAGGGGCGGTCGGCTATCACATCGCCAGCGCCGAGGCGGTGAACCTGCGTAGCCCGGGCGAGCAGGGCTGGTGCAAGCGGATGCTTGAGGACGGCGTCGCAGCCACGCTGGGGCCGGTGGATGAGCCGTACCTGCACGCCTTCCCGCTGCCGCAGGATTTCTTCGGGCTGCTGCTGAGCGGCCGGTTCACGCTGGCGGAGTGCTATGCGTTCTCGACGAACTTCCACTCGTGGATGATGATGCTCCTGGGCGACCCGCTCTACCGTCCGTTCGCCAGCCGTGCGGTCCTGCGGTTGGAAGATGCGTTCGACCCGACACTCATCCCTGAAGAGTACCGCACGGCGACGCGGCCAGCGAAGTAGCAGCCTATTATTCGGAGTCGGCAAAGAGGCAGGTCGGGCAAACGTTCTTTCTCGCCCCCCCTCGCCAGAGCCGACGTCCAAGCGGTTACACATATGCTCGAGTTGCAACGCTCGATGAGATGCTGAGGTTTCGATCACAGCGACGTCTCGGACGACTGGCAAACCACTGACCGACAACGAGCCCCCGAAGCCCGCCGTCACAGACCATGCGTGCACGAACGAATCGCTGGACGAACGGGGAGAGATTCTGGATCCTGGCTCGCGATTTTGGGGTCTGGTCGGCGGCCTTTGTCGCCCATGTTGCGACCGTGAGCCGGCGCGGCGGGAACGTCGCGGAGGAATATCGGACCTTCTGCGGGCCTCTTTCTCGCTCGCTTTCCGATTTCATGTTTCCTCTTGACGGAAGTGGGTAGAATGCTGTACTATCGGGCCGCAGCACTGCCCTGACCGTCTCCGTTTGGCGTGTGGCCCGGCATATCGCAAGTCTCCCCGTAAGCGAAGCAGGCCATCGCGCCCCACGGATTCCGTGGTTGCAGGGGCGCGGGGTGTCTTGGAGGGCATGTTGAAGGTCGGGGCCGCGAAGCCTTCGGCGGCGGCGCCGACACTCTTTTCTCGCCTCGGAGGTCGGCCATGATGCGTAACCGTTCCGTTCGCCACGTCGTATTCGCTTCGTTGGGGTGCATTGCGCTGGCAAGCGGTCTGGCGGCAATTATCTTCCCTTCGTCGGCAACGGTCCGCGCACAGGAAGGACCGCCGACAACCGCGCCGGCGGCGGGCGCGATGGCTACGCCAGTGGCGAACCCCGGCGGGCCGTACGTGGCAACGGCCGCAAGCCGCGTCGATGGAGGCTGGACGTTCACGTTCGACGCCAGCGGATCAACGGGCGATCCGTCCATCGTGCGCTACGAATGGGATTTCGGGACGGACGGCCTCGACGGCAACTGGCTGAACACGTACAAGTGGATCGTCCGCAACGCCTTCAACCGCGACGAACTGGTCGTGTCCGGCGGCGGCTGGGGCAGCAACTACGCGTTCAGCCGTGAGCCCGTTCGGAGGCAGGAGGCCGCGCCGGCGCCGCCGCCCGACCCGGCGCCGGCCGTGCCCTGCGACTTCGACGGCGATGCGGACGTGGACCTCGTCGACTTCCTCTTCTTCCAGCGTTGTTTCAACGGGCCGAACCTGCCGCCCGCGGCGGAGAACTGCGCGGCGGCCGACATGGACGGCGACGCCGATGTGGACCTCGTCGACTTCCGCACCTTCCAGGCGGGTTTCAACGGCCCGAACAACGCCGCTGCCGTGACACCCAACAGCCCGCAACCGCCGGCGCCGGCGCCGGGCGACCCGCTTCCCGGCGCGTTCCAGGCACGCGTCGTGCCCGACAGCGGCCAGGCGATGTGGGGGTTCAAGAACACGAACACCAACTACAGCTATACGGAGATGACCTACGCGATCTACTTCGTGAGCGGCCAGGTGCAGATCTACGAGAGCGGGCACGGCCGGGGCCAGGTGAGTTCGTACACGCCCGGGCAGCCGTATGATGTTCGCATCGACCTGAAAGTCGGCGCCGGCGCCTTGTATTACCTGAAGGCGGCGGCGGATCCGCAGTGGACGCTGATCTACAACTCGAATCATCCGTCGGACGCGCAACTCCTTCGCGGTGTCACGGTCGGCAGCGGCACGTTTCGCATGGATGACGTCCGCGAACTGTACTACGGCAAGACGCTTTCGCACAAGGTGTACGTGGGCGGTCCGGCCGCACTGACGGTGACAGACGCATCGAGCCAGACCGCCACGGCCAGTTTCGACATCACGGTGGATCCGCCCGCTCCGACGGCCAACGCCGGCGGGCCGTACGTGCAGACGGAGGCCGACAAGGGCGCAAACGGCTGGACGTTCACGCTCGATGCCAACAGCTCGACCAGCGGACTCGAGCTTGTGCGATACGAATGGGACTTTGGCGTGGATTCGTTCGAGGCGGACGATCCCGAAGGACCGGATGCCGGCCAGTACCTTTACGCCGGGGCCTGGCAGGGCGGCGGCAAGGTCTACCTGTCCGGCGGCGGGTGGGGAAGCCGTTACGTCTTTCACCGTCAGGTCGTGCGGCGCGCCGCCGGAGCGATGGCGCAGGCGCGTCTGATTCCCGACGCCAACCAGGTGATGTGGGGGCTCAAGAACACGAACACCAACTACAGCTATACGGAGATGACCTACGCGATCTACTTCGTGAGCGGCCAGGTGCAGATCTACGAGAGCGGGCAAGGCCGGGGGCAGGTGAGTTCCTACACGGCCGGGCAGCCGTACGATGTGCGAATCGTGTTGAACAACCCCACGGGGGCGTCCTACTACCTCAAGCCGGCCGGCGCGCCGGACTGGACGCCGATCTACACAACGCTGCACAGCGATACCGACGAAATGCTCGTCGGCCTCACGAACGGCAGCGGAACCTGCGCCCTCGACGAACTGTCGCTGCGCTTCTACGGTCGAACGCTGAAACGCACCGTCTCCGCGCCGACGAACGTGACGCTGACCGTGACGGACCTCCTGGGGCAGACGTCGTCGCAGCAGGTTGCCCTGGATGTGACCGGGCAACCGCCGACGGCGAACGCCGGCGGGCCGTACGTCCGCAGCGAAGCGGAACTCCTCGCCAACGGTCTATGGGTCGGGACATTTGACGGAACCGCATCGGCCGACGACCACGGCATCACGCGGTACGTCTGGGACTTCGGCACGGACACGTTCGACGGAACGTACCTGAATCCCCTCCTCTGGTATTCAAACGATCGCACAAGCCAGGACGGCCGGCTCATCGTCACCGGTTCCGGCGGCTGGGGTGGCGCGTATGCCTTCACGAGGCAGGTGGTCAACCGCGCCCGCGGCCAGACCTTCCAATGCCGCGTGCTGCCCGGCGGCAGCTACGCGATGTACGGGTTCAAGAACCTCTCCGGCGACTACAGCTACACGCAGATGCCCTACGCGATCTACTTTGCGGGCGATCAGGTCCAGATCTACGAGGACGGGGCGGGCCGCGGCCGCGCCGATTACTCCACGGCCGGGCAGCCTTACGACGTCCGCATCGTGCTCAAGGAGACGGCGGGGGCCACGTACTGGATGCGGCCGGCGGGCACAGATGCCTGGCGCCGCATTTACGACTCGGACTACGGTATGGCCACGCAGTTCCTTCAGGGCTTCACGGTCCACAGCGGGACCTACGAGCTGGACGACCTGCGGCAGACGTTCGTGGCCGGCAGCACGACCTATCGCATCACCGGAGAACGCGACCTTTCGCTGACGGTCTACGACCGGAAGGGCCAGAGCACGACCGATCGCACTCGCGTGATCTTCAGCGGCGCTGCGCCCGTGGCCGACGCCGGCGGGCCGTACGCGGCGCCGGTGGGCGCGATGGCCGTCCTCGACGGCTCCGGCTCCACCGACGATTTCGGAATCGTCCGTTACGAGTGGGACTTCGGCGACGGCCAGCGCGGGCTGGGGCAGTACGCCTTCCATGCCTACACGCAGCCGGGCACGTATGCGGTGTCGCTGCGCGTGATCGACGCGGCAGAGCGTACCGCCACGGCGACCACGTCCGTCGATGTTCGGCCGATGGCCGTTTGCGTGCCGTGGGACTACGACCGCGTGAGCGGACGCGAGGTGCCGCACAACCTGTGGAGCGGCCTGAACGCGCGCCTGAAGGCCGTGGTGTACACGGACACGGCGGCGGACCAGCTCACGTACACGTGGGATTTCGGCGACGGAACACCGCCGGCCGGCGGAACGGTCACCAACAAGCGCGTGATCGAGACACAGCACACATACACCGGCGACGCCGGCGCGCTGTACACGGCAACGCTGACGGTTCACGACCCCGTGCACGGCGACCTGGTGGATACCTACCCGATGCAGGTCCATCCGAAGGACCTGACGGTGGAAGTCAACGTGGCCATCGATGAGGGGCTCTGGTATCTGCACAAGACGCAGAACACGGACGGTTCGTGGTCGTCGTACGGGAGCTATCGCGCGGGTTCGACGGCATCGAGTCTCCACGCGATGGAGATCAACGGCCACGTGCCGACGCGTCCGACGACGCTGGACCCCCTGGCGGACGACGTGATCTGCGGCCTGCGGCAGCTGGTGACCTACCTGTACGCCACGAATATCGGCGTGCAGGCCTTCGGCAACCCGGACTCGAACGGAAACGGGGTGGGTGTGTCGGTGAACTCCAGCCGCCCCATCTATGAAGGGGGCATGGTGATGGACGCGCTGGCGGCGTGCGGCGCGCCGGACCTGATGGCCGACACAGGAGCGACAGGCATTCGCGGAAAGACATTCCGCACGATCGCCCAGGACATGATGGACATGTACGCCTGGGGACAGACGGACTGGGACGACCGCTACGGAGGCGGATGGCGTTACGACTGGAACAGCGACGCGGACAACTCGGCGTGCCAGTGGGCCGCGATCGGTTTCCTGGGCGTCAAGGCCGGGTTCGGGCTGGATGTGGCCGACTGGGTCAAACAGCGGAACAACCTGTGGCTGACGTACAGCTACGACGGAACCGGCTTCGGATACGCGGGGCCGGGCAACGGACAGGCGACGACGCCGTCGGGCATGGTTCAGCTCGCGTTCGCCGGCTTCCCCACGACTGACAGGCGATGGGCGACCGCCGAGGCCTGGATCGCAAACAACTGGAACTGGTTCCTCAACACCACGAACATCTACGCCTGGTACGCGTTCGCTAAGGCGATGCGCGTCGCACTGCCCCAACCGGTGACGAACCTGACGCCGACGGGACTCGACTGGTACCACGACGAGGTGAAGGGCCTGGTGCGACGGCTGCTGAACCTGCGGAATGCCGATGGGAGCTGGCCGAGCGACCTCGGCTGGGGTCTGGGCCAGGCGTACAACACGGCGTGGAGCGTGGTGATCATGACGCCGACGCTGTTCACGCGACCGCCGGTCGCGGTGGCCGGGGCGGACATCGTGTGGGCGTTTGATCGGCCGCTCGAGTTTGACGGCTCGCGCTCGTACCACACGGACCCGGTCCGCGTGCTTGCCACGTACGAATGGGACTTCGACGGCGATGGGACGTACGACTACATCGGCACAAACCCGAAGGTCATGCACACGTATGCATTCGACCCGGCGACACACTACCCCGTCACCTACAACGCACGGCTGCGCGTGACCGATGACATCGGCCAGACGGCGACGGACACGCGGGCCGTGACGATCGCCGAACCGCCGCACGCACCATTTGCCAGAGCCGGCGGGCCCTACCGGGCGTCGGTCGGAGTGCCGTTCCACCCGGACGGCAGCGGGTCCTACGACATCGACCCGACGGACTACATCACGCGGCAGGAGTGGGACTTCAACGGCGCCAACGGCTACAACTTCGACCAGCCGGACGCGGCGGTGGACTGCACGGCACAGGGCTGCCCGCAGGTCACGTGGACCTTCACGGCGCCGGGCATCTACAACATCGGCCTGCGCGTCTGGGACAACGCCGTGCTGCACCCCCAGAACCGGAAGCTGGCATCCGTTCCGGACTTCACGACGGTGACCGTCGAGCAGAACCAGCCGCCGGTGGCGAACGCGGGCGGGCCGTACAGCCTGAACGAGTGCGGCACGATCCAACTCGACGGCTCCGCCTCGTCGGACCCCAACGGCGACGCCATCACGTATGCCTGGGACCTCGACGGCGACGGCGAGTTCGACGACTCGACGGCGCCCGCCCCGTCCTTCACGCGGAACCAGAACGGCGCCTTTGTCGTCCGGCTGAAGGTGTCGGACGGCGCCTTGTGGAGCCAGCCGGCGGAGGCGACGGTAACCGTGCGCGACACCGCCCCGACGATCTCCGTGAGCGGACCGACGACGCTGGGAATCGGCCAGGAGGGGACGTTTGTGGCGACGGTGTCTTCGCCGTGCGACGCCCTGAGCAGCGCGCAGTGGGATTGGGACTACGACGGCGTCACGTTCCGGCCGTCCGGCAACGAGGGCACATCGCAGAAGCATACATACACGTCCCAGGGCACCTACACGATCGCGGCCCGCGCGACCGACAGCGACGGCTCCACGGCCGTGGCGACGCTGCAGGTGGTCGTGGCCCCGCCCGCCGGCCCGCGCGTGCCGGCCGGCATTCGCATCCAGATCATCGTCGGGCAGCGCGACTACGTCGCCGCCCGCAAGGTTCACCGGGGCCAGTTCACGCTCGTCAGCCAGTACGACCGCCCCATCACGGGGCCGATCGCCCTGGCGTTCGACCGGATCCAGCCGTCGACGGTGACCCTGGCAAATCCGGATGGGACCGTTCGCGATCCGGCCACGGGCCGCGATCTGCCGTACGTCAGCTTCAGCGATCTCCTGACACGCAACACCCTCGCGCCGGGCGAAAGAGTCGGGCCGAAGTGGATCGAGTTTGCCGACCCCGCGAACGTCGCGTTCACCTTTGAGGCAACGGCGTGGCTGTTCAACTCGCCGCCGAAGTTCACTTCGACGCCGGTGCTGACGGCCAGCGAGGGCCAGCGGTATCGCTACAACGCGCGGGCCGTGGACGACGACGGCGACGTCGTCACGTTCGCACTGCGCGCCACGAACGGCACCCCGCCGCCGGCCGGGATGACCGTGCACCCGCAGGCCGGCCTCCTGGACTGGGTGCCGGGACAGACGGCGGCGGGCGCGCATGCCGTGACGCTTGTGGCGCTCGACGGCATGGCCGGCGGCGAAGGCGTGCAGACCTACGAGATCACCGTTGACGCGGTCAATGTGCCGCCGGTGATTGCATCCACGCCGCCGACGACCGCTCCGATCGGCACGGCCTACCAGTATCAGGTCGTCGCGACCGATCCGGACGGCGACCCGTTGAGCTACGCGCTGGCGGCGGCGCCGGACGGGATGAGCATTGACGCGGGCACGGGGCTGATCCAGTGGCCGTTCCCGACGGCGGGCACGCACACGGTGCGCCTGACCGTCGCCGACAACCAGGGCCACGAAGCCGCGCAGGAGTACTCGCTGACCGTCGTGACGTGCGCGAACCCGCCGCAGATCACCTCGCAGCCGCCGACGTCGGCGACCGAAGGCCAGCCGTACACGTACGCGGTCGTGGCGACGCTTCCCGGCGCCACGCTGACGTACTCGCTGCCGGTCGCGCCGACGGGGATGACGATCGACGCCGCCGGCATGATCACGTGGACGCCGCCGTACAATGCGCACGGGATGCGAACGGTCAAGGTCGTCGTGGCGAAGGACGCCGCCGGATGCCGGGCCGAGCAGGTATTCCAGATCGACGTGGCGGACGCAAATGCACCGCCGCGGATCGTCTCGACCCCGCCGACGACGGCGGCCGAGGGACTGCCGTACCGCTACGAGGTGCAGGCCGTCGATCCGGACGGCGATCTCGTGGGCTACTCGCTCGTCGAAGGGCCGGCGGGCATGACCATCCAGCCGGTGGCCGGCATCGTGGAATGGCTGCCGCCGCAAACCGCCGCCGCGAACAGCCCGTACACCGTGACGGTCGAGGCGTCCGACCCGTCCGGCGCCAGAAGCCGGCAGACGTTCACGCTGGACGTGACGGCCGAGAACGTGGCGCCGCAGATCACATCGATGCCGGCGTACCTGGCCGTCGAGGGACAATTGTACCAGTACGCCGTAGCCGCGATCGACCCGGACAACGACCCGTTGACCTGGAACCTGACGCAGGCGCCGCCCGGCATGACCATCGACGCGAACGGCGTCGTGCGGTGGACCCCCGGCCACAGCGCCGCGAAGAACAGCCCCTATGCCGTGCAGATCGTCGTCAGCGACCCGGCGGGGCACGTGGCGGTCCAGGCATACGAAGTCGTCGTGCGCGCCACGAATGTGCCGCCGGTAATCACCAGCGAACCGGTCCTGACGGGCACCGAAGGCCAGGTCTACCACTACAGGGTCACCGCGACCGACGCCGATGGCGACGTGCTGACCTACTCGGTGAAGACCGGCCCGGGCGGCATGAGCGTTCACCGGACGACGGGCATGATTGACTGGCTCGTCCCGCAGAACGCGGCGGCACGGAACCCGCACGCCGTCACCGTGGCCGTCAGCGACGGCGCGGCAACGGCGGAGCAGTCGTTCGAAATCACGGTCGAGGCGGTCAACGTCGCGCCCATCATCTATTCGCAGCCCGTGACGACGGCGGCCGTCGGCGCGGCGTACACCTACACCGTGCTGGCGAACGACCAGGACGGCGACGTGGTGACGTACGGCCTGGACACGGCGCCGGCGGGCATGACGATCGACCCGGCGACCGGCGTGATCACCTGGCAGCCGCAGGCGGGACAGGACGGCGATCAGCCGGTGACGGTCGTGGCGGCGGATCCGGCCGGCCTGACCGGGGAGCAGTCGTTCGTGATCGTGACGGCTCCGTGCCCGGATGCGCCGCAGTTCACCTCGACGGCGAAGACGACGGCCAGCCCGGGCGTCGAGTACCGCTACGCGGTGACGGCACGGGTGCAGAGCGGAACGATCGGCTACTCGCTCGCGACCGCCCCGGAGGGCATGACGATCAACGCCCAGGGCGTCGTCACGTGGACGCCGCGGGCCGATCAGATGGGCACGCACGACGTCGCGGTCGTGGCCACGCGCGACGACGTATGCCCGAGCCGGCAGGCGTACACGGTGGACGTGCGCGAGTGCGACATCGCCGTGACGTACCCGTTGCCCCCGCTCGTGCCGGGGCAGACGGCGCTCTTCACGCCGGAGGTGACGGCGAACTGCGAACCGCTCCAGTACGTACTGCTGTCGGGGCCCGTCGGCATGACGGTCCACTCGACAACCGGCGTCGCCCGGTGGACGCCCCAGGTGGGCGTCTTCTCGGCGGAGGTCCGCGTGAGCGACGGGTGGGGCACGACCCGCACGGTCACATTCGGCGGCGAGGTCCGGCCGCAGACGGCGCCGCGGATCACGTCCGTGCCCCCGTTCACGGCGCAGGTCAATGCCGCATACAGCTACGCCGTCGTCGCCGTGGACGAGGAAGGCGATGCGCTGACCTACGCGCTCGTCACGGGTCCGGCGGGAATGACGATGGACCCGGCGAGCCACGTCGTCGCGTGGACGCCCGACGCCGGCGCGATCGGCACACACGCTGTCGAGGTCCGCGTCACGGACGCCCGCGGCGCATGGATCACGCAGTCGTTCACCGTCACGGTGTCGCTCCACGGCGACAACCATGCGCCGGAAATCACGTCCACGCCGCCGATGACGGCCTACGTCGGCCTGACGTATTCGTATGCGGTCATTGCGACCGATGCGGACAACGACACGCTGCTGTACACGCTCGACGCGGCCCCGCCGGGGATGTCGATCGACTCGAGCGGCGGCGAAATTACCTGGCTGCCCGCGGCGGGCGACGTCGGGGCGCACACGGTCAAGGTGCGTGCCGGCGACCCGAACGGCGGGTGGGCGCTCCAGACCTTCACGCTGACGGCAAGGGTCAATACGCCGCCGCAGATCACGTCCGCGCCGGTCACGAAGGCCGTCGCCGGCATTGCGTACCGGTATGATGTGAAGGCGGCCGATCCGGACGAGGCGCAGCTGGCGTACGAGCTGCGCGAGGCCCCCGTCGGCATGGCCATCGACGGGCAGACGGGCTCCATCACGTGGACGCCGGCGGCCGACCAGGCCGGCAACCACGCCGTCACGGTCGTGGCGAAGGACAGCCTGAACGCCGAGGCGGCGCAGGCGTATACGGTCACGGTCTATCCCGATCTGAGTGCCGACGAGGAACCGCCGGCGGTGACGATCACGGCCGCGCCGCGGAACGTGGATCCGGGCGAGACGGTGACGATCACGGTGACGGCGACGGACGATCTCGCGGTCGCGACGGTCGTACTGACCGTCAACGGCGTGCCCGTCGCGCTCGATGCGGACGGCCGTGCGGCGTACGTGCCGGCGCAGCCGGGCGCGTACGTGGCGACGGCGGTCGCGACGGACCTGGCGGGCCACGTGCGTCGCGCGACGACGGACTTCGCGGCCCGCGCGGCGGGCGACGCGATCCCGCCGGTCGTGGCCATCACGGCGCCGGAGATCGACGCGGAGCTGAAGGCCCCGACGGACTTCGTCGGCACCGCCAGCGACGCGCATCTGTACAAGTACACGCTGGCGTACCGGCCGGTGGGCGAGAGCGAGTGGGCCGACTTCGCTACCGGCTACGCGTCGGTGACCAACGGCATCCTCGGCCGGCTGGACCCGACGAAGATGGTCAACGGCCTCTACGACATCCGCCTGCGCGCCGAGGACACCAACGGCAACGTGAACGACGTGGTGACGGCGTGCGCGGTCGCCGGCCAGTTGAAGGTCGGCAACTTCACGATCACGTTCACCGACGTGTCCGTCCCGCTCAGCGGTCTGCCCATCACCGTCACGCGGACCTACGACAGCCGCGACAAGACCGTGGGCGACTTCGGCGTGGGCTGGCGGATGGAACTCTCCAGCCTGAAGGTGACGGAAAACTCCGTCGCCGGCAAGGACTGGGAGCAGCAGATGATCCCCGGCTTCGCCGGAATGAACCGTTACGTCCTCACGCCGATCCGGCCGAAGGTCGTTTCGGTCGCATGGCCCGACGGCACGATCGAACGCTTCGCGATGTCCGTCAGTCCGTCGCAGCAGATGCTGGTGCCCATCGCGTTCTTCGATCGGATCGTGTTCACGCCGATCCCGCCGGCGACGTCGCGGCTCGAGGTGCTCGGCGACACGTCCGGGTACTACGACGGCGGCGCCCCCGGCGTCGGCGACATCTACTTCTACAGCGACTCCTCCGCGATGGATCCGGCGAACTACCGCCTGACCGCGAAGGACGGCACGACGTACACGTTCGTCGGCAACGTGAACGCGCCGACCGCCCGGTTGCAGAGCCTCACGGAGCCCAACGGCAACAGCCTGCAGATCACGCTGAACGGCATCGTGCATTCCACCGGCAAAGGCGTCACGTTCGAACGCGACGACCGGAAGCGCATCACCGCGATCACCGATCCGAAGGGCGGCACGCTCCGCTTCACCTATGACGGGCGCGGCGATCTCGTCGCGGCGACGAACGCCAACGGCGACGTCACCCGATACACCTACGACGGCAACCACGGGCTCGTCGAGATCATCGATCCGCGCGGCATACCCGTCGCGCGGAACGAATACGACGACGACGGACGCCTGATCGCCACGATCGACGCGGACGGCCGCCGGACCGAGTTCCAGCACGACGTGAACAACCGCCAGGAAGTCGTCAAGGACCGCAACGGCAACATCACCGTCAACGAGTACGACAACGCGGGCAACCTCGTCGCCACGACCGATGCGCTCGGGCAGCGAACCGTATGCACCTACGACGCCCGCGGCAACAAACTCACCGAGACCGATCCGCTCGGCCACACCGTCACGCAGACCTACGACGCCGCCAACAACGTCCTGAGCCGCACCGACGCGCTCGGCAACGGCACCGGGTACACGTATGACGCGGCGGGCCGCACGCTGACCAGGCGCGACCCGATGGGCAACGTGACCCGCAACACGTACGACGCGCGCGGCAACCTCCTCAGCGTCACCGAACCCGGCGACCGTGTCACCACCTATACCTACGACGCCGCCGGCCGCATGACGAGCCAGACCGACCCGCTCGGCCGCACCACGACGTACGAATACGACGGAAGCGGCAATCTCCTCCGCGAGACCGATCCGCTGGGCCACGCCGTCACGTACACCTACGACGCCAACGGCAATCGGCTCACGCGGACGACCACGCGGACCACCCCCGCCGGTCCGGAGACGCTCACCACCACCTTCGTCTACGACGCCAGCAATCGGCTCGTCCGGACGATCGACCCGGCCGGAAACGAAACGCGGGTCGAGTACACGCCCACCGGCCAGAAGGCGGCGGACATCGACGCCCTCGGCCGCCGCACGGCGTACGAGTACGACGAACGCGGCCACCTCGTGCGCACGCTCTATCCGGACGGCACGGACGAACGGACGACCTACGACCCCGAGGGCCGCAAGCTGACCGCCACCGACCGCGCCGGGCGCACGACGACGTACGCCTACGACAAGGTGGGCCGGCTGGTCCGCACCACGTGGGCCGACGGCACGTTCATCCAAAGCGAGTACGATGCCGCCGGCCGCGTGATCCGCGAGATCGACGAACGCGGCAACGCCACGCGCTACGCCTACGACGCCGCCGGCCGGAGGGTCTCCGTCACCGACGCCCTCGGCGGGACGGCCGCCTACGAATATGACGCGAACGGCAACCGCATCCGCATGACCGACGCCCGCGGAAACGTCACGCGGTACGAGTACGACGCCCGGCGGCAACTCGTCCGCACGACGTTTGCCGACGGCACATCGACGGCCGTCGCCTACGACGCCGCCGGCCGCAAGGTGGCCGAGACCGACCAGGCCGGCCGCGTCACCCGATTCGCCTACGATGCAAACGGCCGCCTGCTCAGCGTGACCGACGCCCTGGGCGGCGTCACGCGCTACGCCTGGGACGAGGTCGGCAACCAGATCTCGCAGACCGACGCGCTGGGCCGCGTCACGCGATTCGAGTACGACAAGCTCGGGCGCCGCACGCGGCGGATCCTGCCGAACGGCGCGGCCGAGGTCATGACCTATGACGCCGCCGGCCGCATGATCGCGAAGACCGATTTGGCCGGCCGTACGACCACCTTTGAGTACGACCTCGCCGACCGACTCGTACGCAAGAACCTGCCCTCGGGCGCATCGACGGCCTTTACCTGGACGCCGGACGGCCTGCGCAAGACCGCCGTCGACGCACGCGGCGTCGTGACGTATGAATACGACCGGCGTGCCCGGCTCGTGCGCCAGACCGAGCCCGACGGCCGGCAGATCACCTACGCCTACGACGCCCACGGCAACCGCACCGCCGTGACCTCGCCCACGGGTACGACCGCGTACACCTACGACACCCTCAACCGCCTGGAAACGGTGACGGACCCCGACGGCGGCGTCACGCGGTACACCTACGACGCCGTCGGCAACCGCTCGGGCGTCTCGCTTCCCAACGGGACGGCCGCGGAGTACACCTACGACGCCGTCAACCGCCTTACGCGGCTGGTGAACCGGGCCGCCGGCGGCCAGGTCCTGTCGTCCTATGGGTACACGCTGGGGCCGCGCGGAAACCGCACGCGCGTCGCCGAGCACAGCGGCCGAACCGTCGACTACGTCTACGATGCGCTGTACCGACTGGTCGAGGAGCGGGTCAGCGATCCGGTCGAAGGGGCGCGGACGTCCGCGTATGGGTACGACGCCGTGGGCAACCGGCTGACGATGAGCATCACGACGGCGGCCGGCCGCACGGACGTCGTGTACACCTACGACGCGAACGACCGACTGATCACCCAGCGTGAAACCGTCACCCTCGCACGCCTTGAAGGCGACGACGCCCGCCGGATCGCGGCCATCGGACCGCAGCCGTCGCGCGGAAGCTATGTCGGCTTCCTCGCCTTCGCCGCGGCGACGGCCGCGACGCTTCTGGTGCCCTGCGGTCTGCTCCTGCCGGGCGGCGCGGGCATCGGTTGCGGCGTGCGCCGACGGCGATTCTTCACGATGACCGTTGCGCTCTTCCTCGTTCCATGCATGTTCGTCGGGCCGGAGAACGTCTACGCCATGCACGCTGAGGCGCTGCTCTACAAGATCGTCGGGGCGGCCGCCGTCGGACAGGTTCCGCCGGCGACGACGATCACGATGACGTACGATGCCAACGGAAACATGGTCGGCCGCACGGACGGCGTGAAGACCGACGACTACACCTACGACGACGAAAACCGGCTTGTCGCGGCGAATGTCCAGCTCGGCAGCGAGCCGGGGCCGGTGAGCTACCAGTACGACGTGAACGGCGTGCGCGTTCGCAAGACCGCCGCCGGCGCGACCACGGATTACCTCGTGGACTCGACCCTGCCCTACGCCCAGGTGATCGAGGAGCGGACCGG
>CAZUAI010000084.1:0-24468 GCA_964617875.1 uncultured Planctomycetales bacterium | reverse complement strand
AATCACCTACCCCAAGACGGCGCCGACCCAAAGCTGGTGAGAAATGCGGGCTAGCGATGCGTCCCGTACAGGTAGTGGTGCAGTTGCTCGATCGTGCCCTGCTGGATGGCCAGTGCCTGGGCCATGATATCGCCGCTGGTGATGATGCCGACGAGCTTGCCCTCATCGACCACCGGGAGGTGCCGCACGCGGTTGTTCGTAATCACCGTCCGGCACTCCTCCAGGTCGGTGTCCGGCCGGCAGCACGCCACGGGCGACGACATCGCCTGCTCGACGGTCATCTGCGCCGGATCGGCAGCGGCGGCCACAACCTTCGTGAGCACGTCGCGTTCCGTGATGATGCCGACGACCGTGTCGCCCTCCGTCACGACGAGCGCCCCGATGTGCCGCGCCGCCATCAGCCGGGCGGCGTCCAGAATGTTGGCACGCCGGTCGATCTCGGCGACAAACGCCCCCTTTTTCGCGAGAAGATCCCGAACCTTGGACATGGTGCCTCCGTGAGCAAAGCCGCTGCGCCCCAACGCGTGTACACCTGCCATTATAGTGCGGCCGCACGAAATGTCTCGCCCGGCTACCGTGGCACGAACACCCGCTCGGGCCGAAACTGCCCGCCGGTCACCGGCCAGAATACCCGATTGTCCTCGAACACGCGGCGCAGCGGCCGGTAGGACGCGTGCAACTCCTCTTCGAGCCACGGCCATGTCGGGCCGCAGAGGATGACGGCCGCGTACCGCCGACCGCGGATTGCCGCCCGCGTGTCCTTGACGAGCTTCGCCCCGACCGCATCCATCCTGCCGCTGCTGAAGCCGCCCAGGACGTCGTCCATCGCCACGAAGTGGGCGCACGGGGGCTTGCCCGCCATCGTCGCGATCTCGACGTGGTAGGGGATGAACACGTCCCCGTTGAATCGCCGGACCATGTCCACGAGTTCCCGGCCCGCAGCGCGGTCCGCGGGCGTTGGCACCTGAGCCCTGGGGTCATAGGTCAGCAAGCCAAACTGCAGGATGCAGGCGGCGAAGAGGCCCATCCGCCACACCGGACGTTCGAGGGCGGTCATCTGCGCGACGATCGCCAGTGATTCATGCAACGCCGGCCCGAAGACGATGGCCAGAATCGCATAGCCGGGAAAGAGCGTATTGTCATATCCGCCGTAGTTGATTCGCCCGGCGAAGGATGCACCCACCATCACCACCAGCATCGCCGGGAAGAAAACCGCGGTTCGCGTCACGGGCGGGGCACACCGCCGGTACACATAGAACGCGCCGAGGAGGCACGCAACCGGCAGCGTGCCAAGGATCTCTCGCGTCAGGACCTGCGGCCAGAGGTCCCAGCACATCGTGTGCCGCGCCGGCACGACGGTGGTGTAGTAGCGATACCAGCCACCCGAGAGGTGGTTAAGCAGCAGCGTGCTACCCAGGAACACCGTCGCCGCGACCCCGACGAGCACGAGCCCGCGACGCCAGTGCGTCCACACCGCGTACAGCATGAGCGGCACGCCCATGAACAGGGCGGTTTGCTTCGTCAGGGCCGCCAGCGACAGGCACAGTCCGCCCGCCGCGCAGAGTCGCCACGATCCGGCGAACCGTACGCAGTAGATGCCGAGGAGAACGCCCAGGAGGCATTGCGAGTCCGCCCGGGCGATATCAAAGAACGCGCCGCAACGCCGGAACGTTGCCGCAAACAGGCACATTGCGAGGATTGCTGCGAGAGTGTTCTTCGTCTCCCGGCGGACGATCATGCCGATCGTGGCAAAACAGCCGAGCGAGCATACGAAGGAAACAATCCGCAACGGCAGGAAGCCCACCCCCACGATTTTGGCCACGGCCGCGCCGGCATAATAGTACAGCGGTGTATAGATGTACGGTACGTAGTCGGGCGAGGGCGGCACGTACAGCGGTCGGCCCTGGAGGATCCGCCGCACATGCTCGACGGACCCGCCTTCCATCCACTCGAGGGCGAACGGATAGAGCATTCGCGGGATGGCCAGCGCGACGTACATGAGGAGAAAGGCCAGCGCAACCAACAGGGCCAGCCAGCGAAGAGCCCTCGCGGCCCGGTTCGCGATACCCGTTTCGGTTGCCCGCGCCATGTTGCCGAAAGCGGCGGTCGGCCGTCCTCCTCGATGCCAAGGCCGAATCGTATCGGCGCGGCGGCCGCGCGGCAATGAGTGGGTTGATGTCCCATTCCGCATCGAACGCCCTCGCCATTGCCTGTGATGGCGCGTCGCAACGCCGCGCTTGACAAACCGTACCGGCAGGCCAAGCATCGCAGCAGTGCGTTGGCGGGCCGGGGCCCACAAGCGTCCGGAACCCGGTGCCACGGGCGTCAGGATTTCTGTGGGCAGCGGATGGAACGTCCTCCGTCGACGAGGGCCAACCGGCGGAACCGGCTTCGGCGCGGAACGGGGCTCCTGACACCCTCCGACGACACGGTTCGACGACGCACCAACGGAGGATTCGCATGGGACTGCTCGACGGGCGCACAGGGCTGATCTTCGGCGTAGCCAACGATCGGAGCCTGGCGTGGCACATCGCGACGCATCTGATGCAGCACGGGGCGACGTGCGGCTTCTCCTGCCTTCCGGGCGAGAAGATGGAACGCCGGGCCCGCAAGACGCTCGAGTCCGGCGGGCTCCGCGACCCGTGGCTCTTCCCCTGCGACGCCGGCAGGGACGAGGATCTCGACGCCCTCTTCGACGCCGCAAAGGACCGCTTCGGCACGCTGCACTTCGTCATCCACTCGATGGCCTTCGCCGACCGCGAGTACCTCCAGGTCGGCCGGTTCGCCGATACCCCGCGGACGGTTTTCACGCAGGCGCTGGACATCTCGGCTTACACGCTGATCGCCATGGCGAAGCGTGCCCGCCCGCTCATGCCGGACGGCGGCTCGATCATCGCCCTTTCGTACTACGGCAGCGAGAAGGTCATCCCCGGCTACAACGTGATGGGCGTGGCGAAGGCCGCGCTCGAGTGCGCGACCCGCTACCTGGCCGCCGAACTCGGTGAGCACCGCATCCGCGTCAACACGATCTCCGCCGGCCCGTGCCGCACGCTCTCCGCGATGGCCGTCGGCGGCATCGACGATATGTTCGCCTGGGTTGAGAAAAAGTCGCCTCTCCGCCGCAACATCGAGACCGAAGAGGTCGGCCGCACGGCCGTCTACCTGGTGAGCGACCTCTCCTCCGGGGTGACGGGCGAGAACATCTACGTAGACGCCGGCTACAACATCGTCGGGCTGTGACTCCCACCCCCTTTCCCTTCCAGGGAGAGGGCGGGGCGAGGGTGACCGTTGTACTGGATCCCTGCTTTCGCGGAGATGACGACCTCATCACTCATCACTCCCGCGGGAGAGGGGGCCACGGCGCCGGAAAACCAAGCCAAAGCGGCGTCAGGATCGCAGCGGAGCCTCAAAAAGCGGCACGGGCGAACTGACAACGGGTGACTGATCATGGGCAACGGACAACGAACGGAGACTCCTCGCCGGGTATCGCCCTGCGAGGCCCCGCGCGATACAATCGCGAACGAAACAGGCAATCCATGACGCCACGAAAGCAGACAAAACAAGTCCGCGTCGGCGGTGTCCCGATCGGTGGTGGGGCTCCGGTGTGCTTACAGTCGATGACCAGCACGCCGACGCACCACATCGACGAGACCGTTGCCCAGATCAACCGTTTGGCGGCCGCCGGTTGCGATGTGGTTCGCGTTGCGGTGCCCGCCAAGGCCGACACGGCGGCGTTGCCCGAGATCCTGCGGCAGGTGAGCGTACCGATCATCGCGGACGTCCACTTTCATTATCAGCGGGCGCTCGAAGCCATCGAGGCGGGCGTCCACAAGATCCGCCTCAACCCCGGCAACATCAAGGACCGCGGGCAGGTGGACCGCGTCATCGCCGCCTGCCGTGATCGCGGCGTGCCCATCCGCGTCGGCGTGAACGAGGGCAGCGTCGTCGAGCGTCAGGACAGGTCGGTCCGCGAGGCCGAGAAGGGCATGCTCGCCGCCGACTACCGGCCGCACCTGATCGGGCTGATGGTCCGCAAGCTGGAGGAATACCTTCGCATCTTCGAGGAGAACGGCTTCCACGACGTTGTGCTTGCCGCCAAGAGCCATGACCCGACGGTTGTGATCGACGCCTACCGCGCCATCAGCGCCCGGTTCGACTACCCGCTCCATCTCGGCGTCACGCACGCGGGCCCGCCGGAGACGGGCCGTATCCGCTCGATCGCCGCCCTCAGCGCGCTCCTGGCCGAGGGCATCGGCGACACGATCCGCATCTCCTACGCGGCCGACCCGATCCACGAGGTCGAGGATGGCAAGGAGCTGCTCTGCAGCCTCGGCTTGCGGCCGCGACTCGGGCCGGAGCTGATCGCGTGTCCGACGTGCGGCCGGATCGAGATCGATCTGATCAAGCTCGTACAGCAGGTCCGCGAAAGGTTGGCGGGCATCAAGGCACCCGTGAAGGTTGCGGTGATGGGTTGCGTCGTCAATGGCCCCGGCGAGGCCGAGGGTGCGGACGTCGCCGTGTTCGCGGGCAAAGGCCGCGGCGTTATCTACGTGGGAGGGCGGCAGACCCGCACCGTGACAGAGGCGGAGATGCTTGATGCATTGGAAGAAGAGGTACGCGGATTTGCAGATCGGATCTCCCCTGTCCGCAATGTTGCCAGAGTCGAATAGGACTGACCTCAGTGTCCGAGCGTTAGTTTTTGCGGCGACACAGCAATCGCCGTCGTTTGTACGGGAACCGACAACCGGGGTCAGATCCGACAAGACCGCAGCGGCAGGGTCGCCGATACACTGGAATCATGGTTCCGACGTCAGGCATGGCGCGACATCCCGCACGGGATCCGGACGAAGGCGTTGCGGTCCGGTCCGCGAGAAAGGGCGAGGGCAGCCCCGACGCGCGCGGGCTTGAAGGGACGGCATCCACATCGGCTCCGCGGCGAACGCGACTGCTCACGATTGAAGACGAAGGGGCGGTGCGAAGGAGCATCGTTGCGTATTTCGAGGACGGCGGTTTTGAGGTGGACCAGGCGGAGAACGGCGAGGACGGGCTTGCGAGGTTCCGGTCCAACCCGCCGGATGTCGTTCTGACCGACCTTCGCATGGCGGGGCCGCACGGGCTCGATGTCGTGGCCGCGATCGCGAAGGAATCGCCGGACACGCCGGTGATTGTCGTATCCGGCGCGGGCGTGCTGGGCGACGCCATCCGGGCGCTGCGGTTGGGCGCGTGGGATTACGTCACGAAGCCCATCAGCGATATGGCGATTCTGGAGCACGTGGTCCACAAGGCGCTCGAGCGGTCGCGGCTGATTCGTGAGAACCGGCGTTACCAGGAGCACCTCGAGGACGAGGTCCGGCAGCGAACCGCCGCGCTGGAGGCCGCGAACGCCGAACTGGCCGAGACCCGGCTGCAGATCATCTGGCGGCTGGGCAAGGCTGCCGAGTACCGCGACAGCGAGACGGGGCATCACGTCATTCGGGTGAGCCAGTACTGCCACGTGCTGGCGACAGGGCTCAATCTCGACCGCAAGACGGCCGAACTGATTTACCTCACGAGCCCGCTGCACGATCTGGGGAAGATCGGCATCCCGGACAGCATCCTGCGGAAGCCGGGCAGCCTGGATTGCCATGAGTGGGAGGTGATGCGGCAGCACTGCCCGATGGGGGCGGGCATCCTGAAGCCGCTGACCCCGGAGGAACTCGGCCAGTACCGCGAGCACACGCTCATCGGCCACTGCATTCTCGAGGACCGGAGCACGCCTTTGCTGCAAACGGCCGCCGACATCGCCGCGAGCCACCACGAGTGGTGGGACGGCAGCGGCTATCCGCGCGGCCTGAAAGGGGAGGAGATCCCGCTGGCGGCGCGAATCGTCGCCCTGGCCGACATCTACGATGCCCTCGCGAGCCGTCGGCCGTACAAGGACGCCTTTTCTCCATCGCTGTGCGAGAAGATCATCCGTGAGGCGGCGGGCACGCACCTCGACCCGAAGGTCGTGGACGTTTTTCTGCACTCTTCCGCGGCATTCGCCGAGATTCGCGACCGCTGGCCCGATTGAACGATTGCTACAGAGGCTCGGTCGGCTCGGCGAGCCGGGTGATGCGGATGGCCTTCGCGCCCTTGAGCTGCCCGAGCCGGCCCGCAAACTTGTTCTTCCCCTCGACCTGAACGATCATCTCCGCCTTGGTCGGCTTGTCCGTCTTGAGGATGTCCCCCGGCTGGAGCTGCATGAGTTCGTTGACGGTGATGTGCGTCTCGGCCAGAAAGGCGCGGACGTTAACGGCCGCGGTACGGAGTTGCGAGGTCATCTTCGCGATCTGATCCTGGTTGGTCGCTTTCCGCTGGTAGGCGAGCCACGTCTGGGTGGCCAGCTTGCCGATGACGGGTTCGATGACGTTGAACGGGATGCAGAGGCTCATCGTTCCGGCACGCTGGCCCATCTTGATCTCGAGCCCCATGACCACCACGACCTCGTTGGGCGCGACGATCTGGACCAGGTGCGGGTTCGATTCCGTCTCGGAGACCTCGAACTGCACCTCCAGCAGGCCCGACCACGCCTCGCTCAGGATGTCCATCGCCCGATCGGTGATCTGCTTGACGAGGCGCCATTCGATGGTCGTAAGCGGCCGCTGCGGGATGAAGAGGTCGGCGTTGGATCCGCCCAGCAGCCGATCGATGATCGGGTAGATGATGAGCGGACTGATCTCAAGGCACATCTGGCCTTCGAGCGGAGGCGCCGACAACAGGTTGAAACAAGTCGGGTTCGGCAGCGAGTGGATGAACTCGCTGTACGTGAGCTGTTCCGCGGTGGCGACGCGCACCTCGATGATCGTCCGCAGGAAGCTCGACAGGGCCGCGCCGAAGTTCCGCGCGAAACCCTCGTGGATCGCCTCGAGGGCGCGCATCTGGTCCTTGCTGACACGTTCCGGCCGCTTGAAGTCGTATGTGCGGACCTCCTGCGGGCGAGCGCGCGGCTTGGCCAGGATCTCGGGTTCGGCCTGCTGGACATCACCCGCGCTCACGGCGGCGAGCAGGGCGTCTACTTCGGCTTGGTCGAGTACGTCGGCCATAGGAACACAGTGGCCGCAGGGCCGTCGACGGCAGAACGTCCACGCCGGGGCTGTACGGCCACTTCATGTTTATCGGACAGCTGACGCCGTGAACTTGAGCGGCCCGGGGGCCCGTGACTTGATGCCGGCACGGAAGTCGCTAGGCTGGCGGGTTCGCCCGGTACATAAGGCGACCGGGCGACGAGTTTTCTAGTCGCGTTACAGGAGTCGATTCGATGCGCGTAATTGTCTGCAAGGATACGGCCGAAATGGGGATGCGGGCGGCCGACCTCGTCGTTGCCGAGATCAAGAAGCACTGCAACCCGGTACTCGGCCTCGCAACGGGGAGCACACCGATCCCGTTGTACAAGGAACTCATCCGGCGGCACAAGGAGCAGGGGCTCGATTTCTCGACCTGCATCAGCTTCAACCTGGATGAGTATGTCGGGCTGCCGGCGAACCATCCCGAAAGCTACCGCCGGTTCATGAACGAGAACCTGTTCAACCACATCAACATCAACATCAAGAACACGCACGTGCCGGACGGAACGATTACCGACTTCGACGCGATCGACGAGTTCTGCGAGAAGTACGAGGAGAGGATCGCGGACGTCGGCGGCATCGACATCCAGATCCTGGGCATCGGCGCCAACGGCCACATCGGTTTCAACGAACCCGGCAGCTCGGTCGGCTCGATGACACGCATCAAGACGCTGACCACGAAAACGCGGCAGGACAACGCCCGCTTCTTCAACAACAACATCGACGAGGTGCCCAAGTACGCGATCACGATGGGCATCGGCACGATCATGAACGCCCGCAAGGTGATCCTGCTTGCGAACGGCGAGAACAAGGCACAGGCCGTTGCGGATGCCCTCGAGGGGCCCGTGACGTCGATGTGCCCGGCCAGTGCGCTCCAGTTGCACCGCTACGCCACGTTCGTCATCGATCGCGCGGCGGCCGGCAAGTTGAAGCTGGAAACGTACGAGAGGGGCTGATGCACAGGCTCCGGGCCGGCGCGCCCTGGGGACGGCGGCCCATTCCCACAGGCAGCCATAAACGGCGGGATGGCCGGACGAACGGCCATCCCGCCGACGTTTCCCGGGCAGACGCCGCAGCACTCAAATCGCGAGGCTCACGGCGAGTCCGTGCCGCTTGTCAGCCACTCGAGCGAAAAGCGGGCAAAAGTGATCGTTTCGTACGGGGTCCGTTCGCCCCGTTCGTAGAGGCAGCCGATCGTGACGTCGGGCAGCGTCGCCAGGGCCGAGTACGCCGCCGGGCCGGGGTGAAGGCTTCGGCCGGCGGGCCATGTTTCGCCCTCGTCGTAGCTGACGCGGACCATCAGGTTGACGCGTTTCGCGTTCGCCGGGTTGGCGAAGAGCAGCCGGTTGCGGTCGAACGGCGGATGGACGGTGAAGCGGACGAGGCTCGCCTGGCAGACCGGCTCGACCAGCGCCGCATCGTAGCGCACGGCGGACCACGTCTGCCCGCCGTCACGGCTGAGGGCGACGGCGCGCCGGTTGCGGGCATCGGGTTCCCTGGCGTTGTTTCGCATGTTCAGCATCAGTGCGCCATCGGCCCGCTCGACCACCTGGCATTCGTTAAGGCCCTCGCCGAGCACGCCGCCGATCCGCCATGTCGTACCGTGGTCATCGCTGTAGATCACGTGCGATCGCGATCGCGGCGGCTCACCGGCAACGACGTGGTCACAGGGGATCACGAGCCGGCCGGATGCCGTCTGGATGCCGCAACCGGGGCCGGTTGCATACCAGGTCCACTCCGGCCTCTTGACCTGGGCGGTGATCTCAGCGGGCTTCGACCACGTGCGGCCATCGTCGGTGCTGCGGCTGAGCCACACCGTCCGTGTCCCGGTCGATGTCCGCTGGATAATTCGCCTCTCGGCGTCCTGGCCAAGGTTGTGCGTGAGCAGCAGCCAGATCGTCCCGGTGGCGCGGTCCACGACGGGGCACGGGTTGCCGAACGTATTGGGCCCGTCGTCGGCGATGACCCGCATGGGGCCCCAGGTTCGCCCGCCGTCGTCGCTGCGTTTCAGCACGACGTCGATATCGCCCGTGTCCGACGAACTGTTCTTTCGCCCCTCGCAAAACGCCAGAGCCGTACCCCGAGCGGACACAATCAGGGACGGAATCCGGTAGGTGTGGTAGCCGTCCTGCCCGGAGACGAAAATCGCGTCCTGCCGGATGAATGCCTCGTCACGGGGGTATCCGGCCCGCGGGGGACCGGCACACCCGCCGGCGAGAACGACCAGGCACGCGAAAACAAGGCCGACGATCCGGGTCGAATGCGTACGCATCAGCGAACACTCCGCGAAACGAACGAACATCTACCCCCCGGCCGCGGGGAGGGCAAGCCTCGTTGTGGAGCGGCGGCAGTGATCCATGGATAGCTGTGTGACACGGGTACAGGTTGCGCGTGCCGCGTGTCCGGGGCATGCGGGACTACCGGGCCGATAGCCGGCTCATCGGGCGGCCTGCGACGGCATGCTGGCCGGCGCTGTCTGTGTGGTCGGCGGGGGGTCGAAGATGCTGTTCAGCCGCGTCGCCAGACGGACGCCGGCGGTTTCGAGTCGCTCCTCCACGATCGGAATGCAGCGGTCGAAGTACGCCTGTCCGATCTTGCCGTCCTTCGGCAGGTCATACACATAACGCACCGTCAGCGCGTGGGACTCGTTCGCCCAGACCGCCGGATCGGTGACCGCGGCCCATTGGCGGAACTGGGTCGGCGTGATGCGGCGGGCGAGGTCGGCGGCGTAGGTCTCCCACGGCTTGCCGGTGTGGCGGGTCAACAGGGCGTCCCAGACGGCGTGGAGCTTGGCCCGCTCCGAGAAGAACTCAACATCAGTGTGATTGCCGTTCGTCGGGTGAACGCTCGGGACATGGATCGGCTGGTGCAGGTCGGGGATGAAATGGATAAGGAACTTGAGGGCTTCGTGCCTTGTTGTGCGGTCAGCCTTGTCGTCCAGGAGCACCTTCGTGAACCGGGTGATTGCCGTCACGGCACATCCATCCGGGCAGTCACGCTTCAGATCGAACGAACTGGCGTCATCGGGGACGCTCGCGCCGTGCAGACGGGAACTCCATGCGTACTCGGGTTGCTTCCGTACGGCGTCGGCCCAGGTCGCGACGTCCGTCATCGACTGCTTGCCCAGAAGCGCGGCGACGGCGGCTTTCGTCTTCGGCGTCAGGTAGCCCTCGGCAATTCGAACGGCGATGCGATGGCCCTCCGGGCCCCAGCCGAACCCGACCGAACTGCATGCCAGCAGGATGGTGCCGGCAAGAACCGTATTGCGTTTCATCTGCTCTTGAACCCCGTGTGCCGTTTGATTGATTCCCTGCGAAACACACCTCAGGTATAGCAGATTCCGTCTTCGAGGTAAACGAAGCCACCTGCCCGCGCGACATGCAAGCCCCCGGCGCACGTTTCACCGGGCTGAAAAGGTTTCGGAGCAGCTCTTCGCAGCGCGGAACCGGCCAGGCCCGACGGCTTCGCTTTGCGGCTTCGCCGGTTCCGACTTAAGATTACCGTCGCATGTACGAGGTGTATGTCAGCGAACGTCCCGGTCGGCCGCGACTCGCCGTGGCCCTCGCCGCAGGGCTGCTCCTGCTGACGATCGGGCTGGCGGCCGGGCTGATCCGGCACAAGCAGCGTGCCGCGCGCGTCCCGCTCGGGGCTTCGCAGCGAATCGGCGAATGGAACTTCGCGGTGTGCCCGCCGGACGGCTGGAAGCGCGAGACGCCTGGCGAGGCCCCCGGGGAGGTCGGCGCGATCTTCAGGGAGCCGGGCGGAAGCGAACGGACGGTGGCCGTGCTGCGCGGGCCTTTCGTCGGCATGCCGGCGCCGGCTACGTACGGGGCGACGTCGTTCGACGATACTGTTCTCTGGCTCACCGAGGCGCAGACGGCAAAGCGGGCGTCGGCGGAGCCGGCGGTGTTCGGGAGCCTGCCGGGCGTTGCGATGCAATGGATCGCAATGCGGAAGCGCCGCACCATCGAGCCGGTTCTGGGCATCGTCGGGGTGGCGCCGGACGGTCGCGTCTATGGATTGCTGCTGCGATGCCCGGGGGCACTGCGGCGGGCGGATGAACAACTGCTCCGCCGTCTGGGCGAGGCGGTGCAGTTTCCGGGCCTGGAGGTTACGACCGATCTGAACGCGGCCGCCGCGACCACCGGCCTTCGGATGCAGGCTCCCGCCGGCGTTCGGGGAAGCGCGGTGCCCTGCGGCCCGTTGCGGACGCTTCAGCTCTTCTCCGACCCGACGGGCGAGAAGCCGTGGGCGATGGGGATCTCGCCGATGATGATCGCCCCGGGCCGGACCGCGAAGGCGATCCTCGCGGACATCGTACGCAACATGACCGAGGATCCGAACCTCGCAGACACGGTGGAGGCAGTGAAGCTGAGGGAGCGTGAGGCGTACCGTGTTCGGTTCGACGCGCGGCAGTTCCCATGGGACGGCGAAATGTGGGTGGTCCCGCTGGATGCCGGGCGAGCGGTGGTGCTCGACGGTCGTGACGACGGGCCCGATTCGGATCTCGAGTCGGTGTGCCGCACCATTGCCGAAACGATTCGGGCCGTCGAGCCCGTCGCGGTGGATCTGGCCGCCGCCGAACGCCGGGGCGTGGAACTGCTCGCGGAGATCCGCTCGAAGCGGCTGGATGCCTGGTTCGACGAGTGGGTCGGCGCCGACCAGGAATTCACGATCGAGCGGGCGGGCAAGGTTGAGGGCTACTACCGGCTGCGTTACTCGCGGCCGCGCGAGGCACGAGGCGGGCGCTGGCGCGTCGAGTCCGAGGTGCGACGGTCGCTGTCGGACGGGCACACGCTGACCTACAAACGCGAGGCGCGAGTCGATCACGACGGCGTCGGTTACGAACTCGCCGAGGCTCGCAGGGTCGATCCCCCGGCCGTGCGGCCGAGGATCCGGCTGCTCGCCGCGTTCCGGTACGAGGAGCACCGGGCCGCCGCCGGGGACCGCGTCCAGAAGACGCTGCGCATCGAGCAGGATCAGCATAGCGGCGCGTTTCGCGTCGGTCCCGGCTTCGCATGCGATCCGGTCCTGCAGATCGTGTACTGGCTGGCCGCCACCGACTCGCAGAAGCGTCCGGTGCTCGTGTCCACCACGGACCGCTTCGAAGCGGAGATTCTGACGCAGTTGATCCGACCGCTGGGACCGCAGCCGGTGCCTGACAGCCGGCCCGAGCGATCGGTTCCGGCCGTCTTTGTTCAGTCGGATTCGGCGGTCGATGGCTACACGATCTACTTTGATGGCGACGGCCGGATGTTGTACGTGGATTTCGGCGCCAATGGCGTGTTTCGGCGGTCCGGCGAGGGGGAGGCTGACGATGTGCTCCCGCTGCCGTCGGGGACGCCGTCCTCGCCGCGGGTTGCACGGTAGGATCTGTTCGTGATGAAGACCGTATGCAATGTCTTGTGTCTTGAGACGCTGGCCGTTTTCGGCGCGTTGGCCCTCGCGCCGGTCGTGCGTGGGCAGACGACGACGGAACCGGCCACGTCCGCGCCCGCCGTGGCCGCCGTGCGCCTGGCCGACGTTCCCTACGTGGACGCGAGCTTCGGCTTCTCGTTCCGGCCGTTCCACGATTGTCAGATCGTCCGCCAGAAGCGCCTTGACGCCGAGGGGAACCTCGAGCTGGCGCAGTTCGTCAACCTTGGACGCGACTGGATGCTCACGGTGTATCTCCCGCAGGAGTCCTCGTCAGCGACTCCCGACGAGGCGCTGGAAGATTTCGAAACGAGGCTGACGAGGCGCGATCCCGAAGCCAGGCCGCTGCGGAAGGAGAAACTGACGGTCCGGGGCCGCGACGTGGCATGGGCCGCGGGGTCGTTGAGCGTCGGGAAGGGCCAGTGGTTCCGGCAGGAGGCGACCGTCTTCGCCCGCGCGGATACGCGGGTGGTGCTTGCCTTCGATGTGCCGCTGTCGCAGCGGACGGCGGCGGAGGCGCTCTTTCGCGACGTCATCGGGTCGTTCGAGGTGCTTCGGTCGGAGGCCGTGCAGAAGCGGATCGACGACGCCCTGGTCCGCAGTGCCGAGTTTCTTGCGTCTCTGGGGCGCGGCGGGAAGCTCGCGCCGGACCTGATCAAGGAGGCGTACCTTCGGATTCTGATCAACGGGAAGGACACGGGCTATCTGTGGATGCGCGAGTCCCGCGGGACGTTCGAGCGGCGAGAGGGCGTCGGCATCCGGCACGAAGGGTGGATGTTCGAGTCCGACGGCACGGTGAAACGGCAGCTCAGCGAGATGTTCCTTTCGGACGACCTGACGTTTGAGAAGTGGAACACGGTCGGCGAGATCGTCATCCCGGCCAGGGCCGGCGCGCCCCTGCAGAAGCTGACGACGTACGAGCAGGGACTGCGCGAAGACCGCCAGATCCTCGTCGCCTTTACCGAGTCGCCCAACGCCACGAACGCGAAGGAACGCACCATCGAGGCACCGGAAGCCTATGCACCCCTGGCGCTCTTCACGCTGTTCCCGCGTCTGATCGACCGGAACAAGCCGGAGCTGTACGCCTTCATCGGCTACAACGGCGACCGGCGGGGGCTCATCCTGCGGACACTTCGCGTGGTCGGTCCGCAGAACGTGACGATCGACGGGCGGATGCGCCGCGCGACGCGGATCGAGGACAGCGAAGGTCTGCTGCCGCCGATCAGCGAGATGTACGTGGACGACAAGGGGCAGGTGGTGAAGATGGTCGCCGGCGATGTGGAGATGCTGGCGGCGGGGGAGGAACGGATTTCGTCGCTCTACCGCGCCAGGGTCGAGGCCACGCTCAAGGCCGTGACGGAGATGGAGAAGGCCATCCTGGAGCGCGAGAAGGCGTCCAAGGGCAGGAGCGACAGGGCACAGCCGCCCGCCGGCAACAAGCCGGCCGAACGGCGCGACCGGCAGGGAGGACTCTGACGAATGAACGCGGAAGCACGGATCGGGATCATCGGGGGCACGGGTCTGGGCGACGCTCTGTCGGCGCAGGGGCAGGGCGAGTGGCAGGAGGTCAGCACGCCGTTCGGGGCGCCGAGCGGCCCGATCCTGACCACGACGTGGGAATCGGTGCCGATTGCGTTTCTGTCGCGGCACGGGCCGGGGCACCTGCTGAACCCGTCGGCGGTCCCGTACCGGGCGAACATCTGGGCGCTCAAGTCGCTCGGCGTCACGCGCATCCTGGCCAGCGGCGCGACCGGCAGCCTCCGCGAAGAGATCCGTCCTCGCGATCTCGTCATTTGCGATCAGGTGATCGACAAGACGTTCCGCCGGCCGGCCACGTTCTTCGACCGGGAAGTGGTCGTCCACGTCGAGTTCGCCGAGCCGTTTTGCCCGGCGTTGCGGGAGTTGCTCCGGTCCGTGGCGGGCCAGGTGCCGACGCCGGTGCATCCCAAGGGGACGTACGTCTGCATGGAAGGGCCGCAGTTCTCGACGAGGGCCGAGGCCGAAATGCACCGGCTCTGGGGCGGCGACCTGATCGGCATGACCTGCATGCCGGAGGCCAAACTGGCCCGCGAGGCGGAAATCTGCTACGCCCTCGTTGCCCTGCCGACGGACTACGACTGCTGGCGGCCGCACGACCCGGGCAAGAGCAAGCAGGCGCTGCTCGCGGAGATCCTGGGCAACCTCAAGCAGGTGACGGAGCACGGCATCGCCCTGCTGCGGGCGGCGCTGCCGAAACTCGCCGCGGAGGCCGACCGGCCGTGTGCGTGCCGGCAGGCGCTGGAGATGGCGATCTGGTCGGACAAGTCGCGTATCCCGGCGGACGCGAAGCAGCGGCTTTCGCTGCTGCTCGGCAGGTACGTGTAGCGCGGCGTCAGTCCCTTCGTGCCGGCGGGGCCGCACGTACGCAGGGCCGTTCGGCGGACCTTCGGCGTCGCGAGGCTGCGATCATGAGAACCACCCTGGTCGGCATTGTGATGTACACGGTCCTTGTTGGCGGGGCCCCGGCACGCTCCGCCGAGGTTCGGATCGACAACGACTGCGTCAGTTGCGTCATCGGCGCTGATGGACGCACGCTTCGGTTCATCGACAGGCGAACCGGGGCCGACTACCTCGCCGCCGGGGCGGGTGCGCCGTTTGCGCGACTCAGGAAAGGCGGCAAGGAGTCCGTCTCCACGTCGGTCGCGAAGGATGGCGAGACGCTGGCGATTCAGTTTGGCGACGCCAAGGTCACGGCCAGTCTGCGCATGACGGTCAAGCCCCGATACCTCATCGTCGAGGTCGCCTCCGTCAGCGACGACCAGATCGATGAGCTTACGTTCGTCGACGTGCCCCTGGCGCTCAAAGGCTCGCCGTCCGAGCCGTTCGGCGCGTGCGCGCTGGCCCTGAACCTCAAGACCAACGTGGCCGAGTTGCCCGGGTTCAATTCGCGCCTGCGGGCGATGTGCTACCCTCGCTTCGGCATGGTCGGGGCCAGGGTGGCCATCATCGGCTGCCCGGCGGACGCACTGCGGGACGTCATCAAGGAGGCCGTTACCGACGCCCCGGACCTGCCGCACTCGCCGCTGGGCGGACCGTGGGCGCTCGATGCGCCGATCAACCAGGGCTCCTACCTCTTCAACTTCGGCGACCTTTCCGAGAAGACGGTCGATGACTGGATCCGCACCGCCCGGAGCGTGGGCATGAACCAGATCGACTTTCACGGCGGCAGCTCGTTCCGGTTTGGCGACTGCCGGCCGAACCCGTCAACCTACCCCAAGGGCCGCGAGAGCCTCAAGGCCGTCATCGACCGTCTGCACGCCGCGGGCATCAAGGCCGGTCTGCACACGTACGCCTTCTTCCTCGCCAGGGATTCCGAATGGGTCAGCCCGCGGCCGGACCCGCGCCTCGCCCGGGACGCCACGTTCACGCTGGCGGACGACCTGACGGCGGATGCCGCCACCGTCCCGGTGGCCGAGTCCACCGAGACGATGTCCGCCATCACCGGCTTCTTCGTGTGGAACAGCGTCACGCTCCAGATCGACGACGAGCTGATCACCTACGCGGCCGTCGGGAAGACGCCGCCGTACTCGTTCACCCGGTGCACACGCGGGGCCTGGGGCACAAAGGCCGCCCCGCACGCCCGGGGGGCGAAGGTCCACCACCTCAAGGAGTGCTTCGGCCTCTTCGTGCCCGACGGCGACTCGACGCTCTTTGCCGAGGTCGCGGCCCGCACCGCGGAGACGTTCAACGAGTGCGGCTTCGACATGATGTACCTCGACGCCCTCGACGGCGAGGGCATCCTCGGCGGCTCCGACGCCGGCTGGCACTACGGCTCGAAGTTCGTCTTCGAGATCTGGAAGCACCTCCAGCGCCCGGCCCTCATGGAGATGAGCACCTTTCACCACCACCTGTGGTATGTGCGTTCCCGGTACTGCGCGTGGGACCACCCCAACCGCGCCCACAAGAAGTTCATCGACATCCACGTCGCCGCCAACAACGACAACCGCCGCATCTTCATGCCCGGCCACCTCGGCTGGTGGGCGGTCAAGACCTGGGACGGCACGCAGCACGAGCCCACGTACGCCGACGACATCGAGTATCTCTGCTGCAAGTGCCTCGGCACCGACACGGGCTTTTCCGTCATGCACGTCAATCCGCAGACGATCGTCCAGGTGCCGGCGTACCAGCGGCTCGCCCCCATCATGCGGCAATACGAGGAGTTGCGGCATGCGGGGAAGGTCCCGGAGTCGATCAAGGCACGCCTCCGCGCCCCCGGCGAGGAGTTCACCCTGGTCCGCAAGCCCGACGGCAGTCCCGCGTTCCGGTCGGTCCGGTACAGCAGGCACAAGGTGGAGGCCATCGACGGCCGCAGCAATGTATGGACCGTCACCAATGCCTTCGGACGGCAGCCGGCTGCGCTGCGGATCGAGGCCCTGTGCGGCGTCGGTCCGTACGACGCCCCGGGCAATCCGACACTCGCCGGCTTCCAGGACGCCGCGGAGTTCCCGGAGAAGGAGGCCGCGCCCGGCATGACCGCCGAGCTTCGTCCCTCGTCGGCGCCGGTGAAGGTCGGCGGCACCAGCGGCGAATACAGGGCCACGCGGTCGCCGTTGGCCGCGGCGCCGGCCCGCGCGGGCGGCAAGGCCGAACCGTCGGGGACGGACGCCATTGTCAGCCACGGGGTCGGCACGGCGGGCGTCGGGACCGTGCCCACATGGACGAGGGTGGGCAAGAAGTTTGCCCCGACGATCGACCTGAGCAAGCACCCCGGCATGGGCGTCTGGGTCCACGGCGACGGCCAGGGCGAGGTCCTCAACATCCAATTGCGGAACCCGTCCCACGTCGTCGGAGGTTTCGGCGAGTACTACGTCCCGATCGACTTCACCGGCTGGCGGTACGTCGAACTGGTCGAGCCCGAGGGCGAACGGTGCGATCAATACGCCTGGCCTTACATCGGCCATTATTACGCGCTCTACCGCGAGGTCGTGGACATGACCAGGGTGGAATCGCTCAGCCTGTGGTACAGCAACGTGCCGGCGGGCAAGACGGCGACGTGCTACCTCAGCCCGATCCGCGCCGTTCCGGTGTTCGATTCGAAGGTCATCGACCCGTCCGTCACGATCGCCGGCCGGACGATCACATTCCCGGCTACGATCGGGACGGGCTGCTATCTCGAATACCGATCCCCGACGGATTGCAGACTGTACGGCCGCAAGGGCGAGTTGATATCGGAGGTCGAACCCCAGGGCGACGCCCCCGTTCTGGAGCCGGGCCCGAACACGGTCGAGTTCCGCGGCAGGGGACCGGAGAGCATCAACGTCCGGGCCCGCGTCTCCGTGATCAGCCTGGGTGATCTACTGGGCGAATGACGTTTGTCGGGTCGCATTCGCCGCGGAAGATCGCCTCTGCTGCCATGGCCCGGCTCGCGCCCGGGTCCCGTCGCGCGTGCGCACGCCGGACCGCATCTCCCTTTGTCGCTGCGTCGCTTCCTCCCTTCCACCTCCGTTCCGCGTTCATCTTTCCGCGTTCATCATTTCCGCGATCGGGCCGTCGCCTCCCCCGACAGACTCGCAACTCCTCACAAACAGGCCGGCGGGCGGTTCGGGCCGTTGAAGCAAGCCGCGAACATCGTGAAATCGCCCAAGTCCACGTCGCGGTCGCGGTCGAAGTCGGTCTTTGTGCCCGTTCGCCAAAGCCTCGCAATGCCGGACCAGCCATTCGCCGTCGCGATCCGCCCGCCGTCCGGCGCGAACGCCAGAGAGAGGTAGTGCGGAAACTTGTGTGAATTGACGAAGGGTGGGGCGTCCTGACCGGGCCGAGGGTTGCCGCGGCAAGTCAGGCGACGTTTCATGATCGACGATGCGGCCCCGTGCATTTCTGCATCCATTGGGATACTCTCGCGTCTTGATGCGCCCGCGACATGAGCGGACGGGCGCCGTTCGGTGGAGGTTCGTTGATGAATACGAAGATCGCCTTGCTGGGCGTGGCTATCACCAGCCTCGCCCTCTCGGGCGCCTGGGCGCAGACGACGCGGTCCAAGCGTCCCAGTGAACCGCTGATTCTCAGCGATTTCGAGCGGCCGGAGGCAGTCGCCCTCTGGACCGGCCTGCCGTGCGAACGCACCGACCGGCATTCCACCCGCGGTATGCACGGCATGCGATTCACGTTTCCGGAGTGGAAGCCGGGTATGAATGAATGGCCGTCCGTGTCGCTCGCGTATGCCGACGGCAAGGGCTACGCCACGAAGGACTGGTCCGCCTACAGCCGCCTGGCGTTCGAGGCGTGGATCGAGGGCAACAGCCCGGAGGCCGTCGCCGTCGAAGTCCGCGACCGGAAGGGGCGGACCGGCGCGACCCACCGCTTCACGATCACGCCGCGCGAAACGAACTACGTGCATGCTTCGCTGGCGGAACTGGGAGAGGCGATCCGGCTGACGAATGTCGAGGAGATCGTCTTCCTCGCCGCACGGCCGGCGAGAGACTTCACGATCACGATCGACAACCTCCGGCTGGTTCCGGGGCCGAGGCTGCCCCTGGCCGAGTTCGATCTGGTCTACCCGAACTACCGCGGGCTGGTCTTTCCGGACGGCGGCGACGTCGAGGTGGAGATCACCTTCCATGCGGAGGAATACGACCTCACGCCGGAGCAGCTCTACGTGCGCCTGAACCTCCTGGGCGACCTCCGCCCGACCACGACCCAGCGGGCCGTCCGCGGCGCCCGCCAGCGGTTTTCGATCTCGCTGCGCGACTGGCCCTACGGGCCGAGCGGGTTCGGGGTCGGCGTGTTCCGGGTCGCCGACAATGTCCACGTGGCCGGCGAGGAGTGGCCGATCTACCGCATGGGTAGTCGGAAGGAGACATGGCCGAAGGTCTATATCGACCGCGCCAACAACACGATCGTGGACGGGAAGCCGTTCTTCCCGCTCGGCTGGTACGGCGCGCCCGACGAAGAGCATCTCGCGGAGATCGCCGACAGCCCCTTCAACTGCCTCCTTGCCTACGGGACCAACCTGAAACCCAGGAACTGGATGACCCGCTATCTCGACGAGGTCCACAACAAAGGCCTGAAGCTGATCTACTGCATGAACGACGTGTACCCGACGGCGACGTATCTCGACGGCAAGGGGTGGGAGGGCATCACCGGCAACGACCGGATCGCCGACGCCGTCATCCGGGCCTACAAGGACCACCCCGCGATCCTCGCCTGGTATCTCAATGACGAATTGCCCGGCACGCTCGTGCCGCAGCTTGAGAACTACTACGATGTCTTTCGGAAGACCGACCCGAACCATCCCTGCTACGTCGTCCTCTGCAACATGGCGGAACTCAAGCGGTTCCGCCGCACAACCGACATCTTCGGCGTCGATCCGTATCCCATCCCTCACAACCCCGTGACGATGGTCGCCCAGTGGGCCGACGCGGCCCATGCCGCCGTCAAGGGCCGCAAGCCGATCTGGCTCGTCCCGCAGGCCTTCGCGTGGTACCAGTACCGCCCCGAAGGCTCGGATCGCGGCCGCAAGCCGACCGCGGAGGAGTTGAAGACCGGCCGCGCGCCGACCTGCGAAGAGTCCCGCTGCATGACGTACCTCGCCCTTGCGCACGGGGCCAAGGGGCTCATCTATTACTGCTACTACGACCTGCGCGTCCTGCCGCAATATGCCGAGATGCGGGCGTGGATGAAGAAGATCGGCGGTGAGGTGAAGGAACTCTTCCCGGTGCTCCTCTCGCCGGAGGACCTCGGTCCGGTCGATCCGTCGCCCCCCGATCCGGCCATCCACACGAAGCTCAAACGGAGCAGCGGCCGGCTCTATCTGATCGCCGTCAACGCCGCCGACGAGCCGCGCCGGGCCACGTTCGATCTCAAGCAGCCGCTGCCGCCGCGGGCGGGCGCGATGTTCGAGGGCCGCACCGTTCCTACGGACGGAACCCGGCTGACGGCGGAGTTCAAGCCCCTCGAGGCCCGCGTCTTCGAATTCGGGCCCGTTTCCCGGTAACCGTCCGCGCGGCCGGCGGCGATACCTCGCGGGGTCGGGGTCGGCCGGATAGAATGGCGGCCGTGACGGGCGAGGGGGGCGGCTTGGCAGAGGATCCGGCTGCCCCTATAAGAGCGGATGTTCGGAGGCTTTCGCAGATGAAACGACGGGTGGTCATTACCGGGATGGGCTGGATCACGCCCCTGGGGTTTGAGATCGACGCGGTATGGCGGCGGTTGCTCAACGGCGACAGCGCCATCGCCCCGACGACTCTCTTCGACGCCGCGACGTTCCCGACGACCTTCTCCGCGGAAGTCCGAGGCTTCGATCTGGCATCGTTCCTCGGCGAGGCGGCGGCGGAGCACAGGGACGCAAGCCGGAACGCGGCGTTTGCGCTGGCGGCGGCGCAGATGGCCTGGGCACACTCCGGGCTGCCCCGGTGCAACGGGCTCGATCCGTCGATGGTGGGAGTGTACCTCGGCGGGGGCGAGGGTCCGATGGACTTCGACAACTTCGTGGCGGCCGCCGTGGCCGGCTGGGATCCGCAAGGCGGCGGCGGCCGGGGCGATCTGGATGCGAGGCGCTGGGCCGAGGTCGCCTACAAGCGGCTGAGCGCAGTGGTCGAGTTCGAGCAGGACCCGAACATGGCGGCGGGGCACATCGCCGCGCTGTTCAACGCGTGCGGGCCGAACTTCAACACGCTGACGGCGTGCGCCGCCAGCACGCAGGCGATCGGCGAGGCGACGGAGCTGATTCGTCGCGGCGATGCCGACGTGATGATCTCGGGCGGAACGCACAGCATGCTTCACCCCTTCGGCGTCACGGGGTTCAACCGGCTGACGGCGCTCTCGACACGAAATGACTCGTGCATCACGGCATCGCGGCCGTTCGACCGTACGCGCGACGGGTTCGTGCTGGGGGAGGGGGCGGGGATGCTGATCCTCGAGGAGTACGAGCACGCGCGGCGGCGGGGGGCGAAGGTCTGGGCGGAGATCGTCGGCTACGGTTCGACGGCGGACGCGTTCCGCGTCACGGACATCCACGAGGACGGGCGGGGGGCGATCGCCGCCATGCGGCTCGCCCTGGAGGAAGCCGGACTGCAGCCGGCGGATATCGATTACATCAGCGCCCACGGGACCGGGACGCAGGAGAACGACAAGATCGAGAGCAAGGCCATCCTCGGCCTGTTCGGCGATTACGCCAGGAAGGTGCCGATCAGCTCGATCAAGAGCATGATGGGGCACCTGATTGCGGCGGCGGGGGCGGTGGAGCTGATCACGTGCGTCCTGGCGATCCGGGACCAGGTCGTGCCGCCCACGATGAACTACAGGGAGCCCGACCCGAATTGCCAGCTCGACTACGTGCCGAACCAGGCGCGCGCGTGTGAGGTCCGGACGTGCATGTCGAACAGCTTTGGATTTGGCGGACAGAACGACTCGCTGATCGTCACCGAGGCTTTGCAGACGTGAGGCGAGCGGGTATAGTGATGCGGCGCCGGCGAGAGCGTGGGCGCACCTGGCGGTCGGTGTGCGGTCTCATGCGGACCTTGACGGAGCAAGGAGCGTCTCGATGAAGCTTCACAATCTGTATCGGTACATGGCGATCGTGGCATGCGGTGGCGCGGTGTTTCAGGCGACGGCCGGCTGCTCGGACCAGTTGTCGGCCACAGTGACGGAGCTGGTGGTCGGGCTGATCATCAACGCCGTGCTGTCGGCCGTACTCGGTGGCATCGGCACGTAAGGCGGGGTCGGACGGCCTCGGGAGCGGCGGCGACCGGAGATCAAAACACGGAGCCGACCGGGTTCCTGCCGTCGTTGGCGGCCGGGGGTGATGCGGTATAATCCTGCCGGTCGCGCGGCGCGGGGGCGGGCGGATTGTGCGGACATGGCACACCTGGGCGTCAATATCGATCACGTGGCGACGGTTCGTCAAGCTCGCATGACGGACGAGCCGGACCCCGTCTGGGCGGCTGTCGAGGCCCAACTCGGCGGGGCCGCGTGCATCACCTTCCACCTCCGGGAGGACCGCCGGCACATTCGTGACCGGGATGTGCTGCTGCTCAAGCAGATCGTCAGCATCAAGCTGAATATGGAGATGTCGATCAACCCGGGGATCGTCGAGATCGCGGCGGCGCTCCAGCCCGACCAGTGCACGCTGGTGCCGGAGAGGCGTGAAGAGGTCACCACGGAAGGGGGGCTGGACGTCGTAAAGCTGCGGCGCCGGATCGCGCCGGTGGTGCGCACCCTGCGCAAGGCCGGGGCGGCGGTCAGCGCGTTCATCGAGCCTGCCGAAGACCAGATTCGTGCGTCGGCGGAGTTGGGCTGCGAGGCCGTCGAGCTGTGGACGGGCGGTTACGCGCACGCCAGGGGGGAGCGGGCGGTGCAGCGCGAGCTGGGCCGGCTTGCGCAGGGGATCGAAGTCGGCCGGGCGTGCGGGCTCGTCGTGCACGGGGGACACGGGCTGACGTACCGGAACATCGCGCCGGTGGCGGCGATGCCGGGCTTCACGGAGTTCAACATCGGGCATTCGATCGTCTCGCGGGCGGTGTTCGTGGGGCTTCGCGAGGCGGTGCGTGAGATGAACATGATATTGATGCGGCTGAGCCCCAGGGTCGCGAAGGAGACCGAGGCATGAAGAGCAGGATAGTGATCGGTGCGGCGCTGACAATGATCGCGGTGATGCCGGCGGCACGGGCGGCGACGGACCTGGCCATCCGGAGCGGCGATCAGATCGTGTTTCTCGGCGACAAGGTGACGGAGGAGTACGTGGCGCCCTCGCGGGCGGACGAGGTGTGCTATCCGACCCTGGTCGAGTCGTTCCTGGTCGTGCGTTATCCCGACGTGCAGGCGTCGTACTACAACCTCGCCATGGCGGGCGCAACGGCGGAAGACACGCTCGCGCGCCTGGGCCGGGACGTGCTGCCGCTCAAGCCCACGGTCGCCGTCGTGTGCCTGGGCCTGCAGGAAGCGGGCATGAGGGCCTTTGATGCGGCGCTGCTCGATGCGCACAAGGCGTCGATGACGAAGCTCGTCGATGCGCTCAAGACGGCCGGCTGCCGCGTCTACGTCATGTCGCCGCCGTCGATCGACGAGCAATCGCCGGCCTCGGCAGGTCTGCGCGAGGCGGACTACAACGGCACGCTCGCCAAGTACGCGGCCGCACAGCGTGAGATCGCCTCGGCCAAGGGGGCGACGTTTGTGGACTGGTACGGCGAATCGGTCGCGGCGCGGGCGAAGGCTCCGAGGCCGGCCTCGGGCTTCCTGTTCTCGTCGGACGGCCTCCGGCACACGCTGCGGTCGCAGGCCCTGGCGGCGTCGCTCGTCCTGGCTGCCTTCAAGGCGGAACCGATCAACGTGGAGATCACGATGGACTGGAAGGCCGGGACGATTGCGTGTGACGCCGGCGAGGCGTCGCTGACGGTCGGCCCGGACGGCTCGCGCCAGGTGAAGGTGGCCAGGCTGCCGCTGCCGTGGCCGACGCTCGTGGGGCAGTCGCAGATGCTGGGGCTTGACTGGGAGGCGGCGAAGTGGTGCCGCTTCATGCTCAAGGTGACGAACACGCCCTCGCCCGGCGTGTTGATCTCGAGCGGAGATCGGCAGGTGCCGATGCTTCAGCAGCAGCTCACCGAGGGGCTCAACATGGTCACCGTCGAGCCGTTGCGTTCGCTCCAGGCGGCGCAAGACCTTTCAAACCTGATCCGTCGCAAGAACTACACGCGGCTGCACGCCTGGCGCGATCAGGAACTGCAGCCGATCAAGGAGCCCGAACTGGCCGACGCCCAGAAGGCCCTCGTGGCGGCCTGGTACAAGTATTTCGCCGGCTATGAGAAGATCCTCGCGCGGACGCCGAAGGTGTTTGATTTGACGGTGACGATTGCCGAATTGAACCTGCCTTCCCCGACGACCCGCCCGGCGGGGGCCGAGGGGGCCCGGCCGGCACTGTCCGCCCCCAAACCGGCGGAGAACTAGCCTTGATTCCCACGGGCGCGTGGCGGCTAACGGCAGTCGCACGCTGGGG
>CAZUAI010000083.1:0-24743 GCA_964617875.1 uncultured Planctomycetales bacterium | reverse complement strand
ACCCATCCGTACGATCTTCGCTCGTGCGAGGTGCGGATTATGCAACTTGGGGGTGGATTGTCTCTCGGACCACGCGACATCGCTCGCAAGCCGGCCCCCCGCCGGCATCTCAATCGAAAGGCGGCCCGGTTCCCGCCCCCTGCACGCGCCGTCGCTTTCGCGTATGCTACGTTCGATGTCGATGCACAAGGACGAGGCCGTCGTGCTTCGCCGTCTCGATTACTCCGAGACGTCGCAGGTCCTCGTCTTCTTCGGCCGGGCGAGCGGGCAGGTCCGCCTGATCGCCAAGGGCATCAAACGCGGCACGAAGAAGGCCTTCGCCGTCGGCATCGACCTGCTGGAAAAAGGCTCGCTCGTCTTCGCCCGCGCGGAGGGCCGCAGCGGGCTCGGCACGCTCACCGAGTGGCGGCAGACGGAGACCTTCCTCGGCCTGCGGACCGATGTCCGCCGTCTCTACGCCGGACAGTACGCCGCGGAAATCGTTTCGCAACTCACGGAGGAGCACGACCCGCACCCGGAGCTGTACGACGCGATGGTGGCCCTGCTGCGATCGATCGCGGGCGGCGCGGAGATCATCCCCGCGGTCGTGCGGTTCCAGGTGCAATTGCTCACGTCGGTCGGGCTCGTGCCCCTGTTCGACGGGTGTGTGTCGTGCCGGCAGGAACGGCCGGCACGCGATCTGGAGTACTTCTCGGCGGGCCACGGCGGCATGATCTGCCGCGACTGCGAGCCGAGCATCATCGAGAAGCGGCGCGTCGCCCGCGGCGTAGCGGCCGCGCTCGCCGCCGGCGAGGCACCGGCCCAGGCGTTTGATGTGCTCGATTACACGGTATCGTACATAATGGGCCGGCCGTCGAGGCTGGCGCCATACGTGAGCGGACGGGCGTGAAGCCCGGCGTGACAGCCCGCGCCGCGGGGAAAGCGGTACCGTGAGAAAGCGGAAAAGTGCGATACGTGACATGAGCGGTTCTCCGGGGCCGCGTACTCGCGGGCCCGGAGGTTCGCCCGCCTGCGGGTCCGCAGCCGGCGATCACGCAGACGAAACGACCCGATGACCACGACTGGTGACGCAGACAAACCTTCCACCGTCGAGGACCCCGTCCTCGAGCGGCACCGCCGCATCTGGGACGAACGCCCGCTGACCCGGCAGGTCTACCAGAACCTGTACGGGCGGATGACGGCGTGGCTGGCGCGCGGCCGCGGTCCCACCGTGGAACTCGGCGGCGGCAGCGGGAACTTCAAGGAGTTCCACCCCGACTGCCTGTCCAGCGACATCAGTTGGAGCCCGTGGCTCGACCTCGTCGCCGACGCCGCCCGCCTGCCGTTCCGCGACGCTTCGCTGGGCAACATCGTCCTGTTCGACGTCTTCCATCATCTGCCGTTCACCGCCCGCGTCCTGGCCGAGACGCAGCGCACGCTGGCCGTCGGCGGGCGGATGGTGATGTGCGAGCCGTACCTGTCGTGGATCAGTTCGCCGGTCTATCGCTTCCTGCACCCCGAACCGGCCGACCGCCGCATCCGACCGCTCGACGGCCCGGATGACGAACCCGTCTTCGATTCCGCCGGGGCGTGGTCGAGCAACCAGGCGATTCCGACGGTGCTGTTCTGGCGCGACCGGCGGCGGTTCGAGTCGCGGTTCCCCGGCCTGGTGATCCGGCATCGTCAGGCCCTCAGCACGTTCGTGTACCCGCTCTCCGGCGGCTTCGAGAAGCCCTGCATGCTTCCCCGCTGCACGTGGCCGCTGGCATGGGGCATCGAGCGGGCCACCTCGTTCCTGGCCCGCTGGATCGGATTCCGGTGCCTCGTCGTGCTGGAGCGCGTTTCCTGATCTCGATGCGCCCGCCCGCTGACGCCGCGAAACGGGCGCGCCGCTCACCCGTACAGGCCGCCGATACCGCGCGGCGCATTATGGGACGCGGAACGCCGCGCGTGCTTGCGCCGGTTGCGATCGCGTCCTGCGTGATCCGGTAAACGGCCGCAAGGCTCGGCTCGATCGCCTTTTCCGGCAAGGTCTTAAATTGGCGGCGATGGTTGGTCGATGCTACACCCAAGGTTATCGCGCCAGGGGCGCGCGCCGTACGGTGGAACGAATGGGCATACCAGGAGACTGTCCCGATCCGCGGACACGGATCGGCGGTGAGGGAATCGCCGCGCGTGGCACAACGCCGCCGGCTCGCCCGCGAATCGGGCTCGCGCTCGGCGGCGGTGCGGCATTCGGTGGCATGCACGTCGGCGCGGTTCTGGCGCTGCACGAAGCGGGCATCCAGGCCGATGTCGTCGCCGGCACCAGCGCCGGGGCATTCGTCGGGTGCTTCTACGCCGCCGGCTGCTCGCCGGAGGAAATGCGCGAGCGGGCCCTCCGGCTGCGTTGGGCGGAGTTGCGGCGGCACCTCTTCTCGATGCGGGCCCTGATGTCGAACGATCGCATGGCCGCGTGGCTTCGGCACAATCTGCCGATCCTCGAGTTTGACCGGATGCCGAAACCGTTCGCGGCCGTCGCGACGGACCTGCTGGATGGATCGATGGTGATTCTGACGGCAGAGAAGTACCATGATCGCATCCGGGCCGGTGTCGGCGGCGGGGAATCGTGGACCGAGACCGATGACCCGCCCGGCTCGTCCGGCGAGTTGAACGAGCCCCTCGTGCGGCGCGTGGACTGGATCACGGCCCCCGTGCCGGTCGCCGTCGCGGCGTCTTCGGCGATTCCCGTCATCTTCGAACCGGTGCGCGTGGCGAACCGTCTGCTGGTCGATGGCGGAGTGGCGTGCATGGTCCCCGCGTCGGTGGCGCGGTGGCTCGGGGCGGATCAGGTGATCGGCGTGGACATCCTGCCGCCCCGGCAGGTCGCCACGGCCCCGCGAACGATTGTCGAATACGCGATCCAGTCGCACCGGATCGGTGCCCAGTGGGCGCTGCGGAACCGTTCGATTCACGCGGACTACGTGCTCCGGTTGCGTGCGGTGAACGGCCGATGGAACGACATGCGGCGCATGAAGGAACTGATCTCGATCGGCTACGAGGAGACGGCGGCGGCGATCCCCGACATTCGCGAAAAGCTCGGGTTGCGCGAGAAGGCCCCCGTCGGCACCGCCCCGGCGCTCGCCGCGGCGAGCGGATGACAGGCTGAACGCCATGGCCACAGTCCCCATCGAAGAGAGCGGTATTCGCGCCGGCGAGACCATCCGCATCCCGGACGTGCGCAAGGTCGCGGGGCTCGCCGACCTCCTCGGCGCGTTTGCCCTGGTGCAGGACAACTACGTTCGCCTTCGCTACAAGACGGCGGAATCCGGCGTCTACCATTTCAACATCTTCAACCTGTACCCGGACACCCGGACGCTTGTGGGCATTCTCGACGGCACGATTACGGGAACGGTCACGCTCGTCCCGGACAGCCGCATGGGCCTGCCCTGTTGCGACGTGTTCCCGGATACGTATGAATCGCTGAAGCGCGCCGGCCACCGGCCGGGGGAGGCCACGATGCTGGCCGATCGCCGCATGTCGGTCGCCCGCGCGTGGCCGCAGTTGCGCGCCCTCTTGCGCCTTCTGCTCGCCACCGCCAGGCAACTCGACCTCACGCGGCTGATCGTCCTGTGCCACCCGCACCACGCCTCGTTCTACCTTCACCGGCTGCCTTTCGAGCAGCACGCCGACGTGCGTCCCTGCCCGCACGTCAACGGCAGCCCGGCGGTGCCGCTTGTCCTGGATCTCACGCCGCCGGAGCTGATGCGTCAGGTGGATGAGTCTCTCGGCCACTGGGGTGCCGCGGTCGAGGAGGACGGCGGCGGCCGTGAGGACTATCGCCTGAACGATCGGCGGGCGGCGACGCTCGTCGCCGTCAGGCCCCCGGTCCTGACGGAGGCCCTCCCCATCCAGCGGGCCGTCATCGAGGCCTGCTACCCGACGCTTCCCCAGCGACTGCGTTTCCTTGATGTAGGGCGGTTCCTCTTGTGCATGTAGAGCCGCGGCGCGTATCGGCGTTCCTGGTGCGGAACGGGCAACCGGGGGGTATACTGTCTGTCGCCGTACGCTGTCGGTCTGACGGCGAACCGGTTGTACCTGTGTTCTGACATGCGGAGTTCTGCGATGAAGATGCGGCAAGCGGTAACGTGGGGCGTGTTGATCGCCGTCGTGGTCGTCGGCACCGTCTTCTGGTTGTACAACCGCCGAAACAGCGAAGGCAAGATTCTGGCCCGCGGCCAGATCGCGTTCCAGAAAGGCGATCTGAATCAGGCTGCCGACCTGTTCGAGGAAGCGCACCGCCGCTATCCCGACAGCTTCCTCGCGGCGCGATGGCTGGCGACGACCGAGATCCGGCTCGGCCGCACCGACGAGGCCCGCCGGCACGCCGAAGCGGCCGCGAAGATCAATCCCGGGAGCGTGGAGCCCCACCTGCTCCGGTCCGCCGCGTTCCGTGCCGACGCCGGCAAGAAATACGCGGCGCTCGTACGCACCCCGGTCGAGACCGAGTTCTTCAGCGCCGAGGCATTGTGTGCGCAGGCCTTCAAGGCCGTGGAGGACGCCGAGGCCCTGGGGGACAGGGAAAACGCCGACGTGCTTGCCGAGCGTGGGCATTGCCATCACTTGCTGTTCAGGCTCAACGGCCTCCACGAACGCACCCTGCGGAGCGAGGCCGCGCGGCTCCAGGGCACCGACGCAGGGCAGGCGGCGGACCTGCGAAAACGCGCGGATGAGTACGCCCGGCGAACGGCCGCCGAAGGGGAGGCGGGACTGGCCTCGTTCCTGGCTTCGCTGCGCAAGAACGGGAAGAACGCGGTCGCCGCCGAATCGGCCGAAGACCTTGCGATGAGCCTGGGGCGTTCGGACGCGGTACTCGATGTATACGACCTCCTCGCCAGGAGCAACGCGGCCACGGAACGCGCGACCCTCACGGCCGTGCAGAGCCTGATGAACCGCGCCGCGTCGCCGGTGACCGCCGACGACTGGAAGGCGTCGCAACGGGCCATCGACATCCTTGAAGCGTTTCTCAAAACCCATCCGAAAAGCGCCGATGCGCGGGTTTACCTCGCGCGCGTCCTGCTGGCTCGCGGCGACGCCACAGCGGCGGCGGCCCAGGTCGATCGAATCCTCGAAATCAACCCGTCCTCGCCCTGGGGGCGGATGCTCAAAGGACAGTTGCTCCTCGCCTCCGGCCAGCCCGAGAAGGCCAAAGAGCTGATTCAGCCGCTCGGCCAGACGATCCCCGATTCGATCGCCTACAAGCTGCTGATGGCCGAGGTGCAGCGGAAGACGGGTTACCCGCAGATGGAACGTCAGCTGTACAAGGAGGTGTTGGACCTCGATCCGACCAACGCCGACGCGCGGATCGCGCTCCTTCGCGCCATGCTGGCGGAGGGCCAGGAGGCGGAGGCGGACGCCCAGATCGCCGCCGCGCTGACCGCCGCCCCGGAGAGCGAGCCGATCCTCCGCTTTGCGGTGCAGTACTACCTCGACCGGGGCAGGGACAAGGAGGCGATCGATCTCCTGGACCGCACGGCGCGGCGTCCGAACCCGCCGCGCGGATTGCGCGAGCTGGTGGCGGATCTCTACCTGCAGGCCGGGTTGGTGGACCGGGCCGAGGAGACGATCCGGCAGATCGGGCTCGGCCAGGACGCCGGCGACGTGCGCCAGCAGCTCGTGGTGGCCGGCCTTGCCCTCGCGCGCGGCCGCGTGGATGAGGCGAGGAAGATGTTCGAGGACGTGGTCGCCGCCAACCCGCGGTGGGCCCAGGGGCACCTGGCGCTGGCCCGGACCCTGGCGATGCAGGGCCTTGGCGAGGATGCGGCGCGGGAGGCGGCACGCGCTGTCGAAAGCGACCCGCGCGACCCCACCGTTCGCCTCGCGGCCGCGCAAGTGTACGCCAACGTGGGCCAGTTGGACGAGGCCGAAACGATCTGCGAGGGGCTCCTGCGGGATGCGCCGAGCAACGCGGCCGCCTTGCGGCTGGCGGCACGGATCGACCTGCTGCGCCAGGACTACGACCGGGCCGGCAGCCGCCTCGAGGCGCTGAACCGGCTTCAGGGCTCCCCGGCGCAGGACTGGCTGATTCAGGCCCAGCTCGCCTATCAGCAGGGCCGGTTCGACAAGTGTGTCGAAATCTGCTCCGACAAGAACGACCCGGATGCGCTGTCGCTGGCAGCGGCGGCCCTGATGCGGCAGGGAAAGGCCGAGGACGCCGCCCGGCAACTGGTCCGCCTCATCGAAACCCGGCCCGACTGCGGCGGTCAGGTCTACGACCAGTTGGTGCGCATCTGGCTGTCGTTTGACACCCCCGCCGGCGCGCTCGAGCGGCTGAACGGCCTCAAGAATGCCAGGCCCCTGCCCCTCGCGCTGTCCAGGGGAATGATCCTGGCCCAGATGGGCAAGTTCGATGACGCCATGAAGATCTACACCGACCTTCTCGCCGACGCCCGCTTCTCCTCGAACGCGGCGGCCCAACGCGCTCTGCGAAACGCCCTGGCGGTGTGTTGCCGGATGAAAGACGACTCAGCCGGCGAGCTGAAGCACTACGAGGCGCTGACGTCGAACCGGGACACGGGCGTGAGCGGCTGGCTCTCGATTTACCAGTTTCACCGGAGGGCCGGCAGGACCGACCGGGCGGTCGAAGCGCTCGACCGGCTCTCGCGGGAGATCGGCGACGACGATACGGCCGTCACCACCCGGCGGCAGCTCGCGCTCCACTATGCGGAGATCGGGCGCACGGACAAGGCCGTCGCCGAGCTGAACCGGGCGATTGCCGCGCGGCCCGACACGCCGCAGCTCGTGCAGGACAAGGTGCAGGTCCTCCTGACCGGCGGCAAGGCCGACGACGCGCTGAACGCCGTGAACGACGCCCTGCGCCGGTGGCCGGACAACGTGCAGATGCTCGGCACGCTCGCCGCCGTGCAGGCGGCGCGGCGCGAATACGAGGCGGCCCTCGACACGTTCGATCGCATGACCCGCCTCGGCGAGACCGCCCGGCTGGTCGCGGCCTACGACCGTGCCGTCCTGTTCGTGCGGCTCGGCCTGTATTCCGAAGCGGTCGCGGGGCTGCGGTCCCTGCTCAGCGGCCTGCCCGCCACAGGCCGGCCCTATGTCCTGACGATCGCGCAGGCGCTGATCGGGCTCGGGCAACACGCGGAGGCCCAGGCCGAACTCGCCAAGGTGCCCGAGTCGTCGCCTCATTACCGCGCCGCCCGGCTGATGCTGGCCCGCGATCTCCGTCAGACGGGCAAAACGGACGATGCCATCGCCGTTTACCAGTCGCTTCTGGCCGCACGCGCGGACGACGGGGAGGTCGCCTACGAACTGTGCGATGCGCTCGCGGCCGCCAGGCGGATGGACGAGGCGACGAAGGTGGCCGAGGCCCAGGTGGCGAAGACGGCGCCGCGCACCCGGCAGGCGGTCACGTGGCGAATCGCGCTCGCCGGACTGGCGGCGAAGAAGCGGGACTGGCCCGCCGCGATCGCCGCGTTGCGGGACGTCGTGGCGGTGTTCCCCGATCGCAGCGAGTTCCGCTGGCAGCTTGCGCTCTATCACCTCGCGGCGGGCGACAACCAGGCGGCGGCCGCCGAACTGGCAAAGGAGCCCCCCGCTTCGCTGCTCGCGCAGGTCGTGCGGCCCCTGGCCGAACGTACGGCGTCGGCGCCCGCCTCGCAGCCGGCTTCGCTCGTCGAGTACATCCGGAATCCGCGCGGACAGGAGGGGCTCCAGCTGGCGTGCGTGCTTACGATGCTCGCCGTCAATCCGGATCCGAAGCCCATCCTCGAGTTGCTGCAGGGTGCCGCCGGCGAGAAGGCGCTGGCCGAACTGATCCGCGTTTACGCCGGCTCACCCTCGGCGTCACGGCCGCAGGCCGGCCAGGTCTGCCGGCTCCTTGTGCAATCGCTCGCGGCGCACATGACCGGCCAGGCGTGGCTGGCGGACTACTTCTGCGAGCAGGCGAACCAGCTCGATCCAGACTCGCCGCTGGTGCCGATCGTGTGGGCGCCGCTCTTGAACGCGCTGGGCAAGCGGAACGAGGCCGCCAGGGTGGGCGATGCGGCCATGGCGGTGTACGGCAAGACCAGGTGGGGTGTTGAGCTGGGCATCTGGAAGGCGCTGGCCGCCGGCGACTACGACGGTGCGGTCAGGCAGATCAACGAGGCGGAGGCGGGCAGCACGATCGGCGTCTCGTTGCTTACCGCCGGCGGCGACGCCTTCATGAGGCAGAACCGCCTCGATGAGGCGTTGAAATGGTTCGAGCGGGCGCTGGCCGCGCAGCCCGACAACGCCGACGCGAACAACAACGTGGCCTACCTGCTTGCCGAGGTGCACGACGGCGACGCCGCGGCACTCGAGCGGGCGCAGCAGTTGGCGGAAAAAGCCGTTGCCGCGGCCCCGGCCCACGCGGGCGCCCGCGACACGCTGGGCTGGGTGCGGCTCAAGCGGGGCGATGCGAAGGGCGCGCTGCCCGAATTGCTGGCCGCGCTCGAGACGCTCGGCAACGACCCGCGCATGCAGTACCACATCGGCCTCTGCTACCACAAGCTCGGGCAGGACGAGATGGCGCGGCTGCACCTGGCCAATGTCGGCAGGCTCGCGGGCGCGGCCGAGTTTCGCGAGACGAAGCTCGCCGCCGAACTGCTGGCCAAGCTGCCGCCGAACACGCGCCCCGTCACGACGACGTCCGCCCCGGCGAAGCGATGACACGCTGGAATCGTCCGGCCCGGCGCGCTATACTCGCCCGCGATGCTCTACCAGCCGCCATTGCCCCCGTGCTATATGCAACGGACCGACGCCGAGCTGGCCGACGCCATCGGCGAGCGAAAGCGGCAGCTCGGGCGGCGGCTCGTCATCCTCGGCCACCATTACCAGCAGGATGACGTCATCCGCTTCGCCGACTTCACCGGCGACAGCCTCCGGCTTTCGAAGATCGCCGCCGAGCAGAAGCACGCCGAGTTCGTCGTCTTCTGCGGCGTACATTTCATGGCCGAGTCCGCGGACATCCTCACGGACGACCGCGTCGCGGTCATCCTGCCGGACCTGTCGGCCGGCTGCAGCATGGCCGACATGGCCGCGATCGAGCAGGTGGAGGAGGCGTGGGAGGTCCTGACGGCGGCGACCGGTGAGACGATCATCCCCATCACCTACGTGAACTCGGCGGCGAGCATCAAGGCGTTCTGTGGCGGCCACGGCGGCGCGTGCTGCACCAGCTCGAACGCCCCGCAGGTCATTCAATGGGCCCTGACGCAGGGCGGCAAGGTGATGTTTCTGCCCGACCAGCACCTCGGACGCAACGCCGCGTACGGCCTCGGCTGGCCGCTTGACTCGATGGTCGTCTACGACCCGAACGCCGACGGCGGTGGCCTGACCGCCGCACGGATTCGCGAGGCGAAGTTCATCCTCTGGAAGGGCCACTGCAGCGTACACCAGCTTTTCACCCCCGAGCAGTGCGACCAGTTCCGCACTCCCCCCTCTCCCTTCAAGGGAGAGGGCCGGGGTGAGGGTGACCTTGCCTCCTCTCCCTCCAAGGGAGAGGGCCGGGGTGAGGGTGACCGGATTCGCTCTCCCGCCTCCAGGGAAGACACCCCCTGGAAGATCATCGTCCATCCCGAGTGCGACTGGTCCGTCGTGCAGAAGGCCGATCTCGCCGGCAGCACCGAGTTCATCATCAAGACGATCGACGAGGCCCCGCCCGGGTCTCGCTGGGCCGTCGGTACGGAAATCAACCTCGTCAACCGCCTCGCGACCCGCCACGCCGGCGTCAAGACGGTCCGCTCGCTCGCGGGCATCCAATGTCTCTGCAGCACGATGTACCGCATCGACATGCCGCACCTGCTGTATGCGCTGGACAACCTTGCCGAGGGCCGCATCGTCAACCGGATCACGGTCGATCCGGAGACGAAGCGCCTCGCTGTCCTCGCCCTCGACCGCATGCTCGCCAACGTCTCGCCGCAACCCGTCGCCGTGCACGCGACGTAGGGTGTGCGGTTCTCCGGGACCACGTACTCGCGGCGTCGGAGGTTCCGCCCGCCTGCTGGTCTCCCGGGCGTTCCCGTTTCCCGTCGTTGCGCTGTGCCACGGCGGGGCCGTGTCTTGACGGCCACTGCCGCGCCGGCCTACGATCCGCCCCGCGGGAGGTTCGGACATGATCCTGGTTCCTGCTCGATATGGGTTGTTCTTTGCGATCACGGTTGCCCTGCTGGTCGGGTCCGCGCCAGTGCCGGCTGCGGCGGCGGACCCGCCCGACGAAACGGCCGCGCCGCAGATTGTCTCCGTCAGGAAGATCTGGGACCGCGGCCCGCACAACGCCTTCACCGACCTGATCCGCTTTCAGGACAAGTGGTTCTGTACCTTCCGTGAGAGCCAGGCCCACGTCGGCGGCAACGGCAGGCTTCGCGTGCTTGTCTCGACGGACGGCGAGAAATGGGAGTCGGCCGCCTTGCTGGAGGAGGAAGGCATCGACCTCCGCGATCCGAAGCTCTCGGTCACGCCCGACGGCCGGCTCATGATCCTCGCCGGCGGCTCGGTCTACCGGGGCGGCACGATCGTCGGCCGGCAGCCGCGGGTCGCGTTCTCGAAGGACGGCGTGACGTGGACGCCGACGCAGCGGATCCTTGCCGAGGGCGACTGGCTCTGGCGGGTGACGTGGCACGAGGGCCGGGCGTATGGCACGTCCTACCGGCTCGCCGAACTCGCGGAGGGAAAGAACTCCAAGAACCAGGAGTGGCGGCTGACGCTCTACTCCAGCCCGGACGGGATTCGCTACGAGCGAATCATCGACCTGGAGCCCCCGGACCGCCCCAATGAGACGACGCTCCGCTTTCTGCCCGACGGTACAATGATGGCCCTGGTCCGCCGGGAGGCCGGCAACCAGCGCGGCTGGATCGGTGTGAGCCGCCGGCCGTACACGCAGTGGAAATGGCACGAGACCAGGCATCGCCTGGGCGGGCCGAACTTCATCGTTCTGCCCGACGGCTCGATGTGGGCGGCCGGCCGCGACTACGCCGGCAAGGCGACGAACGTCCTCGCGCGCCTCGGCCCCGGGATGTACGAGCCGGTGCTGACGTTCCCGAGCGGCGGCGACTGCAGCTATCCCGGCCTCGTCTGGCACGACGGCCTGCTCTGGGTGAGCTACTACTCCTCGCACGAGGGCAAGACGAGCATCTATCTGGCGAAGGTAAAACTGCCGCCGGGCGCGGCATCGACGAGGAAGGCCCGGCGGCCCTCGTAGGGCCACCGTTGTCCACAGCGGATTGTGATGCGGGCATCGTGCCCGCCCCCCCGAATCCTGCCTTCCCGCTGAGGCGCGTGGCGATGGCCGTGCGGGGCCGGCTCGGCGGTCGCGTGTTCGGGGGCGGAGGGGTAGAATGGGCCCCCGATGAACAGACCCCGTAGCCTGATACTCGTAATGCTGTGTGTTCTTCCGGCCGGATGTGCGCCGGTGATGGTCCGGCCGAATCCGCAACTCGTGCCCCGGCCGTTGCCGACGACGTTCGACGACAAGGACTGGGCCGCCGTTCTGCGCGACTTTGTCAAGGGCGGGCTCGTGGACTACGACGGCCTGGCCCGCGGCCGCGACCCGCTCGACCGCTACTACGCCCTCATCAGCGCGATGGGGCCGACCGTCGCGCCCGACCAGTTCCCGACGAAGTATCACAAGATGGCGTTCGACATCAATGCGTACAACGCGCTGGTCTTGTGCGCCGTCCTGGAGGACCCCGCGCGGCCGAGCCTGTACGAACTCTCGATGCCGCAGTTCGAGACGGAGGTCACGTTCCAGCTCGACGGCCGGGCGACGACGCTCAAGGCCATCGAAGAACGGCTGCTGCAGACCAGCGAGGGCGATGTGCGTGTGATCTTTGCCCTGTCCCGTGCGGCGCTGGGCGGTCCGGCGCTGCGGTTCGAGCCCTACCGGGCCGACTGGCTTGATCGCCAGCTCGAAGAGGCCGCCGCCGCCGCGCTCGACAACCCCTACCTGTTCCAGGTCGATCCCAACCAGCACGCCGTCTTTGCGTGGCTGGCCGTCTTCGAGCGGCAGGACGCGTTCCTGTCGTACTGGCAGGCACGCCGCCGTACGCGGGCTCCGACCTTGCTGAGCGTGCTGGCCGATATGGCCTCGGCCCGACGTCGGTCGGCCTTCGCGGCCGCCGTCGGATACTCGATACGCCCGATGCCCTTTGATCGGCGACTGAACCGGTGGACATCGTCCGCCGCCGCGAAAAGCGGCCAGGAAAAACCGTGACTACACACCCGAACCTGACGCAATCTGTGATCGACTTCATCCGATCGGAGGCTCACGGCGATCAATACGGCGCCTATTGCCGCAACCGGTTGGTCGAACTGCTCGAGGCCGACGCTCGCGCGGCAAATGCAGCGGGAGCAGCGGCGGCGCAGGAGGCCGCCGTGCTCGAGCTGATTGAAAACGAGGTTCGACAACTCCCGATCCAGCCGGGCGTGGTCGAACGCCTGTCGCTCGGGGCATCCGGTGGTCCCGTCCGATCCGGTCTCCTGGTTGGCCCTGGCGCCGAATCGTCGAGCGGTCCCGGGCTGTTGTTCGTGACGCCGCTGGAGGTTGCGGGAGCACCGTTGGCCCCGCGCAGCGCCGCGGATGAGGTCGTCGGCCGCGGCGCCGCCGGCAGTCGCTCGCAGATCGTGCTGGCCCTGGCGCAGATGAAGCTCCTTGCCGAACTCAAGGACCGACTGAATGCCGTGCCGCACGTCCCCGTGGCCTGGTGCTTCGTGCCCGGGGGCGTTTTTGAGGACGGCGCCGCACGATCGCTTGCCTCGGAGCCGCGATTTCGCGGCTGGAGTACGGTCGTTTTCGCGCCGACCGACGGTTGGCCCCAAACGGCCCAGCCGGGTCTCGTCTCGTTTCGATGCACGATCACCGGGGCGGCCGCTCTGGAAGTCTTCCCGTTTGTCGTGCGGGCCGTGGAGACGGAAGGCGTCCGGCTCCGCGCGGAATCGGTGGCGGCGGGAACGCCGACTGATTGCGCCGAGACCGTCGTGCAGACCAACCACGGCATGCTGGCCGGCTACGGAACGCATCCCGCATTGGCCTGTGAGCGGATGGCCGTGATCGTGGACATCCGCGCGAATGCGAACCCCGAGCGCATCGCGATGCGCATGACGGAGGTCCTGAACGCGGCGATGGCCGAGCGCCTGCGTCGCCGGATCGATCTCACAAAGCAGAATGACGTCGTCACGGGCGAGCCGAAGTTGAAACGCCATTACGCACTGAGCCTGATTCCGTCACCCGATGCGTTGCGATACCGGATTGAAATCCTCGGCCGCAGCGCCTGGCCGGGGGCCCCCGCCGAGGCGGACAGTGCGATCTCGAAGGCCGCGTTCCTGTTTGCATCGCTGATTCGCATCCGTCAGACCTTCCCGAACGTCCGCGCGTCCGCGTCCCTGGCCGATCCGCCGGCCGGTGGTGCGGCCGGCGGCTTGTTGATTCGGGGCATTCAGACGTTCCTTGCTCCCCACGACTCGGCTGCCGTCCGGCGCCGTCTGGCCGATGCGGCCCGCGCAGGCCTTGTCGAAGGCCGGCAACTCTGCCGCGCGGTCGATGCAGACGTGCGGATGGAGTTCGATTCGCCCGCCCGTGAGCCGCTTGCTCCCTCGACGAAAGATGACGCTGAAATCACTGCGGCATTCGCCTCGGCCGTCCGGCTCGCCGCCGACCGGGCGGCGGAGCCGGCGATTTGGCCCGGCATGTCCTGTGCAGATGCCTTCGCCGCGCAGGGCTCGCCGGTGATCTTCGGGCCGGGCCAGCTGCACCGCTTCGCCACGCCGCACGAGGGCATTCAGATTCGCGACGTGCAGCGAAGCCTGGACGCGGTCGTGGCGGCCACGCTTTCGTATCAGGCTCGCACGGGATAAGCATAAAAGACAGACACTAGGAATCGCGAATAGGACCCCGGCGCAAAAAAAACCGCGCGGCTCAGGACTGAGTCACGCGGTCAAAGGTCGAAAAAATGTCGGCGATCACCTACTCTCGCCCTGTGGGACTACCATCGGCCGCGCGGTCTTAACTACCGTGTTCGGAATGGGAACGGGTGTTTCCCCGCACGCATGGTCACCGACGCACGTATCATACACGATCCTCCGGCTGTGTCAAGGGGGGTGATCGAGGATTTTCCTTCACGCCGGTCAGGAAGGTTCCTCCCAGGCCGCGACATCCTGAAACAGCTCGGGGAGAATCCGGTCGATTACGGCGTCTGCGTCATAAAAGCCACCGCGGATTCTTGCCCGCACGGACAGCACCAGATCGAGTCGTAAATCGCTTAGGCATCGTATGTTATGTATGAGCCTCGTCAGTGTTCCGGGGGCGAGCCTCCGCCCGGCCGTACGGCCGAACATGCCGTGGTCGTCGAGAAAGGCCCTCAGACAACGTTCTTCATTAAGCACCATAGAACCGGCCTCCAACGGCATCGACCGTCCGCGATTCTCGGCCGCTGTCAGCATGAAACGCCGGAGCGACCTGGAAATTCGCGGTGTTACTATGTTATCGGACACAGGCAGTTCAAACGCTGAACAAATGCCCCCCGAAGCGGCCGAACCCCCATCTTTGAACTTTATGGGCTCCCAGAGGTGGCCGATAAGTTACCGGAGCGATGCGAGGGCGTTTCCGAGGTAGACGTGCATAACGTTTGCCCGGGTAGCCGCTCAATACGAAATGGGGGCGAGGCAACGCCCTGGCAAACATGAGAGTGCCGATCCCTGGCCGACGTGTAACCGACGGGTGAGACGCGCGGTATAAGGGCTGGCGAGGTAATGAGGAGCATCCCAATGAGGAGATTCCCGAGACTGGGACGGTTCTGGTGGAAAGCGACGATTCTGCTGGCTGGCGGCGGGGTGTTTGTCCTGGACAGTTGTGATCCGACGATCAAGACGACGATCCTCGGCGGCCTGGAGTCGGCCAGCTCCGGGCTGGCGACGACGTTCATCACGGCGCTGTTCCAGAAGCTGTCGGCGGAAGATCAAAGCACGACCACGACGCTGCTGCGAACGCTCGAGGAAGCCGCCCGGATGTTGGCGTAGTCGAACCGGGGCCGGGCGTTTTCGAGGTCGGGCGTCGTCCGAAGAGTATCGGTTACCCCACGGCCAAGCGTAGCCCTTGACGGGATGCGCCTGGCCGCGTTTTTGCGCGCCGGACCAACACGCGCGAGCAGGGGCCGGAAGCCGTTCCTGCCGGGGCTCAACACGCATCCACGCGGATCTACGCGCGGACGGACCTGTCCGGCCAATTCGGCAAAGCGCCCAGGCCCCTCCCGCACGTCCCGAGTGTCATTTCCGAACCCGCGGGCTATCATGGCACGCCTCTATGGAGCAACATGCCGCAGCAACTGGGACGGCAGCGGACCCGCCGAAGGGCGGATCGTCGCCCGCACTCCTTTATGTGATCGGGTTTCTGGCCGACATCGGGGCGGGCATTGTTGTACTGGCATTGCCCTATGCCGCGAAGCGACTGGGGGCGGAGGTCGGTGTGGTGGGCCTCGTCGGGGGGGCCTACATGGGGTGTTACGCCCTCGGGTGCCTGGCGGGCGGGGCGTTCATCGACCGCTTGCGGCCGCGCGGCGTCGTGCTGGTCGGGCAGTGGGCCCAGGCGGCCGTTGCTCTGGCGATAGGGCTGACCGACCGCCAGGATGTTCTGATCGTTCTCACGGGGCTGTACGGGGCCTTGATGGTCACGATCTGGCCCCCGGTGCTGAGCTGGCTTTCGCACGGGTACGAGGGGGCGCCGCTGAATCGGCGGCTCGCTTGGTTCAACGTGAGCTGGTGCAGCGGTCTGGTGATCGGCCCGCTGATCGGCGGCTACCTGTACGAGTGGAACCCGTTCTCGCCGTTCGTCGCCGCCGCCGTCGTTCTTGCCGTCAGCGGCCTGCTCGCCCTGCTCGTCACCGAACCGCAGCCCAGACCGCACCGCGCTCATGAGCAGCGGCCTCCGCTGCCGGCCGGCTTCGTGCCCCGGCCGGACGCCGCCCTGTTTCGTTTCATGGCCCGCGTGTCCATCGTGGTCTGTGTCGCGATGGCGGGAATGCAGCGCTTTCAGGTCCCCTCGCTGGCGACGTCGTTGGGGATCAGCGTCCGTACCTTCGGTGCGATCATGCTGCTGATGAGCCTGGGCAACATGGCGTGCTTCGTGGTTCTCGGCCGGACGCACCGCTGGCACTATCGCGCCTCGATCCTGTGGGGCGCGCAAGTGGTTCTCGCCGTCGCGACGGCTTCGCTGGTGTTCGCGCGAGGGCCGTGGCTCCTCGCGGCCGTGGCCGTCGCCACGGGCGTTTCCGGGGGCATCGCGTATTCGTCGAGCCTGTACTACGGCGTCTCCGGCGGACGGCGGCGCGGGGCGCTCGCGGCCATCCACGAAATGCTGCTGTCGGGCGGGTTCGTGATCGGCGCGATCGGCAGCGGCGCGTTGAGCCAGCGGTTCGAGTTGCAGACGCCGTACCCCGTGAGCGCGGCGGTGCTTCTGCTGGCGGTGGCCGTGCAGGTGGCGGCGTACGGGGTTTTCAGGACAAGAGGCAAGCCGCAAGGATGAAGCAGACGGAGAAGCGAATCATGGACATTCGAAGGTTCTGTGCCTGCACTCTGGTGCTGCTCGCGACGATGACGTGGGCAGGCTGCCGCGACGAGTCGTACGATACGCCGCCGCCGAAGCCGCAGGCGGGCACGGCGAGTTCGGCACCGGCCGTGACGGCAAGCCGGCCCGCCGTGCCGGATGCGACCACGCCGGTGCGGATCGATCCTCACTCCGGCATGATGATGCCGCCGGGGCATGCGCCGATCGGCGGCGAGTCGATGCCGCCGACACCCACCCCGGGCCGCGTGATGAAGTTCACGGCTCCCGCGGGCTGGAAGGAGGAGCCCCCGGCGTCGATGCGGGTGGCGCAGTACCGTATCCCGCGGGCCGCGGGCGATGAGGAAGACGGCCTGGTCGCCGTTTCGACCTTCCCCAGCATGCGCGGGCGGACGCAGATGAACATCGACCGCTGGATCTCGCAGTTCTCGCAGCCCGACGGCCGTCCGTCGAAGGACGCATCCAGGGTGACCACGTTCGAGGTCGCCGGCATGCCGGTGACGGTGCTGAGCATCAGCGGCACATACGACGGCCGCCCGAACTACCGCATGTTCGCGGCGATCCTCGACACGCCCGACGGCCCGTGGTTCGTGAAAATGACGGGCCCGGCGAAGACGATCGGCGAACAGGAAGCTCAGTTCGACGCCTTCGTGAAGAGCGCCCGGTATTGATCAATCCGCACTGCCAGGGAATCGCGAGCGGCTGCGGAGGATCTCGCGGAGGCGTTGCTTGGCCTTGTAGCAGAGGTCGTGGATCGCCCGCTCGGTGCGTCCCATGAGGACGGCGGCCTCGGCGGCCGAACATCCCCTCGACCATGCCCCAGAGGGCCGTATGCGATTCATCGGTGTCGGGGACGCCGACGCGGTTTCATGCTGCAGGGCAGGCCCCGGTCGTTCAGGCAATGCGAATCCTGGTGCTCCGCGCGGGGCCGGCAAACGGTTTTGACGGGCAATCCGGCGAGCCGGTAGAGTCTCGGCGGGGCGCCGCCGCTGCCGCATGACCCGCGGCAGAGAGCGGCGCACAGCACGGGAGCCGTCGCATGGCCGGACACTGCAGGTGGTTCGTTGCCGTTGTAGCCGTTCTGACGCCGATCGGCCCTGTGCGGGCGGATGAGGGCATGTGGCTGCTCACCAAGCCCCCGGTCGAGGCGCTGAGGGCGAAGTACGGCTTCGATGCGTCGCCGGCCTGGCTCGAGCACATCCAGAAGTCGTGCGTCCGCATGGGCGCGTCCGGATCCGTGGTCTCGGCGGACGGACTCGTGATGACCAACCACCACGTGGGCGTGGACCAGCTCCTCAAGCTGAGCACGCCCCGGCGCGACCTGGTGCGAGACGGCTTCTACGCCCGCACGCGCGGCGAGGAACTCAAGTGCCCGGACCTGGAGGTGCAGATCCTCTGGTCGATCGAGGATGTCACGGATCGTGTGAACGCCGCCGCCACACCCGACACGCCGCCGGCCGCCGCATACGAGGCACGGCGGAAGGCGATGACCCGCATCGAGCAGGAATCGAAGGACGCCACGCACCTGGACAGCGAGGTCGTGACGCTGTGGCACGGGGCGCGCTACCACCTCTACCGCTACCGCCGGTACGCGGACGTGCGCCTCGTGTTCGCGCCGGAGAAGTCCATCGGCTTCTTCGGCGGCGACACGGACAACTTCGAGTTCCCCCGTTTCGATCTCGACTGCTGCTTCTTCCGCATCTACGAGGACGGCAAGCCGCTCCGGCCGGAACACTGGTTGCGATGGAGCCGCCGGGGCGCCGCCGACGGCGACCTGCTCTTCGTGCCCGGCCATCCGGCAAGGACGCAGCGGCTGCTGACCGTGGACCATCTGAAGTTCCTCCGCGACGTGGAGATGCCCGCCGCGCTGGGCCGGCTCTGGCGGCGCGAGGTGCAGCTCGCCGGGTTCTGCGGCCGCGGCGCCGAGCACGAACGCATCGGGCAGAACGACTACGGGGAGGTGCAGAACCTGCGCAAGGCGTTCACCGGCATCCACGAGGCGATGCTGGCCCCGGAGTTCATGCGGCGAAAGGAGCAGGCCGAGGCGAAGCTGCGCTCCGGCGCGCCGTCGGCGGAGCCGTGGGAGCGGATCGCCGCGGCCGAGCGGGCCTACCGGACGTTCTTCCCTCGCCGGTACACGCTGCGGGAGGGCCGCCCCTTCCGTTCGATGCTCTTCGAGATGGCGCAGACGCTCGTGCGGCTCGCCGACGAACTGCCGAAGCCCTCGCCCGACCGGCTGCGCGAGTTCCGCGACTCGGAGCTGGACTCCCTCTACCTGCAGTTGTACTCGCCCGCCCCGATCCACGACGCGCTGGAGATCAACGGCGTGCTCAGCGGCCTGTCGCTGCTGGCCGAGCAGTTCGGCGGCGACGACCCGGTCTTCGTCAAGGCGCTCGACGGCCTGCCGCCGCAGGCCCGCGCCGAGCAGCTCGTGCGCGGCTGCACGCTGAAGGACATCGACACGCGCAGGCGGCTCGCGAAGGAAGGCAAGAGCGCGATCGAGGCGTCCACGGACCCGATGATCCGCCTCGCCGCCGCGCTCGATCCCGAGGCCCGCGCCCTGCGGAAGCGATACGAGGACGAGGTCGAGGGCGTCGAGCGGGAGAACTACGCGAAGATCGCGGCGGCGCAGTTCGCGCTGTTCGGCGAACGCCTCTACCCCGACGCAACCGGCACGCTGCGTCTGGCGTTCGGCACGGTCCGCGGCTACGAGGAGGACGGCCGCGCCGTACCGCCGTTCACGACGTTCGCCGGACTGTACGAGCGATGGCGCGAGCGCGGCCCGCGTGCCCCGTTCGATCTGCCGCAGCGGTGGCTCGACCGCCGCGATCGTCTCGATCTGAATACGCCGCTCAACTTCGTCCTTACCGCCGACATCATCGGCGGCAACAGCGGCAGCCCGGCCGTGAACCGCCAGGGCGAAGTCGCCGGGCTGATCTTCGACGGGAACCTGCAATCGCTCGTGTGGGATCTCGCGTATGATGACCGCCAGGGCCGCGCTCTGGCCGTCGATGCGAGGGCGATCGTCGAGGCCCTTCGCAAGGTGTACGATGCCGGCGAGCTGGCGGACGAGCTGACCCGCGACTAGCGGGCCGTGCGCCGAAGGAGTGATCGGATGGCTGTCAACGGGGTCGAAACGCAGGGCCGGACGCTCTTCGGGCACCCGACGGGGCTCTTCACGCTGTTTTTCGCCGAGATGTGGGAGCGCTTCTCGTACTACGGGATGCGGGCGCTCCTGGTCTTCTACATGCTGAAGGGCTTCCTCGGCTACGGGGATGGCGACGCCTACGCCGTGTACGGCTCGTACACCGCACTGGTCTACATGGCGCCCTTCTTCGGGGGAATGCTGGCCGACAGACTGCTGGGCGCCCGGCGCGCGGTCGTGCTGGGCGGGCTCCTGATGGCCGCCGGACACCTGATGATGACGGTGCAGACGCGGCTCGGCTTCTTCAGTGCCCTCGCCCTGCTGATCTGCGGCAACGGATTCTTCAAGCCGAACATCTCCACGATCGTCGGCTCGCTCTACCCGCAGGGCAGCCCGCGGCGCGACGGCGGCTTCACCATCTTCTACATGGGCATCAACCTCGGGGCGGCGATGTCCCCCCTGCTGTGCGGCTACATCGGCGAGACGTTCGGCTGGCATAAGGGCTTCGGCCTCGCGACGATCGGAATGCTCGTGGGAATCGCGGTGTTCGTGGCCCCCTCGCTCGTCTCGCAGGTCTCGATGTTCCTGCTCGCGCTGGTGGCGGCGGTCAACATCTTCGTCCTTCCCGCGGCGTCCGCCGGGCATCCGCTGGTCTCCGCCTGGGTCGGCCACGCGAACCACGCCCTGCTCGCGGCCCTGGCGCTGGCGGGCTGGTGGACCTTCCGCGAACTCGGGCGCGGCCGGCTCCGCGAGTCGCTGCCGAGCACGTACCTTGCGCGAACCGTCATCATGGCCGGCGCCGTTGCCGCGGCGGTCGTGCTCTTCCGATTCCACCCGGACAACCCGTCATCGACCGCGGTCAACGTGTTCGTCGGCATCTCGCTGCTGGTCGCGGCCCTCGTCGCCTGGACGGCCCTCGGCCGCGGCGGGCTGCCCAAGGAAACGGGGGCGCCGCCCGACCTGGAGCGGCTGCGCCGGCCCGTGCTGGGGCCCCTGAGCGCCGAGTCGGCGGTGTACGTGGGCACCGTGGCGGCGCTGGTCCTGTTCGTGCTCCTCGTTTCCGGGTTCGCGTTCTTCACGCACGACCGGCGCCCGATGACGCTGATCCCCGGCGAATACGCCGAAACGCTCGCTGCCAGCCCGCATGCGTTCGTGCAGATCCTCGCGGTCTTCGTGAAGGAGATGAGCCGGCCCGCCGGGCTGGTGCTCCTGCTGGCGGGCCTCGGGGCCGCCGCCTACCTGGGTTTTGAGCTGTTTCGCCTCGACCGGGTCCCGCGCCAGCGACTGTACGTCGTGCTGATCCTCACGTTTTTCTCGATGCTGTTCTGGGCGTTTTTCGAGCAGGCCGGCAGCTCCGTGAACAACTTCACGGACCGCAACGTGGACCGGGTCTTCGAGGAGTACCACATCACGCACGAACACGTCGGCCGGACGATCGAAATCCAGCCGACCCAGGAGCAGCTCGGCCATCGCAACGGCGGGCAGCTTTTCACGCTGAATGTCCTCGATGAACTGCGCGAGAAGAACAAGGACAGGCCCGGCTTCACCATCCCCTGGCAGGTGACGGAGAGCAACATCGGCATGGGCGTCGGCAAGCGGGTCGAAGAGATCCCGGCCAGCACGTTTCAGTCGGTCAACCCGATCTTCATCCTGCTGTTCGGCCTGCTGTTCACCGCGCTGTGGGGCTTCCTCGGCAAACGGGGCTGGGAGCCGAGCACGCCGGTCAAGTTCTCGCTGGGGCTGCTGCAGCTCGGCCTCGGCTTCGCGGTGTTCTGGTACGGCGCCCGCGTTTCCAACGATCGCGGCATGGTGGCTCTCTCGTGGCTGTACCTCGGATACCTGCTCCAGACGACGGGCGAACTCTGCCTCTCGCCGGTGGGCCTGTCGATGGTGACCCGGCTCTCCCCGCGGCAGCTCGTCAGCACGGTCATGGGCACCTGGCTGCTCGCCACCGCGTACTCGCAGTACCTGGCGGCGATTATCTCGCAGTTCACGGGCGTGAAGCACGAAGGCGAGGGCGGCGGCACGGCGATCCCCCCGCCGACGGAGACGGTCCAGCTCTACGGCGGCGTCTTCGGCCAGATCGCGATCGCCGCCGTCGTGTCCGCGCTCATCTGCCTGGCGCTTGCCCCGCTCCTGAAGCGGTGGATGCACGAGGAACCCGGTCGGGAGTGCTGAGTGCCAGGGGCTCCATGCTGAGTGGATGGTGGGCCGTGAGCCCTCGACGCAACCGAGCAGCGCCGGGCGCCTGTCATTCAAGCTTTGTGGTTCCCCCGCTATTCTGATTCCGGCTTTCGCCGCTTCCCGCGCCGTGTTGCGACGTTGGCTGGGACGACGGCCGCGACGTGGGCCGTGAGTGCGTGCGTCTGGATGCGCGAGGGAACGTTTCCTCCTCGAAGACCGCGTTCAGCACCGCCGCCAGCCGAAGGCCGGCCACGGCCAACTGGTGATCCACGATCGGGATGCTTCGTTCGAAGTACGCCTGGTCCAGACGGCCCCCTTCCGGCACGGCGTAGGCGTACGCCAGCGCCAGCCGGTGCGATTCCGTCGCCCACGCGGCGGGGTCCATGCGTTCAGCCTCGCGCCGGAGCGTGTCGTCGGACTCCAGGCGCACCAGCAGTTCGCGTGTATAATCCTCCCGCGTCCTGCCGGTCCGTGCGATCAGGGCCGTGTCCCAGACCTCGTGCAGGTTCATCGGCTCGCCGAAGAACGTGACCCGGATGTCGTTTCCCCCGCGGTCGCCGGTGCGGGAGACGTGCAACGGCTGATGAATGTCGCCGACGAAGTGAACGACGAGCTTCAGGGCTTCGATACGCAACGCCGTCTCGGCGTGGCGCCGGCGCAGGACGTCCTCGTACCGAAACACCGCCGATACGACGCAGCCCTCCCTTGGGCAGTCGCGCTGCATGTCGAATGCGTCCGTGCCGGGCGGCAGGTTCACGTAGTGGAGGACGTCCGCCCAGCGATAGGCGGGGATGCTGCGGATCTCGTCGGCCCAGGTCGAGACGTCCGCCAGCGAATCGTCGCCGAGAAAATAGCGAACGGCATCTCTCGCCTGAGGCATCAGGTGAACGTCCGCGATGCCGGCGATGATCCTGTGCCCGTCCTCCCCCCACGCGAAGCCGACGGCCGGCACGAGGAGTAGAAGGCAGAGCCCTGTTCCAGCGATCCGCGCGGTCTTCATGTGGTTGCTCGATCGGCGGGAAGCGCAAAGAACCGGCGGTGGCCCTTCGACCACCGCCGGTTGCCTTGGCAGTTGAGTCGCCGGCTGCTGGCCGGCCCAGTTTCTTCTCGCGGGATCGATCTCCTTATACCAAGCCCATTCCTGTTACGGATAGATCACGGAGTCATTGTCCCCGAACGGAGCCGCATTACCCCACGACGGCTGGCTCATCCTTCCACGAACGCGCTGGACTTCCGTGGTAGACCCTGTCGCCGCCTCCCAACGCGTGTAGATGTTGTCGTAACCGATGCCCTCGATCGGCTTCTTCACGAACTCAACGTGGAAGTCGGAGTACAGAACGTTCTCGCCCTCGCCGTCACCCTGCCCGCCGTGGTTCGGCGAGTTGAAACGCTTCCAGGAATCCGGCACGTCGCCCGAGGTCAAGCTCTGAAGAGCGGTTTCGAGGGTCTGCGCCGACGAGGTATCCGGCGTGGCCTTTTCCAACGACGGGCTGAACGGGCCACGATCCGCCGCCAACGGCATGCGGGGGTCGCGGTCCGTCGTCGGCTTGCCGTTCCCGCCGAACGGCACCTGAATGCCGTAGGAGAGTTCCGAAGCCTGCAAAAAGTCGTAGTACAGCATCGGGTCGGTGTCCTGATTCGCCGTCTGATCCGAACTCGGGCAGATGAACTGCTTCGGAGCGGTCGCGCCGTCGCGAATCAGCATCCAGAAACACCGCGAGGTCGAGACGACCAGCGAATTCGTCTGCGTCACAACCGTCCGGCCCGGCGGGTTCTTGCCGATGCCGAGATAGCTGAAGCCTGTGGCACACATGCCCGCGCTCTGGTTGGTGGATGACGCCCCCGGAATCGGATAGACCTGCTCGCTGTCGTTTGCGTACGTCGCGCACGCGGTGCCGATACCCTTGAGGTTCGCCGCGCACACGGACCGCTTCGACAGCTCGCGAGCCCTCGCCAAGCTCGGCAGCAAGATGCTGATGAGCAGGGCGATGATCGCCACCACCACAAGCAACTCGATCAGGGTAAATGCCTTGCGCCTCATGATGACACCTCCTGGGCCTTAAGCCACAGTGCACGGAGCGGTCAAAGGGACCGGTAGGCGCAACGACCTGCACATAACGTTATGAGCAAACGATGATGGCTGTTTCACCAACATCCGAGGCCGTTTCGCCACCGCCCGCCGCCCGCTCCGGCGATCCCGCCGGTCGAGGCCAACCTGCGGTACAGGAACCAAACACAACCGCGACCGGCAAACACTTGCCGATCTTAAATCGGTTGCTTTCAGCTAGTTACGAACAACGACACACGGTACGGCCCGATGCACAGCCACCGCGCAACCAATACGCGCGACCTCGCAACTCAGGAACCGCACGTTTTGGGGAGGCTTACGGGTGTGGGCGACCTTATCTATCAGAAATAATGTATGAGTACGGGTCAAACGCCCCAGCCGCCGCGCGGCCAACCAAACGTATCAACGCCGGCGCAGCAACGATCACCCGAAACCTCACCACAAGTATAGCGACGTGATACCGGTCGTGTCAATAGCTTTTTCCACGACCTCGCGCTTTCGCATCACTTTCCGCGAGATGATATCTACGAAGCCACTGTGGACACACTTCCTCAACGCGCACTGCACACAAGAAGGACTCCAGGTCGCCTTCGACCGGGGCTTCGCGCCACAAGGCGCACCCCTCGAACGGACAAGTCGCGTTGCCAATCCCGGCAAGGGTGTCCGGCGAGGGTTTCTGAACCCCTTTTGGCGTCCATGGCGCGCGAGAGGAGGGGGTCAGGATCGAATGGCACTGCCGTCCCAAGTCGTTTAGTGCCGGGCGGTTACGTTTTCATGAGTTCCTCGCGTAGTCGTTGCCGCGG
>CAZUAI010000082.1:0-24795 GCA_964617875.1 uncultured Planctomycetales bacterium | reverse complement strand
GGCGCCGATCAGCCGGCTGACGTTGTGCTTCTCCATGTACTCCGACATGTCGATGATCACCAGCGCCTCTTCGTCGCCGAACATGAATTCGGCCAGGCACTTGGCGAGGTACGTCTTCCCGACGCCGGACGGCCCGATGAAGATGAAGCTGCCCATCGGCCGGTTCGGGTCCTTCAGGCCGCTGCGGCTGCGGCGGACGCTGCGGGCGATCGCCTTGATGGCCTCGTCCTGGCTCACGACCCGCTTGTGCAGCTCGTTCTCGAGCTGCAGCAGGCGCTCCGCCTCGTCCTTCTCGAGCCGCGTGAGCGGGATGCCGGTCATCTTCGCGACGACCTCGGCGATGACTTCCTCGTCCACGACGCCGTCGACTTCCTTCGACCGGTCGCGCCACTCCTTCTGCAACTGCTCCTTCTTGAACCGCAGCGCCTCGGCCTTGTCGCGCAGCTCGGCCGCCCGCTCGTAATCGGCGTTCTTGACGGCCTCGTCCTTCTCCATCTGAAGCCTCTCGACGTCCTTCTCGATCTCGGCCAGGTTCGGCGGTTTGGTCATCGTCTTCAGGCGGATCCGCGCGCCGGCCTCGTCGATGACGTCGATCGCCTTGTCCGGCTGGACGCGGCCGGTGATGTAGCGGCTGGACAGCTCCACGGCGGTCTCGAGCGCCCCGTCCGTGATCTGGACGCGGTGGTGCGCCTCGTAGCGGTCGCGCAGGCCCTTGAGGATCGCGATCGTCTCGCTCTTGCTCGGGGCCTCGACGATGATCTGCTGGAAGCGGCGTTCCAGCGCGCCGTCCTTCTCGATGTACTTGCGGTACTCGTCGAGCGTGGTCGCGCCGATGCTCTGGATCTCCCCGCGCGACAGCGCCGGCTTCAGCACGTTGCTCGCGTCGATCGCGCCCTCGGCGCCGCCCGCCCCGACGAGCGTGTGCAGCTCGTCGATGAACAGGATGACCGTGCGGGCCCGACGAACCTCGTTCATCACGGCCTTGATCCGCTCCTCGAACTGGCCGCGGTACTTCGTGCCGGCAACCATCATCGCCAGGTCGAGCACGACGATCCGCCGGTCCGCGAGGAGTTCCGGCACGTCGTTCGAGACGATCTTCTGCGCAAGCCCTTCGACGATCGCCGTCTTGCCCACGCCGGCCTCGCCGAGCAGCACCGGGTTGTTCTTCTGCCGTCGGCAGAGGATCTGGATCACGCGTTCGATCTCGTTCTGCCGGCCGATGACCGGGTCCAGCTTGCCCTCGCGAGCCAGTTCGGTCAGGTCGCGCCCGAACGAATCCAGCGCGGGGGTCTTGCTCTTGCCCTTCTTCTGTTCGCCCACAGGGGCACTCGGACCTTCTTCGCTCTCCACGCCCGCACCCAACAGGTTCAGGACTTCCTCCCGAACCTCCTCCAGCTTGAGGCCGAGGTTCATCAGAACCTGCGCGGCCACGCCATCCTGTTCCCGCAACAGGCCCAGCAGCAGATGCTCCGTCCCCACGTAGTTGTGGTTCAGGTTCCGGGCCTCCTCAATCGCGTATTCGATGACCTTCTTCGCACGCGGCGTCTGCGGCAGCTTGCCCATCGTCACCATGTCCGGGCCGCTCTTGACGAGCTTCTCGACCTCGAGGCGGACCTTCCGAAGGTCCACGTCCAGGTTCTTCAGCACGTTGGCCCCGACGCCCGAGCCTTCCTTCACCAGCCCCAGGAGGATGTGCTCCGTCCCGATGTACTCGTGGTTGAACCGCTGGGCTTCCTGGTTCGCCAGCGCCATCACCTTGCGTGCACGATCCGTAAATCGCTCAAACATTATCCGGCCCCCGTGGTGTCACGCCCGACAGCAGCGTCTCCGAGCCCCCAACCGAACCCCCGTCCGGCGCCACCATGCGCCGGTGACGAAACACGGCCGCTCCGCGACGGCGGACACAGCCCGTTGGTTCTTGATACGATCCGTGCCGCTCGCGGTCAGGGTCCGAGAATCTCCACAATGCTAGCCGCGCCGGGCGCAAGGGTCAACCCCGCCGCGCCGGCGCACGCGTACGCACTCTCGTCATATCGGCTAGATCCCTGCGGTCGTTCGGGTTTTTGCGGCGGCCGGGCAGATCGGGAAGACACCCCTACCGGGATCGCAGCCGACCGCCGATTCGCAGCTCGATCACCCGCACCTCCACGTCGCGGTCGCGGAGCACGGCGACGCTCCTGCCGTCCGCGTCGGCCACCACGCTCGCGCCGCCGTACGTGCGGCCGCGCCACGGGCCCTGCGAGATCACGCCGACCAGATCCGTGCCGACGACGGGGCAAGCCCATGCCTTCGCAATCCTGCACACGAGCTTCTCAAGTTCCTTCGCGTGACCGGGCCACTTGTCCACCGTCTCCGCCCAGCCATACGGAACCAGAACAAGGTCGGGCTTGAGCGCCGCCATCCGGCGGATGTGATCGTCGGTGAATGTGTCCGCACAGATCATCATGCCGATGCGGCCGAACTCGGTATCGGCGACGCCGATGTCGTCCGGTTTCCCGGACGCGTAGGGCGGGTCCATCAACTCGGCGAGGACGTTGATCTTCCGGTGTTTCCAGAGCAGTCTGCCCGAGCGGTCCACGAGGATGGCCGAGCCGTACAGCCTGTCGCCGTCCTTTTCGTCAAGGCCGATCGCGATCATCAATCCGTATGCCTTCGCCAGGCGGGCGATGCGGTCGCTGTCCTTGCCGGGGATCGGCGCCGCCATCCGGTGCGCATCGCGGTTCTCCCAGCCGAGAATGACGGACTCCGGCAGGCAGGCGATCTGCGCGGCCTCCTTCTGCGCCTGCTCCAGGGCGTACTCGATCCGCCGGAAGTTGCCCTCGCGGTCGCCGTCGATACAGAGCACCTGGCACACCGCCACCTTGACCGTCCGGGCCGGTTGCGTACTCACCGGGGCCATCGCCGTCTCCGTCAGAACCGCACCGATCAGGATGCCGCACAATCGCAGAATCAACTCACCCGTCTCCGCCGCAACGCGAGAATCAGTTCCACCTCGCCCGGCGTACGTCCCAGGGTCTGGGCGATCTCCACCGGACCTTTGCCCTCGTCCGCAAGCGCGTAAACGGCGGCGTGGCGGTCGGCCCGCACCGGTTCGACGGCCGGCTCGGGGCAAGCCCCATCGGCAGGCAGTTCCGCCGGCTCGTCAGCGATCGTCACATCGACCGCCGGCTCGCCGCGCGCCGTCCGCGTCAGGCGCTGCAGCACGTCGATGCGCCGATCGGCGTCCGCCATGGCCGCCTCCAGCTTGGCGAACTTCGTGTCGATCTGCGCGTTGATCTTTCGCGCCAGGCTGCTCAACTCGCCGAGCAGTTCCTGCATGTCCGCCTTCACGTCCTGCTCCGCCGCCAGACTCTCCAGCCGCCGGCGGCTGTTCGGCCGCACGTTGCCGAATCCCTGCCGCTGGCGCCGCCGCACACCGATCCCCATCAGGACGATCGCCACCAACATGACGGCATAGAGCAGGTAATGCCGGTCCGGCTCGACTGCAAGCAGTACGCCCGTCGTTGCGAGAATAACGCCACTCGGCACGGCTGGTCCTCGAAGCGCAACAGAGCGGCCGTCCGGCCTCCGCTCATTCGATGGCCGGCATCGCCCGCATGGCCGCGGCCATGATCTCGCGGAGCGGCGCGCCTGTGCGCTCCGCGGCGGCCCGGCAGTCCTCATACTCCGGCGCGACGGTCACCACCTTGCCGTCCCGCCGGCCGACCTTCAGGCGAATCCGGCCGTAAGCCGTCTCGGCCTCCACGTGCGACCGCGCCAGCTTTCGCCGCGTTACACGGCCGCTTCGCACGCCAAAGGTCGTCGTCTCGGCAAACAGGATCGCCTCCAGGGCCTGTTGCCGGTCCGGCTCGGCCACGACGGAAATCATCACCGCCGGCCGGTTCTTCTTCATGTATATCGGCGTGCAGAACGCATCGAGCGCACCGGCGGCGAGCAGTTTTTCAACGACATAGCCGACCGTCTCCGGCGTCGAGTCGTCCAGGTTCGCCTCCAGCACGATGGCCTCGTCGGCCTCGGCGCACGAAACGGCCTGGCCGATCAGCACCCGAAGCAGGTTCGGACGTGTCTGACCCTCACGCCGGCCGGCCCCGTAGCCGATCGCCTCCACTCTCATCGCCGGGAGCGGGCCGTATCCCCCCGCCAGCGTGGTCAGAATCGCGGCGCCCGTCGGCGTCGTCAGTTCGCCGCATTCCTCGCAATCGGCCAGCGGTACGCCCTTGAGCAGCACCGCGGTACCGGGTGCGGGCACCGGGAGGACGCCATGTTCACAACGAATCGTGCCGTGCCCCGTCGGGATGGCTGAGCACCGGATCTCGTCGATGCCGAGCAGATCCATCGCGATACACGCCCCGACAATATCCACGATGGCATCAACGGCCCCCACCTCGTGGAAATGCACACGATCGATCGTTGTCCCGTGCGCAGCGGCCTCGGCCTCGGCAAGCCGCGCGAAGATGCGCATCGCCCTGTCCTTCACCGACACGGCCAGCGAGCCGCCTTCTATAATCTCTCGGACGTGTTTGAGATGTCGATGCGTCTTGTCTGCAACTGGCTCGATCTGCACGCCGAACTGGGTCGCCGCAAACCCCTGTTTTCGGACCTTTTCCGCATCGATCCTGTAGCCAGAAAGACGGATTCCCGTCAATCTCTCGCGAAGGGCCTCAATCGGTGCGCCAGCATCAATGAGGGAAGCGAGGATCATGTCGCCGCTCGCACCGCTGAAACAGTCAAAATAGGCAATACGCATCCGAATTCCACCGATCGGCCCAATCGGCCCAAGTTCAGTTCAGTCTAGTAGGCTATCGGCAAGATGCAACCTTTGCCCTCCTTGCGCGTAGTATACTGGGACCTTGGGGCCGGGGGCGTGTTCGTACCCCTTGGGGGCTTGACATAAACCTGTGAATGGGCTACACATAGAACGCTTGTACGGCTTTGCGATGTGCTGTTCCGGCGGCGTGGTCATCGTCGGGTGCAGCGAGTGGAATCGGGGGGGTTCAACAGCCAGGAGTGGTTGCATGGCTCCAGTGAAGCGTGGGTCTGCGGGACAGCCCATGCCCGGTTCGGGCGCGCGGCGGGTTCGCCCCGCATTTACGTTGATCGAGTTGCTTGTGGTCGCGTCGGTCATCGTGCTGTTGCTGAGCATCACGGTCCCGGCGATGTCCGCCGCTCGCCGTCTGAGCAAGCGGACGGTCTGCGGGACCAACCTGCACAGCATCGGCCAGGGAATCTTGGCGTATCTGCACGCCAACCAGGAAACGTATCCGGCCTTGGCGCGCTGGCCGCTCGACAATCCCAAGAGCTATCCGTCACTCCCGGACGGTCTTCGAAAGGAGGTCGGGGGATCGCGCGAGGTATTCCGATGCCCCGCCGACATGATTCCGACGAGCAAAAGGGAAAAAGATGAGCAGCTGCGCGGCAAGGAGAAATACTGGGAGGTCGCCGGCACGAGTTACGAGTGGAACGAAGACGCCAGCGGCGTGCGGCTCAACCGTGACGTGACCATCCTCAAGTCCGACGACGTGGAACTCAAGTGGACGTTCCGGACACAACCGTGGGCCGCCCACCTGGTCAGCGATTTTGATAGCTACCATGGCGGCGCCGGCAAGACAGGATCGATGATGTTCCTCTATGCAGACCTGCACGTGGCGCCGGACAAGGCGAAAGAGGGCGTCTAGGCCGTCACGTTGGGACGAGTCTCTCCACACAACAGGGAGGTTCTCATGGCAGTGACGAAGCGAGCAGGAAGAACAGCGAATCGAAGCCCCAAGCGGCAATGGGAGCTGTCGGATCGCACGAAGAAGATCCTGATCATCACCACGGCGAGCATCGTCGTGATAATCGGCGGCATCTGGGCGTTTGATGTGCTGGTGGCCCCGGCCAAGCCGGATCTCGCCGTCGCGAAGGAGACACAGGTCGCCGAGTACCTCGGCCATCCGAAGGGCTTTGCACGGCTCCCCGTGGAACAGCGCGAGCAGTTCCTCGTCGATGTGATCCAGCGGTGCGACACGCCCGAACGGGTGGAGGCCATGAGCCGGGCGATGCGGCAGATGTCGTTCGGGGAACGCCAGCAGTTCCTTGATGCGACCTTCGAGATCGGCAAAGACAAGTTCGTCAAGGCATCCGAAGACTACCTCAAGACGCCCAAGGCCGAGCGGCAGCGTTATGTGGACGGCGTGCTCGCGAATTTCGACCGGATGCGGCAGCAACTGGCCGGACCGGCCCCCGCGCAGACCACGGCAAGGCGTGGCGGAGGCGGGCCGGGGCCGGCGGGAGCAGCCGGGGCGCCGGGCCCCGTGGCGGTAAATCGCGGCGAACTCGCCAGCCCGTTCAAGGACCACATTCCGCAGAAGAGCGATGCGTTCACGAAGATGATCGTGGATCGCACCACGCCCTCGGAACGCGCCAAGGCCAAGCCCCTCGTGGACGACATCGCCCAGCGGCTCGATCAGAGGAAGCAGCAGGAACGGGCCATGGGCGGCCGGCGGGGATGATCTGCCCCCGAAATTGACACGGATCGCCTTTGACTCCGTAGCGCGCCGCTTTCTGGTATAATGCGTGGACGCCGCGAGCCGTTCCCGCTCGGCGGATTCATGTCGTCCGGCCGGGATGTCTCATGCCGGAACCGCCGCCGCTATGAAAAAGCAGATCGGCGTGGGCGCCGCCGGCCTGCTGCCGCCGTTGTCGCGGCAGTGTCGGGTCGAATCCAGCGCGGCATCCCGGGCGCGATCTGCGTGGAGGAGTCGCCATGTCGCAGAGAGGCTTTCACATTCTCCTGGGCCTTGGATGCATCGCCATCGTGCCCGCCTCGGCCGGGTGCCATTTGCTCTTCCCCCTCGAAAGCAGGATGGAGCAGATTCGGCAGACCTACCTGTTCTCGGCGCAGATCTACCGGCAACTGCCCGGGACCAACGAGGAGTTCACAGAGTGGTGGTTCAGCTACGGCTGGCCGGAGGGACAGTACGCCAACGATCCTCTGGGATACTGCAACTGGAAGGCGGGCGAGTATGTCGATCGATCGGTCACGCCCTACCTCGGAATGGTGTGGCATATCCGGCACGCCGGCTACCTGGCCATCCCGTCGCGCGACCTGGCGGTGGACTGCTCCAACCCGTCCTACGTCCCGCACACGTTCGGCGGCCCGGCCGGCGCGGCGATCCGCTGGGACAATCCGCCGAGTTCGCAGGCTTCGGCGTCCATCTCCCTGACCGACAAGGACGGCGTGTATCGCCACGCCGACCCGGCGGTCCGGGCCGCATCGATCGACGTGGCCGAGCGGACCGGGATGCCCGACTGGTCGGCCGGCGGCACCTACGTCCGCGGCAAGCAGCACATCCGTTTCGCGGACATGTACTTCGATCTGGCGACGCCGTTCCAGCTCGGCTCCGACGTGACCGTCCACAAGTGCTACCTGCAGAGCATCGGCACTGTGGTCGGCGAGAGAGTGGGCACCACGTACCAGTACACGATCTACCCGGGCACGGCGAAGTTCTTCTTCTACGGCAACGCCACCAAGTCCGGCGAGAACGGAACCACCAGCTTCTGCGTTGCGAACTCGATCACGCAGAACGTCACGTTCAACCAGCAAGGCCCGTACACCTACTTCGCGATGGCGATCAACCTTCCCTCGAGCGTGCTGGGTCAGAACATGACGGTTCAGATCAGCCTGAGCAAGCCGTACTCGTCGCCCTCCTCGTTCAACACGCACCAGCCGGTGGTCACCCTCTCGGACAGGCAGGCGGACGGTCCGGACGTCGATCTGGCGCCGGACTCCGTCGTGGACCTTGACGGCGACCTGAGCAAGCTGATGTGGTTCGAGAACTTCGAGGCGAGCAACGAGGTGTTCCTCGGCTCTGTGGCCCCCGGGAACTCGCTCCGCAGAACATTCACGCCGGGGAACCACGAGATTGCGGTTGTCGCCTACGACGCCCGGGGCGCCTACGGCACGGCCATCGCGACGCTCACCATCCCGCCGCCGCCGTCCAACGACGCATGCGCCAATGCCGCTCCGATCGGCGACGGCATCTACATCGGGTCCCTCGTCGGTTCCACAAACGACGGCAGCGCAACGTGCGGGGGCTACTTCGGCCAGCCGAACACCGGGCCGGACGCGTGGTATCGGTACACGGCCCCGCGGGCGGGGCGGATGAAGGTCAGCACGTGCGGCACGAACGACTTCGGCGGCCCCGACGCAGGCATGGATACCGTCCTGTCGCTGCACGCGTGGTGCTCGGGAACCGTGGTCAACCAGCTCACCTGCAACGACGACTGGCCCTCCGGCAGCGACCCCGGCGCCTGCAACGCGCCGTGGCCGTTCAATGATGCCGGGGTCCAGCGCGACTCGGCGGTGACCCTGCCCGTGACGGCCGGGCAGAACGTCCTCATTCGCGTGTCGAAATACCAGACCGGGCCGCGCGGCGTCTTCTACCTGCTCGTCGGCACGCAGCCCTGGGCGCCTGCCGACTTCGATCACGACGGCGACGTGGACCTCGACGACTTCCTCGTGTTCACACGTTGTTTCAACGGTCCGAACAAGCCGTACGCCGCCGGCGGATGCGACGCCGTGGACTTCGATAACGACCACGACGTGGACCTCGACGACTTCCTGACGTTCACGCACTGTTTCAACGGCCCCAACAGTCCGCCGGCGTGCTCGTAGCAGAACGACCCGTTGTGCCGCCTGCAGGGAGACCGACGCGTACCTGCCGCGATTCGAGTCTGTCCTGTCCGATGCGAACCCGCGGACCGGAACCGCGCCTCGGAATTGAGCTTCGGATACGCGGCGGCGGACAACCGCCTGTTCTACGTCTGGTCCCGACCCGTTGCCACGCGCCAGGCTTTCCGGGCTGCCTTGACCGTCGTCTGCCAGGCAACGCGGGGGCTGCGCTGCTTGAGGGCCTTGACGTACTGTGATTTCATGAAGTCGAGGTAACCGGTCTGCTTTCGCAACTCGCAGCGGCGCGGAGCGCGCAGGAACATCTCGCGGACGGCGGCGGGGTCGTCCAGATCCCAGTCGCCGTCGAAGATCGTCAGGGCGTGCCGGATCTCGTGCAGGAAGTGGGCGTCGCTGCCGGCCACGACGGGCTTGCCGGCCCTGGCGGCCCAGTCGGCGGCGCGGTCGTTGAGGTGCGGGTACGTCCGGGCGTTCACGGTCTCGATCACGTCCGCGCGTGCGATGAGCGACTCGTGCTGCTTGTGGCTCTTGGCGGGGTGCGGCAGGATCGTGAGACGGCCCAGTCGTTTCGCCTCGGCAAAGACGGACTCGGCGTCACGGCAGCCGAATTCACGGTCGATGTCCATGACGATCACGTCGCCGAGATCGGTGCAGTACTCGGCGGCGGCGATGACGCGGATCGGCCTGCCGCGGGCGGCCTCGACGGTCTCCAGGCCGCCCGCCAAGGAGTCGTGGTCGCATACGAGGAGCAGGTCGATGCCCGCGCCGACCGCGGCCCTCACGATATCCGCGGGGCGCAGCAGGCAGTCGTAGCTGTGGTGCGTGTGAATGTGCAATGCGGCGGTGATGGCCATGGCAATGCCGTTTCCAGTTCGACGGCCCTGTTGTGGTGCGGGCATCCTGCCTGCACCCGTCCGCAGGCTGCAAGCCCGCCCCCGTACGCAGGCTGGAGGCCTGCACTACAAAGCCCGAGAGCGTGCCGCTGGAAACGGCACTAGACGCGGTCCACGCGGCCGGCCCGGCGATCGCGCTCCCGCTGCCGTTGCGTCGCCTGTTCGAGCGTCTTCCGCTCGCGGCGGGTCAGGCTCTGGATGCCCGACTCGCTGACCTTCGCGAGGATGCGATCGACCTCTTCCTGTTCGTCCTGCTCCAGTTCGAGCTTCCGCTGCCAGGCGCCTTCGTTGACGTCCGGGTGCGTATCCCCACCGTACGCCACGGGTCCGACGCGGATCCGCGGCATCATCCGCCAGTGGTAGAGCAGGCCGATGCCCGCCGCCGCGCCGGCGATGTGGCAGACCTCCCCGCCGAGGTTCTGCATCGGGCCGGGGCTCAGCAGCCCGAGCAGCAGGATGCCCAGCACGATCAGGCCGAATACCCGGATCGGCATCGGGAAGATCACGACGACCACCTGAATGTGCGGAAAGAAGATGATGGCGGCGATGAGCAGGCCATACACGGCACCGCTCGCGCCGCGGAGCGGAACCGCCCGGTAATCAGGCATCACGCCCGAAAGGATCAGATAGCCCAGCCCGCCCAAGAGGCCGCACACGGCGTAGAACCGGAGGAATCGATCCCGCCCGAAGGCCCGCTCGAACTCCACGCCGAAGATGTACAGCCCGAGCATATTCAGAAGCAGATGGGGCCACAGATCCACGTGGCAGAACATGTATGTCACCGGCTGCCAGAGGAAGCCGCGGAACAGGCCGCTCCAACTGAGGCCGAACGTCGTCGCCCAGAACCGCGGGGCCGCGTGCTGCGAGAGCGTATCGACGACGAAGACGACCACGTTCGCGATGATCAGCCACGCGACCGCCGTCGTCGGCTTCGGGAACGCCAGGCGCAGCTCAGGCCGGCACTCGTCGCCGGAATAGGGTCGATCGCGCCAGCTCATCAGCAGCCCCCCCGCTTGATCCCCCACCGCAGCAGCACGGCGATCGTCTTGCCGTCTACGATACGGCCCTCACGGATCCACTCAACCGCCCGGGCAAAGGCGACGACCTCGGGGCGGATCTGCTCGCCGCTGTCGAGCCGCTGCGGCACGGGCCGGAGGTCGCGGGCGACAAAACACCACATCCGTTCGTCGGTGATCCCCGGGCTGGTGTAGAACTCGCCCATCGGGTCAAGGCGCCCAGCACAGTAGCCGGCCTCTTCCTCCAGCTCGCGAGCGGCGCAGACGACCGGAGCTTCGCCGGGTTCGAGCGTGCCGGCGGGCAGTTCGAGCAGTTCGCGCCCGACCGAGCAGCGGTAGTTGTGAATCATCACGATGTCTGTATCGGTCAATACGGGCAGGATGGTGACCGCACCGGGGTGGACGACGATCTCCCGCGTGACGGGAGAACGACCCGGGACGTCGTACCGCCGACGCTCGACCACGAATCTTGATGCCCGGCAGAGGATTTCGTCCATGGAAAAACCGCTTCGCGGCCCACAGGAACCGGCGAGCGACAGCATTATAGGCTCGCGAGGACAGAAAGGGGAACCGACAGGCTGGGGCAGTTGGCACTCCGTCGGCAAGGGGGAGGGTCAGAAACCGGAAAGGCGTCAAACTTGCCATAAGGTCACGGCGTTTGTATAGTCATGAGTCGCCGGGGCCGCCCTGGAGGAACCGGGAGCGCCGGCGTGGGCAGGGCCCGCCGAATCCCGATGCCAAAGCGAATTGCCATCCTCGGATCCACGGGGTCGATCGGGCGGAGCACGCTCGATGTCGCGGCGAACCTGGGGGCGGACTACTGCGTATGCGGGTTGTCGGCCCGGACGAGCTGGAAGCCCCTGGCCGAGCAGATCCGCCGGTGGTCGCCGGACGCGGCGGCGGTCGTGGACGCGGCGGCTGCCGGGGAGCTGCGCGGCTGCGTGAACGGACGGACGGAGGTCCTGGCCGGCGAGTCGGCTCTGTGCGAGCTGATCAAGCGAACCCGGTGCGACGTGGTGGTGGCGGCGGTGGTCGGCGCCGCAGGCCTGCCGGCGACGCTGGCAGCAGTCGAGGCGGGCAAGACGATCGCGCTGGCGAACAAGGAGGCGCTGGTCGTCGCCGGGTCGCTGATCGTGCCGCGGCTGGCGGAGACGGGGGCGACGCTCGTGCCGGTCGACAGCGAACACTCGGCGGTGTTCCAGTCGATGCTGGCCGGGCGTCGGCAGGAGGTGCGGAAGATCTATCTGACGGCGTCCGGCGGGCCTTTCCGGACGTGGTCGGCGGGTCAGATGGCCGAGGCGACGGTCGAGGACGCATTGCGGCACCCGACGTGGAACATGGGGCCGAAAATCACGATCGACTCGGCCACGCTGATGAACAAGGCACTGGAGATTATCGAGGCGAAATGGCTTTTCGGCCTCGACGCGGATTCGATCGAAGTGGTGATCCACCCGGAGTCGATCATTCACTCGATGGTGGAGTTTTGTGACGGGTCGGTGGTCGCGCAGCTCGGCACGCCCGATATGCGGACGCCGATCCAGTATGCGTTGACGTACCCGGAGCGGCGGCCGGGCTGCAGCGGGCGGCTGGACTGGGCGGCGATCCGACGGCTGAACTTCGAGCCGCCGGACCCGGAGCGGTTCCCGGCGTTGCGGCTGGGATACGAGGTGGCAAGACGTGGCGGGACGGCGGGCGCCGTGCTGAACGCCGCGAACGAGGCGGCGGTCGAGGCGTTCCGCAACCGGCGGATCCCGTTCGGACGGATGTTGCCGCTGGTGGAAGAGGCCCTGCGAAGGCACCGCTTCGCGGAGAACCCGACGCTGGACGATTTGCTCGCGGCCGACCGATGGGCGCGGGATGAGGTCACTCGATGCTTGGAAGCGTAATCAACGTGGCGGACGCGGGCGCAGCGCTGAACAGCGGGGCGATGCTGGCCGGCATACTGGGCACGTCGAAGTCGGTGCTGTACATCGTCGTCGGCTTCTCGCTCGTGATCTTCATGCACGAGCTGGGACACTTCCTCATGGCGAAGCTGGCGAACGTGCGGGTGGAGAAGTTCGCCATCGGGTTCGGCCGGACGATCTTCGCCTACCGCAAGGGGATCGGCGTCCGGCTCGGGCCGACCGCCGGGGCGTTCCAACGCCGCATCGAAACACACATCGCCGCGAAACGCGGGCGTCCGATCGAGCCGGGCGAGGAACTCTCCGCCACGGACGCTGAACTCGCCGCGGCGACGAAGGAGCTGGGGATCGGCGAGACCGAATACGCACTCAACATCCTGCCGGTGGGCGGGTACGTCAAGATGCTGGGGCAGGAGGACTTCGCCGTGGACAAGAGCGGCGAGTGGGTGCTGAAGCGAGACCCGCGGTCGTTCTCCTGCAAGCCGGTCGGGGTGCGGATGCTGATCGTGTCGGCGGGCGTGGTGATGAACCTGATCTTCGCCGCGTTCCTGTTCATGCTGGTGTTCATGATCGGGCAGGAAGTCATGACGCCGGTGATCGGCGCGCCCCTGCCGGGCACGCCGGCGGAGCGGGCGGGCCTGCAGTACGGCGACCGGATCCTCGAGGTGAACGGGAGAGAGATCCAGGACTACGACGATTTCCGAATGTCGGTCGTGCTGGCGGAGCCGCACACGCCGCTGCGGCTCAAGCTGAAGCGGGACGGCCGTGTGATCGAGTGCAGCGTGACCCCCGAAAACGACCCGGACCGCAACCTGCTGCAGATCGGCGTGCCGCCGAAATTCACCCGCGTGATCGCCGATGTGCAGGCCGAACCGGGCCCCCCGCGGCCGGACGCGCTGCAGGTCAACGACGAGGTGCTGGAGGTCGACGGAACGCCCGTGCGCGACTTCTTCGAGGTCTACTACCGTCTCCAGGCGGCGCAGGGCCGCCGCGTGACGTTGCTGGTGGACCGGCCGGACCCGAAGGACCCGTCGAAGAAGACACGGGTGACGTGTACGCGGCAGGCGTGGCTCCGGCTGGCGGGGACGGGCGACGACCGCAACGAGGTCGGGCACCTGCTGGGGCTCGTGCCGCGACTGCGCGTGACCCGCGTGCAGCCGAACAGCCCGGCGGAGCTGTCCGGGATCAAGGAAGGGGACGTCATCGCCGAGTGGGCGAACATCAAGGCGCCGACGCTGCCCGAGGTCGTTGCGTCCGTGGAGAACCACCCGGGGGTCGATCTGGATGTCACGTTGATCCGCAACGGGGAGCGCGTGCAGACCTGCGTGCGGCCGGAGCAAACGGGGTTCTGGAAGACCGGAAAGCCGCAGGTGGGATTCGACCTGGCCGGGCAGGAGGCGGGCCCCGTGGTTGTGGCCGGGATCGTGCCGCAGTTCGACGGCCGTCCTACGCCGGCGGCGGCACTGCAGGGGCCTCTGATGCCGCGCGGGTCGATCATCACGAAGGTCAACGGCGAACCGGTCGCGACCTGGAACGAACTCGCCGCGCGGTTCGTCAAAGCGGCCGGGCAGACCGTGCAGCTTGCGTGGCGGTACGGGAACGAGCCCGAGCGGACGGCGCCCCTGCCCGTCCCCGCGGACGTCACGACGCTCGCGGGCATGCCCCCGCTGGGCCGGATCCTCGACATCGCCGGCCAGGAGTCGATCGAGACGACCCGCCCCGACGGGAAGGTCGTCTCCTATGCCGCCAAGTACTGGCGCGGGGCGTACGAGATCCTCAAGAAATGGCAGAGGGAAAACCCGGGCCGGCCGGTCACGCTCCGCTACCGCGACGTGCTCGACCCGACCGGCAGGATCGTCGAGACGACGGTGAACATCACGCCGGAAACACTCGATCCGTGGACCCTGCGGCTTCAGTACAGCGACTACATCATCGGCAACCCGGAGACGGTGCTCGCGCAGACCTGGAACCCGATCAAGGCCATGTCGATCGGCGTCACCAAGACCGTGGACATCATCGTGCAGGCGTACGTCACGATGAAGCGGATGATCTTCACGCGGAGCGTGGGCGCGGAGCACATCTCCGGGCCGGTGGGCATCTTCCAGCTCGGCGTGGCGGTGGCCGAATCGGGAATCGCCAAGCTCCTGTTCTTCCTGGCGTTCCTGTCGGCGAACCTGGCGGTGATCAATTTCCTGCCGCTGCCGATCGTGGACGGCGGGCTCATGGTGTTCCTCATCATCGAGAAGATCAAAGGCAAGCCCGTGAGCCTGAAGATTCAGATGGTGACGCAGATTGTGGGGCTTGCCCTGCTGGCGACGGCGTTCCTGCTCGTGACGTGGAACGACTTCACAAAGCTGTAGTGCCGTCTCCCGGGGATACTGGCGTCTTGCCTGCACCCGCCCGCAGACTGGAAGCCTGCTCCACAACGCGCGACCGCGTGCCGCCGGAAACGTCGGTGCCGCGGTCTACGCAGGCGGCGACGGCAAGGTCGCCCGTGACGTTGAGCGTCGTGCGGCACATGTCCAGCAGGCGATCGACGCCGAGGATGATGCCGATTCCCTCGCCGGGCACGCCCACCGACTGAAGCACGAGGACCACGAGGGGCAACGAGCCGCCGGGCACGCCCGCCGTGCCGATCCCCGCGAGGATCGACATCACGGCGACCGTCACCTGCTGCGTGATCGTCAGATCCACGCCGAACACCTGCGCCAGAAACAGGACCGTGACGCCCTCGTACAGGGCGGTGCCGTTCTGGTTGCCGGTCGCGCCGATCGTCAGCACAAAGCCCGCCGTCTCACGCCGAAGGCCCAGATCGCGCTCGGCGACGCGCAGGGCCGTGGGCAGCGTGGCGTTGGACGACGACGTCGCAAAGGCCGTCAGCATGGCCTCGCTGATCCGCCCGAAGAACCGCAGGGGGTTCATGCGGGCGAAGATCGCGACCGCCAGCGAATAGACGCCGAACTGGTGCAGAGCGAGGCCGATCAGAACGGTTGCCACGTATCCGAAGAGCGCTCGGACGATGTCGAGGCCAAGCGTCGCCGTCAGCGAAAACGCGAGGGCCGCGACGCCGACCGGCGCCAGGCGCATTGCGAAGCCGATGATGACCATGACAACGTCGTAGACGCCCTCGATGACGCCGATGAGCGCCCCGGCCCGGTGCGGGGCGACGGTCAGGGCGATACCGAAGGCGAGCGCGAAGAACATGACGGCGAGCATGCCGCCGCCGGGCGAGCTGCCATCCAGCGCGCCGACCATCTCCTGCAGTGGGTTCTTCGGGATGATGTCGAGCAGCGTGTCGCGAAGCGGTCTGGCCTGCCGCGCCAGGGCGACGGCGGCGACCGTGTTGCCGGCGTATCGTGCCCGCAGCTCCGCCTGTTTCGCCGCCGGCAGGCGGCCGCCCGGCCGCACGACGTTGACGAGGAGAAGGCCGAGCCCGACGGAGGCCGCCGAGAGGACGACGGTGAAGAAGAGCGTCCTGGCTCCCAGGCGGCCGAGCCGCCGTACGTCACCGATCCCGACGACGCCCAGCACGAGCGCGCAGAAGACCAGCGGCACAACAACCATGAAGATCAGGCGCAGGAAGACCTGGCCGATCGGCTCCGCGACGTTGCGGACGGCCCACGCCAGGACGGCGTTCGGTGAGCCGTCCGCCCGCGCCGGGAGCAAGGCCCCGCACAGCCAGCCGGCCGCCGCGCCGACAAGCAGACCGATCAGGATCTGCCAGTGGAGCGCCGACCGACGTCGGCGCGGCGCGGCAGCTCTCTCCGCCGGGGGCGGCGGACGGGGCGATGGCGCTGGCATCGGCGAATCGGCGTCCATGCTCACGTTCCCTTGTGCGTATCCCACCACTGGCTGTACATGCGGATGACGGCCGCCTTGCGGTCGGGCGGATCGGTCGTGCGGAAGCCGAGCGGCTCGCCGGTGATCCGCTGGAGGGCCCGGGCGGCAAGATCGGCGACGGTCGAGGGGACCGGCTGGTTCGCGACCGACGCAGGGTCGATGCCCTGCTTCACGAGGTCGCCGGCCATTGCCTGGATCGCGCGGCGCATCGCCCGCTCGGCGGCGGGCTGCGTGGTCACGGGCCGTTCATCGGCGAGGCAGTCGATCAGAACCGGCACCGCCTGCCGGTCTCCGATCAGTCCGAGCGAATCCACGGCCTGCGCCCGGACCGACGCCGCCCCCCCGCCCGCGGCGCCCGCCGCGACGCGGAGCAGCGCATCCAGCGCCTTCGGCGAACCGAGCCGCTGCAAGGCCACGACGGCGGCCAGCACGGTGTTCTCGTCGCTCGACTCGAGCATTCGCAGGAGGTCCGGCAGCACGGCCTCGTCGCCAAACGCGGCCAATCCGAGGGCCGCGCTTTCGCGCACATCAAGGTCTGCGTCCCGCATCGCCCGCAGCAACAGCGGACGGGCCCTGTCCGACCGGCATCGATGAAGGATCGCCAGGGCCTGCAGCCGGATCTCCGCCGAGGGATGATCCAGCAATCGCTCTGCGGCGCCGAGGCTCCGGTCGCCGACGGACGCGAGGCAGGCGAAGTAGTAGCCGCGTGCCTGCGGCGTTTCCGCGCTCGCCAGCCGACGGCCCCACCACCACGTGCGAATCTCCCACCGGAAGAACATCGCGACGGCCCACAGCGCCACGAGAACCGCGATCGCGATCCACGTGCGGCGGTTGGGCGATCCGGGGCGAGGCGGGTTGGGCGGCGCGTCCATGTCGGGCGAGTGTATGACGCAGGCGTGCGGGTTTCCAGGGAGCCCCCGGCAAGAGGATGATCCCATGCGACGACGCACTCAGCGGCCGGAACGCAAAGCTGCCAGTTCCCTCGCGATCTGACGGGCGGCGTCCGGGCGACCGATCCGGCGGGCGGCGGCCGCCATGGCGGCCAGACCACCGGGGGCCTGCAGGAGGGGCAGCAAGGCTTCTCGCAAGGCGGGGACGTTCCGGTTCGTCTCGATCCGATCCGGCACGATCACCGCCGCCCCGGCCCGCCGCAGGACCTCCGCATTTCGCATCTGGTGATTGTCGCGATGGAACGGGTACGGCAGGAGGACTGACGGCAGCCCGACCGCCGTCAGTTCCGCCAGCGTTGAGGCACCGGCCCGCGAAACCACCAGATCGGCGACGGCCATAGCCTCGGGCATGTGGTCGGTAAAGGCCAACACGGTAGCTGACAACGCCGCAGCCTCGTAGGCCGCCCGCACACGGGCCTCATCGGCGGTCCCGCTGAGGTGCAAGACCTGCCAACCGCCCACAGCGGCAACCTCGGCGGCTAACGCGACGGCGGCCTCGTTGATCGTCCGCGCCCCCTGGGACGCCCCGGTGACCAGCAGCGTACGGCGGTCGCCGGAAAGCTTGAACCGCCGCAACCCGTCGGCGCGAAGCTCCTCCCGTGGGGCCAGAAACGCCGGCCGAACCGGGCAGCCGGCTGCCCGAAAGCCCGGCACCCCGCCAAAGAACGCCGCCGAGTCCTCCCACTGGGCAAAGATCCGGTCCACCCGGCGGCCAAGCCATCGGTTGGCCCGGCCGGGCACGAGATCGGGGTTCAGGATCGCCGTCGGGATACCCGCCCCCAGGGCCGCTCGAACGGGCGGCCCCGAGGCATACCCCCCCGCCCCGATCACGACGGCCGGCCGTCGGTGCCGGAACCGCTTCGCGCAGTCGCCTAGGGCGCGCCGCCAGGCCGCGTAGAAGCCCGGCCACCGCCAGGGCTTCGTCGAGAACGGCCGCACGACCTGCGGCACGGCCTCGATACCCGCCTGGCTGAGAATGTGCCGGTCGATCGGTCGGTCGGTGCAGAGGAACGATACGTCGATCCTGTCATCGAGTTGACGCAACTCCTGCACGATCGCCAGGGCAGGACACAGATGCCCCCCCGTCCCCCCACCGGCGAACACAAACCAGGGACGAACGGCGGTCGCACCTGTCAAGTCGATCGCTGTCATGCGAAGCGCCTGCCGACGGCGACGCCGTATGCGTCACCCTGTGCAAAACGAAGAAATGAGAAAGTGAGAAACGAAAAAGGGGGCGTTGCCCTCGCGTTCGCCTTTGCCATGACGCTCACCGTAACGGGCAAAGCAGGCCCACGCAACTCAGGGGCCTTCGCCGATCGCACTGGCGGCCGCGTAGGCCGCGGTATGCGTGATCGAGACGTGGATGCGGCGGATGCCTTTGGCCTCGGCGATGCGGGCGCACTCGCCCGTCAGCGTCACGTGCGGCTGGCCATTGCCGTCGTTCAGGATTTCCATGTCACGCCAGGCGATTGCGCCGCGCCAGCCCGTGCCGAGGACCTTCAGGATCGCCTCCTTCGCGGCGAAACGGCCGGCGAGGCTCTGGATCATCGTCCGCCGTGCGAGGACGTATTCGCGCTCCGCGGGCGTGAGGAGGCGGTCGAGCAATCGGTCGCCGTGCCGTTCGTACACGGCCGCGACCCGCTCGCACTCGATGATGTCGATTCCGTGGCCGACGATCGGCATACTCCACCCGCCAACGGTGTCAGGAACCCTCGGCTCCGCACAAGCCTCTGCCCGCAGAAGCCCCAATCACTCGCGAACCACCCTTCGTGCCGGTCAGGGGTTCCTGACACCTTGCGTCCGCGTCGCAGGGCCTGCACTACGGAACGGTGTCAGGAACCCCGTTCTTTGCCCAGGCCAGTTTCGCGAAGAAGCCGCCCCCGTCGGAGACGGTTCATCTCCACCGCCCAGGGTTCCTGACACCTTGCGCCTCAAGGTAGCTTCATCTCCGGCTGGCGACAAGGGCGGCAGATGACTGCGGACGACCGTAGCCACGCACGGAGTCACGGCAGCTTGCTCATTCGCTCCCACAGGCCTTGGGCGATTTTCCGGCTCTCGGCGCGGCACACGCCCTCGTCGAGCGACGCGACGCGACGGTCAAACAACGACCACCTGCCGGCAACCATCACGTGCCGGACGTGCCTCGCCGACAGACCGAAGAGGACGTGCCCGGCGAGATTGTCCGCGTCGAGCGGCGTCGGCGGCCAGTAGTCGGTGATGACGAGATCGGCCGCCGCGCCCGCCCGGAACTCACCGAGGCGAATGCCCAGGAGCCGGCCGGCCGTGCGCTGCGACGAGCCGAGCATCGAGAGGATCTGCCGGGGCGCGACGTCGACGCCGACGTCGCGGGCCTTCAGCCATGCGGCCCGTGCCTCCGCAAACATGTCGCTCCCGATGCCGTCCGTGCCGAGGGCCACGGGCACGCCGAATCGATGAATGCACGCGTGGCCGACGTGGTTGTTCATGTTCGACCGCGGATTGTGAACGATGGTGGCGCTGGCCTGCTGGATCGTCGCGAGATCGAAGATGCTGACGTGTACCGCGTGCGCGAGAATCGACTCCGCGTTCAGCAGGCCGAAGGTATCAAGCCGCTCGACGGGCGACGCGCCGTACCGCGACCGGGACAGCGCCTCGTCGCACGGATCCTCGCCGAGATGGATGTGCAGCCGCAGCCGCGTCGTCCCGGCGATCCGCTCGAGCGTCTTGTCGCTGAGCGTGAAGCTGGCGTGCGCCCCCATCATCGCGGCAAAACGACCGTCGCGACGCGCCTTGCAGGCCGCCGCAAACCGGCGGTTCTCCTCGATGCCCGCCAGGGCCCCATCCTCGCCGTTGCGGTCCGTCACCTCGTAGCAGAGAACGCCCCGCAGCCCCACACGCTCGATCCCCCGCACAAGCCGGTCCAGCGATCCGGCGATGGCGTTGGGTGAGGCGTGATGATCGATCACCGTCGTCGTACCGCATCGTACGGCGGCGAGCGAGCCGACGACCGCGCTTGCCTCGATCGACTCGGCGTCCAGGGCCCGGTCGAGCCGCCACCAGACCCCCTCGAGGATCTCCGTGAAGCTCCGCGGCGGCTCCGCCCGACCGGGCATCCCGACCGCCAGCGCCGAGTAGAGGTGCGAATGCGCGTTGACCAGCCCGGGCATCACGACCGCCCCGCCGGCATCGACAATCTCATCCTGCGGCTCCGGCGCAATCTCCGAAGCGACCCGCGTGATCGTATCGCCTTCGATCCGCACATCGCCGATCCCGACGCTCGGCGGATCGAGTTCCACGAGTTGCGCATTTCGGATCAGGATGCTCATGGACATACCTCCCCGTATTCCACCGATCGCCGCCGCGACGGGCCGCAGCAGCCCTCACTCCGCACCGACATGTCCGGCCACCTCGTCCAGGGACGGCTTGATCCGCACCGGCTCGCCGCCGGCTCGCATGGCGTTACGCGTATCCTTCAGCGCGCTGCCGGTGATGATCGCCAGCGCCGGCTCCTGCGGCCGCACGATATGCTCGCCCAGCGCCGCCGCAAGCCCCGCGACCGAGGCCGCCGCCGCCGGCTCGCCGAGCACGCCCGTCAGTGTCCCCGTCCGGCGCATGGCCCTGAGAATCTGCTCGTCCGTGACCGTGACGAAAGCCCCGTTGCTCTCGCGCACGGCGGCGATCGCCTTGATCCAGTTGCGCGGCACGGGGACGTTGATGCTGTCGGCGAGGGTATCGCCGCGGACGCCGGACGGCAGCCGCCCCGCGCGCGCCGCCTCGACGATCGGGGCGCAGCCCGCCGCCTGCACGCCCAGCATCCGGGGCAGGCGGTCGATCCGCCCGATCTCGAACATCTGGCGCAGGCCCTTCCAGATGCCCGCGAGCGTACACCCATCGCCCACGCCGACGGACACCCACGCGGGTATCGACGCGGCGCACTGCTCGGCGATCTCGAGGCCCGCCGTCTTCTTCCCCTCGACGAGATATGGGTTTACGGCGCAGTTGCGGTTGTACCAGCCGAACCGCTCGCACGCCGCGTTGCAGAGCCGGTAGGCCTCGTCATAGGTGCCCTGGACGCTGAACACGCGTGCCCCGCACAGCAGGAGCTGCGCGAGCTTGGGCTCCGGGGCGCCCGCCGGCACGAAGATATACGCCGGCATCCCGACCATCGCCGCGTGGCCGGCGAGGCTGCTGGCCGCGTTGCCCGTCGAGGCGCACGCGATCGCCCGCGCCCCCTCGGCCACCGCCAGGACGACGGCCACGGACGATGCGCGGTCCTTGAACGACGCCGTGGGATTCCGCCCCTCGTCCTTGAGCCGCAAGTGGTTGAGGCCGACCGCCGCCGCCAGCCGCGGGGCATCAATGATCGGCGTCCAGCCGACGCGCCAGTCAGCCGGAATCGCATTCGCAGGCACGGGCAGCAGTTCAAGGTATCGCCAATGCGTGTGCGGCCGGTCGCCCAGAGACACGGGCCCCAGACCGCGTTTGGCGGCCTTGAGGTCATACTCGACATCGAGAATGCCGGTCTCGGGACCGCAGGTCGGGCACGTGAGCCGAACCTCGGCGGGCGGATAGCGACGCCCGCAGGTCACGCAGCGGAGAGAAGTCACTGTGGCGGCAATTCTCGTGCTCATGGCAGATTCACGTGCCTGACGACCGGATAGCATACGCCGAAATCGCGCGCAAGGCCAACCTTCGGCCGACGCATGGGCCAGGCTATAATGGGATGGGGCCGGGGTGGGTTCCAGGAGCAAGCTTTGTACACAATGCACCAACGGAAACGGACGGGCATCACGCTCATCGCCTTGATTGTCTGCGCCGGCGGGTGGACGTTATCGGCCCGTGGCGAGTCCTGGACTCGCGAGGACGTGAACCTCAACATCGCGCCGGGCCTTCACGTGACGGCGATCAACCGGCCCCGGTCGGCCGACCGCCTGTTCGCCCCGCAGGCCCCCCAACCGGCCCCCGCCATGGCCGCCGGGCCGATCCCCATCGCCGGCTTCGTCCCCTATATCGCCGTCGCTCTCACGGATCGGCGGAAGGGCTTCGAATTTGAATGGGCCCACGTGCTGGCCAACTCCGTGGTCGGGTCGCCGCTGAACCAGCCCATGTCACAAGGCTATGCCATCGGCATCCTCGACACGGGGGGCACGATCAGTATCGTCGGCCACTGCGACCGGACGGCGCTCGGCCTGACGGACCCGTTCCTGACGGGCAACACGATCCCGGTGGGCGGCGCCGGGGGCCAGGTGGACGCCGACGTAAGCTGGACGCTGGGCCTCTTCGTCGCCGGCCTGCAGGCGATCGACCCCGTGACGCTGAACCTGGACACGGCGCAGTTGACCGGCCACTGGAACGTCAGCGTCGCGATCCCGCAGGAACCCGCCTGCAACGACATTGTTGACATCCCGACGGCCGTCGGCACGCCCCTCTTCGCGTTCCGCGACTTCGCCATCTACAACGACCGCCCGGTGACCATCACCCGCAACGGCAAGACCTACACCGGGCCGGAGGTCGAGATCTTCCTCCCCGGCGACCCGAACGCCCCCGAATACGACAAGGTCATCCCGCTGGACCCGAGGCCGCCGGGGATGACCACCTCGGCGTACTACCCGAACATCCTCGAACTCGACTTCCGGACCCCCTGGATCCCGACCGCCCTTGCCACCGTTGAGGGCGACCTGCCGCAGGGAGCGTGGTTCGTCGCAAGCGTCTGGCTGCAGGAAGGCAGCCGGCCCGCCGTCAACAAGTACTTCATGGTGGACACCGGGGCTCAGATCAGCCTCATGCGTTCGTTCATCGCCGGCCAACTCGGCCTGAACCCCAACAACCCCGAGTTCACGGTCGAGGTCACCGGCGTGGCCGGCGACGTCCACGAGGCGCCGGGCTTCTACCTCGACACGCTCGAAATCGACGCGTTCGGCGGCCCGGTGTCCTTCCGCCAGGTGCCCATCATCGTCGAGGATGTGCCGTCCGTCGAAGGCGGCACGCTCGACGGCATCGTCGGCACGAACGCCTTCCAAGGCCGCAACCTCGTCTTCCGTCCCAGGCTCACCGGCAACTCGACGCTGGAAATCACCATGCCGAACACCTACGGCGACTTCGACGGCGACGGCGACGTGGACCTGAGCGACTTCAACCGCTTCGCGGCCTGTTTCAACGGCCCCAACCAGCCGCCGGCGTTCCCGGGCTTCTGCGACGCCACCGACGCCGACGGCGACGGCGACGCGGACCTGGCCGATTTCCTGCGTTTCTCCGCCTGCTTCAACGGACCGAACAACCCGCCGGTGTGCCAGTAGCCAGGGCCGCGGGCAGGACGGAGTGCCGCGGGAAGAAGAGACGGAGCGGTCCGCGCGGACGCGGGGAACGATGACGCGGAAGACTGGATTCCCGCTTTCGCGGGAATGACGGAAGGGGTTGCGCGTGCATTGTTCGTCATTCCCGCGCACGCGGGAATCCAGGGGCACATACGAGGCGTACGATGAAGCAGCCGGCCGTCTACATTCTGGCCAGCCGACGCAACGGCACGCTGTACGTCGGCGTCACAAGTGACTTGCCACGACGGGTCTGGGAGCACAAGATCGCGGCCGGCAACTGCAACACCGGCCTGACGGACTGGCCCCGTTGCGGACAACCGGGAGCCGGTTCGGGAATCGGGTCTTGCATAGCGATCTTATCAGACGTGTTACACAGGGACCGATAGAAATCGCAACGATCCGTCGAAATCCCGCTTGCATTCCTCCTGACAGGACTGTTGTTCTGCCGGCGTACAGATCGATGGAACCTCAACGGTTGCCACGGGAGAATAGACGCCGATTGAGCGGGCATGACAGCAACGGGTAACCGCCCGAACAAATGCGGGCGCGGGTGCACGCTCCACGCTGAGCGCGTCTGATTCGTCCCGGCGGGAGCCTGCCGCGCGGTCTGTGCCGGTAATGGCCGTGATGAACCCGGCGTTTGAAATGTTCCCCGCCCGTGGTGACAATGATGAATGTTGACGAGTGGGGCCTCGTACCCGGTGTCACCGGGGCGGGGCGATTCGGAGGTGTTGGTCACGCCGCCATTTCCAATGCGGGCGTCGCAGAACCCTCGGGCAAGATCAATCTGGAGGAATGAAGTCATGTCGCCGCAGTCGCGTATTCCGTTGAGCGTTGGGCCTGTCGGATTTATCTCGATGCTGGTGATGATGATGTCGCTGCCGGCCGCCGGCCCCCTGTTCGGCAGCCCGCCACCGGCCCCGGATGTGCTTACCGAAGACACGGCGAGCGACTGGGGCGCCCAGGCCGACGGCGCAACGGCCACGGTGTTCAACGATACGTCGCGAGTCAAGGCCGGCGCGTCCAGTTTGCGGTTGGAGACCAATGCCCCGTTTGACTGCTGGATGTGGACGCCGCTTGCCAAGGACGCGCATTGGAACGTGCTGATGACCGGCGGGCCGACGTTCTGGATCTATGCCGAGAACAGCAATTCCAGTTTCCAGAACAACAGCCCCTGGATCGAATGGCACTGCCGTCCCAAGTGGTTTAGTGCCGGGCGGTTACGTTTTCA
>CAZUAI010000081.1:0-25054 GCA_964617875.1 uncultured Planctomycetales bacterium | reverse complement strand
TTATCGCACAGAGGCCAGCCTTTTTCCATAGGGGGGGTGAGAAATGCGGGCTAAACGCGTCAGGGCGTCCACTTTCCGTGAACACAGCTTTCTGCGTGTCCGGCAACGGTTCCTGACCCCGTTCGCACATACGCCCACGCACCCGGCTGCGAGGCTTCGTTTCGCCCCTGGCCCCCCGCAAGGCCGACCGAGCATCCCGCCTCGGCAGGCCCCGCTTGGTCGCGCGGACTGCGGCCCCGGTCTGCAAGCCGATCACCCACTTCCGCCGTTCGCGAGTCCCTGCAATCAGGACCGGTCCGACTCCAGCGAGAAGAGTTGCACGGCGTTGCGGGCATCGAGCGGAAACACGACGGGTTCGCTGAGCCCGAGTGTCTTTCGTAACGGTTCCGGAACCGGGGCGTCGCCGATCAGGGCCAGGTACGCGGCACCGGCCTTCCGATAGGCGTCCAGCACGTCCGCCTGCAGGATCCGCTCCGGCGCAAGCGACCAACCCAGCCGCCGTGCCGCATAGAGGATCGTCGGCGCGTTCGCGGATGTCAGCCCTTTCGGCGCGGTAATCACCAACGCCGTCTCCGGTGTGTGCTCTTGCAGAATCGACCCGACCTGCTCGACCCATTCCTGCACGCCGTACCAGAGGACCCGCTCACCCTGCCAGATCAGGAACGCCGCCATGACCGAAACCGCGACCGTCCGAGCGACGCCGCACCGCCGCTTCAGCACGGGCCAGATCGCAGCCACCCGGCGCCGCAGCCATTCAAGCCCGACGGCCACGAACAGAGCCGAAATCGCGAGGAACGGCAACTGGTAATAGTCGTGGATCGTGTTCAGATTGAAGAACACCACGCAGTACGCCACCACGCCCACCGCCCACGACCAACAGAAGAGCCGGGTACTTCGTGACAGGCCGAGGAGCGGCAACCCGATCACCAACAGGACCAGGCCCGGCACGGAGAACACCTGGTCACGCAGGCGCTCCCCGATCCGAAGCCAACCCGGCCCCTGGAGACGCTGCCCCAGCGTTCCGTAGTACCACCAGTCGAGGCCGACCATCTTGTCCACATACGGCCAATCGGGAACGCCGGCATTGATTCGATTCGAATGCACGCGCCACGCGACGAACGCCGCCACGGCAACGAGCGTCGGCACGAGGAGCCGCAGCAGCTTTCGAGCGTCCGGCGGCCAACAGAAGGCGTATACCGCAAGCGGGATATAAAGGCAGGCGACGTACGGTGCCTTGACCGTCCACGCACACACGCCCGCCACCGTCGCCAGCAGCGGATACCGAATACCGGGGCGGTCGGCCGCCCGCAGGAGGTAGTACAGCGTGGCGTGCGCAAAGCACAGGGCCGACGTGTCGATGTGGATCGCCCGCGAGTACACGAACCCGAGCGGAAAGGCGCAGTACAACACGGTCGCCATCGCGGCGATCGCCGTCCCCGCCACGAGCGCCAGGATCCGGTACAGGTAATAGGCGGATCCGATGAAGAACGCGAGAGTCACCGCGCGCGTCAACGCCAGATGCGGCCCGAACGCCTTATAGAGCACAGCGGCGGCGAACTCGTGGATGGGAAACTCGAGCGCGCACAGACGATACGCCCCGCGCCAGCACACGGACGGATAGAAGATGTTGAACTCGTACTTGTAGAAGCCGTAGGCGTACATGGCCGTGTCGGCCTGCCGCCAGGGGTGCGGCCCGTCAATCACCGGACCAAAGTGGAGGAATCTCGCGGCGAGCAGGATGGCGCAGACGATCAGAAACCCAGGCACCGCGTAGCGCCCATTGGTGTCCTTCGTCGTTTCCGGCGTCGTCGTCATGCCGCGGTCCCGGCCGGCGTCGTTGTGGCGCAGGCATCTTGTTTGCCTTCTTCGGCATTCTATCGGCCAGAGCATTCGCCGCAATGACGCATCCGTTGCGACACGCCGACGACGAGCTATAATCCGCGCCGTGCTGACCCAGAGTACGGATTCCGCGAGAGGCAAGTCTCTCTTCCGTCTGTTTGCGGGGATGGGCCTGTTTCTCACGCCCCCGGCAAGGGGTGTTCGATGAGCAAGGCGTGGCTCGTCGCACCGGTGTGGCCGAAGCGGCAGGAGGCCGCCGCCCGGTTCGGCACCTCGCCCCTCATCGCCCAGCTCCTCCACAACCGCGGCATCGACGATCCAGCGGCTGCGGGGCTGTTCCTCAACCCCCGGCTCGCGGACCTCTATCCCCCGGAGCGGATGCCCGGCGCCGTGCAGGCCGCCCAGTTGATCGCCGACGCGGTCCGCGAACGCCACCGCATCGTCATTTACGGCGACTACGACGTAGACGGCATCACCGGCACGGCGATTCTCTGGCACACGCTCACGAAGCTCGGAGCCGACGTCGATTTCTACGTCCCCCACCGGATCGAAGAGGGCTACGGCCTCAACGCCGACGCCGTCGCCAAGCTCGCGGCGGAGGGCGTACAGTTGATCATTACGGTCGATTGCGGCATCACCGCGGTCGAGGTCGCGCGGCTCGCACGGCGACTCAACGTACGCCTTATCATCACCGACCATCACCAGCCGGGTGCCGAACGGCCCGAGGCCGACGTCGTCGTCCACCCGGCGCTCGGCGACGGCAGCCCCTTGACCGCCACCTGCGGGGCGGGCGTGGCCTTCAAAGTCGCCTGGGCACTCGGCCAGTGTTTCTCCGGCGCGAGCCGCGTATCCGCCGAGCTTCGCGAAATCCTCGTCGAAGGCGTCGGGCTTGTTGCGCTTGGCACGATCGCCGACATCGTGCCGCTTGTGGACGAGAACCGCATCTTCGCCCGTCACGGCCTCTCGGGGCTGACCGCATCGAAGCTGCCCGGCATCGTCGCGCTGATCGAGTCGGCGAGCCTTGAAAACACGAAGCTCGACGCCTACCACGTCGGCTTCGTGCTGGCGCCGCGTCTGAATGCCGCCGGGCGCATGGGACACGCCCGGCTGGCCGTCGAACTGCTGACCCGCGCCACACCCGAGCGGGCTCGCGAGATCGCCATCTACCTCGATGCCCAGAACCGGAGCCGCCAGGCGCTCGAGCGCCGCATCTTCAAGAAGGCCTGCGAGATGGTCACCGCCGCCCGCATGGACAGCGACGGCTGCCGTGCCATTGTGCTGGCCGACGAGCAATGGCACGCGGGCGTCATCGGCATTGTCGCCTCGCGGCTCGTGGACCGATACGGCCGCCCGACGATCATGATCGCTCTTGAGAACGGCGGCGGCCAGGGCAGCGGACGCAGCATACGCCACTTCGACCTGAACGAGGCCCTGCGTGCATGCAGCGACCACCTGCTCACCTACGGCGGGCACGCCATGGCCGCGGGTCTGAAGATCGCGGCCGACCGTGTCGCCGCCTTCCGCGAGGCCTTCGTGCAAAGGGCCAACCAGGTGCTCACCGCCCGCGACCTTTGTCCCTCGCTGCAACTCGATGCCGAAACGACGCTGGCCGAGCTGACTGAGCCGGTCGTCGAAGCGATCCTCGGGCTTGGTCCGTTCGGCGTTGGCAATCCCAAGCCGCGCTTTGCCACCGGCTGGGTCGAACTCGTCGGCGCCCCGCGGACCTGCGGCAGCGACGCCGAGCACCTGCAGTTTACCGTTCGCGACGGGCAGTGCATCCGCAAGGCCATCGCCTTCCGTCAGGCCGCCCACGCCCAGGCCCTTCTCGACCACCGCCGCTGCCGCCTCGCGTTCGAGCCCATCATCAACGAGTTCAACGGCCGGCGCTCCGTCGAACTCCAGGTCGCGGACATCCAGTTCCCCGAGCAGTCGTAGGCTTGCGGCGCAGACCCTTGCCTGCACACGGGGCCGCGGGCCCCCGTGAAGCCTGCCCCTCCATTGATCCGCTCACCGAGTCTGCTTCCCCGGCAACGACGGCGGTACGGGTGGCGGCGGATTTCTCACTCGCACAAGGCACGAGGCACGGAACGGTTCCGGCATGGCCGGGTCGTCTACCAGCCACAGGTCACCGCTCGCGTCGCGGGCGATGCCCTCGATGCTGACGTAGGGCATCCGGCGCGGACCGGGGAGCTGCGCCAACCGCTGGCGGAGGTTCAGTAACGCCGGATCGTACAGATCCAGGTACGGCCAAACGCGGGCCGAACGCATCTCAACGGCCAGGATCCGGCCACCGTTGCGATCGACCGCCAGCAGGAGTTGATCGTCCCAGCGTGTCAGGGCGTTGAGCGTCTCGGACGATCCCTTCCGGAGCGCCCGCACGTTGTTCGTTGCCTCGCCTGACCACGGCTCGATCGGTGTGACGCGGCCGCCTTCGATCCGGCACCGCGTGAGCCGCGGGTCGAGCCAGAAGTGCAGCGTGTCCGACGGGTTGTGCGGCGCCGTGCCCTCCTCCGCCAGGTAGAACTCGCCGGGCCGCCCGCTCCACGCAATGCCTTCGAGCCCGTCGTTTGCGTCGGACCCGCGCGCGCCGGCCCCCTCCGGATAAGCCGAGCAGTCCACCAGCACCGCCTCCGCCCTCCCGTCGTGCTCCTCCAGCTTCAGCTCCAGCACGAGCGAGTTCGGCTCCTCCGCCAGGACGAACAGGCGCAGGTCCGGCTCGTTGCCGACCCCTCTTCCGGCCGTAATGCCCTCGAGGTCGAGGACGGCTCCGCGCCCGCCGCCATTGAACTGGGTCCGCAAGTCGGCCATGACGTCGGCGCCGATCCCCCGGTGCGATTGGGCGAATCGCTCCCATCCGCCCGACGGCGGCCGAATGGGAATCGCCTCGCTCACCACCACATCCTGCCCTGGCCGTACCGCCTGCAGCCGATCGGCCGCCATGAAGAACACCTGGTTGGTCGATGCCCCGCCGTTGCGATCGGCCACCAGCCACAAACCGTAACGCTTCCCGACCTGGCCGAAGTGCAACCCTGACGCCTGCTCGATATCGGCGCGCCCGTCCGGCATCTTCAACCGATAACACTCGACCTTAGGCCCCGCCGGCCCGCTCGCCGGCGGCGCCCCGACGCCCGAAATGCTCGCCAGGCCGACAACAATCAGGATGCCCGTCGCGATCCGCACCTCGCGCATCACGCACCTCGCGGGCCGATCATGCTACTCGCCCTGGTGCGACCGCGGAAACCCGCCAACCGAAAAACCGCGACCGCCGCTGTGGAATCCGACGCACCTGATCCCCCCCTGCCGTCGGCATCAAGAAACGGCATGGCGCCAATGCCTCACCCCTTCGCCGTTCCGCTGCCGGCTCGCTATGTCGCTGCCCCACCCAGTGCCCGCACGCTGATGCGCCCGGCCAGATTCTCGATCACCCGGGTGACGGCCTCGCCGAGGCCCTGGCATCCGGGCGCAAAGACGTCCGCCGGCGTGCCCTGGTCGCCGCTGAGGCAAACGGCGGCGTTGATCGGGATCGACCCGAGGAACGGAATACCCAGTTCCTTCGCCGCTTTCTCGGCACCGCCCCGCCCGAACAAGTCGTATTCCTTCCCCGTGTCGGGGGCGATGAAGTAGCTCATGTTTTCCACGATGCCGAGGACGTCGATCTCGAGCGTCTGGTACATCCGGGCCGCGCGGACGCAGTCGAGCAGGGCCACCGCCTGCGGCGTGCAGACGACGATGGCCCCTGTCGTCGAGATCGTCTGCGAGAGCGTCAGCGGAACATCCCCCGTGCCCGGCGGCAGATCCACCACCAGGTAGTCCAGTTCGCCCCACTCCACCTGCTCCAGGAGCTGTTTGATCGCCCCGTGGATCATCGGCCCGCGCCAAATCACCGGCTTGTCGCGCGGGACGATGTAACCGATGCTCATTGTCCTCACGCCGTGGGCCGCCACGGGGATGATTCGGTTCTCCTCGCCCGCGACCATCGGCTGAGCGTTCTCCACGCCCATCATCGTCGGGATGGACGGGCCGTAGACGTCGGCGTCGAGCAGGCCGACACTCGCCCCCGCCCGCGCCAGGCCGACCGCCGTCAGCACCGCCACCGTGCTCTTGCCCACGCCGCCTTTGCCCGCGCCGACCGCGATGACATTCTTCACACCCGGCAACGGCCGCGGCGCCGACGCGCGGGCCTGCACACGGGCACTGAACTCGACCTCGACCCGGCTGATGCCGCCAAGGCGCATGACGGCCGCCTCGATGTCCCGCCGGATCGGTTCCTTGAGCGGACAGGCGGGCGCGGTCAACTCGACCTGCACCCGCGCGATCCCGTCGCACAAAGCGACTTCCTTTACCATCCCGAGCGAGACAAGATCGCGGTGCAGCTCAGGGTCCTGCACACCACGAAGCGCGTCGATGATCTGATCCTTGGTGATCGAAGCCATGTTGTCGGAATATAGCGCACACGACAGCCGATTTCCACCGGCGCGGTCGCGCCGGCACCCTGCCGCTCATTGTGGTGCGGTCGCCGCGGCGGTCCCCTTTCTCTCCGCGTCGAGCAGCCTGGGCAGGACATTGTTCAGATCGTCGCCGGAGAACGGCATGAACGCGATCTTGCCATCGCGGTCAATCAGGAACATCGTTGGCACCGCCCGCACCCCGTACCTCATCACATTCGCCCCGCGCCAGCTCTGACCGTCGCACATCTGTCGCCAGGGAACACGGTTGTTCACGAGGAACCGGTTCAGTATCGACACGTCGGGATCCAGGTTGACGCCGACGACCTCGAATCCGCGGCGGCGACACTGCTCGTACGTCCGGATCACGTTGGGCATCTCCCGGACGCACGGCATGCAGGACGTGGACCAGAAGTCGATCAGCAGGACGCGGCCGACGTAATCCGCCAGCCGAACCGGTTTACCCGCCAGGTCGTTGCCCTCGAGGGCCGGAGGCTCCTTGCCGATCCACGGGACGGCCGACAGGCGACGGCTGACGATCTGCCCGACGTTCGGATACTGTCCGAACCTCCGATTGATCTCCTCGTACTGCTTCTTCGCCGCATCGGGCCTGCCGGCCAGCAGGTAGCCGTCGCCCAGCCGCATGCCGCAATCGAATAACGCGCCGAGGTCCGTTACCAGCCGCGAGGGATCGGCGAGGCGCTCCCAGTCCGCCGCCGCCGTCTCCAGCCTGCCCTGCTCAATCAGTGCGATGATTCGCGAGCCCGCCACCGAAGCCGCACCGGCCGACGACGCGAACTCCTTCGCATAGCGGTCCGCCACCTCGATCACCCGTGCAAAGCGTCTTGCCTCCAACGCCGCCACAACCAGATCACGGCAAGCACTCTCAAGATCGGCCCCCTTGGCCGTCGCGACATACGCATCGAGCAGAGCCAGACGCTCCTCCTGCCATTGTTTGGTCTGACGGGCCTGCCGTTCGGCCAGATCCTCGCGAAGCTCCTGATACGACTTGCCGGCAGGCATCGAACCCGGCGGCCCTGCGGCCGCAACGTCAGCCGCGCGTGCGGCGGGAGCCAGCCCCAGCGTAACAATCCCGATCCAACGAGCCCGAATGCGTGCCATGCCCGCATTCTATCGAACGGTCAGCGCCCCACCAAACGCGGGCGGCACACCTCACGTCCCGTGCGGCCTGGACGAGGCAGCCGGAAGCGGCTCAAAACGCGACGGGCCCTCGAACTCGTAGATGAAGCGGTATGCCTCCCGGTCCGGATAATGGGCCCGGAGCACCTGATTCTGCTCGTCACCCAGGTCCCGGGCATAGATGATGTTGCCGTCAAGGTTCGGGTTGTTCATCGTGATCCCGAGCGTGAAGTTGTCCAGCGCCGACGCCGTGGTCGGCAGGAACACAAGGGCATGGGTGAGCGGCTGACGACGAAGCGTGTCCTTAAGCGCCGGGGCCTGGGTCCAACCGAGCATCGAGGGGCCGAACTCATCGGCCAGCCGGGGCATGGCATGAATGCCGTTCCAGATCGTCAGGCCCAGGGCCGCGATCCACACGGCCGACCTCGCTCGCGCGTCGCAGGCGCGCCAGCCGAACCGGCGGAACCCGTCCGTCGCGCGGATACGAACGGCCGCCAGCCCCCCCACCGCCATGAGCATCATGAAGCCCATCGCCTCCGACCAGTACCGCGCCTGTGTAATCAAGGCACCGGAAAAGTGGTACAGCGAGTATGCGACGATCAGCGCCAGCCAGGGCGCGAGGCACAGGAGCTGCCGCCCCCGGGTTCCCCGGACGAGGAACGCCGCTGCCATCAGCAACAGCGTCGCCCGACCCCACCCGAGCAGGTTCAGCGCCACCGCGTCCAGGTTGAGATACAGATTCTTGTTCACATTCGCGAGGTCGTGGCCCCGATCGTACGTAGGCCAGTATTTCATACCCAGGTCCTTGCCGAACCCCAGCCGGTCCGTCGGCGACCACTTCTCGAACGCGCTCAACATCGGATCGCCCGTGAGAACCCAGTTGTAGGCAAAGTAGGCCCCGAGACATACCACGACCGGCAGCAGGAACGCCGGCATGGACTCGACCCGCCACTCCCGCCAGCAGCACATCAGCACGGCGGCCAGCCCGATCGGAATGGCCAATACCAGCGCCGTCAGAGGCCGGAAATGAATCATCGCCCCCAAGGAGACCCCGGCAATGACCCAGTAGCGATACCGCTGCGGGGATCGTGCCGCCCGGATCGCGTACAGGGCAAAGAGCATCGCCAGTAACAGGCAGCCCCCGTGTGCCATCATGACCGAGTAGACTCCGATCCGGTACGGTGAGACCGCCGCCAGCATCGCCGCCGCCCGCCCGGCCTTTTCCCCGAACAATTCCTTGCCCAGGGCATAGAAGAGCACGACGGCCACCCCCCCCAGAAGCGGGTTCATCAGCCAGGGAACCCCCAGCCACACCCCGGGCAGAAGCACCAGCGAGGGCCCGGCGAAGTACTTTCCGTACCAACGTGGGCCATCCATCAGGATGTATTCGTACGCAAAGAACTTCGCCAGTTCCTTCGGCGGGGCTGGCGCGTAGAACTGCCCACGCGCGAAGTTTCGGGCCTGGAACAGCATCGCCGCCTCGTCCGGCACGTGCGGCACGGCCTGCAGGCGGAAGTAAGCGATCCACACACACAGTGCGACGCCGACGACCGCCGTCGCCAGCAGAAACACCCGGCGATCACACGACCATACCCCCCGCTCCAGGCGAACGACCCATCGATAGCGTAGACAGGACACGCCGACGCCGACGGCGATGCAACCGCCGGCGATCAGCACGTCGCGCAGCAGGGCAAGGGCAAAGCCGCGCCAGAGGTCGAGCCCGGCACCGATCGGGGCCTTGGCCGGCAGCATCCACGCGCCGAACCACGCCCCCGCTGTTACAAACGCACACAAAAGCGGCCCGGTCAGACCCGCCGGAGACGGCGCCGTTTCGCCCGCCGGCCCCGTTTCGTCACCCTCGATCGTTACATGGGAATCATCCATAGGGGCAGGATTATACGCCGCATGTGCGATGTGTAAAAAAAGCGATGGAAGATGCCGCCGTGGCGAGGAGCATCTTCCATCTCGTGATGTCGAGTCTTCTTACGAAGACTTGGCCTGGTTCTCGCATCGGCGAGGGTTCGCACCCTCACTATCAGCCGCGCGACGAACCACGCCGGCATGCCGTGGCGCTCTTAGCGCTTCTTGGCTTTCTTGCCGGCTGCTTTCTTCTTGGCGGCTTTTTTCTTTTTGGCCATGGACATCACCTCCCTTCTAATTGCATAACCATAACGAGCCGTCCGCATTTGTCAAACGCTTTTTGCCACGTTCGTGAAAAAAAACTGTCGAGGTGTCGTGGTTGCGTCACATACCATTTATCGTCTCGCCACGGCCACCCGCTTGATGCAATTCTTGGCGCGCACCTTGCTATCGTCCACGCGCGACACCCGAATCAACACGTCGCATCCACGCTCGCGCTGCCCCTCTCGCCGGCCCAATCGACGCCCGCATAGCACACCGCACCCCTCACGCGACAGCCTATGGCGACCGACATTGCTCTCGGCAAACACAGGAGAAGGCCGCGCGCCCGAGGCACTCATGGCACCCCGCCCGAACGCCCGGACGTGCATACCCGAACGGCATGGACCCGCGTCAAGGAAGCCATGCGCAACCGACAACACACAATCATAAACCATTATTCAGGAACATGTTAGACAGCATGACGGATTACTGTCACTCGGTGTTCCTACTTGCCGATGCAGAACCGGCTGAAGATGCGGCTGAGCATCTCATCCGTAGTCACTTCGCCGACGATCGCACCGAGTTCCGTCGCTGCATCTCGCAGCTCGAGGGCCACCAGTTCCGCCGCGTCGGCCATACGTGACTGCGTACGAATCAACGCGTCGGCACGCTGACAGGCCGCCAGTGCATCCCTCAACGCACCCCGATGCCGCGCGTTTAGAACAATCGACGCCGAACTCTCCTCCATTCGTTCGCTCTGAAAAAGTTCCGCTAGTCGTGCTACGAGGTCGCCGCATCCTTCGCCGGTTGCCGCGCTCGCGCCGATGATCGGTGCTCCAAGCTTCGTCGCAGCGGCGATCACGCTCGCACGGTCCTGACCGCTCAGAAGGTCGCACTTGTTGATCACGACCACCATCCGCGCCGGGTTGCTCGGCAGGGGCTGGCTCACTGTTTGCGCACCGAGCATCTTCGTCCCATCGAGCACGAGAAGCAGGAAGCCCGCACCCTCCGCCGCTTGCCGGGTGGCGTCTGCGGCATCCGCATCGAGACCACTGGCGTGATGGCCCACTCCTGCGCAGTCGGCCAGCCAGATCTCCCGGCCGTCCGGCAGCCGAATCGGCGCCGCGATCACGTCTCGGGTCGTGCCCGGCTCGGGCGAACAAATCGAACGGTCCAACCCTGTCAGTCGGTTGAAAAGGGTGCTCTTGCCCGCATTCGGCGGCCCGAAAAGGACGGCTCGGCTGCGTGCGTCGAGCCGTTCCATCGGCAGCCCCCGCCGCAGAAGGTCTTCCAGATCTGCGACAATTGCGCCAATCGCCTGCCCGGCCTGGTCTGCGGAAACGAACTCGATCGGTTCGTCCACAAAGTCGATCGACGCCTCCACCAGGGCCAGCAGGTCCACGATCTGCGAGTGGAAGCGTTTCGTTTCGCGTGCGAGAGTTCCGTGCAGGAGCTGTTCGGCGGCCCGAAGCTGCCCGTCCGAGCCGGCGTGGATCATCGCGGCCACGCCCTCCACCGCCGTCAGGTCCATGGCACCCGCGAGGTAAGCCCGGCCGGTGAACTCGCCGGGCTCTGCCGGGCGGGCCCCCTGGGCGAACGCTTCCTCGAGCAACGCGGTCAGCAGCGGCACCGAGCCAAGCGTGTGGATCTCTACAAGGTCCTGGCGTGTGAAGCTTCGCGGGGCGCGAAAGACGTAGAGTTCAGCGGGCAGGCCGAGCGGTTCATCGCCCCAGCGCAACGTACCGCGATAGCGGTGAAACCCGATTGGGGTATCTTCCCCAAGATGGAACATGCCGGCGGCGATCTCCACCGAACGAGGGCCCGAGAGCCGCAGCACGCCACACGGGCCTGGCCCGAGGGCAGACGAAACCGCGACAATCGTGTCGTTGAGCTGGGCGAACAAACCACGGCCCCCGTTTGGCGTACGGCGAGAACGCCTCGCCACTGCATTCGGTCAAACCACGAACTCCTCGGAACAGAGCAGTTCCAACATGTTCTCAATGAGATCGGCCACCTGAACGGACAAGACCGCCGAGATTCGCGGAAGGTTCTTCTTCCCGACGACCGGAACGGTCCGCCCACGGTCCGGGCCGTCGAGAACCACGTTGACGGCCATCTGCGTATGGAGAAAGAGTTCCGGCCAGATCAGCGTGCCGACTGCCAGCGCATCATGCACAAGAAACCGTCCCGGCGGTCCGTCGATGCCCTGGGCCATCGGATACTCCAGCATCCGCGCCAGCATCTGACCGCCGCAGGTGCCGCTCGCCGCCAGGCGGGCCCGGCTGGATTCGTCGAAGGCGACCTTCCGCGTGACGTCCAGCGGTACCAACGTGAGCGGCAAACCCGAGGCGAGGACGCGAGCGGCGGCGGCAGGATCGCGGTAGATATTGAATTCGGCCCTGGGGGTCACATTGCCCGGACAAAAGAGGGCTCCGCCCATGATCACGATCCGCTCGACATCCGCCAGCAAGGAAGGCCGTCGTTCCATCAGCGCGGCGAGGTTGGTCAACGGCCCGATGGCCACCACAGTGAGCTTGCCCGGAAAGGCGGCGATCAGTCTTTCATACAGCCCTAACCCTTCGTCCGGAGACCAGCCGGCGGGAACGGCGATTTCCGAATTGCCGAGGCCATCGCTGCCGAAGATCGCGTTGGCGTCAGGAAGGTCGGCGGCGTCCTGATCCAGACCGCGTGCCACCGGCGGCATTGCCGCGAGACTCAGGCCGCCAAGGCAACGTCCCGCGTTCCGCGCGGCCTGTTCCGCGGAGACGTTGCCCCCCACCGTTGTGATGCCCGCGACAGTCAGGGATTCGGCGCAGGACGCCAGCGTCAACGCGACGGCGTCGTCAACCCCCATGTCGGTATCGAACATTACCGGCCGAGCCATTGGACTATCCCACAAGCCGCGCGCGGACCACACGCTTGACACCGGGGACGGGGCGGCTACATTCGCCGCCGGGTACTATCAGGGAAGCCGCCATGCAGGTCAACCGCGAAACGATACTGAGGCAATTTGCCGAGACGTTCGGAGGTTCCCCTCCGACCGTACTGGCTCGCGCACCGGGAAGGGTGAACCTGATCGGCGAGCACACGGACTACAACGACGGGTACGTGCTTCCGATCGCGATGGACCGGGCAATCCACGTCGCCGGGCGGCCGCGCGATGACGGGCGTCTGGTCGTTCGCTCCACGCTTTTCGACGAAACGATGAGCTGGGATCTGGACGATCTTGGGCCACCGGGCGATCCGAAGTGGGCCAATTACGTCAAAGGGACGGCGGCCATCCTGATGCGCCATGGGATGGAACTGTGCGGCGCGGAGTTGCTGATCGCGAGCGAGTTGCCGCTTGGAGGCGGCGTAAGCAGCTCCGCGGCGCTCGAAGTGGGCACGGCCAAGGCGCTGCTCGCGCTGGCCGACGAGTTCGTGGAACCGGTTCAACTCGCCCTCTGGTGCCGTGAGGCGGAGCACGAGTACGCGATGTCGCCGTGCGGAATTATGGACCAGTTCGCGTGCGTGCTTTCGCACCAGGGCTCCGCCCTGCTCCTGGACTGCCGTTCGCAAAAGTACGACCACCTTCCGTTCAGCCCGGAGACGGCAACGGTTGTCGTCATGGATACGCAGGTCAAGCACGACATCGGCGGCGGCGAGTATCCGGTGCGGCAGCGTCAGTGCCGGGAGGGCGTGGAGTACCTCCGGAAGGCGGATCCGAACATCAAGGCGCTGCGCGACGTAAGCGAAGAGCTGCTGGCCCGCCACACCGGCGAGATGGACAAGACCGTGGCGGCCCGGTGCCGGCACGTAGTGACGGAGAACCGTCGCGTCATCCATGCCGCGGAAGCGCTGCGGATCGGCGCACTGCACGAGTTCGGGCAGCTCATGACGGAGTCGCACCGGTCCCTGCGCGACGACTACCAGGTTTCGTGTGAGGAGTTGGATGCGCTCGTGGAAATCGCCTGCACGATCGGCGGCGTGTACGGAGCGCGGATGACTGGCGGCGGATTTGGCGGCTGCGCGATCGCTCTGGTTGAGGAAGGCGTCTTGGAGCCCCTGAGCCGGGCCGTCAAGGACCGTTACGACCGGCGGTTTGCCAAGCCGGCGATCGTGTACGCGACGCACGCCGGCCCGGGGGCGGACGTCCTGCATTTCTGACGGGGAAGGACGGAATGTCTCCGCTTGAGAAGCTGACGGCCCGACAGGATCTGACGCAGGACGAGGCGTACGGCGTTTTCGAACGGATCATGTCCGGCGAGGCGGGCGAGGCGGAGATTGCCGGGCTGCTCGTGGGGTTGGCGGCCAAGGGCGAAACCGTGGACGAGATCGTCGGCGCCGCCCGCGCCATGCGGGACAAGGTGTCGCGCGTCCGCTGCGATGCCGACTGCATCGACACCTGCGGCACCGGTGGCGATGGGATCAGCACGTTCAACGTTTCAACGACGGCGGCCCTGATCGCGGCCGCCGCCGGGGCGACAGTCGCGAAGCACGGCAACCGGACGAATACGCGGACCAGCGGCAGCGCGGAGGTGCTCCAGGCCCTCGGCGTGAACATCGAGGCGGACGTACCGACGCTGGAGCGGTGCCTCCGTGAGTGCCGGATCGCGTTCCTGTTTGCCCCGAGGCTTCACCCCGCGATGAAGTACGCCGTGCCCGTGCGCAAGGTGCTGAAGGTCCGCACGATCTTCAATCTCCTCGGCCCGCTGACGAACCCGGCCGGGGCGAAGCGGCAGGTACTCGGTGTCCCGAGGGCGGCGTTCACCGAGTTGCTCGCCAATGCGCTGAGCCGTCTTGGGGCGACGCGGGCGATGGTGGTCCATGGGGCCGATGGGCTGTGCGACCTGACCATCACGGGCCCGACGCGCGTGAGCGAACTGACGGACGGCCGTGTGCGAACCTACGAGGTGAGGCCGGAGGATGCCGGGCTGCCGTCGGCGCCGCTGGAAACCCTCATGGTAGATACGATCCAGGCCAGCGCTGACGCCGTCCGCGCGGTACTTGACGGACGGCCGGGGCCGCGGCGGGACTTCGCCTTGCTGAATGCCGCCGCCGCGTTGCGGGTCGCGGGCCTGTGCGAAGACCTTCGTGACGGCGTCCGGCGGGCGGCCGAGGTCGTCGATCGGGGAGCGGCGCGGGAAACGCTAGCACAGCTCGTGAAGGTCTCCGGCGGTTCGACGGGATGACGGAAGACCGCTGCGACATATGCGGGAAGGGGTTGCCCGTCGGCCCGGAAGGCCGGTTCGTGGTGCGGATCGAGGTCTTCGCCCCCGCCGGCCCGCTCGAGATCACCGACGAGGACCTGCGGACGGATCACGCCGACGAGATCCGCCGGCTTATCGAGCAACTCTCGCGGATGACCGCCCAGGAGGTTGAGGACGGCGTGTATCGCCTGTTCCGGTTCAACCTGTGCCCGCCGTGCCAGCGGGAGTACTTGCGTGATCCGCTGGGGGGATTGCGTTCAACTTGACGTGCCACAACCTGAACTCCTCCCATTCCGGTCCTCGGGACGCCGCAGATAGAAGCGGAGGCAAGTGTCGCGTCCGTACTCTTCCCGGTCGCCGCCGGGTCCGTGCGTCATTCCGGGTACAGTCATCCCGCTTCAGGTCGTAGTAAGGGATGCCCCGCTCGCCCTGACGCCGTCTCCCCTGGCCGACGTGTTCATGCCGACCGCTCGCCGCTCGCGTCGCTGACGTTTTCCCACTGCATCCTCACGGCCCGCAGCGCGTAGCCGACCTCGCGAAGGTAGTCACCGTAGCACACGATCGTGTGAAAGCCCTGCATGTCGCGCAAGAGCCTGCGCCAGTCCCCGTCGATTGCCACGTCCATCTGCGAACGGCACATGTCGTAGGCCGGCGACTCGATCACCTTGCCCCGGAAGCCGAACCACTTCGTGCAGCTCACGTTCGGGATGATGTTCGTCGTCACCTGACCCTTGCGGTACTCGACCTTCGTTGCCGCGCCGTAGTCCGACTCGAAGTGCGTAACGATCTGCGTCGGCTCGTAGTCGCGGCCGTTCATGCGGCGCGGGGCGGCGCAGTGGGCCAGCGTGATCTGGCCGTCGTGCGGAAAATGCGAGTTGCACACGAACGACGGCTTGCCCGAGATCCACCGCAACAGGATGCCCGGCGGCGTGTGCGTGTAGTCGGCGTGGCAGAATCCCGTGAGCCCCTCGTCGTTCAGCATCGCCAGGACGAGACACGGGGGCGTATCGAGCATCCGGATCAGCGACCCCATGCAGTTGGCGACGCCGAGGTTCGTCGCCCCATTCTCCTTCAGGATTTCCCTGAAGACCCGGATCGCCAGGAACGAGTTCACGACGAAGCGTTTCTCCGTCTGCAACGTCACGCCCGGCTGCGACAGCAACGCTTCCGCCTCGCGCTCCATCTCGCTCATCAGTCCGGTGTCCGCCCGGGCCTTCTCCAGTCGCCGTCCCACCTCCGCGTCCGGCACGACCGTGATGTCGAACCCCCACGTGTTCTTCGCATAGTCGGGCCCCAGCCGCTGCCCCGGCTCGCTGTACGCCTGCAGGCCTCCGACCGCCACGCACTTCGTACCGCGCGTGTTCTTCAGCCCGTACCACGCCCGCAGACGCCACTGAACCTCGCCATAATCGTCGACGACGATGTCCTCAATCCCGATGTTCGGCTCCGTGATCTCGTCGCCCAGCTTCCGGAGGAGCCACCAGTGGGCCACCTCGTACCAGAAATAGACCGTGCCCGACTTGTGCCGAACGAAGACGATCTTCGGGTTCTTCGACGCCGCGATCGTCTCGATCCACCCGCGCTGGCCGCTGCACGCATACAGCAAAATCACGTCGCAGTCCGACGACGCCGCGGCCTTTGCGTCTGCTTCGCTCGCGACCATCAACAGCGGCAACGTCTCGATCGGGAAGTCGGATTCCCCGACGAGCTTCTCCAACTCGGCCTTGATCTGCGCCGCTTCCTTCTCGATGTCCGCCTGCACCCGCGATCCGCCGTACGGCCGCCAGCTCGTCTTCTCCACCCGCTGCGGGATGTGATAGACAAACACCGGCCTGACCCGAAGCGGCATTCCCGGCGGCAGCACCGTCGGAACGGCACGGGTCCCGGTCGAGCGATCCACTGCCCCCCCCACCGCAAGCCCGCTGATCGCCGCCGTACCTCCAAGACCGCTCAGGAAGTCCCGGCGTGTGATCCCCCCAAAGAGCGACCCAGGCATTTCGGCGTTTGACTGCGTACCCATGTCGGAACCTCCAAGACCGTGGCGAACTTCGCCATATTACCGGAACACCCGCTCGCCGGCAATGGCAGACACACGACACCGCATGGCGTCTTAGGCTGGCTTGACCACTGTACCGTCCAGCCGGTATAGTAGAATGCATGAATGCCGACGTCCTACCGGCTCCGTCCGCCTCCGTTCCAGACCGCCTTCTTGATGCGGCAGAACGCGTCGTGGCACGTGACGGCGTGCGCGGCCTGACTCTGGAGGCCGTCGCCCATGAGGCCGGCGTGAGCAAGGGCGGGCTCCTCTACCACTATCCGACGAAGTCGGCGCTGATTATCGCGATCGTGGAGCGGTTCGCGAACCGCTGCGAGGCGGATCAGGCAGCCGCCCTTGCGGCCGATCCCCACGCAGCCGGGGCCTTCGCTCGGGCGTACCTGCTCGCACGGGCCAGACCACCGGATCCGAACGTGGCGCCGGTCCAGACCGCCCTGCTCGCGGCAGCGGCCACCGACTCCCAGTATCTCGATCCATTCCGCAAGCGGCTCGTCGCCTGGCAGGCCCGGCTCGAGGCGGACGGCATCGACCCCGCGGCCGCGAGCATCGTGCGGTTGGCCATCGACGGCCTTTGCCTTGGACAACTGCTCGGCGTGCCCGTCCCCGAAGGCGATCTGCGGCAGGCCGTGATCGACGCGCTGCTCGAGATGACCCGACCAACGAAACCTTGTTGTTTGCAACCCGAGGAGACAGAACCGTGATGCGGAGCTTTCTGTACAACGCGCCGCGCGCCGTGCACCGCCGTGGACGCGGGACGCACTGGATGCCGTGGGCGATTCAAGCTGGGGCCGTGTTCCTGCTGGCCGGCTGCGGACACAAAGACGGCGGCGCGCCGGCGATGCCGGCCCGACCCCCGGCGATCGTTTCGGCCGCCGCGGCAACCATGGAGGACGTACCCGTTTACCTCGATGAAATCGGGAAGATCGTCGCGGTCGAGTTCGTGGCGATCGTGCCGCAGGTCGGCGGTAAGATCACCCATGCGCATGTCGAGGACGGGGCCTATGTGAAAAAGGGCCAGCTGCTATTCGAGATCGACCCGCGGCCATACGAAGCCGCTCTGGCCATGGCGGAGGCGACGCTCGCACAGAACAAGGCATTGCTCGAGCTGACCCGCGCGGAGTTCAATCGCGTTCGCGACCTGGAGGCGTCGGCGGTCAGCCGTGTCGAGTATGACCAGAAGAAGAACGCCGTCGCCGTGGCCGAGGCCCGCGTCGCCGGCGGCGAGGCCTCGGTCGCATCCGCGAAGCTCGACCTTGAATATACACGGATCTACTCGCCGCTCGACGGGCGTGCGGGCGCCCGGCTCACGCACCCCGGCAACGTGGTCCGCGCGAACGACGCGCCGCTCCTGATGATCCAGAGGCTGGATCCGATCTACGCGGAGTTCACGATCACCGAGAACGACCTGGGGACGGTGCGGCGTTTCATGGGCGCGGCCGGGGTGGATCTCGCGCAGGCCAACTCGCGTCTCAAGGTCGAGGTGGATGTGCCGGCGGACTCCGTGCGTATCCTGTCCACCGTGGCCGACTTCGGCCCGGCGAGCCGGCCCGGAACGCAACCCGCGACCCGCCCTGCGAGCCCGCGAGAAGGAACGCTCACGTTCCTCGACAACACCGTGCAGAGCGGCGCCGGGACCGTGAAGCTCCGGGCGACGGTCCCCAACGCCGACGGGTTCTTCTGGCCCGGTCAGTTTGTGCGCGTTCGGCTCGTGCTGACGACCCGCAAGAACGCGGTACTGATTCCCGCCGCCGCCGAGCAGATCGGCCAGCACGGACCGTATGTCTACGTCGTACGCCCGAACTCGACGGCCGAACTCCGTCCGATCCGCCCCGGGCAGATGCACGGCGACCGCCGTGTCGTCGAACAGGGCCTGCAGCCGGGCGAGAAGGTGGTGGTCGCCGGCCACATGCTCGTCATGCCCGACGCCCCGCTCGTCGTGCTTGGCGGCGGCGGTCCGCCGGGTATGCTCCCGCCGGCGGCAACCATGCCGGGCGCGTCCCCGAAACCGTGACACCGCAATACGCCAGATAGGGAAGATGTAACCCGTGACGATTTCCGAACGCTTCATTCGACGCCCTGTGATGACCGTGGTCCTCACGGTCTCGGCCATCCTGTTCGGTGTGCTCGCGTATTTCCAGTTGCCGGTCAACGATCTGCCGGCCGTGGACTATCCCGTGATCCAGGTGGGCTGCGGCTACCCGGGCGCCAATCCCGAGACCGTCGCCGCCAACATCGCAACGCCGCTGGAACGGCAGTTCATGCAGATCCCCGGCCTTGAGCTGGTCACGAGCCGCAGCGGGCAGGGCTTCTGTAGCATGACGCTGCAATTCGACCTTTCGAAGAGCCTCGACGCCGCCGCGACCGACGTCCAGGCCGCGATCTCGCGGGCCAGCGGCAATCTGCCGTTCGACCTGCCCAGCCCGCCCACGTTCAACAAGACCAACCCCAACGACGAGCCGATCCTCTACGTCGCGCTCGCCAGCTACAGCATGACGCAGGGTCAGCTTTACGACCTCGCGAACACGCAGGTCGGTCAGCGGATCAGCATCCTCAGCGGCGTCAGCCAGGTCGCGATCTACGGAACCAAATCCGCCGTCCGGATCCAGGCAGACCCGTCCGCTCTCGCCGCGCGAAACCTCACCGTGGACGACCTGGCCGGCGCCATCCGCCAGGGCACCACCTACCAGGGCGCCGGGCAGTTCGACGGCCCGGACCGCACGCTGCTGCTCCAACCCAAGGGGCAACTCGAGACGGCCGAGGAGTACAACAACCTCATCATCGGCACGCTCAACGGGGCGCCGATCTACCTTCGCGACGTCGCCGCCGCCCGCGACAGCGTCGAGGATGAGCGGGTCAACATGCGCATGTGGGTACACCCGCAGCTGCGCCGGGCGGTGGGCCTTCAGGGCGACGAGAACCCCGGGGCGATTGTCGTCATCGCCGTCTTCCGGCAATTCGGCTCGAACGCCGTGGAAGTGGTCCGCTCGATCAAGGCTCTGCTGCCGTCCATCGTACAGCAGCTTCCCGGGGCCGTCGCGATGGTTCCGATGTACGACCGGTCCGCGACGATTGTGAACAACGTGGAGGACGTCAAGGAGACTCTCTTCATTGCCTTCGTTCTCGTCGTCGCCGTGATCTTCATCTTTCTGGGCCGGGTCGCGGACACGCTCATTCCCGTCGTCGCGCTGCCGCTGTCGCTGCTGCTGACCTTCATGGTCATGAACGTCCTCGGGTACAGTCTCGACAACCTCTCGCTGATGGCGCTGACGCTCGCGATCGGCTTCCTCGTGGACGACGCCATCGTCTTCCTCGAGAACACCGTGCGGCGGATGGAACACTTCGGCGAACCGCCCCTGAAGGCCGCGGTCAACAGCGCGAAGGAGATCAGCTTCACGATCGTCTCGATGACGCTGTCGCTCGCCGCCGTCTTCCTGCCGCTGGTCTTCATGAGCGGCCTGGTCGGGCGCATCTTCCGCGAATTCGCGGTGACCATCGTCGTCTCGATCATCGCCAGCGGCGTGGTGTCGCTGACGCTAACGCCCCTGATGTGCTCCCGTGCCCTCGCGCCGCGCGGGCCGGCCTTCCGCAAGGCGCTCGTCGAGCGCGTGATCGGCGCGATCGAACAACGCGTGCTTCGGGCCTACGGCGGCGTGCTCTGGCTGTTCCTGCGGCACCGATGGATCTCGCTGGCGGTGTGGATCGTCTGCATGGCCGGCACAATCCAGTTGCTCCGCATCGTACCGAAGGCGTTCCTCCCGATCGGCGACAGCTCGTTCATCCGCGGGGTCCTCATCGCGCCCGAGAGCACCTCGCCCGAACGCATGCACGAGTACCAGATGCGCGCCGAAAAGGCCATCCAGGCCAACGAGGCCGTGCGCATGACGTTCACGGTCAGCGGCGTCAGCCGCTTCCTGTCCTCCAACACCGCGTTCATGCTGGCGTTCCTGAGCGATCCGAAGCAGCGGGCACCGATCCAGGCGGTCACCGGCGAGATCATCGGCTCCGTGGCCATGAGCGTCCCCGGCACCTTCCCCGCGCTGCAGCCCAACCCCGTCCTCCAGATCTCCACGGGCGCGAGCGCCCGGCAGACCGGACAGTTCTCCTACTCGCTGTCCGGCATCAACCCGCAGGAAGTCTACGCGACGAGCATGAAGCTGCTCGATCGCCTGCGGCAGGACACCGGCACGATCTTCGCACCCCCGACGCCGATTTCCGACCTCTTCATGAACACGCCGAACCTCACGATCGACATTCTCCGCGACCGGGCCAGCAGCTACGGCGTCTCGGCGCAACGCATCGAGGCCCTCCTCCGCAACGCCTACAGCCAGAACTACGTCTACCTCATCAAGCGGCCCGAGGACCAGTACCAGGTCATCCTCGAAGCGAAGGATGCGGCCCGCCGACACCCGGAGAACCTTGAGCTGCTTTACGTCCGCAGCGACGACGGCAGGAACCTCGTGCCGCTCTCCGCCGTCGCGACCTGGAAGTCCACCGTGGGCCCGCAGGCCGTCAACCACCTGAACCAGTTCACAAGCGTCACGCTCAACTTCAACCTCATGCCGGGCGTCCCGATCGGCGATGCGGTGCAGCACATCGAGAACGTCGCGAAGGAAATCGTCCCCCCGCAGATCCGCGGCGGATTCCAGGGCGAAGCCCTGACGTTCCGCGACACGATGGCCAGCCTGACCATACTCATGGTGCTCGCCGTCTTCGTCATGTACGTGATCCTCGCGATCCTCTACGAAAGTTACCTCCACCCGATCACGGTCCTGTCGACGCTGCCGACGGCGATGGTCGGCGGCCTGCTGACCCTGCATCTTTTCGGCGAGCAGGCGTCGCTCTACGCCTTCGTCGGCCTGTTCATGCTCATGGGCATCGTGAAGAAGAACGGCATCATGATCGTCGACTTCGCCATCCAGCGTGTGGCGCAGGGCAAGTCGGCCGAGCAGTCGATCCACGACGCCAGCATGGACCGGTTCCGACCGATCCTCATGACGACGCTGGCGGCCGTGATGGGCGCCCTCCCGATCGCCCTCGGCTGGGGCGCCGACGGCTCGAGCCGCCGGCCGCTCGGCCTGGTGATCGTCGGCGGCCTGCTCGTCAGCCAGTTGATCACGCTCTTCATCACGCCGGTGATCTACCTCTACCTCGAGGTCTTTCAGGAGAAAGTGCTCAACCGCATCCCGTTCTTCGCGGCCCACTACGAAGGCCACGCCGCAGCCGGCGAGCTGGAGCAGCCGCACACGAACGGCCCCACGCCGACGTGAACCGGGACCCGCTGCACCGGCAATCGCCCGACGATGAAACACCCGGGCGTGAGCGGGCGCCGCGCGCGGCGCCGGCCCCGCACTTGCGCTCCGGATCCACTCGCGTCGCGTCGCGCCGTTTACTTCAGCACCTCGAGCACCGCCAGCGCCGAATCCACGCGATTGAACGGCGGCATGATGTACGTGCCCTGCACGAGCGGTCGGGCCTCACGGAGCGACTCCTGCGCGATGGCGATGCCCTCGCGCCGGGCCGACTCGCGATCCTCGAACCGGCGCATCCGCTCGCGGATCTCCCTCGGGATCTGCATGCCGGGCACCTCGCGGTGGAGAAACTCGGCGTTGCGGTAGCTCGCCAGCGGCAGAATGCCCAGCAGGATCGGGACCTTGTACGGCTCGATTCGCCTGTAGAACCGCTCGAACAGCGCGAAATCGTACACCGGCTGCGTCAGGACGTACTCGATCCCCGCGGCGACCTTCTTCTCGAACCGCGCGATCTCCATGTCGAGATCGATCGCGCCCGGGTTCGCGCCCGCGCCGATGTGCAGCCTGGTCGGCGGGCCGGTCATCGGGTTGCCCGCGAGGTCGTGGCCGTCGTTCAGCCCCTTGGCGATGCGGATCGCGCCGATCGCATCGACATCGTACACGCTCGTCGCGAACGGGTAGTCGCCCAGCTTCGGCGGGTCGCCCGTGATGCACAGCACGTTGTACACGCCGATCGCGTTCGCCCCGATCAGATCGGCCTGCAGCCCCAGGATGTTCCGATCGCGGCAGCAGAAGTGCACGATCGGCTCAATGCCGCCCACGTCGCGGTTGAGCAGCACGGCCATGTCGATCGGGCTCATCCGGGCGCTGGCCCGCGGTCCGTCGGCGATGTTGATGCAGTCGATGCCGGCGTCACGGCAGCGGGCGGCACCTTCGAGGGCCCTGGTCGCGTCGGTTCCCTGCGGCGGGTCGATCTCGACGCTGACGGCGAACTGCCCCGCGCGGAGCCTGGCCGCCAGGCGCGAGGGCGTTTCCGAGCGGCGGACCACGACCGGCCCCGCCGCCGGTTCCGCCGCAACCTTCGTGACCTCGGCGGCGGCGGTCTCGCCCGGCTGGAGCATCCGCACGGCGCCGACGAGGCCGCGGGTGTGCTCGGGCGTGCTGCCGCAGCAGGTGCCGAGCATGTTCGCGCCCCGGGCGATCATCCGGCGGGCGTATTCGCCGAAATACTCGGGCGTCGCCAGGTAGATGCAGCGGTCTTCATGACTCTGCGGGTGGCCGGCGTTGGGCTGCACCGAGATGGGCCGCTCCGTGCATCGCCGCATCCGCCCCACCACTTCGGTCAAGGTCGCCGGCCCGGCGCCGCAGTTCGCCCCGATCACGTCCACCGGCTGGTCCTTCAGGAACTCGACCACCTGCTCGGGCGTCGCGCCGTAGCGGGTCAGATGCGAATCCAGGAACGCCATCTGCGCGATCAGCGGCCTGTCCGGGGCGACCTCGCGTGCGATCGCGATCGCGTCGATCAGCTCGTAGACGTCGCTGAATGTCTCGAGGAGGATCACGTCCACCTCTCCCTCAACGAGCGCGGCAAGCTGTTCGCGGAAGACCTCCCGTCTCTGCTCGGCCGGCAGGGCCTGCGCCGGCGAGACGTCCTGCCCGTGGATCGGCCCGACGGCGCCGGCGACCCAGACCTTGTCCTCGGACGCCTCGCGGGCGAGCCGCGCCCCCGCGACGTTGATCTCGCGCACCTTGTCGGCCAGGCCGTGCTTCGCGAGCTTGTGGCGGTTCGCGCCGAACGTGTTCGTTTCGATGAGTTGCGCGCCGGCCTGGACGTACTCCTGGTGAATGTGCTTGACCAGGTGCCCGCGCGAGAGGTTCACCGCCTCGTAGCACTGGTTGATGTAGATTCCGCGCTGGTACAGCATCGTGCCCATCGCGCCGTCACAGATGACGATGTGGTCCTTCAGGTATTCGATCAGGTTCGGCAGCATGGTTTCTCCTCATCCGGCCACAACAGGTCAGCATCGTAAGCAAGTCCGCGGAAATGCCAAACCGGCGACTCACGGCGTTCAGTCCACCAGCACGGCCGTTGCCCAGGTGCTGGGGTCCACGTACCAGTTCAGATCGTCGCCGACGGTGAGATACTGCTGGCCCAGCTCGCGGTCTTCGAGCATGTAGTACAGGCCGATCCGCCGGTGGTCGCGCGGGTCGAAGCCCGAGAGACAATCGGCCGGGATGTGGGCCTCAATCGTATAACCCGTGCGGCCAACGTCCGCCGCCACCCGGATGCGGTCCGGTGCGACGACCGGCGCATCCTCGCGGGCACGACGGATCGGCGCCGCCCCGGCCACCGGCTCCCTGCCGCCCGCGCCGCCCCCGACGGGCAGGAAATAGAACTGCTGGCAGAACCGCGTGGCCCGCTTGACATCGCGGGCATCGCGCATGTCGGTGCAGAGTCGAAGGTTGTCGCCCTTCCAGAACGCCCTCGGATCGCAGCGGAGCGGCTGCGTCCTGCCCTCGACACGGCAGGCGATGAAGAGACCGGCATCGTTCCACGCGATGTATACCGGCGCGTAGGGCTTCGCAGCGTCGAGGCGGCAGGTCGGGGGCATGAGATGCTCGTCCGACCAGTCCCGAAGGTCGCCGTCGATGGTCGGGGCCTTCGCCCGCCGTCGCAACGGGATCTCGAACCGGAACAACTGACGATTCGGAATCAGCCCTGCCATGGTGTCCTCAAGGGCGCGATTCTCGCACAGGATTCCGCCGGTCCGCAAGACTCCGGTCTCACACGCCGACGTCCGGGGCAGCAGTCCACCCCGCGGGGGGAGCACCAGCGCCCATTCACAGACAAAGCTTGTCCGCCGCGCGAGCGTGCCGATATGATAGGGCTGAAAATGTCTGACGGGTAGGATGCGATACCCAATCCGAAGGTCTATGGCAATATCCCGCCCTGCGACGATTAAGAGCCTATCCCAAAACCCCTGCGGCGCGGAAGGTGATCCACGCGCAGGCGAA
>CAZUAI010000080.1:0-25721 GCA_964617875.1 uncultured Planctomycetales bacterium | reverse complement strand
CGCCTGCGCGTGGATCACCTTCCGCGCCGCAGGGGTTTTGGGATAGGCTCTAAGTCGATGCCGGGTGCCTTCATCGCACAAACCGCGACAGATATGACCTACGGCAACCGGTCGCGCGACGCTTTCGCCGACATGAGCGGTGACGGGGCATTCGTCAGACGGAAACAGACATCGTCGCGAGGTCGGGCGACGATCACGGCGGACGTTGAAACGGAAGCCGGAACGGGCCTTGACGATTCGTTTGACGCATCCATTGCCTGGCAACAACCAGCGGCCGGATCGAAGACGTGTTCAACTAACGCTATCCTAAAAGGAACCGGCCGCTCGTTGTGGTTCATCCGGTACGATGGCCAAGTGCTTTCCGGTCCGCTATCGGGTGCGACGAGCACGTTTACCGTACCGGTGATGTGGGGCAGCTACGGCATCAATCCGGCGGCATATCTTGCGTCCAACCACCCGCAGCAGATCCGGATGCTCGAATACACGGACTGGGCGGCGGTCGTTGAGAGTGCGCTGGAGATCCCCGTACCCGATTCGAATTTCAGCCTCTATCTGGGCATGACCTACAACGGGAACGGCACCAGTCGGTCCGAAATCTTCCGTGTGGACGACCCGACCAGGATGGCCGCCGCCCGGCACAACAAGAAGGTGAGGGTTTCCTTCGTCGATGGACATATCGAGGCACTGGCGCCGGATCGGCTCGCGCACCCGACCACTGCGGCGGGCGGCTGTCCCCCCGCAGGCTGCAGCCGCCTCTGGCATCCGAAGCGCACGGCACGCCTGATCCCATATTCGTGGGAGTCGCCACGGTAGGAGTGAGCACCTACTACCCAAACGGCCGCGCCGCCGGTATACTCGCCCCTTCACAGAAATCCGGAGTATGACACGCGGAAACCCGGCTGGTTTCCGATCGCCGTATTCCATAATCACCGGACGGGCATCGCCCGCCGCCTTTTGATGATGGAGGTCGTCTGTGGCAACGCTCGTCGCCCCCCACGGTTCATCCCAACTCAAGCCCCTGCTCCTGACCGGCCCGGCCCGGGATGCGGAGATGCAGCGCGCCAGGTCCCTTCCGCGGGTCACGATGACGAGCCGGGAAACCGGCGACCTGATCATGCTGGGCATCGGCGGCTTTACGCCGCTCGACGGCTTCATGAACAAGGCCGACTGGAAGGGCGTCTGCGACCAGATGAAGACCGCTGCCGGCGTCTTCTGGCCGATCCCGATCACGCTCTCGACGGACAGGGCGACGGCGGATGCGATCAAGGACGGCTCCGAGGTCGCCCTGTTCAGCGACGCGGACGAGTTGATGGGGACCATGAAGGTCACGGAGAAGTACACCATCGACAAGACGCACGAGTGCAAGGAAGTCTTCAAAACGGCCGACCCTGAGCACCCCGGCGTGAAGATGGTCCTGGAGCAGAAGGACGTGAACCTCGGCGGGCCGGTGAAGGTGCTCGATGAATCGTATTTTCCGGGCGAGTTCGCCGGCATCTACCAGCGGCCGGCCGAGGCCCGGCGGATGTTCGAGGAAAAGGGCTGGAGCACGGTCGCGGCCCTGCAGCTCCGCAACCCCATGCACCGCAGCCACGAGTACCTCGCCAAGATCGCCATCGAGGTCTGCGACGGCCTCTACATCCATCAACTCCTCGGCAAGCTCAAGCCCGGCGACATCCCCGCCGACGTGCGCGTGCGGTCGATCCAGGCCCTCGTCGATCACTACTTCGTCAAGAACACCGTCATCCAGGGCGGCTACCCGCTCGACATGCGCTACGCCGGCCCGCGCGAGGCCCTGCTGCACGCCCTCTTCCGCCAGAACTACGGCTGCTCGCACATGATCATCGGCCGCGACCACGCCGGCGTCGGCAACTACTACGGCCCGTTCGACGCCCAGAAGATCTTCGACGAGATCCCGAGGGACGCCCTGCTGACCAAACCGCTCAAGATCGACTGGACCTTCTGGTGCAACAAGTGCGAGGGCATGGCCAGCATGAAGACCTGCCCGCACGGCAAGGACGACCGGGTGCTGCTCAGCGGCACCGCCGTCCGCAAGGCCCTCAGCGAGGGCGGGCAGCTCGACCCGCACTTCTCGCGGGCGGAGGTCGCGGCGATCCTGCGGGAATACTACGCGACACTGGACGAGAAGGTGGAAATCAAGCTGCACCGCGCGGCGACGGGCGGGTAACGCCCGCGTGCCGCGAAGCCCGTGAGACTCACCGCGACGAAGGCGCCCCGCGCAGCGGCGGCACGCCGCTCCCGTCGCTCCGCGGCCTTACCGCTGCCGGCAATAGAGCCCGTTGTCGATCTTTTCGAAGCCCTTGCCGGGACCGTTGAGGTCCAGCATCGGGTCGGCGCTTTCACGGAGGATGAGGTGCCCGCCGGGCCGGACGGCATAGGCGAGGGCCGTGCGAACCTGCCTGGCCTGCGGCGTGTCGCCGATCGGGGCGGCCGCGAAGCTGATCACCGCATCAAACGACCCGAGCTGGCCCAGCTCGGTCAGTTTCAGCAGGTTGACGAAGCGGAACCGCGTGATCTGCTTGAGCATATTGCCGGGCACGATCGTGTAGCCGCCTTCGGTGCGGGTCACATTGAAGAAGGCCTCGGTGCCCGCGGGCAGGTGCTTCGTCGAGATCGGCAGGCTGTCTTCGTCGGTGACGCTTTCCGGGCCGCACAGCGCCGTCAAGCGGTCCAGGTGTTCCCGCCACTCGGCGCGGCGGTACTCGTAGATGCCGGCCTCGGCGTATTTCAGGGCGCCGGGCAGGACGTCGGTGCCGATGACCTCGATGCCGGCCACGTTCGCCCCCGTCGCGTTCTGGGCGAGCCGCGCCATCGCAGCGAGCGAATACGTATCGGCCCCCGCGCCGCAGAACGGGTTCCAGATGCGGATCTTGTGCTGCCCGGTCCCCGCCGCGTCGGTGAAGAGGCGAACAAACGTGCTGTGCAGGACGGGCATCCGGCCGCGGAACCGGAAGAACTTTCTGGAAAGCATGTCCGCCGGCTGCACGTACAGGACGCGCTCGCGGAGCGTGTAAAGGTACGTGTCGGAGATCAGCGCGGCCCTCAGGGCCTGATCGCTGACGGTCTTCATGCCGATGCTCTCGAAGGCCACCGGCAGAAGCTCCATGACGTATTTCGTCTGGTCGCCGCTGACGGTGTACGAAAACGGCGCCGGCGGCGTACGCTCGCGTACCGCCTTGAAGAATGCCTCGATCTGGTCCGGGCGAAGAGACATATTGGCACCGTGTTCTGCGTGCCCGCCTTCTCATCCACTCTCGGCGAACTGCAATCAGGTCCCGGCGGAAAACGCCGGGGGATCCGAATCCACCCCTTCGGCCGCGACACGCCCGCAGGCCGCCGGCCCCCGCCGACGGCCGCACAACTCGCACGCAAGCCGGATGGCCGCCTTCATGCTCGCCGGGTTGGCACGGTTCTGCCCGGCGATGTCGAACGCCGTTCCATGATCCACGCTGATGCGAAGAACGGGCAATCCGAGCGTCATCTGCACCGACTCGTCAAAGGCCAGCAGCTTGACCGGGATCAGACCCTGGTCATGGTACATGGCCACGACGCCGTCAAAATGTCCCTGCATCGCGCGCCAGAAGATTGTATCCGCAGGGAAGGGTCCTTCGCAATACGCTCCCTGTTCCCGCGCCATGACCATCGCCGGCTCGATGATCCTCGACTCCTCGTCCCCGAACAGCCCCTCCTCCCCCGCGTGGGGATTCAGCCCGCACACCGCGATCCGCGGCCGCTCGATCCCGAACCAGCCCCGCAAGGCCTCGTTCATGTGGTCGATCGGCTGGAACACCCGGCCGATCGTGAACTTGTTCCGCAGTTCGAACAGGGGTTCGTGGATGCTCGCGAGGGCCACCCGGAGCTTCCCGCCGACGAACATCATCGTGACCTGGGGCACGTCGAACGCCGCCGCCAGCAATTCCGTGTGGCCGGGAAAGCGGTATCCCGCCATCCGCCAACTCAGCTTGCAGATTGGTGCGGTGACCATCGCTTCGACGCGGCCGGTCCGAGCGGCCTCGATCGCCACATCGAGGAACCGCATCGACGCCTGGCCGCTCTCCGCCGTCGCACAGCGGGTCACCGGTGCGAAGACGGGAAACTCGTCGAAATCGGCCACAACCACCCCGCTCTCGATCCGATCCATCTCCTCGTGCGGGACGCGGAACCAGAACGGGTTCACCTCGGCCAGGTCGGCCGCGTATCCCAGCGTCTCCGCCAGCCCGTAGATCACAAACCGGCCGCGCCGTCGGATGTCCGGGTCGGCCAGCGCCTTTACGATCACCTCCGCCCCGATGCCGCCCGGGTCCCCCATCGTGATGCCGATCACGGGGCGGTGCGTCTCCGCCGCCGTGGTCGCGTCCGCGGCGGGGGCCGCCGTCATCGAGTTGGAATCGTCGGGAATCATGCGAATCCGTACTCGCGGAGGAACTCCGGCGTGATCGGCCGATCCGGCCTCGCGGCAATCCGCCGCAGCCAGGTGACTACGGTCCGGGTCAGGATGTCCGTCTCGACGTTCACGGCGTCGCCGGGCCGCCGCTGTCCGAGGGTGGTCAGCTCAAGCGTCGTCGGGATCAGCGCGACGCCGAACTGTCGCGGGTCGTTCGATGGGCATTCGGCCACCGTCAGCGATACACCGTCGATCGCGACCGAGCCCTTCGGGACCACGAAGTCGGAGAGCGACGGGTCCTCCAGCCGGAGGCGCAGGACCCATTCGGCGCCGTCCCGCACGACGTCCGTGACGAAGGCGATGCCGTCCACGTGGCCCTGGACGATATGGCCTTCCAGCCGATCGCCGGCGCGCAGAGACCGTTCGAGGTTCACCGTATCGCCGGGCTTGAGTCGGCCGATGGTCGTTCGCCGGAGTGTCTCGGGGATGACGTCGAACTCAAGAATGGGGAAACGGTCGGCCGCTACGGTCTGGCAGACGCCGTTGACCGCCACGCTCGCGCCGAGCGCGGGCCGTTCCGCCACCCGGCCGGCGTCGATAGCCAGCCGCGCCCCAGCCTGGCTTCTCTGGAGCGAGCGAACGAGCCCCGTAGTTTCGATGATGCCCGTAAACATCTGTAACCACGTCGTTTGCGCGATGCGGTCTGCATTGCTCAAGAGCCATCGTAGCCGCGGCACGAGTACGGTGTCAATGGGGCGGGGTCCTGCCTGGCTTCATGCGATGATGTTCAGGCGTGGGACCGCGGAGGACTGCGCGGAAAAGGCGGCAATGCCGGTGGCCTCGGAGCTTTCTGCGTCGGTCTGGCCCTGCCCCGCGAAAGTGGCGGCGGATTGCTGGGCAAGTTCAGCCTGGGCCTCGGCGGCGATCTGGGCGGCCTTGGCGGCAACCTCGCGATCGGCGCCGGACGGGTTCGCAGGGGCGAGGGCAGCGGCCTGTACCTGCTGCATCTTGCGGATGGTCGCCTGCGGGTCGCCGGGGATGGGCGAGAGGTCAATCGGGACTTCGCCGCCGACGGCGTACTGCTGGCCATCAGGTCCGGTCTGGTAGCTGAAGCTGGCACTGCCAGCATACTGACCACCAGCGGCCTGGTGGGCGGCCTCGTGTGCGCGGACCTCGCGGTCACGCTTGCGAAGGCGCTCGACCATCTCCGACTTCTGGTCAGGCGACATGGCGGCGAAGCGGTTGGCCTCGGCGCGCGTGGCAGCGGCGCGTGCTTCGGAAGAGATCTCGACGGTATCGACGACCCGGGTACCGCCGGATACGAGGGGCTCGTCTCCCTCGCTGTCCGGGCTCGTTGGGTCGGCTTCGCTGAGGGATGGGGCCCTTGCCGATCGATCGGCGGCGGAAACGCCGGGGCGGCGCGGGTCGGCGAGATCGTTGCGCAGCCCCGCCTTGGCCAGCGCAAGCTGGGCGCCGAGGACCGATAATCCTGCAATGCCGCTGATCATACTATGCCTTGGCTGTTATCGTTCAGTTCGGGGGGCGAGTGAAGTTACGCGAGAAGAATGCAGACATGCGCTATCCACATTAAGGCGTAAGGACATAACTAGTAAATACTTACGATCATTACTGGCATTGACACGGTGGGTTCGTTTCGTCGTACGATGTCCCGAGCAGGCCCACCGGTGCAGTTACAGGGACGGAGGGCAAGCCGCCGAGGGCGGTACTACTTGGGCCCGCCAGGCCCGTAACACCCTTATCGCCGCAGCGTCTCCATATTGCGGAGACACGGGCGGGGCCGGATCCGAAAGGTTGTGGAGATGTTTTTGTTTCAAAGATCGTTCCGATCGCGTAGTCGGCGCGCAACACGCCGCGGGGGTTGGATCGCGCGAGGCCTGCTGATCGTCCTTGTGCTGCTTGGCGGCAGGACGATCCTGGCGTCTGAATCACTGAGCGACCTGACAGGGCCCTGGCGGCTGTTCATCGACGACTACAACGTCGCGGCCCGGACGAACACGACGCGGACGTATCACGCCTTCCAGAAGTACGCCGCCAACCCGGTCCTCATCGCGGACCGGCCGTGGGAGGGCGCGAACATCTATGTCTACGGCACGGTGCTGCCGAACGAGTCCGGTCCGGGATACCGGATGTGGTATCATTCGCTGAACTTCAGTCTTCCGAAGGGCGATCAGGTCCACGCTGCCTACGCCACGAGTACCGACGGCATCCACTGGGAGAAACCGAACCTCGGCATCGTGATGTTCAACGGCTCGACGGACAACAACATGTTCATCGTGCCGGGGAACTGCCCGTCGGTGATGCACACGCCGTGGGATGCGGGGATCGGGCAGGCGTACAAGCTCATGCGCGGCGGGGGCTCGGGGCAGTTCAGCGGGGCCTGGTCGGCGGACGGGCTGCACTGGACGGAGGATCCCGCGTCGGTCTGCCCGCCGGCGAGCGACGTGTGTACGTTCAACTGGGACGCGCACGGGCAACGGTACGTGGGTTTTCCGAAGCTCGGGGCCGTCGTCAACGGCCTGTCGCGGCGTGCGTCGGCGTTCTGGGCGACGCCGGATTTCCACTCGTGGTCGGTTCCGTACGTGGTGCTTGCGCCGGATTCGTGGGACGACCGCTGGGTGCCCGCGGGCACGGACCAGCGGACGCACTTCTACGGGCTGTGCGGTTTCGCGTACGAGTCGATGTACGTGGGCTTCCTGTGGCTCTTCCGTGCCACGGGCAAGATCAGCGGCGCCGACGACGGCCCGATCTACATCGAGATCGTCAGCAGCCACGACGGCATTCACTGGCGGCGCGAAGAGGGCGACCGCCCGCCGATCCTGCCGCTGGGTCCGGCGGGGTCGTGGGACGCCGGGATGGTGTTCACGACGACGCATCCGCTGGTGGAGGGCGACACGATCCGGCTGTACTACGGCGGGTTCAACTCGACGCACGCCGACCAGAACGCATGGCACGCGGCCATCGGTCTGGCGACGCTGCGGAAGGACGGCTTCGCGTCGCTGGACGCGGCGGGAACGGTCGGCCGCGTGACGACGAAACGGATCGCCGGCGCGAACGGGCCGCTGCACGTGAACTGCGCGGCGGCCGCCGGCGGCTGGCTGAAGGTCGAGGTGCTCGACGAGCACGGAACGCCGCTGGCGGGCTACGGCGAGGCAGACTGCAACGCGCTGCAGGGCGACCTGGTTGACCAGATCGTGACGTGGGGCACGAACAGTGAGCTGCCGGCGGCGGCCGGGCCGATCCGGCTGCGGTTCGTGATGCAAAACGCATCGCTCTACTCGTTCATGGCCGGCGCGGACGTGGTGATGCTGGATGAGCCGCCTTCGCCGCCGCTGGGGATTCTGTGCGATTTTGAAGGCGACAGCGGACAGGTTGCCACGGACAAGCTCGTGAGCGACGGCGTGCAGACGCCGGCAATGCAGGGTGACGTGCGGGTCAGCACGAACGCGGACCTCGCGGCGTTCGGCGAACGGGCGGCCGGGTTCGGATTCGGGACAGCATCGCCGAACCTGCTGACGATTCCGGGCACGGCGAACCTCGGCACGCAGTTCACGCTGGCCGCGATGGTGCACTCGGCGACGGGCGCATGCGCGCGGATCTTCAGCACGCCCCGTGCGGCGTGGGGGGCGCCGCTGGCGCCGCTGTCGCTCGAGTTCGACCCGAGCGGCGTGTACGTGCCCGGCCTGCGGCTGACGTGCAAGGGGATGCAGGTGACGTCCGCCGTGCCGGGCGTAGGCGGGGAGCAGTATCACCACATCGCCGCGACGTACGACGACGGCGAGGTGATGCTGTACCTGGACGGCGTCCCGGTGGCGTACGCGCACATCTCCGGCGGCGATCCGGTGCAACTCCCGGGCAACCTCGTCGTCGGCGCGGATCCGACGCCGGGGGCGGACGGACAGTTCATCGGCTATGCGGACGATGTGCTGGTTCTCGGGCGCGTCCTGTCGGCGGCGGAGGTCGCGTCGCTGGCACAGGACGGAGCATCGACGTTTTTCGGCGTGGCGCGGGCCGCGTGCGACTTCGACCGCGACGGGGACGTGGACCTGGAGGACTTCTCGATCTTTCAGGGCTGTTTCAACGGGCCGAACCAACCGCCGGCGTGCGTGACCGCGGGGCAGGCACCGGCGTCCGCGGGCGGCCCCGGACGATCGCCGTCGGCGCTGCCCGCAGCGCTGCCGATCGGCTTTCTCGAGAACTGGGACAACTACGCCCTCGGGGACGCGGACCCCGCGTATGCGGCGCGGTGGACGATCCTGCCCGGGATGCGGCGATACCAGATCGATTCGATCTGCCCGTCGTCGGGTACGCGTACCGCGCGGGCGCCCAAGGGCGGCATGCCCTCCGGGATCACGCACGACCTCACGCCCGACCTCGCCGCCGTCGTGCCCGATCCGCTCGGGGTGTTCGGTTCGGATGCCAACCCGCTCGTGCTGTCCTACGCGGCGTGCCTGCGGGACAGCGTTGCGTACGCGGATCTCTGGATCGAGGTGGCCAAGGGAGACGTCTACGCGCCCGCGGCGGACAGCGCGACGATCCTGCCGGTTCTGGCATACGGGATGACGGCGGGGCTGCACGGTCCGAATACGCTCGCGTGGTACTTCGACGGGCAGCGATGGCGGTCGGCGGCCGTGGTCAACACGAGCCTGGAGACGAACCTCCTGTCCATGCGCATCGTCGCCGGCAACGCGACGCTGTCCGGGGGCGGCGGATCGGTTACGTACCCGCGTGCCTACACGGGCGGGTTTGACCGCATCACGATCCGCACGCAGTACAACGACGTCCGGGCTCGATTCCTGGACGATGTGCGACTCACGGGCGGCGAAGTCATTCGCGCCTGCACCGAAGCGCCACAGATCGCGTCGGTCGCGCCGTCCGCCGCACGCAGCGACGAAGCCACCGGCGTCGTGGCGACCGGATCGGGCTTCCTGGCGGGTTACACGCAGGTAAGGCTGGTGAGGAGCGGGCAGCCGGACGTCGTCGCGGCCATGGTGGATGTGGCGCCCGACGGCCTGAGCCTGCGTTGCCGGTTCGATCTGAACCTGCATGGAGCGGCCCCCGGCGTGTGGGACGTGGTCGTGAACACGCCGGACTGCCCGGAGGCCACGCTCGCAGGCGGATTCACGGTCCTGCCGCCGGCCGCACGTGTTGCCGCGGACCTCGACCGGGACGGAGACGTTGATCTGGCGGATTTCAACGCGTTTCAGGCGTGTTTTAACGGAGCGAACCGGACGCCGGCCTGCCAGTAGGCCGGGGGGCGGGAGAGAAGATGGTGGCGAACCCGCGGAGAGATAACAGGTGGGCGAACCCGCGGAGTACCGCGGAACCGCCCACCCTACCGCTCCGCTCCCCGGAAGGGAGACAGAGAGCTGGTCACCCTCACCCCGTCCCTCTCCCTGGGAGGGAGAGGGGGACACAAGATGGTGGGCGAACCTGCGGGGTACGCCGTGACTGCCGGCCCTGCGTTTGCGTTTGACGTTGCCGCGGCGGGCCTCTACGCTGGCGGAATGAGTGATCGAGGAGCATCGTCGGATGCGGCACCCGGCTGGACGCGCGATCCGGCGTCCGAACCGGCGGACGACTCGGGAGGCCGTCCGGCGTGCGAAACGGCACCCGAATCGACGCGGGCGGCATTGACGGTCGGCACGATCTTCCGGCGGCTGGGGCCGGCGGGGCCGCTGGCGGTCGTGGCGGTGGCGCTGCCGGGGCTGGGCGGGTTTGCGCTCCTCGGCTCAATCACGTGGATCGCCCCGTGGCTGCGTTCGCAGGGGATGGCGGGCGTTACGGAGTATGCGATCGGCTATGCCCTCGCCTCGGGGTTTGCCGTCCTGCCGACGTATGCCCAGTCGGTGGTAGGCGGGTGGGCGTTCGGGTTCGCGCTCGGCTTCCCGGCGGCCATGGGGGGCGTATTCGGTGCGGCGACGATCGGGTACGTCATCGCACGACGGGCCACGGGCAACCGGGCGATGTCGCTGGTCGATGAACACCCCAAGTGGCGGGCCGTGTACGATGCCCTGCTGGGCAGCGGGTTCTGGAAGTCACTGCTGGTCGTCACGCTCCTGCGGCTCCCGCCGAACTCGCCGTTTGCCCTGACGAACCTGGTGATGGCGGCCGCCCGCGTGCCCTATTCGGTGTACGTCATCGGCACCATGCTCGGTTTGGCTCCTCGAACGGCCGCGGTTGTGTTCGTCGGCGCCGGGCTTTCCGAACTGGATTTCCGCCATCCGCGATGGATGGTGATCTTCGGCATCGTGACGGCGGTGGCCGTGATCGTCATCATCGGCGCGATGGCCAATCATGCCGTGACGAAGGTCACCATGGGCGACGAGACGCGCGACGGGCGCGAGGAACCCCGTCGCCGTCAAACAACGATTCCGCCCATTGGCCGGCGTCAGCCCAAAAGGCCGCCTTCGCAGCCGACGGCTCCTGACGCCACGCCCTGACGGCTCTCGCGGGCGACCGCGGGCGCGGCTATACTGTTGTCGATGACGAAGTCGAGATTGCGGCTTGATCGCGGGAACATCCGCACGTGGCTGGTGGTGGTCGGCTGCCTCGTCGCGGTGCCGCAGGCGGCGCCGCTGGTTCTTTGCTGGGCGCTGATTCTCCCCGGCGCCGCGCTGCACCTGTGGGCGAAGGGCTGCCTGCGGCAGAACCAGGAGGTCACGTGCGCCGGGCCTTACCGGTGGACGCGGAACCCGTTCTACCTCGGCAATTTCCTGATCGACCTGGGCATCGCGATCGCGATCAACCAGCCGCTGGTGCTGCTGGTCTTTCTGCCCTTGTGGTTCCTGGTCTACCACCGGGAGATCCTGCAGGAAGAGCGGAACCTGGAACAGCTGTTCGGCGATTCGTACCGGCATTACAAGGCCCGCGTGCCGCGGTTCTGGCCGTTGCGGCGGCCGGCGAACGACCTGCCGCCGGACACCGGCTTCTCGTGGAGCAACCCGAACCTCGCCTGGGGCTCGGAGTACGGGCGGCTCACACGGGTGCTCTACACGCCGTTGCTGATCTGGATGTGCCGCGAGGTCGCCATGCACCGGTGGGCAATCCTGACGGGGCACCACTCGCTGATGGCGACGGGGCTGGCGCTGCTCGGCGTGCTGGTCGTGCTGGAACGGGCGGTCGTGAAGCGGTTCCGCCGGGGCCGCCGGCTCGTGCCGCCCGCGGCACAGCACTGGGCCGTGCATGCGGCACTGCTGACCGGCTTTGCCGTACTGGCGTTCGGGACCGAGATCCTGGAGACCGAGGGGCCGTATCTGCCGATTGCCGGCCTGGCCGTGCTGGTCGCGGTGTTCCTCGCGCTCTCGCTGGCCGGGTCGTCGCGGCTGAGCCCGCCGCTGATCCGGTGGACGGAGGGCCTGGCGTGCCTGGCCGGGGGGATCATGGGCGAGATGCCGTGGCTCGGCGTGTTCGGGTTCGGTTGCTTCGGCGTGCTGGCGATCGACTCGGTCCGCACGCTTTCGTTCCTGGAGGTCGAGGAGCCGCCGCCGACGCGGGCGGGGCTGTCCCTGCCGTTACAGCGGGCGCTGGTCCTGGGCACCATCGCGATCTTCGCGGCGCTCGGGGTTGCGAAGGAAATCGTGCTGGATCCGGGCTCGGCTGTCCCGTTCCCTGCACAGTAGGATCGTTGCCGGTCGGGCCGCAGGCTGGAAGCCTACACCACGGCGCGTGAAGGCGCGTTGCCGGGGGCGGCCGCGGAGCCGATCCGGTTCCACTCATCGAACACCGCTCGCACGTTCTCGGGTTTGGCGCCTGCGCCGAACTCGCACTGGGCGATGACGCCGCCGTGGCCGTCGTAGAGGGCGTCCGCGACGCGGCGGACGGCGGCGCGCGTCTCCTGCTCCGTGGCATACGGGAGGATGTGCTGCCGGTCGATTTCGCCCCAGAAGGTGATGCGGCCCTTGAACCGCCGGCCGATTTCCCCGATGTCCATGCAGAAGAGCTGGCTGTTGACCGCGTGGACGCCGATCTCGATCAGGTCCTCGTAGATGTCGGTGATCCAGCCGTCGGAGTGCATGAAGGCGAACTTTCCGTGCCGGCGGGCGAGGGCGGCGTAGTCGGCGTAGAGCGGCTTGAAGACGCTCCGCCAGAGGTCGGGGTGGATCAGCAGCGACCGCTGCGAGCCCCAGTCGTCGTTCCAGGCGATGGCGTCCACGTCGGTCTTCACGAACCGCTCGAACATCGCCAGACCCCACTCGTGCACGAGGTCGCGGAGGCGCAGAAGGCCGGGCGGCTGCTCGATCAGGTCGATGTAGAGGTTCTCCGTGCCGCGGAGCCACTGCATCCGCTCAAACGGGTTGACGCCCGCCTGGCCGATGACGAAGCGGTCGGTGCCGGCACGGGCGTCATTGATCCGTCGGACGTCCACATGATCAAGCCACTCATACGGCGGGCGGACCCTGTGCAGATCGCTCGCGTAGTCCCTGACGATCGGGTCCTTGACCTCGCCGATGACGCCGTCGCAGAGGTTGACGAACTCGCAGCCCCACTCGTCGACGTAGGTACCCGCGGCGTGCCAGTCGCCGCGCTGATGCGGCAGCCGCGGCGGGGCGAAGGCGGACGCGACGAGGTCGTCGGGGAAGTCGCGGCGGATGGCCTCGACGGCATCGGGGTGGTGCCGCTGCGCCCACGGCAGGAGCCACATCTGCCGCGGGACGCGCGGCACGGGTTCGAAGCGGAGCGTGCGATAAACCAGTTCTCGTGGGGTCATCCGGCTGTGGTCCTTGTCCGTTGTCGGTTGCCCGGTTGTTCCGGAAGCTTACAAACCCATCACCTCGCGTCAGGCATTCAACATCCCGCACCAGACGCTACGTTCTCATCGCTCCACCCGTGGCGCGCCTGCCGTGTCCGCGAGCTTATCGAGCGGCGACAGCTCCTCCTCGATTCGTAGCGGGGGCCCGGACGGGGAGACAAGCGTCACCTTCCTCGGCAGGCAGAGGGCCGCCAACTCCCGCACGTCGAACCGCTCCAGCAGCCCGAAACAGAACAACGCGGGGCAGGCCGCGTAGTCGGCCTTCTCGTCGATGAGGAGCTTCAGTGTTGACGGCGGCTCCACCGCGGTTACGGCGTCGATCCGGCCGTCGTCGGCCGCGGCGGCGATCAGCGCGATTACGCCCGCCGTGCGGCCAACCCCGACGATCTCGACGGGCCGGCCCGGGTGCTCGCGCCGGGCACAATCGGCGGCGGCGAGGACCTGGCCGGCGGCGACGCCCAGCGGGCGCTCGCCCACCGTGCTGACCATCTGCGCGAGCTGCCACGCCGGGAATCCCTGCGGCAGCATCTCGCCGGACAGGACCACATCGACGGCGAGCACACGGCAGCCGGTGTTCAGCCGCTCCCGCACCGTCTTCGCCGCGCTGGCGCGACCGGCGTCGGCGATCACGACCGCCGTGCGCGGCGCGTCGCCTGTTGTCGAGGAGACCTCCACCGCGGGCAACACCCACTCGTCGCCGACACGCAGCCGTCGCCGGACGATGTGGAGACCGTCCACCCTCTCTTCTCCGCGGGCCTCCCACGAGTCGGGCGCCGGCTTGATACGCACGATCTCGCAGAGCCGCTCCCGCGCCTGCCGTTGCCATTCGAGAATCGCGGCGCTGTCGCCGGGGGGGCACCGGTCCCGGGGCAGACCGCGTGCCAGTTCGGCGGCCATCGTGCAGAAGTCCGCGTTGTCCTTCGGGATGCCGACGTTCAGTTCCTCGGGCTTGCGGACCTCGTCGTCGCAGGCAATCTCCTTGTCCGGCGGCGAGCCGTCGGGGAAGAAGCAGCGGTTGAGGAAGCGGTAAAGGGCCTCGCGGTTGTCCTTTTCATAGTTGTGCGTGCCGGGGTCATGGTTGACGTGGAACCGGAACACGTCGGCACGTCCGAGCTTTTCGTACAGCGGCAGCACGGGGTCATAGACGCAACGTTTTGCCCTCTCGGCGGGGAAGCAGCAGTCGTCCCTGATGTTGTAGATCAGCAGCGCGGGCCGGGGCGCGAGCATGGCCGTCAGGTGCGAGTAGTCGGCGATGCGCACCATGTCGGCCGGGTTCTGCTCGACGTCGCCGATGTCGGCAACATGGTCGGCACGGGCGTCGAGCGAGATGTAGCCGGCGTTCGGGGCGCAGGCCGTGACCCGCGTGTCGAGCGCGCTGAAGAAGACCGTCTGCCAGCCGCCGCCGGACAGGCCGGTGACGGCGACGCGCTGCGGATCGGCGTTCGGGTGGTTCAGCAGCACGTCGAGCCCGCGCTTCAGGCCGAGGTAAAACACGGACACGCCGCTTCGCCCGCACAGGTCGAGGTAGGCCTGCCGGTTGTGCGCGTAGCACTCGCCGCCCAGCTCGCCCATGGCGATCCACTCGAGGTTCAGGGCGATCATCCCGCGCCTGGCCATGTTGATGCAGCGGATCTGCTTGTATGCGACGGCCTTGCCGGGCTTGCCGACGTGGCCGTTGGGGTTCAGCACGACGGGCACGCGGCCCTGCAGCCCGTCCGGTTCGTAGAGCAGGGCAGGCACCCAGAAGCCCGGGCACGCCTCGTAGCGCAGCTTGCGGATGGAGTAGCCCTTGCCGGTCTCGATCCGGCCGGCCTCTTCGACACGCGGCGGTTGCGAGAACCACTCGCGCGGCACGCCCTTGAAGACGACCTGGTCCAGGATGCGCCGACGAAGCGTCGGCGCGTCGTGGTTCACCCAGTCGTCAGCCCGGCCGGGCAGGGTGAACTTCGCCGCCCGTGAGAGCAGGAACGCCCGCCACTGCGCGTGGGCCTCGCCGGCGTCGAGCAGCGGCCGCCGCAGGGCCGTTTGCAGCGGGTCCGCCGGCGCCGCCGTCGCCGATTTGTCGGACGGCCGTGAGGCCGGCTCCGCGGCGAAGCCTGCGGCGGCGACGGCGAGACTGATCGAGATCCCGATGCGGGCTGTACGGTAACGATTCATGGGACGCCATGATCGCGCATGGGCGCGGCAGGCACAAGAGCCCGTGGTGAGCGCGAAGGGCTGACACGACGGCGGCGGTATGCTGGTCGGATCGGCACGCGCGACACGCCTGTCGCGGCCCTTACACTTCGTCGCGGACTATGCGATAATGGTCCCCATGCGAGGATCTCCCGTGCGAACGATCGGGATTGCGGGCGTTGCGGTCTGGCTGGCCTCGGCCGGGTGCAACTCCGGGACATCGACGACGGGCGGGACCAGCGGCCCACGAAACAACCTGAGTGCTATGGAAACGACCACGCTGACGATCGGCGGCAAGACGTTCCTCGTGTGGGTGGCCCGCACGCCCCGGGAACACGAAGTCGGCCTGATGAATGTCACCGCGCAGGAGATGGCACCGCTGCCGGACGGGACGGAGCGGGGCATGTTGTTCGTCTTCGACCGCGAACAGGTCCGCCAGTTCTGGATGCTGAACACGATCATCCCGCTGGACGTCGCCTTCCTGCGGTCGGACGGTCAGATTGTGAAGACGCACACGATGGCGCCGTATGAGACCCGCCTGTACTCGTCGATGATGCCGGCCATGATGGCCCTGGAGGTCAACGCCGGCGTTTTCGCCCGTTTCGACATTGCCGCCGGCGACGTGGCCCAGATTCCCGAGGCCGTACTCAAGCCCGTGCAGCCGTAGTCCGAGTACTTCCATAAGGTGGTTGGGGCGTCCCCGGCCGGGCTACGCGCCGGGGACACGCCCTTCACCTGCTGGAGTGCGCCTCATGGCGACTGTGTTATCGGCTGTTCCGGATGCCGCCGCCGATCTGGCCGCGATGCGGCTGCTGGTCGTTGCGGACCCGGGCGCCTCGCTTCCCGCTCTCGCCGAGTTGATTCGCGACCACCGCGCGAAGGTGCAGATCGTGGGCACCTGCACGGAAGCGGCCGAACTGGGCCTGGTCTCGGGCGCGGAGGCCGTCCTCGTGATCGCGCCGCTGTCGGCCGTCGGGCAGGCGCAGATGGAGGCCGGGCTGCGGCAGTTGGGCGAGACGCTGGCGTCGCAGCGGCTGCGGGCGCTGGTGGTCATGGATCGCCCGGCGGTTGCCCGGTCCGACGCCTACGGCCAGGTCATGACGGTGCCGCGATCGGTGAGCGCCGACGAACTGTGGGGACGGCTGCAGGCGATCGCACACTATCGGCCGCTGCTGGCGGAGATGGAGCGTCAGATCGACAACATGCACCGGCTGGGCAAGCGGCTCAACCGGGATTTCACGGAGCTGGACCAGGAGATGCGTCTCGCCAGCCGGCTGCAACGGGATTTTCTGCCCCGCGAGCTGCCGGCGGTCGGGCCGGTGCGTTTCGCGACGCTGTTTCGTCCGGCGTCGTGGGTCTCGGGCGACATCTTCGACGTGTACCGGGTCGATGAGACGCACGTGGCGTTCTACGTTGCGGACGCGGTCGGGCACGGCGTGGCGGCCGGGCTCCTGACGATGTTCATCAAGCAGGCCGTGCAGAGCAAGCGGATCGACAGTCGGTCCTACGAGATCCTTTCGCCGTCGGCGACGATGGCGCGGCTGAACGACGTGCTGGCCGAACAGCACCTGCCGAACTCGCAGTTTGTGACGGCGTGCTACTGCCTGATCGACACGCGGACGCTCGAGGCCGGGTTCAGCCGCGGGGGCCACCCGTACCCGCTGCACATCCGGGCGGACGGCGCGATCCAGGAGATCAAGGCGGAGGGCGGCCTGCTCGGCCTGTTCGAGGGCGAGGATTTCCCGGATGCGACGATCCAGTTGCAGCCGGGCGACAAGGTCGCCGTATTCACCGACGGGCTCGAACCGACGATCATTCGCGACCGCGATCCGCACACCAGCGTGCCGATCTTCAGCGAGGCGATGGTGAAGGCCGCGCGGATGCCGGCGACGGGCGTCGTCGAGCAGATCGCACAGGCCCTCGACGCGGAAGAGGGCAGCCTCAACCCGCAGGACGACATCACGCTCGTCGTGGCGGAGTTCCCCCCGCACGTCTCCTGAAATGACGAATGTCGAAGCCGCCCGCCTTTGACGCGGCGACGCCGTGTTGAAGGCTTATCGTTCATGCCGGGAGACCGCCTTGGCACAGGCTTCGAGCCCGTGACTTCACCGGCAAGATGCCCGTGCCACAACTTACCCGAAGAGGCTCTTACGGCGTATCGCCCGCAGGATCCCCGTTCAGAAGGCGACAGAGGCGGCTTCGTTCTTCGTCGTACCAGGCACGCAAGACAACATCGTCGCCGGCGCTCGCGCGGGAGCGTGCCATGATCTCGGTGACGTCCTGGCGGGTGATCTTCGGCGACTCGGTTGCGTCGAGCGTTTCCGCCGTCAGCACGACCGCCAGCGTCCGCACCGCCATGAACAGGGCACCGAGGCAGAACGTGCGGATGCCCCGCGCCTCCGGCGGCCATGCCAGCGTATAGGCGAACGCCGTGTCGAGCCACTTGACGGCGTAGCCGACGAGCCACCGCCGCATCGGCGCCGGCAGCGTGCCGTCGAGCATCGCATCCGCCTCGACGCACAGGGCGGAAGCCAGCGCGTTCGGCATGTACGATACGCCGCGGCCCGCGTCGGCCCGATGGTCTTTCAGCACGTTCGTCAGTTGCAGCCCAAGACCGAACTCGATCCCCTGCTTGACGAGCGTTTCCGGCGGGAGCGTCTCGTCGCCGTGCACGTGCCGCCAGTACAATCGCGTGAGCATGCGTCCCACGACGCCGGCGACGTAGTAGCAATAGCGCTCGAGATCGTCGACACCGCCGAGGCTCAGCGGCCCGGCGGTGCGGTCGGCGGTCGTCACGGCGTCGCGCATCCCCCGCACCATCTCCAGCACGCAATCCGCGATGATCCGCCGGTCCGCCTCGGGAAAGGAATCGTACGCCGCGAAGACGGTCGCCGTTTCGTCCATCAACTGCCGGTGGTTCGCGTCGAGGGGCCAGCCGGCTGTCAACCCGACGAACCCGGGAAGCAGGCTGTCCCGCGGCCCCGTTCCGAACGCGCCGGCAAGGTTGTCAAAGGCATTCAGCCGCTGCTCGAGGGGAACGTGTTCGACATCCTCGACGGTATCGGCGATCCGGCAGAGGAGGTAGGCGCAGCCGACTTCGTCGCGCAAGGGCGAAGGGAGTTCCGGTATCAGCAGCGCGAACGTCCGCGAGACGCCCGGCAACAGCCGTTCACAGCATTCGATGGCCGTGGGCACGAGATCTCCGATCCCTCACTTGGCCGGGACGCGTGCCGTCGATTCCCGCACGACCAGCTTCGCCGGCAGCATCTGAATGCCCGGTGCCGGATTCTTCTTGTCGATCAGTTCGAGCATGCACTCCATCGCGGCGCGGGCCATCTGGTCCAGCGGTTGGCGCACGGTCGTCAACGGAGGGTTGAGGAGCGATGCCGACCGCGGATCGTCAAACCCGACGAGCGAGAGGTCCCGCGGAATCCGAAGCCCGAGATACCGAGCGACTTCCATGACCTCCAGGGCGAGCAGGTAGCCCGCGGCGATGACCGCCGTCGGCCGCAGCGAACTGCGCAAGAGCGCAACCAGCGAATTCCGCACCGTCGGGGACATCTCGGCCTTGTCCGAGGTCAGTACGTATTCGTCCCGTATTGGGAGTTCCCGACTCCGCATTTCCGCCAAATAGCCGTTGAAGCGATGCAGGCTGTTTGTAGCCGACAGCCGGCCGTTCACGATCGCGATGTCCTGATGGCCCTGCTCCGCCAAGTGGGCAACCGCCTGCCGAATCCCCCCTTCGTTGTCCGCATCAACACAGGGCAGCTTGGTGTCCCTTACAGACCCGCCCAGAACCACGATCGGGGTGTTCTGCGCCACGACCTCCAAGAGTTCGTACGTCTCCCGCAGCGGGTGGAAGCAGATAAACCCGTCCGCGGCCAGGTTCGGTATGGCAGCCGGGGTGTTTTGCCGCTGAATGAACAGTTCAGCCCCCGGCTCATGCGTTGCAGAGGCATCCCGAAGGCCTTGGAACAGCGTCGCATGGTAGTAGTCCTCAAGCTGAACGCCCGGATCCAGCAGTAGCCCGACACGGTGGCAAGCCTTGGCGGCAACACTGGCCTCGAAGTCGTCCCGTACGAACGTGCCCCGGCCGCGAATCCGGTCCAGCCATCCCTCCGACACGAGGCACTGGATGGCCTTGTGTGCCGTGATCAAGCTGACGGCGATCTCGTGGCTGATCTCGCCCGTACTGGGCAGTTTCGATCCGCGTGGGTACACGCCCTTTCGGATGGCATCAATCAGAATTGATTTAACCTGGATGTACCGGGGCACCGAGCTGTTGGGATCGACTTGTGGGAGCTTCGGTGCCACGATAGCTGTATTCTGTTCGATTGTTTGCCCTCCGTCAACCGGCAGCCCGGCACGCTGTCAACAGACGTGTAATAGGCACGCGATGATCTTCGTCAGCCCGTGCTGTCGGCGGACAGGGCCCCTCAAGGCTTTGTTTGACGCTTACCGATACAACATGTTGGATTCCTACCTTCGCGAGGCATGGAGGCTGCGCGTGGTATTCTCCCGAATCGGCGGCGGGGTGTATGCGGCATGGGCGGTCCTTGTGGTATTCGCGTTGCTGCCGGCACCGCGTGCGTGCGGGCTCGTGCTGTTCGAAGAGACGTTCGAGGACGACGTTGCGGGGATGATGCCGATCCCCGGACCCGCGAGCTGGCAACTCGTGAACTGGGGAGCCGGCTGCACGAATGTCGTTGTGAGTGCCGCCGCGTCGCCCATCGGGACCGGCCAGGCCGTCCACCTCGTTGACAAATCGGCCGAAGCTCCGGTCTCGCTGAAGAAGTGGTCGGGCATCACGCCGCAGACCGTCGTTCACCTGTCGTTCCAGTTCTTCGAGACCGCGGCGGCGACGACGCCCTTCACGGTTGCGCTGGGCGGCCCGCTTGCAGAAACCTCCTTTGCCCGGCTGGAGATCGGCGGCGGGAACGTCGTGGCCAAACAGGGCAACGGAACTGCGGATGTGGGCCCGGTCGGTGCCGAATATGCCAAGGGCGCCACGGTATCCATCGACATCGTCGTGAACGCCGGTGCGGCGGCGGCCAACTATACCACGTGGAACAGCCTGAACGGAACGGCGGGCGGCGGCCGTTACGACGTGTACGTGAACGGGACGATCGTCCTGCATGACGCGGACTGGGCCGATTACAGCGGTGCCATCTACTCGCTTTCCTTCTACACGAGCGATCCGGACGCCGACAGCGATGTGTACCTGGACAATATCCGGCTGGACGCACTCAACACGACCCCCACGTCGGGCAGTTTTTCGTTGACCGTGATACCGGAGAGCCAGGACGCCTTTCTGTGCGGTGAGATCGAATACCGCATGATCGCCGTGCCGGAGGGCAACTTCAACGGCTATGTCGGATTCGGAGTGGATCCGCCGGTGCCGGCGGGGCTGCTGTTTTACTTCAACCCGCCGACGGCGGGGCCGCCGGGGTGGCTCTCGGTCGCAACAATCTGGATCCCGCCGACACTCACGCAGGGGCAAGCCTATCCGTTGACCTTCAAGGGCACGGTGGGCACCCGGACGGTTCAGAAGACGGCCACGTTCGTCATCCGCGACGCCCCCCTGCCGCAATACTCACTTACCCTCTCGACGAACGGTTACGGCGAGGTCGCGACGGATCCGCCGACCGGACCCTATCCCTGCGGGACCGTCGTGAGGCTCACCGCGACCCCCGCGGACGGCTACCGCGTCGCCTCGTGGACGGGCACGGACAACGATGCGTCGAAGGCCGGCACGAACACGGTCACCATGCGGTCGAACAAGAGCGTCCGCGTCACGTTTGAGCCGGCCGCGTTGCGGAAATACCAGCTCACGGCCAGCGTCGACGGCGGGTACGGCACGATCTCACCCACGAGCGGAACATACGACTCGGGCACCGTCGTCGAACTGAACGCCCGGCCCGACGTCGGCTACCGCGTCAAGACATGGACCGGCACCGACAGCGACAGCTCCACCAGCCACCTGAACCGGGTCACCATGAATTCGGACAAGACCGTCACGGTGTCGTTCGAGGCGGTGCCGGAGGGCTTCTACCAGCTGACGGCGGACGTGGTCGGCGGCCACGGCACGGTCCAACCGACCGACGGCACGTATGCAGCCACCACCCCGCCGACGCAGGTCGAGCTGCTGGCCAGGCCCGAGGCCGGCTACCGGGTCAAGGCGTGGCACGGGACGGACGACGATTCACGAACGACCGAGACGAATTCCATCACGATGAACGGCCACAAGTTCGTCTCCGTCGAGTTCGAATCGGCGAGCTATACCCTGACGGTGGATGTGATCGGCGGTCACGGCACCGTGACGCCGAGCGGCGGCACCTATGCGAAGGACACCGTCGTCCACCTGATCGCGGCGCCGGACGACGGCTACCAGGTGAAGTCGTGGAAGAACACCGATGACGACGCCTCGCTGAGCCATCTCAACACGGTCACGATGACCGCGGATGTTACCGTCGAGATCGAGTTCGAGCCTGTGCCGGCGGGGTACCATCGGCTGCTGGCGCACGTGATCGGCGGGCACGGCACGGTCTCGCCGACGGACCGGACCTACGTCGAGAACGAGACGGCGATTGTGGAGGCGTTCCCGGACGCCAACTACCAGGTCAAGGCGTGGACAGGGACGGACGACGACACCCGGAAGACGCCCACCGTGACGGTTCTCATGGACCGCGACAGGACGGTCACGGTCGAGTTCGAGCTGATCGACTGCAACCGCAACGGCACCGCCGACGCGACGGACATCGCCAACGGCAGCAGCAGGGACTGCAACGGCAACGGCGTGCCGGACGAGTGCGACCCGAACCCGGACGGCGACGGCGTGCCGGACGAGTGCGACAACTGCCCGACCGTCGCGAACGCCGACCAGGCCAATGCCGACGGCGACGCCGCGGGCGATGCCTGCGACGGCTGCCCGAACGATCCCGCCTCGACGGCTCCCTGCGCGTTTCCCGCCGACACGGACGGATCGAACAGCATCTCCATCCGCGAGGTCGTCCGCTACAATGCCGCGTGGTTGAACAGGACCGCCTGGCCCACGGCCCCGACGACGATCCCCCCCAGTTACGCCGACCGGGCCACCCTCCTGTGGCGATCCGGCGAGGCCTACCAGTACGTGAACGGCTACGCCGTTCCCGAAGGCTGGCAACCCCTGGCGCAGGCCCGGCAGTGGGCGGCGGCGTTCATCAGGGACCTGCTGGACGAGACCGTGGAGGCGCTGCTGTCGCAACCGATGATGCCGCCGGACGCGGGGAGGGCCGGACTGTGAGGCATCGACTCCGCGTGTCCGCCGGGGCCTTCGTTGCGGTCGTCGTGGTTTCCGCGCTCGCCGGCACGCGGCCGGCATTCGCCGCATCGAGCGCCGTCCGCAGCTTCGGCACCAGTTACTACATCCCGTTCGAGCCCGTGACGGTGACCGTGCAGGTCACGCCCGATCCGGCCGTGCAGGTCTGGGCCGCCGAGGATGCGCCGCCGGCGGGCTGGACCGTTACGAACATCAGCCACAACGGCGTCTGGGACGCCGCCACCGGCAAGGTGAAATGGGGCGTGTTCTACAACCGCAGCGCGACGACCCTCACGTACCGGGCCAGGCCGCCGGTGGGCGAGGACGGCGTGAAGACGTTCGCGGGAACGGCGGTTCTCGCGAACGCCGCGACGGACGAGCCGCTTGCCCTCACCGGCGCAAGCACGCTCTCGCGGAACACCTCGACCGTCTACACGCTGACGACCCGTGTGGTCGGCGGCCACGGGACGCTTGCGCCGAGCAGCGGAAGCTATCCGGCCGGGTCCGTCGTCACGCTCACGGCAAGCCCGGATGCCGGCTATCGCGTCCGGGTGTGGAGCGGCACCGATCACGATGACTCCACCGAGAACACCAATTCCGTCGCCATGACGGGCAACCGGACCGTCAGCGTTGAGTTCGAGGCGATTCCTCTGCCGCAATACGCGCTGCAGACAGCCGTCTCGCCGGCAGGCGCGGGCTCGGTCGCGCGGCAACCCGACGCAGCGCAGTACGCGCAGGGCACGTCGGTCACGCTCACCGCGACGCCGGCGGGAACCTACGTGTTCGACCACTGGGAAGGCGATCTGGACGGGACGGAGAATCCCCGGGCGATCACCATGGACGCGGCCAGGAGCGTCACGGCCGTCTTCGTCGCCGGCTACACGCTCGGCGTCACGGTCCTGCCGACCGGCGCGGGGACTGTCATGCGCAACCCGGACCGGCCGGCATACCGCGCCGGCGCGACGGTCACGCTGACGGCGGCCCCGAAGGCGGGCTACGTGTTCGACCATTGGGCCGGATCGTTGTCCGGCGCGGCCAACCCGGCGGCGCTGACGATCAGCCAGGACATGTCGGTCACTGCCTTCTTCGTAACGACCGACTGCAACCAGAACGGCATCACCGACGCCACCGACATCGCCCACGGCACAAGCCGCGATTGCGACGTCAACGGCATCCCCGACGAATGCGAAGCGGACACGGACGAGGACGGGGTCATCGACGCCTGCGACAACTGCCCGGCCGTGGCCAATGCCGACCAGCGGGACGGAGACGGCAACGGCGTCGGCGATGCCTGTCAGGTGTGCCCGACCGGCAACGACTGCTTCATGCCGGCCGACACGAACCATTCGTGGACGCTCGAAATCGACGAGGTGACGGCCTATGGCGCGGCCTGGCGTACCGGGACGACCTGGCCGGCGGGGCCCGCAACGATCCCCATCGAGTTCGTCACACGGGCGGGCTACCTGTGGCGGAAAGGGGGGCAATACCACCTCGTCGAGGGCCAGCCGCCGCCGGCGTGCTGGCAGGAGGGAGCCGCCGGGCCATGAACAGAGACAAACCCATGACGCGAACAAGCAGCCGGCGAAAGGGCCTGGTTTGGGCCTGGGTGGCGGCGGCCTTGCCGGCCTTCGCCGTGCCGGCCTTTGCGGCGTCCACGGCCGTCCGCAGTTTCGCCGTTCCGTGGTACACGCCGAATCAGCCCGCCCTGGTGCGAATCCAGGTGACGGCGGATGCCGGCGTCGCCGCCTGGGCCGTCGAAGACGCACCGCCGGCCGGATGGACGATATCCAACATCAGCGACAACGGTTCCTGGGATGACGTCAACAAGATGGTCAAGTGGCTGTTCCTGGACGGCCAGTCGCGGGCCCTGAGCTACTACGCCACGCCCCCGACCGGCGAAGCGGGCGCGCGGACGTTCAGCGGGCGGGTGTCGTTCAACGGCACGTCCGCGGTGGTCGGCGGCGCGAACCTGCTGGTCGAGGCGTCATCGCTGCAGTTCACACTGGCGGCCGGCGTGGAGGGCGGGAACGGCACCCTTGCTCTCGATCCGCCCGGCGGCACATACACCGCGGGGCAGGTTGTCACTTTGACTGCCGCCCCCGACAACGGCTACCGCGTCGCCGCCTGGACCGGCACCAACAACGACGGCTCCAGGCAGAACACCAACGCGGTCACGATGAACGGCAACCGGACTGTCGCCGTGCGATTCGAGCCCATACCGACGGTCTACTACACGCTGACCACCGCCGTCACCGGTTCGCACGGCTCACTGTCACCGCCCAGCGGCTCCACGTATCCGGCCGGAACGCAGGTCCCGCTGACCGCGACGCCCGATCCGGGCTACCGCGTGCTCCGATGGACGAACACCGACAACGACGCCTCCAGGGACAACACGAACACCGTGACCCTGACGGCCGACCGGTTCGTGTTTGTGCAATTCGAGGCGATCCCGCCGCAGGCGTACCGGCTGACCACCGCCGTCGATGGCGGTCACGGAACGCTGTCGCCGCAAAGCCAGGACTTTGCCGCGGGGACCCGCGTGACGCTCGTTGCCTCGCCCGACGCCGGCTACCGGGTCGCCGCGTGGACGGGCACGGACAACGACGCCTCGACGGCCGCCGTCAACTACGTGACGATGAACTCCGCCGCCACGGTCACCGTGCGGTTTGAGCCGTCGCAGGCCGTGACCAGCTACACGCTCCTCATCACGGTGCTCGGCGGGAACGGCGTGGTGTCGCCGTCCGGCGGTACGTTCCTGGCCGGGCAGGTTGTGACGCTGACCGCCGTGCCGAACGCCGGCTACCAGGTGGCCGCGTGGACGGGCACGGACAACGACAGTTCGAAAGCGGCGACCAATGCCGTCACGATGAACACGAACAGGGCCGTTGTCATTCAATTCGAACCGGTCCCCGGCGCGCAGTACGGACTGGCGGCGAGCGTGGTCGGCGGCCACGGGACAGTCTCGCCGACCGTGGGGACCTACAGCGCGGGAACCGTCGTGACGCTGACGGCCTCGCCCGAGACGGGCTACCGCGTGGCCGCGTGGACGGGCACGGACAACGACGCTTCGAAGGCCG
>CAZUAI010000079.1:0-25980 GCA_964617875.1 uncultured Planctomycetales bacterium | reverse complement strand
GGCGGCTGCCGCGACTGGCTCAGCGTGCAGAACTGGGTGAGCGTCGCGGGCGAGGGGATCGGCGTCGCCTGGTGCCCGATCGACACGCCGCTGGTCACGCTCAGCGACATCTGGCGCGGCGAGTGGTCCGAGGAGTGGCCGATCAGGAACGGCACGATCCTCGCGTGGCCGATGAACAACTACTGGATGACGAACTACAAGGCGTGCCAGGACGGCTGGTTCGAGTTCCGCTACAGCATTACCAGCGGACCGGACATGCCCGAGGCGAAGGCCGCCCGCTTCGGCTGGGACGCGGCGAGCTTCATGCCCGCCGTCCGTCTCGACACCGGCGGCCAGGCTCCGCCCGCCGTGCCGAGCGCGTCGTTCTGCCGTGTCAGCGACCCGGGCACAATCGTCAGCACCGTCAAGCGGGCCGACGACGGCAAGGGCGTGATCGTCCGCCTCCTCGAGGTCGCCGGCGGGCCCGAGCGCAACGTCGATGTCGCGCTCTCGTGGCCGGGCGTCTTCACGCCGGGCAGGGCAACAGCCTGCGACGTCGTCGAGCGGAACAAGGCCCCGCTGCCGCTGGCCGACAATGCCGCCAGGGTGAAGCTGACGAAGTACGGCATGGCAACCGTGCGGTTTGAGTAACCGAACGGAACCCGAGGCACCCGCGGCGAATCGGGGCGTCCGTACCCCCGACGTCCGGCGTCGCGGGTCAACACCGCATGGAATCCGCAGACTGCGGTCCCGGCGCGGCGCCGTTCGCCCGGATCGGCAGGTCGAGAATGAAGGTTGCTCCGCGGCCGCGGCCGTCGCTCCGGGCATCGACGCGACCGCCCATTTCGGTCATGGCGTTGGCGCAGTAGTGCAGGCCGAACCCGTGCCCGCCCGGTCTGGTGGTGTATCCCGGGCAGAACAAGCGGCTTCGCTCCGCCGGCTCGAAACCGACGCCGGTGTCGCTGATCTCGATCCGCACGCGGTCGGGGCCTTGCGCCGTCGCCCGGACCGTGAGCCGGCGGTCCGCGACGGCCGTTTCCGTCATGGCCTCGACGGCGTTCCGGATGAGGTTCTCGAGCACCTGGAGGAGCTTCACCCGGCTGACCGTCACGCGCGGCAGACCGTCCGCGTGAACCATCGTCGCAACGCCCCGCTGCCGCAGCAGATCGTCGTGCAGGCGGATTGCCTCGCGGATCACGCCGCCGAGGTCCTCCTCCGTCGCCCAACGCGGACCGGCGGCGATCGACTGCTGGCTCTCGATGATGTCCCTGATATGCCGCACCTTGTCTCGCATCTCGCCCAGTTCGCGTACCAGATCCGCTCGCTCCGCCGCGAGCGTCTCCGACAGTCTCGGAAGATACTCGACGAGCTTCCGGCCCTGTTCATCCTCGCTCAGGAAGGCCGCGATCCCGTCGCGATGCTCTTTGATCAGGGCCGCGACCCTGCCGAGGCTTTCCACCCGTGATTGTGCGGCCCGTTCGCCGAGCAACTCCGCCGAGACGCCCACCGTATTGATCGCGTTGCCGACATTGTGCAGCACGTTCGTGGCGATCTCCGCCATGCCCGCCCGGTGCGCCGCCTCCAGAAGCCGGGCACGGGACTCGGCCAGGTGCCGGACCATCCGGTCGAACTCGTTTGCGAGGACGCCGATCTCATCGGTTCGCGACATCGACAGTCGGGCGGCGAGGTTGTCGGATCGGCCCACGCGGGTGGCATGGGCGGTCAGCCGGGCCAGGGGCTTGACGACCATTCCTTCGAGAACGCCCCAGATTAACAGCGTGATCGCCACGAGCGCGGCGAGGCTCGAACTCATCGCGATCTGCATTGCGCTGCGGCCGCGGGCCGAGATCGCCCTCGGTATCTCGGCTTTCAGGAGCAGGGCCGGCTTGCCGTCAAGGTCCGGAAATGTGGAGTAGACTGACGTCAGGGCATCGCCGGGCTCCTTGAGGACGACGGGACCTGCCGCCGCGATCTCCTCCAGCACGGCCCGCTCCTCGGCCGGAATCGCCCTGGAAGGATCGTCGCTGATCGGCCAGGCAGTGAACCTCACCTGCATCTGTTCGGCGATCGTACAGATAGCCTTGTGGTCGAACATCCGGCCAACGACGCACACGCCTCGGATCGGTCCGTTGTTGTTGCTTGTCAGGACCGGACGGGATACCGCGAGCATCGGCCCGCGTTCGGTCAGGAGAAGCCCGCGAACGGCGTCGCCCGTCCCGATCGCGCGCAGAAAGGCGTGTTCGCGGGGGATCGACGGTCCGGCAAGCATTGCGAGCGGCACGGCCTGCTTCCGGTCGCAGTCGTAGGCCTGCCCCCAGATGATGCGGCCCTCCGTGTTGCAGAAGCAGAGGAGGTCGATGTGACTGTTAATGAACGTCTCCTGCATCAGGTTGTTTCTGCGGAACTCCTCGTTTCCGTCCTGCACGAACCGATACGTGTCATCCCAGGCGGCCCAATCCGCGCAGAAGACCGCCAGGTAATCCGTTTCCCGGCGAATGGCCTCGACGCATCGGCTGAGACCCTTGGTCGCCTCCTGCCGCTCCAGCGAAAGGAAACTCGGGTAGACGACCTTCCGCTCGATCGTGAGCGCGACGAGGATGTCAAGCGCGAATACGGCGACAACGAGAAGGATGATCTTCCATCGCAAGGACATATCGTGCCCCTTGGGGACTCCGGCATCGCCGTGCGCGGCGCCCGGCCGGTGTCTGACGGACCGCACGTCCGGTAACAGCGCGCGCTGCCTCCGCCGCCGCCCTGGTATCGTCGTGTTCGCGAGGCCTGATGAGTCCGAACGTCGCACGCCGCGCCGGGTTCAGGCCCGCCGGGCGACCTTATTGGCCAGGATGGAGACGAGGATCCCCAGCGTCAGATACCCGAGAACCACCTCGATCGTCACGACGATCTCGCCGGCCATGCTCCTCGGGGACACGTCACCGAAGCCCAGCGTCGTGAACGTCACGAAGGAGAAGTAGAACGGCGTCCAGGGGCTGTTGGCGCTCCGTTCGGTGTTCAGGAGGTCCGGCCGGCACTTGTAGAGGACGCCGAACGCGAGCGCAAGGCACGTCGCCGTCGCCCAGACCCGGGTCAGACTTCGCCCGCAGTCCGTGCAGATGTGCCAGAACCAGAAGATCACGCTGTGCCAGAGGGACCTGGCGCGAAAGGTCTCGATCCAGTCCTGGTCGCGCACGTCGCGCTGGAAGATCGCATTTCCGTAACAGCCGTCTGCGCGGATACCCTGGCAGATCAGCTTGCGCCGGCTGTACACGATGCCGAACACGTTGGCCCGCTCCAGGTTCGCCGAGCGGAAGACCGCTTCCGTCGCATCCGTGTGTACGAGCAGGGCGGCCGTCAGGTCGGCGGAGGCCAGATTGGCTCCGCGCAGCGACGCATGGCTGAGGTCCGCCTCGACGAGCCGCGCGCCGGTCAGGTTCGCGTGGCGCAGCCGGGCATGGATCATCTGCGCCCGGGTCAGGTCCGCACCCACGAGCCGGGCATCCTGCATGTCGGCCCCGGTGAGTTGGGCGCCGACCAGGACGGCGTCGCTCAGGTCCGCGCCTTCCAGCCGGGCAAAGACGAGGACCGCCCCGCGGAGGTTCGCCCTTCGCAGGACAGCACCTCGAAGATCGGCACCGTCGAGCTGCACGCCTGCGAGCGTGACATCTTCCAGGCACAGGCGCTTCAGGTCCGCCCCGCTCAGGTTGGGGGGCGTTTCGCCGGCCTGAAGCCGACGGTTCCATTCGCAAACGCCGTCAGCGCCGCCCCGCAGCAGCTTCAATGCCTCGTCACCGTCCATGCGATGCCCCTGTCGTCATTCGGCGGAGACCTCGAAGAATGCGAACTCCAGCGGCTGGAGCGGCGGGGTGCTTGCGGTCCAGTCCGACTTGTCGCACGTCGTCGTCTCCTGCAGCTTCCCGTCGGCGGCGTATCGTTTCACGTCGTAGGCGGCCTTCTTCGGCAGCCACAGGTCAAGCGTGCTCTTGATCGAGAACGCCATCGCCGACGGCTCGGTGTTCAGCACGATGACCAGCAGCTTCCCGCCGAGCTGGTACCCCCGCACGAAGCCGGGCCCCGGCTCGCTCCGCACGGATTCGCCAAGGAACGTCCCATCCACGAAGTACGCGAGGAACCGCCGCCGGAGCGCCGCGACCTCCTTCAGGGCGGCCGCCATCGCCGGCTTCTCGGCGATCAGGGCCGTGCCGTTCGGCTGGTCCGGCTTGCGCGGGAACGCGTTGAGGAACAGGTTCTCCGCGAAGGCCGCCTTTACGACCCGGGGCGAGTCCTCGATGTTGCAGTTCAGCCGGGGCGACCGCAGGACGCTCGTCGTCGGGCCGGCGTCGGTCAGGTCAGCCCAGTTCCACGTGTAGTCGAGCACGCCCGCATCGGACTCGAGGCTTGTGATCTGCTCGCCTGAGAAGGTGGCCTCCGCGTCCTTCGCCCGCGCCATCTCGCGCAGACGGCGGAGCAGGTCCGTCTGGCCGCCGGAGCCCGGCGCATCCGCGTAGACCTGGTCCCAGCTCCAGCATGTCACGCCCCGATCGATCCACTCCGCGAACGCCGCCGTCACGTCCGCCTGCCAGTTCGGGTTCTTCACGTCCGCGCTGAAAACATCCCAGAACCGCACCGGGCTGCCGGCGGCGAGGTAGTACGGGTCCATCATCGGAACCATGTCCGGGTGGTACGCCCACGCAGGACCGCCCGGCGTGCCCTTGTACCGCTCGGCGAAGCTGTTCCGCACGAGGACGTTGCTCACGAACGGTGCGACCGTGACGCCCATCGCCTTCGCCCTGCGGACGCCGTCGAGGAACTCCTCCTGCGTGCCCAGCTCGCTCCGCAGCCTGTAGGGCAGCGTGAAGTAGTCGCACCAGCCCCACAGGCACAGTTCGTCGAGACCGTGTTCCTTCGCGTCCGCGGCCAGCTTCGGGATGTCCGCGTAGCGGAACGCCGCGTGTGCTGACTCGCGTTCGGGGGCCTGGATCATGAAGACCGTGCGGAAGCCGAGGCCGTCGCGGATGCGTCTCGGCAGCAGCCGCGGCGGGCAGACCGTGCGGACGTACTCGCGGAAGACCTCGATGCCCTTCGCCCAGCCGCCGCGGTGCGGCGTCAGCCAGACCTCGTCGCTCTCCCACGTCTCGCCCGCCTTCACGCCGGTCCGGTAGTCCCACATCAACCGCAGGCCGGTCGGATCCGCCTGGCTGCGGTACGTGCGGACGGTCGGCCGTTCGCCGCTGCCCCACGCGCGCTGGAAGACGCTGATCCCGCCCGCGAGCCCGCCGTAGTCCAGCCACCGCAAGGTGTTGATCCCGTACGTGCCGGTGGATGGCGGATACTCCTTCCAGCCGCTGTTGACGTAGAACTGGGCGGAGTGCGGCGGGATCGGGTCCTCCATGAAGGGCAGGACCGGGTAATTGCCGGCGAAGCGAAGCTGCGTCGCGGCCGCACCGGCGAACGGCCGGAGCCCGCGAAGATCCGGGAACAGGACCTGCGGCACCGGGGCTGACGACCGGTTGTCGATGCGGCACGTGAGGATAACGGACCGCCCGTCGGCGGCCGCACGGAACCGGACTTGGGCGTTGACGTGCCCGTCGGGCAGTCTGAACGCGGTCCGGCTCGGTCCGAGTGGTTCCCAGACGATCGTGAGGGCGTCCTTCTCCCTTGTGACCCGCGCCTTCGAAAACCGCGTGGCCAGCCGCAGCGGCACAAACTCCTGCACCGGGTACGCCACGTCGAGCAAACCGGCCGACTCCGGCTTCGCGTCCAGGATCACGCCCGTCGCCGGGTACCCCATGCGTACGATGCCGCCGGTCTGCTCGTCGATGCCGATGTCGAGCCCGTTGAGCGTGACGCTCACGGTGCCCGCGAGTGCAACGGGCGCATGGACCACACCGGCCGCCAGCAGCAAGAGAGTGCCCAATCGCCTCATGGGTCATCCTCCAAAGCGTCGGACGATATCGCGGATGCCCCGGGAGTCAAGAAACGATACACTGCAAATATGCCGGGCCATGGACCGGATCGAGTCGTGCGACATTGCCGCGACGGGCGCGGATCGGCATCGTCATCGAATGACCGCCACCCGCCTGGCCGGATCGCGCCGCCGGGATCGCTCCGGCGCGGCATCGCCCCGCTGCTCCTGCTGATGCTGATCTCCGCCGTCACGTACGTCAACGCCGACCATGAGGTGTTCCTCTTCGACGACAACAAGGACGTCCTGACCAATCCGATGCACACGCGAAGCGTCGGCGAGGCGTTCCGCGTGTTCGGGCGGGAACAGCTCTCGTCGGATGCGCCGCTGACGTATCTGACATTCGCATTGACGCACGCGTTCAACAGGGCCGTCGGGCTGCCCGGCGCCGACGTCACGTCGTTCCTCGTCGTCAACGTCGCCATCCACGCCGTGAACGCCTGGCTCGTGTACCTCCTGGTCCGGGCCCTGTTCCGGCAGGCGGCCCCCGACCGGCCCGCGCCCGCATGGGTCCCCCTCGCCGTCGCCGTGCTCTTCGCCGTCCATCCCATCCACGCCAGCAGCGTAGCCTACATCATCCAGCGGCGCGGTCTGCTCGCCACGACGTTCTGCCTCCTCGCCGTGCTCAGTTGGCTCCGCGGCAGGTCTTTCCGTCGCATGGAACGCGCGGCGCCGGCGAGCGCCCCGGGGCCCGCATCCCGGCCCCTGACGGGCCATTGGGGCTCGACCGGCGCGATCGCATGGGCCGCCGTCGCGTTGGCGTGCTGCTGGCTGAGCTTCCGCTCGAAGAACATGGGCATCATCGCCCCCCTGGTAATCCTCGCCGTCGAGCTGTGCCTCCGTGCCGCCGAACGGCGTCTGGGCCTGCGGCAGGCCCTCTGCCTGGCCGGCGCGGCCGGCCTCTGCGGCACGGCGATGCTCCTGTTCCTCTGGAGCCGCGGGCTGCTCGACCCGCGCCGCCTCGAGATCAGCCCCTTCGGCGAAAACGCCGACTGGGGCCCGTGGGCCCACTTCCTCACGGAGTGCCGTGTCTTCGTTCACTACGGGAAACTGCTGCTCCTGCCGCTGCCACGATGGAGCTGCATCGACCACAGCTTCGCCGTGTCAAGGTCGCTCCTGGACCACTACGCCGTCGCCGCCGCAGCGTTGCACGGCGTGCTGCTGGCCGCCGTCGTGCCGCTGGCCGCACGCCGGCGCGCGCCGGCCGCCGTCGGCATCCTCTGGTTCTATATCGCGCTCGTCCCGTACGCCGTCCTGCCGCAGGCGGAGATCTTCGTCGAGTACAAGACGTACCTGCCGAGCGTGGGGCTCGCCCTGATCGTTGCGGAGGTCCTCCGTACGCTGGCCGGCCGCGTGGCGATAAGGTGGCTGGCCCCGGCCGTCGCGATCGCGGGCGCCGCGTTGTTCACCACAACGCTGTACCGCAACCGGATCTACCGCAGCCCGCTCGCCCTCTGGGCCGATGCCGCCGCGAAAGCCCCCGGCCACGCCCGGCCGCACTACAACTACGCCCTCGCCCTGCACGGCGCGAACCGCCTGGATGAAGCCATCGCCGAGTACGAGCAGGCCCTCCGCCTCAACCCGCGCGTCCCGCAAATCCACAACAACCTGGGGATCTCCCTGATGAAGCGCCGCCGGCTCTCCGACGCCATCCGGCGGTTCGAGGAGGCGATCCGGCTCGATCCGCGATTCGCGAGCGCCCACAACAACCTCGGCTCGGCGATGTACGAAGCGGGCGACCGCGTCCGGGCGGCGGACTGCTACCGGGAGGCGCTGCGGCTGGCCCCGGATTACGCGGACGCGCGGCACAACCTCGCAACGACTCTCGCCGAACTCGGCGAGGCCGCGCTGGCGCAGGGCGACGCCGACCGGGCCGTCGCCTGCCTCCGCGAATCCGTGCAGGTGCTCCCGTCGATGGCCGAGCTTCATTTCGCGTTGGGCAACGCGCTGGCCGCCGGCGGATCGCTCGAGGACGCCGGGGAGTGCTACCGGCAGGCGATCCGGCAAAAGCCCGGCTACGCCGAAGCGCATACACACCTGGGCAACGTGCTGACGCTGCAGGGCCGACGGCCGGAGGCCATCGCATCCTTCCGGGACGCGTTGCGGCACAATCCGGCCCTGGTCGCCGCACGCTTCGGTCTGGCGAACCTGCTCGCCGAGTCGGGGCAGATCGACGAGGCCGTACGGCAGTACGAGGAGATCCTGCGCCTCGACCCGAACCACCCGCACGCCCGCGCCCGACTGGAAGCGGCCCGCGGCCATCAACCGCGGGGCGACACGAGGTAGGGCTGCTTGCGGCGCAATCGCCTGCGCATTGTGGCGCGGGCTTCCCGCCCGCCCCGGCTGCGCATGGCGAAGTCGCGGGCCTGTCCGCGCGCGGGCACGGTGCCTGCGTTACAAGCGGGCCCGTTCCGGGCGATGCAGCAATGCGTCGTCTCTTACCGGGGCGCGAGCGGCCGGATCAGCGCGAGGAACTCCCGATTGCCGGCGTCGCCGGTAATCGGGCTTTCGATCCAGCGTGTCGTCTCGAAACCGCGGCGGGCGAGGTCTTCGAGGGTCTTCTGGAGAACGGCCGGGGCCTCGGCCGCGTCCAGTACGCCGTCCTTCAGACGGCGCGGGCCGGCCTCGTAGTGCGGCTTGATCAGACTGATGATCCGCCCGCCCGGCTTCAGCAGCGCGGCCGCCGCCGGCACGATGTATCGCTGGCGCGTCCACGCGACGTCGATGACCGCAAGATCCACCGCTTCCGCCAGCCGGACATGCAGGGCGTTGGTCCGCTCCATCACGATGACGCGCTCGTGCGTGCGAAGGCGGTAGTCGAGCGCCCCGTGCCCTGTGTCGATCGCGTAGATGCGCCGCGCCCCGCGCTGAAGCAGGCAGTCCGTGAAGCCGCCGACGTTGCAGCCGAGATCGGCACAGACCGCGCCGGCCGGGTGGAATTGAAAGGCATCGAGGGCGGCGGCGAGCTTAATTCCGCCGCGCGAGACATACGGGCCGTTGTCCTTGCGACCGGCATTGGGCGCGGAACCGCGACCGGGTGCGTTACCGTCGCCTTCCCCACGCATTGCTGGGGTACGGTCTCCGGCCGACCTCGTGCGCAACGGGCGAATCGTCCCTCGCCGGCCGGCCACGACGGGCTACTTCGCCGCCAGGGCGTTGACCCGCCGCTGCAGCCGCGACTTCTTTCGGGCGGCGGTGTTCCGGTGGATCGTCCCCTTGGCGGCCATCTGGTCGATCTTCTTCACGGCCGCGCGCATCTCGGTCCGGGCCTTGTCGGCGCTGCGTTCGGCGACGGCGTCGAGCACCTTGCGCACCTGGACCTTGATCTCCTTGGCGCGGGCGCGGTTCCGGATCTTGCGCTTGATGTTCTGGCGAATGCGTTTCTTCGCCGAAAGCGAGTGTGCCACGTTCGTGTCGTCTCCTGTTTGCCTGCGTACCCCGCCGTCCGTCCGAAAACGCGACGGTACGGCAACCGCCCCCCCGAACGGGGGCCCGTCACTCAGACCCGGTAGTTTACTGCTTCTTCCGGAGGTTGTCCATTCGCTCCCGCACGTCGCGGTAGTTGTAGTCCCACTGAAGCACCTGGCCATAGGCCTTGAGGGCCTCGGGCGTATGCCCGGCGGCTTCGTGCGAGCGCCCGAGCCAGTACTGCAGGTCCTTGCTCACGTCGTCGCCCTGAAGCTCGTAATTCCCGACTGCCTGGTTGATCACGTCGATGGCCTGGTCGTAGTAGCCCTTCTCGTAGAAGCAGCGTCCGATGTACGAGTTGCACTGCGTCCGCACCTTCGGGTCGTTGCGGGCCTCCTGGAAGACCGGGATGGCGTCGTCAAACCGGTTGGCCCGGAACAGACGCAGACCGAACTCGAAGCGGATCCGAAGGTCTGTGGGATACTGCTTGACCCGCTCCTGGAAGATCCCCAGCTCGAGCCTGAGCTGCTCGCGGATCAGCTTCTTTGCCCCCTCGCGATCGCCGTCCTTCAGCAACTCCCTTCGCTTGCGATTGAGCTGCCGCATGCGGATGTCGTCGGCGCGCATCTTGAAGGCGTAGTTGTCGCTCTTGTGGTAGGCGGCGAGCAACGTCTCGACGGCCTCGTTCTCGTAGCGGTCCTGCTCCCGCTTGCAGAGCAGATCGACCAGCGAGAACACCTTCGCGGCGACGTCGGGATTCGCGGCGACGTCCGCGCGGGCCTTCGCCACCAGCTGGTCCATGCGCTCGTCCGCCTGCACCTCGCGGTCCCGGTCGCGAAGATCCGCCTGGGCGCCCGCGTCCCGGATCGACTTGGTGAAATCTTCCTTGAGCCGGGCCTCGATGATGTGGAGCTTCGCCTGCAGGTTCTTCCGATCGTTGGACAGGTCGAGGTTCTTCATGTCGACCTGGCAGAGGCGCTCCATGGCGGCCACGGCCCGCTTCATCGCCTCGATCGCCATGCTCTCGTTGCCGAGCCGGTCCTGCCGCTCGCCAATCTCCTCGTACAGGTCCGCCAGCAACCGATACCGCTGCGGGCTCGGCTTCTTCTCCGCCTGGCAGGCATCGAAGAAGTTCTGCCCGAGCCACATCGCGACCTCGTCAAACCCCAGCTTGACCGCGTTCCGGAACGCCGGCTCCAGGTACACCGGGTTCTTCGGGTCCTTCGCCATCAGGAAGACCGCGTTCAGCAGGGCCTTTCGCAGGTCCTTGCCGCTCGTCGGGTACTTGAACGCCTCGAACGTGCCGGGCTTCTTCCCGCCGGCCGCAGCACGCATCATCGCGGCGTAATACAGCGGTTTGTATCCCTCCTCGACCGCCTGCGGCCACCGCTCCAGCCCGTTGATGAACGCCTCAATGGCATAATCGTAGCTCTTGGTGTCCACGAGCGCACGGGCTTTCTGGAACCACTGGCGGGCGGCGGCCATGTCAGCATCGGTCGGGGAGGTGTCCTGCGGCTTGTCCTTTTCCGCGGCCATTCGGCTTGAATGATAGAAAACGGCCGCCGCGTTGTCCAGCCGCCGCCCGAGGTGCCTCCGGTCGTTCGCGGCGATACAATAGCCGGACTTGGCAAGCGGCCCGATGATCGGCCGTATCGAGGTGATGACCCGTGGCACTACCGCTGGTTCTGTACCCGGACCCCCGGCTGCGAAAAGTCTGCAAGCCCGTGGACAAGTTCGACGAATCCCTCCGCGAACTGGCCGAGGCGATGCTCAAGCTCATGGCGGAAAAACGAGGCGTCGGTCTGGCGGGTCCGCAGGTCGGCGTGCTGCAACGCATCTTCGTGTGCAACCCCACCGGCCAGCCCGACGCCGCTCAGGTCTGCATCAACCCCCAACTCGTGGATCTGGTCGGCTCCGCCGAAGCAGAAGAGGGGTGCCTTTGCCTGCCGAGCGTCTACGTGCCGGTCCGACGGGCGGAGCGGTGTACAATCCGCGCCTTTGACGCCGAAGGCCGACCGTACGAACAGACCTCCGACGGTCTCTTGGCTCGCATCTGGCAGCACGAAACCGATCACCTGGACGGAAAACTCATCCTCGACCGTACAACCGACACCGCCAAGATGGCGATCCGCAAGACGTTAAAGGAATTAGAGCAAAAGCACACTCCGAAAAAGCAGTCACGTCGCGGCCGATAAATGGGGGATCGCTTGTGGAGTTGCCCTCTCCGCAGAGCACGCAACACATCCTGTAGCGTCCTTCGCGCTCAGCACTCACAATAAAGACAATCGCAGGCGTGTACTCGTTATACAACAGAGGCGACATATACCTATAAGCACTCGCACTTTGCTAACAAGAAACCCATTTTCTTGTTGACGAAGACCCAGTTCTTTTGGTATAGAAGAATACGGGCAAGGTAGAAGGCGGGCGGGCGTCATGGCAGGTCCGCTGTCTGTGTGTGGAGTTATAGAGAGAAGTGCTCGTATGAAGGCGCAGCACCATCTCCTGACGAGCGCATGCTTGGTGATCGTTCCCACGGGTCCCATGGACCAGCTCTGGTGCTGCCCGGCTTCAGATGGGGACTTGGGGCGGATGGGAAGGTGGTTGGCCCCTCGGCCCTCACGGACGGCTGCAACGTGCCGAACAGCCCACGGTCGCACAAGTGACCTAAGCCTAGGTGGGATAGAAGCTTATCGTTGAGAATAGTAGTGGTTGACGTTTTTCTTGTTAACAAAGAGTGGCCGTTTTCGTTGACAAGAGTGCCGCCGAAAAGGTATAAGTAAGTGAGATGCGTGTGAATATCGGTGGCGTTCGCACCGCATCGGAGCATGTTCTTGCCTGGAGGAGGACGATCGATGAAAAGTCGAACTCTGGCGTTCGTGGCGTTGTTTCTCGCAGTGGTCCCAACTGCGGTCATGGCGCAGGGGTATGCCTGGTGCATTCAGAATTACCCCACGGCGATCTTCTGCGATGACTTTGACCGGTACTGCAATGCCTCGCCCTATCCGCCGTACCCCTGTGCTGCGGGCACGTGGAGCATCGCGCAGTTCCGGAATACCGGGTGGGACCCGATCTACACGCCGCTGAATGCCGGCGGCTGCTCCGAGGCGTGGCTCGAGGATACTTGGCCGTATGACCCGGTGCCGGTGAACGGCGTGGTCTCCAGTCCCTTCTCCGTCAGATTCCCCAACCAGGCCGACACGAAGATCGGGGTGAATGTCCGAGATCTGACGGCGGACATCCAGCGAAAGTGGGGTACAAGCTGCTTCTATACCCTGGCGACTGAAGAGAGTCCGCTGCATCTCGAGTACACGTTCTACGGACAGACGGTGGAGTCGAAGACGAAAGCGGCGAACGTCTTTCTCAACCTGGGAACGGACACGGACTGGCCCATGACCAACTTCGTCTGGGGCCCGACCAGTCCTACGACGAGCAAGGAGTATCCGATTCTTTGCGCGCAAGGGACCGGCGAGCCGGCGGGTTGCCCGTCGATCACCATCGTGCCGCTGCGTGCGAGCCTGGCGGTGGGGCCGATGGCGTTCACGGACCGCGATTACCTCAATTCGGCGGACCAGACCCCGAAGACACAATACTTGTGCGTCTACGACGGCCGCTACTGGTGGCAGCTCCGATCCGGCCAGTTCCCGGGGTCGGGCGCGTTTACGCTGCACGCGAAGGAACACTACATCAAGTTGACGATCTATCCGACCTATATGCGGGTCGAGATGACCGTGCCGCAGTACGGTCAGTACAGCTGGTGCGACGTTCCGCGGCAGTACCTGGGCGGGTTCAACACGATCCGCATGGGCTTCGGCAAGGCCTGCCAGATCGACAACACGTCGTGGACGGCGTGCCAGAGCAACTGGCGCTGCCCGCTGGGCAGCTACGGGGCCGGGGCGCCCGCGTTTGACAACATCGTTTTGTACGGGGGCGACGGGCTGCGGTCACCGCGGGTCACAAGTCATCCGGCCCCGGTGTCGATCCGGACGGGAGACACGGCAACGTTCAGCGTGGTGGCGGACGGCACGGCACCGCTCAGCTACCGGTGGCAGAAGAACAACGTGGATCTGAGCGACGGCGGCCACTACTCAGGCACGACGACGACGACGTTGACCGTATCCAACACGCGTAACGAGGACGCGGCGAACTACCGCTGCAAGGTCACGAATCCGTACGGGAATAGCTACTCGGACGCGGCGGCGTTGACGCTCATTCCGTGGCCGGGCGACTTCGACAACGACATGGACGTGGACCTGGCCGATTTCAACCTCTTTAACGCATGCTTCAACGGGACGAACGTACCGCCGGCATTGTCCACGGGCTGTGCGGCGTTCGATTTCGAGCCGGACGGAGATGTGGATCTGGCAGACTTCTCCGTCTTTTCGGGTTGCTTCAACGGCCCGAACCGGTTGCCGGCCTGCATGTAGACGGCGTGCCTACGCTTCTTCGCAGATCCGCGACCGGACCCAGCAGGTGATGCCGCCGGGCAGGGCGATGCGCAGCCAGCCGGGGCGCCGTTCGAGGATCCTGACCTCCTGGCCCGGCCGGATGGCGGCCACGACGGTGGTGTATGTCTCGCCGTCGCCCGCGTAGCCCTTGTCGGACTCGAGCACGACGGCCCATTGCTCGGTCGGTCCGGCGGCGGTCGCCAGGTCGGAGATGCCCATGCACGCGCCCGCGACGATCAGCACGAGCCCCACGCGGGCGAACGCCGAGCGGCGCCGGACGAACACGGAGACCGCCAACAGCAGGCAGCCCAGCGGGTATGTGGCGAGCAGGATCCGCTGCTTCGTCCGCCGGCTGACGTCGTAGTGCCAGGACATCAGCGCGCGGCCGATCGAACCCTGCGGCGGCGGCCACAGCTCCGCGCCGCAGATTCGCCGCAGCGAGGCGACGCCGTTTCGCGTCTCCGGGGTGTTCGCGAGCCGCAGCGCCCGCAGATACCACAGCAGCGCCCGCGGGTGATCGCCGGAGAAGTGGTAGGCATTGCCCGTGTTCACACAGAGGTTGGCGCTGCGGACGCCGTCGCGGTAGATGGCGGCGAATCGCTCGGCGGCGTCGCGAAACCGGCGGCGGGTCTCGACGGAATCGGCTCCGGCGGGTTGCATGTCGTTCCGCGCGGCGTCAAAGGCGGCCTGCGCTTCGGCGAACCGCTGATCGGGCGTGACGCCCAGGGCCGGGGCGCGCACACAGGCGGCGGTCACGACGCACACGATGATTTTGCGCCAAAGATGAACAGGCGGACGAACTGCGGCGGCCGCGCGCACACAGCCGCGGAAAACCGCCCACGCCACACTCGGAAGCGACGTCAGCGCACGGATCATCGGCGCGGCCTCCTGGCAAGGCGTTCGAACAGTTGCCGTGTCTGCCGGATCAGGCGGTCGCGGTCGGCTGTCGCCACCGATCCGGTCGCGAAGCGCCCGGCATCGCAAACGGCCAGGAGGTCCTCGGTGATGCGGCGCAGCGCAGGATCGACCCTTGCCGCATCGAACGTCCGGGCCAGCGTATCGGCCGACAGCTCACCCGGCGGCAGGTCGAACTCGAGCCGGAGGTACGCCTGCAGCACGTCCGCGAGGCGCACGAAGAAGTTGTCCGCGGCGGTCAGCGAATCGAGCGAAGCGACGAGCGCCTTCCGCCGGTGCCGCAGGGTCGCCCGGGGTCGGTGCCGCCGGGCCACCTGCCGGCCGACCCACACGGCCGCGACGCACAGCGGCCCCACGGCCAGGATCGCCGCTACCGGCACGACGCCGAGCGGCTCGCCCGTGACAACCGCGCCGAGGGAATCGTAGTTCGCGCCAAGCAGAACCTGCGACTCGTCTGGAGACGCTGCCACGGGCTGCGCCGTTGCCGGGGCGGCCGCCGTCGTCGTCACCTGCATCGCGCCCGCGCCGACCAGACTGCCGGGCAGCACCTGGATCGGGATCGGCAGGCTGTAGACGGTTTCATACTTCTTTTTCTGGTAGTCGTAAAACACCAGCGGCAGGGCCGGAAGCTGCTTCACCGCCTCGCTGCGGGGACGGATGACCTGCGTGAACGTGATCGTCCGGTCCTTCACCTCGCCGCCGCCGACGGTCGGTGAAACGTCGAAGTCCCTCGTCAGATCCGGCACCTCGGTCAACGGCGGCGGGTTGAACTTCGGCCCAACGCCCTCGCCGGTGATCCTCATCGTCAGCGTCAACGGCGACATCGCCGCCGCCGTCGTGCGGTCCAGCTCGGTCGCGAAGGTGAACGTCCCGACCGCGCCGCGGTAGAACGGCGGGGCCGCCATCCCCGGCGGATCGCTGACGCGGTGCGGCGGCGTCTCGGCGAGCTTGTCGAACTGCTCGGTCCGGATGCTCGACATGGAGAAGCCCATGCTCCGCCGTTCCTCTTTCACCTGCAGGCCGAGGATCACGCGCAGTCCGTCCATCGGCAGCTCGCCCGTCGCCATCGGCGTGATCTTCAGCGAGAACCGCAGCAATTGCTCCTTCTGTCTGTTCAACTCGCCGCTGCCGGACAGGATCGTGATCCGCCCGGCCTGCCCGAATCGCGCCTGGTACGGCGCGCCCTGCCAGTCCGGGTACGTCGGGTTGTCGACGGGCTCGACGCGGATGTGCTCCTTGCCGTAGAACGCGGCCTGCGTCGGATCGATCAGGATCCCCTGCAGGTCCCCTCGGAAGAAGACCTCGTAGTCGACAACGAACGGCGCGCCGACGACGCTCTCCTCGCTCCGCGGGATGCCGCGGCACGAGAGGATGCCCTGCGCGCCGCCCCGCCGGACGTTGAGCACGACGGGTTTCGGAATCGCCGCCTTCCTGCCGTCCGGCAACTGGATCTCCCGCAGCGTGATCGTGCCCGGTTCGGTGGGCGTGACGTCAAACGAGAAGACGCTTTCGCCGGGGCGGCGGCTGTATCGCTGCGGGCTCGGGCTGCACTGAACGCCGGCCGGGGCGACGAGCCTGACCGCGGTGTCCGGCGGCAGCCCGCGGACCACGACGTGCACGGCGGTCTGCTGGCCGACGGTCAGCGAACCATCGGCCACCTGGGTGCCCACCACGACGAACGCCGACACGGTGAACGGGATCGGATCCGCCGGCACGCCGTCGAGCGTAAAGCCGGCGATCGTGTACGTCCCGGCCCTGGACGCCGTGACCTCGTACGTGTAGATGCTGATCGGCAGGCCCTCGCGGGTGGTATCGACGCGGTCGATCCCGCCGGAGCGGATCGTCAGGCCGGGGATCTGCGGCACGACCGGCGTCATGCCGGGCCGCACGCCCTGCCAGGCGACGACCAGCGTGGCGGTTTCGCCGACGACGGCCTCCTCGGGATCAATCTGCACGGTGTACGACTTCAGGACCGCCTCGATCACGCGAAGCGTGAAGGGGCCTCGCTTCAGCGTCTGCTGGCCGACCTGGAGCGAGACCGAGGGGATCGTGAACACGCCCGTCTTCTCCGGCGTTACAAGGAAGCGGAAGCTCTGCTGCACCGTCCCCCGGAACAGGTCCTGCACGAGGCTGGGCGAACCGAGGTGCGTAATCCGCAGGCCGGCAACAGGCTCAACGGTCGGCCAGTCCCTGCCGGGGGCATCGACGACCGTCACCGTCAACGCCGCCTGGGTGCCGAGATAGATCTGCTCGGGGTCGAGCCGGGCGGCCATTTCCGCGGCGCGGCCGGCCGCAGGCAGGGCCGCCATCGCGAGCAGCACCATGGCAGACCGCCGGCGCCGCCGACGCCACGCCCCGGGGACGCTGTGACCGATCGTCTGCATCCGACCTACCAGTCCTTGATGACCTGCCGCGGCGGCACCTTGTAGAGTTGCCGCATCGCCTCTTCACGTTCCTTGTCCTGGCGATCCACCTCGCGACGCACGTCCTGGCGTTCCTGTTGCTGCTGTTTCTGCTGCTGGTCCTGTTTCTGCTCGTCCTGTTTCTGCGGCTGGTTCTGCGGAGGTTGTAACGCCGCCAGCGCTTTCTTCAACTCCTCGAGGGCGTTGGCCTGGGCCGTCTGCACGGGGCCCTGCGACTTCAGCGGCCGGAGCGAGTCCTCGACGACGGCCTTGTCCAACCCCTCGATCGCGGCCAGCATCTCGAAACCGGCCTTCTCGATGTGTTTGCCGGCCTCGATGTACGGCTGCACCTCCTGCCGGGCGCCCTGCGTCGCGGGGGCGGCGCCGGGCTGGGCCGCGCCCTGCGTCGGGATCTTCTTCCTGACTTCTTCGCCGACGGCGGCGGTCTCCTTCTCGATGCCGCGCTGCTGCTCGCCGAACCGCTTCGCCGCGTCCGCCGGCTTCGTGCGGAAGACGGCGGCCTTGAGCTTTGCCGTCAGGTCGCGGACCTTGCTCAGCAGCGAGCCGGCGGCGTTCCCGGCGTCGGGCTTCGCATCGCCCGCCTCGGCCTGCACCTCGCCGTTGAGACGCGACTGCCGGACGATCAGTTCGGCCAGCCGCTGCTCGATCGACTTCGGAAACAGGTCGAGCGCCGCGTCGATGATCTCCGCGATCCGCTTCTGGCTCGCCAGCGTCGCGGCCTTGTTCCGCTCGACGATCGCGGCGAGGCATTCCTCCTGCGGCCCGGCGGCGCCGTCGAGCAGTTCAGCCAGCCTGGCGTTGAGCTTCGGATCGAGCGCCGGGTCGGCCTGCTGCTGTTCCGCCGGCCCGTCGGCCGGGCGCGATGCGGCGGCGACCGCGCGGCACTGCTGTGCCAGTCGCGCCAGCCCCTTTCCGATCTGGTCCTGCATGTCGTAGACGGCGGTGTCCTTCGGTTCCCACTTCGCCCCCTCGGGCACGGCCACGTCGCCCAACAACGGGTCGCGGAGCCAGTGATCGGCGTTCTCGACGTCGCCAACGAGCCTGGCCAACGCCGCTTCTTCGCCCTTCCACCGCGCCAGAGCCTGTGCGGGTTCGATCGGGAAGATCGCCGCCTCGCGCATCGCCTCGACGGCCTTTCGCTGCTGCTGGTACGCGGACTCGATCTGCCCGTCCAGCAGAAACGCGCAGGCGTCCCGCATGGCGTCGGTGGCCGGCGGTTTGAGCCTGGCCGCCGCGGCGCGGTAGAGCCTCTCGCGCGGGGTCTCCTGTGCCGGCTGCGACGCGGCCGGGGCGGTGGCCGCGCCGGGCTTCTGCGCCGTTTCGCGGAACTGACTCAGGTGGTCGGCGAACGTGCCCGTCTGCTCCATCGTCTGCCGCTGGAGGCGGATGGCGGCGCGGCGGGCGTGCCGCACGGCGGCAGGTTCCTCGGGCGGCTTCATTGCGAACAGGCGGGTGATGCCGGCCTGCCGGTTCTGCTCGAGGATCAACGCGTCGAGAAACGCCCGCGGGTCGTCGAGCATGTCCTTCCGGGCCTTCTGCTCGCCGGCCTTCTTCAGCAGCCCCAGCACGTTTCGCCGGAGGATCCGGGCGGCGCGGATGTTCCGGGCGGCGTCCGCATCGGGTTCGATCCGCTCGCACTGGCCGAACGCCGCGATACCCCGCAGGAGTTCGGCGGCGATGGCCTGCAGTTCCTCGATGGTCTCGGGCGCCTCGGGAGCGGGCTTCCTGTCCGAGGGCTGTGTGGCGGGGGCGAGAAGCTTCTCCAGGCGCTCCCGTGCGGCGGTCGCGCGGACGACGCCGATGTTGTAGAAGGAGTCTCGCCGAACGGACGGCCTGGCCTCGGCACGGCTGGCGACGGCCTCGAACTGCCGGATGGCCTTTTCTCCGTCGCCGAGGTTCAGATGGCACAGGCCGATGTTGTAGTCGACGGCATCATCGCCGCCGGCGGCGTCGGAGGCCTCGCGGTAGAGTCGGAGGGCCTGCTCGTATCGCTGGTCGGCGTATTGCTTCTGCGCCTCGCGCAGGAGCGGGCGGATGTCGGCCGCGCCGGCGGGAAGGGCGCGGAGGCACGCGAGCGCCGCAAGGCAAACGCACACCCGGCCGCGGGCGCGCGTCCACCCCGGAGCGGCGGCGGTCCGTCTCAGTTTCATCGCGCCACCTCCGCCCGCGGGGCCGGACGTTGTTCGCTGATGAGCGACGCGATGAGCACGAGGGCCAGCCCGATGCCGACGAACAGCTGGAACTTCTCCTGCCAGACGGTGTACTGAAGAAGCTTCCGCTCGGCGCCCTGCTTCGAGATGACCCGGTTGTACACGTCGCCGAGATCCACGTTCGACGTCCCTGCGTTCAGGTAGCCGCAGCGGGACGGCAGCCCTTCGATCACCTTGCGGAGCGAGGCATCGTCGAGCCGCGTCAGGACCTCCTCGCCCTTGTACTTGAGGGTCGTCATCCGGCCGTCCACTTCGATGGGGATCGGCGCGCCGGCGGCACTGCCGAGTCCGATGATGTAGATCGCCACGCCCAGCCGGTGGGCCTTCTCGGCCATTTCCTTCGCGTAACCCTCGTGGTTCTCGCCGTCGGTGAGGATGATCAGCACGTTGGGGCCTTCCTTCGGCGGCGTTTCGCCCTTCATCACGGTCTCCCCGGCGCCCGGCTTCTTCCCGTCCTGCTCGCCCTTGCCGGCCGGCGCGGCCTCGACGAGGCCGAACACCTCGCGCGTCGCCTTGTCGATCGCGTCGCCGAGGTTCGAGCCGCCGACGTCCACGCTGTTGTACGTCACCCGGTCGAGGACCGACAGGAAGTACGAATAGTTCGGCGTGATCGGGCATTTCAGCTCGGCGCTGCCGGCGTACGCGAGCAACCCGACCTGGTTGCCGGCCGGCAGCACGCTGACCATGCTGCGGATCGCCGCCTTGGCGCCCTCCAGCCGGGAGGGGTCCACATCCCGCGCCCTCATGCTGTTGGACACGTCCACGCAGAAGAGCAGGTTCTGTCCCTGCTGCTCCAGCTCGATCTGCTTCGGGTCCCAGCGAGGCCGGGCCATCGCCAGGACCAGCACGGCCAGTCCCGCCATCAGCACCGCGAACCGGACGATCGGCCGGCGGATCGACCGCCGCGGGCTCACGTCATCCAGCAGGGACCGCGACACGAAGAGCCGCAGCACCCGCTGCCGCCGCCGCAGGTCCATCGCAAACAGGATCGCCAGCGGCACGATCGCCCAAAGCCACTGCAGGGCCTTCGGATTCGCCAGATTGAAGAACTGCTCGTTCAACACCGCGCTCCACGGAACCGTGCGGACTCCATCCCTTTCTCGTTCCTGCGCTTCCGCGTTTTCGCGCCTGTCCTCAAGGCGCTCTCCTCAACCACGTCAGCCCGAGCAGCACCTCGGCGGCGAACATCGCCAGCGCCGCCGCCAGGTACGGGCCGAACCGCTCCTCGTGCGAAAACACCGTCCGCCCGCCGACGTCCGACCGTTCGAGCTTGTCGATCCTGGCGTAGACCTCGCTGAGTTCGTCGCCCGTCGATGCCAGGAAGTGCTCGCCGCCCGTCCGCCGTGCCAGCTTGCGGGCCTCCTCGATCGTCTGGTTGGCCATCGCATTCAGTTGCGACAACTGCGCCGAAAGGAACGGATCGCCGCCCGGCACGATCACCTGGACCGTGCCGTCGGGCCGCTCGACATACCGTTCCCTGGCCAGGATCTGAATGAAATAGACCTTGATCCCCGCGTCCGAGAGCATCTTGATCGTTGCCTCGTCCGGGGCGTCGCGCACGCCGCGCGCGTCGGCGGCGGTCGGCTCGCCGTCGGTCAGCAGCACAAGGACCTTGCTCTTGAGGTTGTACTTCTGGAGCTTCGTCTCCTTCTCCAGGTCCTCGCCGAGAAGGATGAGCCTTCGCGCGGCGTACTCGATGGCCGTCTTGAGGGCCGTCATCTGCATGGGGTTGGTGCGCGGCATCGCGCGGCCGTACTCGTCCCGCACGCGGCCGGCCTGCTCGATGTCGTCCGTCGGCTTGCCGTACGGGTCCAGGAAGGGCTTCTCCGGCGACATCTTCCTCATTACGTTGGCGAGCGAGGTGTGGTCGAGGCTGAACGGGTGGTCGGTCTGCGGGTATGTGGCGAACGTGAGCAGGCCGATCAGGTCGTTCACGCGGCCCTTGAGCTTCCTGCCGTCGCCGTTGACGAACTTCAGGAACGCGTCGCGTGCGATGTCGAACCGCAGGGCGAGCCTGCCCTCGTATTTCATCTTGTTGCGCGGATCGCCCATGCTGCCCGAGCGATCGACGAGCATGGCGATGCCGATGCCCTGGCTCGGCGGGGCCTCCTGCGACTGGATCCGCGCCAGCGGCCGCGCAAGCACGACGATCAGCAGCAGCAGCCCGGCCGCCCGCAGCAGCGGCAGCACGAACCGGCACCGCTGCCGGAGGCTCCGCGGCAGGCGCTTCAGGTTGCGGACCGTCGGATAACGCACGGCACAGGTCGTGATCCGCCGGCTCGTCCACCAGAGGTACGGCGGCACCAGCAGGGCGAGCCACAGGGCGTGCGGGTTGTTGAACTCGACCGTCACGCCCCGCCCCCTTTCGCGCCGGACGTCTGCAGGATGAAGTCCCTCGCGGTGTCGAAGGCCCGCTGGATCGCCGCCGCCTCGGGCCGGGCCCGGGCGAACTTGACCTCGTCCGCCGCCGCCAGAAACGGCGCCAGGACCTGACGGTGCGCCGCTACGACGGGTTGCGAGGTGATGTTCGCAAGGAACTCCTCGGTCGTCTGCTCCGGCGCCCGCAGGCCGAACGCCCGCTCGATGTACTCGCGGACGATGCCGGTGATCTCCACGAAGAACTGCTCGATCCGCCCGGCGGCGATCAGGTCCTTCGCGACGAGCCGCCGCAGGGCCTCCAGGGCGACCTCGTGCGCCGGCGGAGGCGGCGGAACCGGCCGCGGGCGGCGCATCCAGTAGACGAGCAGTGCCACGAAGCCCGCGCCGACGACCACGGCCGCCGCGATCCACGGCCAGACGCGGCGGCGCTGCGCCTCGATTTCCGCAGCCGTGATCAGGCCGCGGACGGGCTTCAGCGCGAGCGCCTGGGCCTCGGGCGGCGCCTGAGCCACTTTCAGTTCGACGGGCTCGCTCTCAATCATGTCCTCCTTGATCTCGCCGGCCTTGTGGAAGTAGACCTGCATCGCCGGCAGTTGGAATGTTCCGTCGTATTCGGGCTCGAGTTCGTATTCACGAATGCGGACGCGATCGGTGCCCTGTTTCTCCTCGCGCTCCCTGTAGTCGGTCAGGATCATGCCGGGCAGGTCATCGGGGAACTGCACGTCGGGGAACTCGGCCTCAAACCCCTCGCCGGCCTGGAGCGTCAGCCGAAGGCTCAAGGCATCGGCCGTCGTGATGCTCGTGACGGGGACGTCCACCGTGAACTTCACCGGCCCCGAACCGAAGGTCTTGTGAACGCCGGTTTCGGCAGCCGGACGCCCGCCTTCCGCCGGCGCAGCACCCTTCCTGCACGCACCGATCGTGCCTGCGAGAAGGATGACGGCCAGGATGGTCAGGTGGCGAAACACTGGTTCGTCGTCTGTTGTCAGTGGGCCGCAGTCCGTTGACGGCTACTTCCCGGCCTTCCGGCTTTCCGGCTTCTCCATCTTTCCTTTCGTCGCTTCGTCGCTTCGCCGCTCCGTCGTCTGTTCGTTCATCACGACCTTGTACTTCGCCTGCAACGCCTGTTCGAGCTGCTTGATCAGCTCCTCCTGTTTGCGGCCGCGGAGGTCGCGTTCGACACGGTCGCGGCACTCGGCCAGATCCAGCTGCCGTTCCTTTCGCCGATCCACACAGCGGAACCGCAGCCACCTGCCGCCGTTCCCGGAGAACCACTTCCTGCTCACGTCGCCCTTTTCGAGCGAGAGCAGGTGTGCCAGGGCCGCCTTGCTGTCGGACACCATCGGCACCCACCCGTCGCGGGCGATCCAGCGATCAAACGGATCCGGCGAGTCGGCCGCCTTCTTCTGCGTCGAGTGCTTCTCGCGGACGGCGGCGAAGTCGGTCCCGGCGTCCAGCGCGTCGGAGACCTCCTTCCTGGCCGCCTCGCTCTCGACGACGATCGCCTCGACCTTGACCGCCTCGGGCTCGATGTATTCCGCCTTGTTCGCCTCGTAGGCGTTCTTGAGGTCGGTCTCGCCGATGTGCAGGTTGCGGCTCAGGTAGTCATCGAGAAACGCGCCGACGAGGATCTGGCGTCGGGCGTCGACGATCTGCTCCTGGACTTCCTTCTGCTCCGGCTGCTTCGCCGCCAGCGCCTCGCGGTAGAGCAGTTCCTGGCTGATGTACGCCTGGAGCAGTTGTTTGCGGCCGTCGGCCGACTTGAACTGTTCGAGCTGCGCATCGACCGCCTTGCGCAGGGCCTCCGGCGTCATGAACGCCCGCTGCGCGCCCATCTGCCGCATGACCATCCGCCGGGCGAACGTCTGCAGGTCGAGGTCCGTGATCGGCTCCCCGCCGATGGCGGCGACGGGCTCGCCGGCGTCTTTGTCCGCCTTGAGGTCGAGCGACGTCCGCCGTTGCGCCTGGTAGACCCGCGCATCCTCGCGCCCGAGCGCCGACAGCCCCTCGAGCACGAGCCGGTTCACCGACTGCTTCCATCGCCCGTCGCGATCGACCGCCTCGGCGGCGAACAGCCACGCGAGGGCCTCCTCGTGCCGGTTCGCGAGCGAGAGGTTCTTGCCGATCCGGAAGAACGCCTCGGCCTTCTCGCCATCCGACGGCGGCGCAAGCGCCGCCGCCCGCTGCCACGCCCTGGCGGCCTCGGCATAGCACTGGTTCTTCTCGAGCGTTTCGGCCAGCGACACGGTCTGGGCATGGCTCAGCAGAGCGGCCTCGCCCGCCGCGGCTTGCCCGCGCGTCTCCGGAGAGCAGCCCTGAATCCGCGGACGCGCAACGTACCCCACGCCCGCCCCGGCCAGGAGCGCCAGCACGACCAGGACGAACCCGGCCCCGCGGCGCGGCGCCGCCCGCTGAGGCAACTCGAATCGCAATGAATCACTCATGACGCTCCATCACCATCAAAAGCCCCGGCACTCGTTGCTCCGCACTCCCGCCGGCTAATGCTTCAACCTGCGCTCCCGCCGAAGAAAGAAGTTCATCAACGCCTTCATGTACGGCCGATCCGGGTCGGTCGATACCTCGATCGCGTCCATGCCCATCGAGCGGAGGAGCCCGGTCAGGTCGTGCGCCTCGTCGTGGCCCGTCCTGGCGAAGGCATCGCGGACCGACCGCCGCCGCGTGTCCACGAGCACGCGCTCGCCCGTTTCGGCGTCCTCCAGTTCGATCAGCCCGACGTCCGGCAGCGCCGTCTCGCGCGGATCGGACACCCGCACGGGGATCAGGTCGTGCCGGCTCTTGGTCAGCGCCAGGTCCCGTTCGAAGTCCTTGTCGATGAAGTCGGAGACCAGGAACACGACGGCCTTGCGCTTGAGCACCCGGTTCAGGAACTCGAGCGCCCCGGCCAGGTGCGTGCCGCCGGCGGCCGGCTTGAAGCTCAGCAGCTCGCGGATCACGCGGAGGACGTGCTGCTTGCCCTTCTTCGCGGGGATGTACATCTCCACGCGGTCGGTGAAGAGCAGCAGCCCGATCTTGTCGTTGTTCTTGATCGCCGAGAACGCCAGGACCGCGCTGACCTCCGTCGCCAGGTCGATCTTCAGCCGGTCCGTGCTGCCGAACCGCCCGGAGAGGCTCATGTCCACCAGCAGAATGGCGGTCATCTCCCGCTCTTCGACGTAGCGCTTGACGTGGGCGAGGTTCGTGCGGGCGGTCACGTTCCAGTCGATCGTGCGGATGTCGTCGCCGGGGACGTACTCGCGGACCTCGTCGAACTCCATCCCGCGGCCCTTGAACACGGACCGGTACTCGCCGACGACAACGTCATTGACCATCCGGTCCGTGCGGACCTGAATGCGGCGGACCTTCCGCAGGAGTTCGCGGGTCTTTTCGGCAGTATCCTGTTTACCGGTCACCAAGTCCAAGCCCCGGGGACCAATGACGAATGTCGAAGCCGGAATGTCGAAAGAAACCCGAATGGCGAATGTCGAAACGGCGTCCCGAGACCGCTTCCGCCACTGGGGTTCCGTGATTCGTCATGGATTCGTCATTCCGGTTTCGACCTGCGGGTTTCCCTACGGCACTCTTGTCGAATCGAACACCTTCTGCAGCACGTCTTCGGGGCCCATTTCCTCCGCCTCGGCCTCGTATGTCAGAATCACCCGGTGGCGGAGCACGTCCATGCCGATCGACTTGACGTCCTGCGGCGTGACGAATCCGCGGCCCTGCATGAACGCGTGGGCCTTGGCCGCCAGCGTGAGCGCGATCGACGCCCGCGGCGACGCCCCGTACTCGATCAGGTTCGCCAGGTCCGGCAGGCCGTGCTTCTCCGGGTCGCGCGTCGCAAACACCAGCTCGATGATGTAGTCGCGAACCTTCTCGTCCACGTAGATCTCATCGACGACCTCGCGGAGCCGCACAATCTCCTCCGGCGTGATCACCGGCGTGATCCTGCCGTCCGCGTGCGTGACGGCCATGCGATCGACGATCGTCTTTTCCTCCGCTTTGCTGGGGTAGTCGATCTTGAGCTTCAGCAGGAACCGGTCCACCTGCGCCTCGGGCAGCGGGTAGGTGCCCTCCTGCTCGATCGGGTTCTGCGTCGCCAGAACCAGGAAGGGCTCTTCGAGCCTGCACGTTTCCTCGCCGATGGTCACCTGCCGTTCCTGCATCGCCTCGAGCAGGGCCGACTGCACCTTGGCCGGGGCGCGGTTGATCTCGTCCGCCAGGATGATGTTCGCGAAGATCGGCCCCTTGCGGACGGTGAACTC
>CAZUAI010000078.1:0-26645 GCA_964617875.1 uncultured Planctomycetales bacterium | reverse complement strand
AGCCGTGGGAAAAGGAGATCAGGAAGATGCTCCAGAACGGCTTCAAGATGGAGGTGGAAGCGATGATCAACAAGCGTCTCACGTACCTGACGGACGAATACGTACCGAACCGGCTCAAGGAACCGAAGCTCTGGCTCGACTGAACAGGAGACACTCTTGAAGCAAGCGACCATTCACACGAAGTTCGGGACGATGACGCTGCGTTTTTTTGAAGACCGCGCGCCGAAGCACGTGGCCAACTTCCTCGACCTTGCGGAGAAGGGTTTTTACGACGGCCTCGCGTTTCACCGGATCATCGACGGGTTCATGATCCAGGGCGGCTGCCCCAAGGGCAACGGCACCGGCAACGGACCGCGTCGCCTGCCGGCGGAGTTCAACGACACGCCGCATGACCTCGGCATCCTGTCGATGGCACGCTCCAGCGACCCCAACTCGGCCAGTTGCCAGTTCTTCATCTGTCTCGACCGGTGCGACTTTCTCGACGGGAAGTACACGGCGTTCGGCGCCCTCGTGGACGACGCCTCGCGCGAGACGCTGAAGAAGATCGGCGCCGTCCCCGTACGCGACAACGGCTACGGCGAGCCGTCGTCGCCGGTCGAACGCGTGCAGATCGACAGGATCGTCGTGGAAGAGGTGGCGGAGGCCTAGATGGCGCACGGCCCGGGCAACGGCGACGGCCGCATCGTGACGCTCTTCGGCAGCTACTCGCCCCGTCCGGGCGACAGGCTGTATGAACTCGCCTACCGGCTGGGATACGAACTGGCGACGGCGGGTTTTGTCGTCTGCAACGGCGGCTTCGACGGCACGATGGAGGCATCGTGCAAGGGCGCCAAGGACGCCGGCGGCCGTACGATCGGTGTCACGTGCGGCATCTTCAGCGACTACCGCGGCAAGCCGCTCAAGGCGAACGCCCACGTCGATCGCGAGATCCGACACGACGATGTCTTTCTCCGCATTCAGGAAATGATGCGGCTCGGCGACGCCTATGTCATCCTCGAGGGCGGAACGGGCACACTGACCGAGCTGGCGATCGTCTGGGAGTTCGTCTGCAAGGGGCTCATCGAACCGCGGCCGATCGTCGTCGTGGGCGACTTCTGGGCGCCGCTCGTCGAGCGCATCGCCCAGGTGCGTCCGAAACACGCGGCATGCATCACGATCGTCCATAACCCCGCGGACGTCGTGGCCGCCATCCGGTCCGGAGTGCGCTCGATATGACAAGAGCGGCCCATGCGTTGACCATCGTCATGCTGCTGGCGGGCGGATCGGCCCGCGGGCAGGAGAATGTCCCCGCCACGCGGCCAACGACCGGCCAACGGATCCCCGGCTATCGCGGCATCTGGTGGGGCCAGGAGCCGACCCGCGACGAGTACAGCTACAAGTACAGCGGCGGACTCGGAACGTACACCGCCGACCATGTACCCACGGCGATCTACTCGAAGGAGGCGAACAAGACCTTCTTCGTATACGGAGGTACCGACGGCGCCGCGAAAGACGCGCTCGTGTGCATGATCGGCTGCTTCGACCACGCGACGCGGACCGTGCCGCAGCCGGTCGTCGTACACAAGAAGAACACGTCGGATCCCCATGACAACCCATCGCTCACGATCGACGGCGCCGGCCGTTTGTGGGTATTCGTCAGCGGGCGCGGCCGTCAACGCCCCGGTTACATCTATCGAGGCCGCCGGCCGTACTCGATCGATGCCTTTGATCGCATCGAGGAGGGCGAACACACGTATCCTCAGCCGTGGCACTTCGGCGACAAGGGCTTCCTCTACCTCTTCACCAAGTACCTCGGTGGTCGGCAGCTCTTCTGGCGGACCAGCCCCGACGGCGAGCACTGGTCCGAGGACCACAAGCTCGTGGCCTTCGGCGGCCACTACCAGGTCACGTGCCGCGCGGGGACGCGGCTCGGCTCGACGTTCAACTACCACCCCGGCGGCAACGTCGATCGGCGCACAAACCTCTACTATGTCGAGACGCGGGACTTCGGCACGACGTGGCAGAACGTTCGCGGCGACAGGCTGACGACGCCGCTGGAGACGGTCGCCAACGCGGCGCTCGTCCACGACTACGAGGCCGACAAACGCCTCGTCTACATCTCCGACCTGAACTACGACCGGGAGGGCAGGCCGGTCATCCTCTATATCGAGAGCCAGGGCTGGCACCCCGGCCCCGCCAACGGCCCGCGCCGCTGGATGACCGCCCATTGGAGCGGCTCCGAGTGGGTCCGCCGACTGGTAACCACGTCCGACCACAACTACGACATGGGCTCGCTGTATCTCGAAGGCGATTTGTGGCGGATCATCGCCCCGACGGACCCCGGCCCGCAGCCCTGGCACACCGGCGGCGAGATGGTCCTCTGGGAGAGCCGCGACGCCGGCCAGGCGTGGGCGCGCGCCCGGCAGATCACCGACCGGAGCCGCTTCAACCACACCTACGCCCGGCGCCCCGTCAACGCCCACGACGACTTCTACGCCTTCTGGGCCGACGGCGACCCGAGCAAGCCGTCCGAATCAAGGCTCTACTTCACCAACCGCCAATGCCGACCCGTATACGTTCTGCCGTACACCATGACCACGCCGAACGCCGTGCCCACGCCAATCCCGAGCCCGGAGCCGCAGTCGCCATGACTCCCTCTCCCTTCAGAGGAGAGGGAAGGGGGTGAGCGTGACCGCTCCCCTCGCCCACCGGTACGGCTTGTTCCTGCGCGACGCACCACATACAGTATCTGCCATCCGCCACGCATGGCGATCGAAACGCGGCAGACGTCGGCGGCGACAGCGAATCCGGTGGAGGTCTGCGCCATGGCGCGAAAGACGCGGCTATCCCGGCGGCAGTTTCTCAAAGGCACGGCGGCGACCGGCATCACCGCCCTGCCGTACTTCGTGCGTTCGTCTGCGCTCGGCCTGGCCGGCACTGTCGCCCCGAGCAACCGCATCATCTACGGCCTCATCGGCTGCGGCCCGCATGGAACCGACTGGAACCTCGTGCAGATCTTCCGCTACGCCGACGCCCAGGTCGTTGCCGTCTGCGACGTGGACGATGCACGCTGCCAGGGCGCCCGGGCCAAGGTCGATGCGCACTACTCGGCCGCGCTCGGCAAGGCCGACTACAAGACTTGCGCGACGTACGGCGACTTTCGCACGTTGATCGGCCGCAAGGACATCGACGTCGTCGCCAACTGCACGCCCGATCACTGGCACGTCATCCCGTCGATTATGGCCGCCCGGGCCGGCAAGGACGTCATCTGCGAAAAACCGCTTACGCTGACCATCGCCGAGGGCCGTGCCCTGTGCCATGCGATCAGACAGACCGGCCGCATTTTTCAGACGGCCTCGGAAAACCGGTCGATCGACACGTACATCCGCCTGTGCGAACTTGTCCGCAACGGACGAATCGGCAAGCTGCGGCACATCCGCGTTTCGCTGCCCTGTTGCAACGAGACCCGCGGCGAGAACTTCAACGACCGCAAGCCTGCGCCCGTGCCGAAGGGCTTCAACTACGAGATGTGGCTCGGGCAGGCCCCCCTGGCCCCCTACTGCCCCGCCCGCTGCCACGGCAGCTTCCGGTGGAACCTCGACTACTCGGGCGGTCGGCTGACCGACTGGGGAGCGCATCTGATCGACCTCGCCCAGTGGGGCAACGACACGGAAGACACCGGACCCGTCGAGGTCGAGGGTACGGGCAGGTTCCCGCCGCGGAGCGAGCTGTTCAACACGGCCGAGGAGTTCGACCTGCACTACCGCTATGCAAACGGCGTGACGCTGAACGTCGTGAGCAAGGGGCCGGGCATCCGCTTCGAAGGCACGGACGGCTGGATCGGCTTCGACGGCTGGCGTGCCCCGCTCCAGGCGAGCGACCCGAAGATCCTCGAGTCAAAGATCGGCCCCAACGAGACACACCTGTACCGTCCGAGCGAGATCGTCGCCAGCACCGACGGCGGCAAGGGCGACGAGCACCGCAACTTCCTCGATTGCGTCAAGTCGCGCAAGCCGTGCTACGCCCCCGCCGAAACCGGCCACCGCACGATCAGCATCGCCCACATTGGCAACATCGCCCTGCAACTCGGCCGCAAGCTCCGCTGGGATCCGCAGGCGGAGCGTTTCGAGAACGACGACGAGGCAAACAAGATGCTTGCCCGCAAGCAGCGCGAACCGTGGACGATCGCGAACATCGACAAGTGGCTGGCTGCACCCGAAGCGCCGGCGAACGCCCGTTGAACCCGCGGCACAAGCGAGGGGCCGGAGGGCTCGGCATATCGATTGCTGCGTACCGAGAGAGTATACGGTTACCCTCGCCCCGTCCCTCTCCCCTGAAGAGAGAGGAGGAAGGAGTTCACGGCTTCTTCCTGTTCAGGTGCTCGCGGGCCCCCGTCCGCTCGATCCGCGGGTCGGCCGATTCGATGAACAGGCCCTCGGCCTCGGGCAAGGCGTTGAAGATCTCCGTGTAGTACTCGATCAGGGCCTTGCGAGAGACCGGGCTCAACAGTCTCAGCACAGTGTCATACCGGCATCCCGCCGGGCCGCCCATTGTCGTCGGTCCTCGACGCCGCCGATCACAGGTGGTATGGTCAAGCCGACTTGCCGGGACAGGGAGGATCATAATGGCGGGATTGGCATTGCTCGTCTTCGTGGCGTCGTGGTCCGGGGCGTCCGTCCCGGTGGCGGAGCGGCCCAACGTGGTTGTCATCCTTGCCGACGACCAGGGCTGGGGCGACCTCCGCGTCAACGGAAACACGAACCTTGCAACGCCGAACATCGACTCGCTGGCGGCCGGCGGTGTGACATTCGACCGCTTCTTCGTCTGCCCCGTCTGCTCGCCGACGCGGGCGGAGTTCCTCACCGGCCGCTACCATCCCCGCGGCGGGGTCCACAGCACATCGACCGGCGGCGAACGGCTGAACCTCGACGAAAGCACGGTCGCCGAAGCCTTCAAGGCCGCCGGCTACGCCACCGGGGCCTTCGGCAAGTGGCACAACGGATCGCAATTCCCGTATCACCCCAATGCCCGGGGCTTCGATGAGTACTACGGGTTCACGTCCGGCCATTGGGGCACGTACTTCGACCCGCCGCTCGATCACAACGGAACGCCCACCCGCGGGAAGGGCTATATCATCGACGACCTGACCGACCACGCGATCGCGTTCATCGAACAGAACAAGGCCCGGCCGTTTTTCTGCTATGTGCCGTTCAACACGCCGCACTCGCCCATGCAGGTGCCGGATCGCTTCTGGCAGAAGTTCGCCGCACGCGGGTTGACCCTGCGGGCCGAACGCCCAAAGGATGAGGACGTCGCCCACACCCGCGCCGCCCTCGCCATGTGCGAGAACATCGACTGGAACGTCGGCCGTGTCCTCAAGAAACTGGATGAACTGAAGCTGGCCGAGCGGACGATCATCATCTACTTCAGCGACAACGGCCCGAACGGCTGGCGATGGAACGACGGCATGAAGGGCCGCAAGGGTTCGACGGACGAGGGCGGCGTCCGCTCGCCGTTCTTCATTCGCTGGGCGGGGCATCTCCCGGCAGGCAGGCACATCCCGCAGATCGCCGGGGCGATCGACCTGCTGCCGACGCTGACGGACCTGGCCGGCATTCCGCGCGTCGGGAGCAAGCCGCTCGACGGCATCAGCCTCAAGCCGTTGCTCGCCGATGGGCCGGCCCCGACGAACTGGCCCGACCGCATGCTGTTTTCGCACTGGGCCGGAAAGGTCAGCGTTCGGACGCAGCGATACCGCCTCGACGACACCGGCCGCCTGTTCGACATGCAGGCCGACCCGGGCCAGCAGCGCGACGTCTCGCAGAATCAGCCGGATGTCGCCGGGCGCCTGCGAGCGGCGGTCGCAGCATGGAAGCAGGAGCTTCTGCCCGCCCTGGCGAAGGACGATCGGCCGTTCCCGGTCGGCCACCCGCAGTGCCGTCTCACGCCGCTGCCGGCCCGCGACGGCGTACCGCACGGCGGAGTCCGGCGAAGCGCCCCGGCTCCGAACTGCTCCTATTTCAAGGACTTCAAAAGCACCGCCGACTCGATCACGTGGGACATCGAGGTGCTCACGGCCGGCGAGTACGACGCCACCGTGTACTATGCCTGCCCGCCGGACGACGTGGGCGCAACGGTCGAGCTGAGCTTCTACGGCAGCCGGATCGAGGCGACGCTGCGAGAGGCCCACGATCCACCGCTCCTCGGCGCGGAGAACGATCGCGTTCCCCGGCAGCATGAATCATATGTCAAGGACTTCAGACCGTGGCGGATTGGCTCAATGGCGTTGCCGCAAGGCCGCGGTCCACTGACGTTCCGCGCCCTCAAGGTGCCCGGCAAACAGGCAATGGAGGTCCGGTTGCTGGAGTTGCGGTTGTTGGCTCGTTGAGACCTTCTTGCGGGCAGGTGCCGGACGGCTTCGCGGTACCGCTCTTGTTGCCGTGCTCGCGCAAGGGAAGCGGCTGCTCCCGCAGCACAATCCCGCGTGTCAGGAGCCTTCTCGCTTGGCTGATCTCCGGTCGGCGACTACCATACGCGGCATGACCGACATTGAGAATGCCCGACGATACGAACGGCAGAAGGTCGCCATCCGCATTGCTACCTTGGTGCTGCTGCTGGCCTATGCCGCCGTCTGGGTCTGGGGGCGGGGGCATGTGGTCGATGTCATCGCGGGATGGACGTCCTGGCGATGGCTTGGACTTGCCCTCGTCGGGACGGTCTTCTTCGTCGGCTTCGAGTTATTGTCGCTCCCGCTCAGCTACCACACCGAGTTTCGGCTTGAACACGCCTACAACCTCAGCAACCAGACCGTCGGCGCATGGATTGTCCGCCTGTTGAAGGAATGGCTGCTCGCCCTGGTTTTCGGCGCGATCCTGGTCGGGGGCCTGTACGCGGCCCTGTGGTACGGCGGCCGGTTGTGGTGGCTGTGGGTGTGGGCGGGGTGGCTTGGGCTCTCCGTCGGGCTGGCAAAGCTGTTCCCCGTACTGATCCTGCCTCTGTTCTACAAGTCGGAGCCGCTGGACCGTGCCGCGCTGCACGAACGATTCACGAATCTCACCCGGGGAACGGCCCTGACGATCCGCGGCATCTTTCGCCTCGGGCTCTCGAAGGACACCAAGAAGGCCAACGCCATGCTCGTCGGCCTTGGCAACACACGCCGGGTGTACCTGTCCGACACGCTGCTGGACGCGTTCACAGAGGAAGAGATCGGCGTCGTCTTCGCCCATGAACTCGGCCACCACCTCCATGGCCACATCCTCAAGGGCATCGGCCTGTCGGCCATGATGAGCACCATCGTGGTCGCGGTCATCGCCGTCGTGCTCCGCCCGTACGAATCGGCCGACCCGCTGCTGTGGCCACAGGCCGTCGCCGCCTTCCCGGCTGTGGTTATCGCGGCCTCGGTACTTTCGTATGCTCTGATGCCGCTCGGCAACGCGATCCTGCGACGCTTTGAGCGGCAGTGCGACGCCGAAGCACTCCGGCGTACAGGCGACCCCGTCGCCTACCGCTCCGCGTTCCACAAGCTCGGTGAGATGAACCTGGCCGACCCGGACCCGCCCCGGTGGATCGAGATCCTGTTCCACGACCACCCGGCGTTATCCAGGCGGATCGCCGTAGCCGACGGCTGGGAGGCGGCACGACCGGGCGGCGCCGCTGGCCCGGCGGCGTAGGACCTCGACGCCCGTCAGCCGGCGGTCCGCGTCCGTGTGAATGATGACGTCGGCGAATCGCTTCGAGGCCGCAACCACCTCCGCATTGAGGGCATCGTTCGTCTCGTACTTGCGAATCGCCTCCTGCCGCGACAGGCCCCCGATGATGTGCCGGCCGATCACCGCCTCACGGCAGACCGCCGGATCCGCCTCGACGTACACGGCGAGGTCCAGTTGCTCGGCCACCAACCGCCAGGGCTCGTCCCGGCACAGGACGTAGTTGCCCTCCAGCACGATCAGCCGCACCCCGGGCGCCACGACGTGGGCCGCAGGTACCGCCTCATGCCGCCGCCGATCGTACACCGGCAACCGCGCGGGCATGTAGGCGTCCCGCAGAAGGCCGATCGCATCGACAATCCCGCCGACATCGAAGGAGCCGGGCGAACCCTTGCGCGTTCGCATCGACACCGACTGGCCGTCCGGGCCCACGGTCGTCATGGCGTCGAGCGTCGCGTTGGGCCAGTGCCAGCCGTCGATCGACACGGCGGCCGTCGGCAGGGGCAACGCCTGGCGCATCCCGAGGTACTCCAGCAACGCCGCAAGCGTCGATTTGCCGCTGCCCGGCACACCCGCCAGGCCGACCAACGCCCGCCTTTGCGAAGGCAGGTTGCCGAGCGTGTCGTGGAACAACCTGAACAGGTCGGCGATCGGGCCGCGAAGCTCCTTCTGCGTGGGTGCGACAACCACGTCGAGCCCCGCAACCGTCAATCGAACGCTGTTCGCCGGGATGGAATCGGATTCGGTCATCGCCGGCGTCATGATAGTCCAGAAGACGGGGCGCTGCACACGGCAGCCACGGGGCTATTTCGCCGCCCGCTCCGCCCTTCGCCGCTCCCACATCGTGGTTCCCGTCACTTTCGGCTTCTCGTGCACGGCCACCTGGCACTTGCCGCTGCGCTTGGCGCTGTACAGGGCCTCGTCCGCCAGGCGCAGCAACTCGGCTGCGCTCGTCGCCCCGCTTTCCTGCAGCGACGCCACACCCGCGCTCAGCGAGGGTTTCGGCGAAACGTCGAGCAGCTTGGCCCGCTGCGAGAACAAGCCCAGCGTTCGCTGGGCGACGCTTGACGCGTCCAGTGCGCAGGTGGACGGCAGCACGAGCAGGAACTCGTCGCCGCCCATTCGAATCGCCAGGTCATTGCCACGGAGGCACTGCGAAAGCAATTCGGCCGTGAAACGAAGCAGTTCGTCCCCCGCCGGGTGCCCCAACGTATCATTAACCAGCTTGAAGTGGTCGATATCGATGATGACCATGGACATGTCGTGGCCCCTGCTTCGCTCGGCCGCGACGATGTCCTCGATCTTTTCGTCGAACAGCCGCCGGTTTGCCAGGCCCGTCAGCGGGTCGGTCCAGGCCTTCCGCTCGGCACGATTCAGCTCCTCGTGGATCCGCCGGGTCTGTTCGCTGATCCGGCGGTCCATCGTTCGCTCAAGGCGGGCCGCACGCTGCCGCCACTCGGCAAGGTTGACCTGAATATCGCGAAAGGCCTGTGCCAGCCGACTGATCTCGTCCTGATGGGCCGCCGGTTCGCTTGCCGTGCCGCTCCTCTCCGCCGCCGCCCGCGCCTCCTCCGAGATCCTGCGAAGCGGACTGACCAGGTGCTTGATCCAGACCCAGACGCCCAGAAAGCTCCCGCCGAAGCCCACGGCCATGAGCGTTGCCGAGACCAGCCAGACGCCGTACGCCCCCCACCATGTCCGCGGACGCTCCGCGAACGCCAACAACAGAACGCCGTCGCCCCCGGCAGTCCCCAGTTGCCGTGCTGCCAGCGCCGTCACAATTACCCGCTCCTTCGCAGCCTTCGGAGACGCACCCGGGTCACCGGGCCACCAGCACTGGAAATTGCCGACGGCGGTGCCCGGCGTCGTCTGCACGGCGCTGCTGAACAATTCGAGGTCGCCACGAGAGAAGAGGACCGTGCCCGCGCGATCGGCAAGCAACGCCGCCGACAGATCCGGGTGGAACCGCCGAAGCTCCGCCCACATCGCCTCCCGCCGTTCTTCCGACACGCGGGACGCCTCATGAAGCACGATCAACGCACCCTCCGACAATCGCGCCAACCCGTCAACACGCGCCCGCTTTGCCAGCTGACCCGCATGATACGTGAATGCCGCCGTGGACATGAGCACCGTCGACAGCATCGTGAGAAGCAGTGACAGGATAATCAGACGGCGGAGGCTGACCCTTCGACGATTCATTCTGATTCGGATTATCGGCCGACGATCGGAGCGGAATCACCTATCGGCGAGCAGGGCTTGCGGCTGTCGGCCGTCACGCTTCCAGATCGACATGCATCTGCCCCGTCTCGTCGATCGTAATCCCTTTATCCTCAGTAGGTTGATCCTGGTGGGCACCCGTCTCCTCGGCCCCGCCCCGAAACGCGCGGCCCTGACCGCCGGTACCGCCGCCATCGGGATTGACACGAGTGTCCTCATCGTTTGCAAAGACCGTGCCCCCCCGCTCGTCCACGATGCGGGCCTCGCTGCGAAAAGCCGAATCGCGCGCGTCGCTATCGGCCTTCTGAATGCCTGCGGCCTGCTGCTGCACTTGCGTCGTCTGTAGGATGGCACCCGTCAGATTCGATGGAATCGACGACATCCAACACCATGTGTTCCGGACATGCCACGCCCGAATGGTCTACGATAGACCACCGTGCAATGAATCGGCATTCGGCGGTTTCAGCCTTGAGGAACGCCCCGCAAGAAAATCGGACACGCGGAATCACATAAGTCGCCCTTACCGCGGTTCCTCAGGAACCTGAGCCCACGCTGGACATCCCCAAGGTCATTTCGCTAATGGTTACCCAGTCGTCGAATAAGCGATCGACATCGCTCCCTGGGGGTCTCGCCCGACCGAGGTAGGCCCCGGCATAACGATACGATTCGCGTCCATCATCCCTGGACTCCTGCACATAGCGAATGTCCAGCGGCGTTGTCGCCAAGGGCACATGAGCGGTTCCCGATGGGGAACGAGGGGCGGCCAGATGAGGCAGGTTGACGTTCCAAAGCCGAGGTCGCCCGGAACCGAGAGCCTCGGGCAGCAAATACTCCAGAACCTGGCGGGCCATGCGTTCCGCGGCATCCCAGTCGTCCGGCAGTTCCTTCCGAACGAGCTGCGAGACCGCGATGCCGGAACACCCCAGAATCGCTGCTTCGCGTGCCGCCGCAACCGTACCGGAATAGTAGGCGTCGACCCCGACGTTGCCTCCGCGATTGATGCCAGCAACAACGACTGCCGGTCGCCGCTCCAGCAGGGTGCTCAATGCCAGGCGGACACAATCCGCCGGGTGCGAATGGACAACGAACACGTTTCCAAGGTACGGCTCGCTTCGCCTCTCGACGAGCACCGAGCGTGCCGACGACGGCGCGCCGTGTCCCGAACCGCTCCACTCGACAGCGGGAGCCACGATGACCACCTCAATCAGGCCCCGCAACGCCCCATAAAGCGCACGGAGTCCCGGCGCGTCGATCCCGTCATCGTTCGTGATTGCGCACGTAGCCATGTTATCCGCCGGCCATTCCCTTCCCCGCGCCGAGCTTGCCCGGACAGCCCTTGAATCGTATTGAGTCCTTAGCCAGGTTTCCCAAACCTCACTCTCGGCCCGTGCAGCTTCGCCGTCGCAGCGGCCCGGCCCCAATGATGGTCGGGAGCGCTTTGTGACGCAAGCGGCACCGCGAATCCAGCGCGGCGGGCGACGGGAGTCCCCGGGAGGCAACCGATATGGTCGGCAGCAAGCCGAACACACAACCGGCAAATACCCCTCCGGCGGAGGAGCCGCTTGATTCCGCGCTGGGGGCGATCGAAGCGAAACTCGCCTCGCTGCAGAACCAGCTTGCATCGTCGTATGTGCAGGTCCACCGTTCGCAGGAGAGCGTCCAGAAACAGGCCGCCCGCCTGGCCGAACAGCAGCGGCAACTCAACGCGCAGCGCCAGGAGATCGAACAACGCCAGACGGAGCTTGCCGAACGCACCCGCCAGCTCGAAGACCGCCGTACCGAACTCGAGGCCCGCTCGCAGGAAATCGCATCGCAGCAGAGGGAGATCGAAAAGCGGACGTCCGAGTTGGACGCACGGCAGCGGGCGTTTGAAAAGGACCACGAGCGTCTGACCGCCGAACAGATCGCCGCCGAGGCCGACCGCAAGGCAATCGAAGCCGTTCGCGCCGACCTCGCGGCGCAGGCCCTGTCGATCGAAAGCCGCCGCAACGAACTCGAAGCCCGAACACAGCAGATCGAGGCGAGAGAGAGGGAACTCCAAAAACAGGCTGACGATTTCGCCGCCCGCCAGCACGCCGTCGCGAGGCAGCGGGACGAACTCGCCGCCGCCCGCGCCGCCATCGACGCGGACCGGAAGGCGGTCGAAACGCGCAAGGCCGAGTTGGACGCCCTGCAGAAAGCCATCGAGCAGCAACGACGCGACCTCGAGGCGGCGGCCGCCGGCATCGTCCAGGATCGCAAGGCTCTCGATGCTCGAAAGACCGAGCTGGCCGAGACGGCAGCGGCGGCCGAGACGCGGCGAAGAGAGTTGGACGCCCGGGCGCAGCAGCTGGACTCGAGACAGAGGGAAATCGAGCAGCAGGCTGCCGATCTGACGGCCCGGCAGCGCACCATTGAAAAGCAATGCGACGAACTCAGCACGGTCCGCGCTGCCGTCGATGCGGAACGCAAGGCCCTCGAAGCCCGGAACGCCGAACTGGCCAGGCAGTCGGCCGCCATTGAGGTCCGCCGAAGCGAGCTGGACAGCCGGTCGCAGCAGATCGACGCCCGGCAACGGGACCTCGAGAAGCGGATCGCCGAGCTGGACGCCCGGCAGCAGGCCGTCGAGAAGCAGTACGCGGAGCTGAGTGCCGCCCGGTCGGCCGTCGAGTGCGAGAAGAGGAGCATCGAGACGCGTAACGCCGAACTCGACGCCCGGCTGCGGCAGCTCGAAGACCGGAGCACGGAGGTCGAGCAACGCGCCGCCGCCCTGGAGGCCCGGCAGCAGACCATCGAGAAGCAGCACGAGAACCTCGGCTCCGCGAAGACGGCCGCAGACGCCGACCGGCAGGCCCTCGACGCACGAAGGGCCGAACTCGAAACGACGGCCAGGCAAATCGAATCGCGCCGCCACGAAATCGAGAAACTGGCCGCAGAGATCGACGCCCGGCAGCAGACGCTCGAGAAGCAGCACGACGAACTCAACAAGGCACGGGCGGACGTCGAACACGACCGGCGGACGGCCGCGACGCGCAACGCCGAACTGGAGGCGCAATCCAGCCAGATTGAGGTCCGCCTGAAGGAGATCGAGCAACGTGCCGCCGAACTGGAAGCCCGCCAGCAGGCCATCGAGAAGCAGTCGAGCGAACTCGGTTCCGTGCGGTCTGCTGCCGATGCGGACCGGAAGGCGTTCGATGCACGCAAGGCCGAACTCGATGCTCAGGCGAGGCAGCTCGAAACGCGAGTGAAGGAGATCGAGAGACGCGCCGCCGAAGTGGAGGCCCGGGAGCGGGAGATCGACAAGCAGTCGAGCGAACTCGGTTCCGTGCGGTCTGCTGCCGATGCGGACCGGAAGGCGTTCGATGCACGCAAGGCCGAACTCGATGCTCAGGCGAGGCAGCTTGAAACGCGACTGAAGGAGATCGAGCAACGTGCCGCCGAACTGGAGGCCCGGGAGCGGGAGATTCAGAAGCACGCCGACGAAGTGAATACCCAGCGGCAGCAGACCGAGGCGTCCGCGGAACTGCTCCGCGTCCGTGAAGAACGGCTCGCCCAGCAGGAAGCGTTGCTGAACAGCCCCCCACCCTCCTCATCCGACGTTCCGGGCCGCTCCGCCGAAACACCCCGCGATGCGACGGCGAAGGACACACAGCCGACGCCGGCTGACACCGCCAGCCGGGCGGCCTCCGATGCAGCGCCGCCGGTTGGCGCAGCCGTACAACAAGAGGCCGGCACGGCCGCTTCGCAACCGCCGGCTGTTCCAGCAACGGCCACGCAGACCGAATCCGTAGACATCCAATCGCTCGACCCCGAGACCCGAGAGAAACTGCGGATGCTCCGCCGGCTCGCCGGGTCAAAGAAGACGGACGCGGAACTCCTCGCCCAGATTCGCAACCGACCCGCCGCCCCCAGCCGAGCCGAACCGCCCGAGCCGGCCAAACGACGATGGCCCTGGGGCAAGTAGGCACCGCCGTCGCGACAATAACAACGGCCTGCGGCCCCCCTGCCGCAGACCGTCGCTGCCCTGGTTCGGCTGACCCAGGGGTATCCGAACCGAACGGATGATGCCGGACCGCCGTGCGGAATATCGCGTGGACGACCGGCCAGGCTGCCAACAGACCGAACCGTCAAGCCGGCGCATTCCGCCCGACGTCCTGCTCCAATCCCTCAAACGCTGAGCGGCTCCCCCGTGGGCGACCGATCGACCACGGCGACCCGCCGCCCACATCGCTCCGACAGAATACCCCACCGGAAAGCATCGAACGGCAAGCCAACCTGCACCGACGTCGGCTGGATCCTGCAGATCGGCCTCCGGCCGAAACACCTTCGAGCCAGAAGATCACCACGATGCGACGCTCACGGCTCGCACGAACCGAAACCCCGTCGCGGACACGAACGCGAGACAAGCGCCGGGCGATCCGCCCTGCCCGGGGCACATCGCCGTTCGGGGAGAAATGGCACAACGACGACTGCCGCGAATTCAGCTCTCGCTACCGCGACCGGGCCGCTGAACTCTGATTCCCTCGATGCCCTTGGCAACCCGCGACCGGAAGAAAGCGCACCCGTCTTCGCGGTCGCCTGCGTTTCCTTTGCGGGCGTGTGCGGCGGGAGTCAGCCCATTCGCTCCCGCACCACGCCTCTCTATTCAATGGTAGGCGGCTGCCGGTGCAAGGCAATCGTTCACTGCCGATCCGGTCGAATTGAGGCGAAGACACCATCACGCTGCCCGGCACAGGGAAGCAGACGGCAACCTATCCGCCCGTCGCGGAGACGACCGACCAGTCGGCATCGATCTGTCCGGTCTCGATGTTGTACGTAACGCTCTCGCCCCACCATCGCCAGAGTTTCCCGCTCGCCTCGTCCTGATCCAGCAGTTGTGCAGGGGAATCGGGGGAGCCGAACACGCGGATCACGTTGTTGGCCCGATTGAACGTGATCAAATCACCCTCGACAGAACGCGTCCCCTCCTCCATGCGGGCCCGCCCGGTGGCGCGCAACAGCTTCAATTCCGTCGCCCCGGCCAGCGGTGTCGGATCATCCGGGTGCTTTGCGGTGCGATCGCGGAAGAACTCGACCATCAGGTTGTCGCAACGCAGCCCGGCGCGTCGGGCCTTCAGCGCCTGCAGCTTCGCCACATCCACCTTCATCGCCGTCGCGAGCGCCCCGCTGAGTTTGATCGCCGGGCCGCTCAGATGCGTCATCGTCACATCGCGGTCGAAGACCGCCAGGCCCCGCCCCGCGAAAAACGACATCGCATTCTGCCACGTGAACAGCGTCTGGCTGGGGCTCTGCACCTCCAGGCCGCTTCCGAAGGGGTCGCGTCCGGCGGCCGCCTTGCCGACCGCGGTCCGGCGCCGCGCCGCCGGCAACCGGTAATCCTCGATGAGAAGGTGGCCCGCCCCGTCCACGCGCATCTGGTCCGACTCCAGGTCGAGTACGAGTTGCGGCCCGTCGATCTGCATGCGGCTCAGGATCCGCGAACGGTCCTTGGCGTCCATGCTCGTGGACAGCGCCCGCGCATCGCCCACGGCCAGCATCTGCACGGGCCGCTTCCGGCCCCCGCCCATGAGGTCGCGCGATCCGCCGTTCTTCGCGGAACGGTCTGTGATCAGCTTGGCCAGTGGGCCGAAGATCCAGTACCGGTCCACGGGCGCCGTCGTGGGCGTCCCCTCGGCGGGCGTCGGGATGTCCGCGAACGCCACACGCAGCTCCCGGCAATCGACGACTGTGTCGCGGCTCACCGCGTGAACATCGCCGACGAACAGGCCCGTGTTCTGGGCGCCGTCCATCGTCATGCTCTTCGACCACGAAATCGTGACCGGCACGGGCTCCTTGAGGCGCTCCCCGCCCAGGTCCTGGTAGCTCCGGAACCGCAGCAGGCCCGCCGACGCGACCTCGGCCCGCTGCGCCTTCATGTCGAGCTGCACGGTCGGGGCGCGAACATAACGGTCATCCACCTCGACCTCCGCCTCACGACCGGGAGCCCCGACCACGAGGGCCCGCTCAATCTGCCGCCCGTCCGGCATCCAGCAGTGAAGCTCCTCGGCCGAAACGCTCAGTTTCTCCGCCGGGTCCGTCGTCTTCACATCGCCGAACGCCTCCAGCCGCACGACGCCCAGCTCCCGCCGGTTCTTCCGCTTCGCCTCGAGGGCGTCCCAGTCGATCTTCGCCGGGTCCATCCCCTTTGCCCGCGCCCGGGCGGCGACGACATTCCGGTCCAGCGGCGGCAACGGCGGCGCCGGAACCGACGCCAGTTCCACCATCAGCCGGTCCTTCGCCGTGATCCGTCGCTCCTTCTGGCTGGCAGACACGGCCCCGCGCGCCTCTGCTCGCGCGGGGACATTGCGGCCCTCGGTATCGACCGTCATTGTGACGACCAGTTCGTCCGCTGCCACAACGTCGTCGCGGCTCTGGAATCGCACGCGGCCGCGCGCCGTCATCCGCTCGAGGCGATCGGACACGACCACGTCTTCAGTCCCCGGAGCCGGGGCCACCAGCCCGGCAATCGCCTTCGTCAGTCGCGCCACGGCGGCGGCCTTCTCCGCCGGCGGCCCCGAGCCCAGATCGGCAACGGTCTTCGCAAAATGCTCGGCGGCCGTTGCCTGCTCCGACGGCGGTGCCGTCAAGAGCCGCCCGATGGCCGTGCCGACCGTACCGGCAATCGCATCCCGGTCTTCCGGCCGTGCCGCCGCATGGTCCGCGACCGCGCGGGCCACAGCCTGCCCCCCCGCCGCTTGCGCATCAGCCGAAGCCGTAACCAGCTCGCGGATCGCCTTCCCCAGGTCCGCGGCGAGGGCCGCCTGCTTCTCCGGCTGCGTCGCGACCGCGCGGGCGATCGCGACGGCCAACTGCTCGGCCGCGGCGGCCTGCCCGGGCGGCTCGGCGAAAAACAGCACGATCTCGTCCGCACGCATCGAACGCCCGGGCTGCGACATCTCGACGTCGCCGACGAAGCGGGCATGCTGCAGGTACTCCTTCTCCTGCGCCACCGTCTGCGCGGTCCGAACATCGGCTACGGACTGCCGAGCCAACCCGAACTTCAGCTCGACGCTCTTCGTCCAGCGGACCACCGCGCGCTCCGCCTGACTGTCCGACGACGCGGCGGTTTCCAGCGCCGCATCCGCCTGCGGCCGCTTCGAACCGGGAGCGGCGACCGGCCCCGCCAGCTCGCGCGCCGGGTCGGTCATCGAGCCCGGACCGTCAATCCGTGCGAGACCGCCGCGCCGGTCGTAGAAGATCTTCTCGCCGGCCATCTCCCGCCCTTCGGCCGTCCGCATCCGGACCGAACCGCTCAGCCAGGCCTGCTCGGTCTCGTTGTGAAACTCCAGGCGATCGCATTCGGCCTTGCTCGTCCCCTTGGTCACGGTCACGCTGCCCGTGGCCACGGCGTGGAACCGCTGACCGGCCCGCGCGTTCTTGTCCGCCGGGGCGGGATGGATGGTCATCTTGCCGGACCACACCAGCTCGATCCTGGACTGCGCCTCCGGCGGCACCGCCGGGGCCGAGGCGACGGCCGGCGCGCTCGTCGCCGGTTTCTCCGCATCCTGCGGACGCACATCGGCGGCCTCCTTCTGCGCTTCGCCGAAGTCAAACAGCAGTTCCAGCATGTTCCCGGTCAGCCGGCCGAGATCGACCTCGCCCCGCTTCTGCGAAACGGCGACGGGCCCGGCGAACACGGCCGTGTACGTGTCGATCCGATCGCTCCTGGGCCGGAGGTTGCGGTTCTTCGTCACGTCCACGAAGAGATCCTCGCCCGACAGCTCTGCCGGGCGCGACTCCGGCGCAGCAGCCTTTCGCGACGGCCTTGTAGCAGGTGCCGCGGCAGCCGCCGGCACGCGCCCGTGCGGGGGCGCCTGCGCCACGGCCCGGGTCTGCGGCCGACCCGCGGCGGCGGCCCGCGTCCGCTGTTCACGTTCGGAGCCGGGCATCGCGAACTCCACCAGACCGGCATCGCGGCGAAGCTCCATCCGCTTGCCCATGGCGATCTCGAGCAGATCGATCCGCCGATCCACCTCGTTCCACGCCAGCACGAGCTCTGTGCCCTCCACCGTCGCGTCGTGGCTCTGGATCCGGATGGCCCCGCTGCTCTCCAGACGGGCCAGATCCAGGTCGAACCGCAGGTCCTCAAGCCACAGGTGAACAACGTATTCCGGGTGCTGCTCCGGCAATGCGCGATCGGGGTTCTTCTCGCGCCATTTCTCGTCCGTCCGGTCGATCACGATGTGGACGTTGCCCTGCATCCAGCCCCGCTTGGGGTTGTAGTTGTTGTTCTCCTCCTTCACGACCACGACCTGACCCTCGTCCGCCGTCGCCTGGACGGGTTCGCCGCCGGGCAGGATCAGCCGGATGTCCGGCCGGGTCATGTGCATCTCGCTCTCCGACAGCGGATACCACTTGTCGGAACGGAACTGGATTTTGGGTCGCCCGCGATTGTCGTAGATGACAGCCAGTGGTTTTTCGCCCGGCGGCACATCGATCCCACGAACCTTCAGCCGCTTGGCATCCGGCTCCATCTGCGTCGCGGGGCTTTGCTGAGGCACGATTCGTTCGGCGACGCGCGGCGGGGCCTTCTCCTGCCACTGATAGATCGCGAACAGGAGCACGGCAATCGCGAACGTCGATACGGCAAGCAGAACCTTCTTCAGCACGGTCTATCCCTCATTCGTTGCCCGCTATGCTACGATGACACGCGCCGGCATTCAATCAGGGTCGGGAACCTCGGAACCGGCAGCGGTGTCATCCAGTGTGGAGGGCGCAATCGACCGGCATCCGGCCCGTCAACGAAAGGGTGAGCCATGGAGACCCCTGCCCCCGTCACGAACGGCGAAACGCGGGAACCTCAACCGGGCGCGGCCACGCCCGATGCGGCCCGTCCCGGCAGACCGAAACCCTTGTACCGCCGTTGCTGGTTCCGCGTCGCACGCGTAGCCGTTATTGGTTATGTCGCCTGGTACGCAACGCTTTACTTCTACCAGGACCGGATGCTCTTCCCCGCCGATCTGGCGCCGCCACCGATGCCCGGCGCCCCGCGCAACACGACGGTGCTCACCATCCCCGCCGACGGCGGCGGCAAGGTCGAGGCATGGCTCTTGCCGGCACCGAACGCAAACGCCGATCGCCCCGCTCCGCTCGTGATCTACTTTCACGGCAACGCCGAACTCATCGACTTCCAGGACGAGATCGCCGGCGGCTACCGCCGGCTCGGCTTTGCCGTCCTGCTGCCGGAGTACCGCGGTTATGGACGATCGGCCGGCCGGCCGTCGCAGACAGCGATCGTCGCCGACGCCGTGCAGTTCCTCGACGAGGCGCTGAAGCGGCCCGACGTGGACCGTGCCCGCGTGGTGATTCACGGCCGGTCGGTCGGCGGCGGCGTGGCCGCACAAGTCGCCGCCCGGCGACGACCGGCGGCAATGATCCTGGAATCGACGTTCACGAGCATCGGCTCGATGGCCCGCGGCTACGGCGGCCCGGCCTTCCTCGCCAGGCACCCCTTTCGCACGGACCGCATCCTGCCGACACTGAACGTGCCGCTGTTGCTTTTCCACGGCACACGCGACTCGATCATCCCCGTCGCGCACGGCCGCAAGCTGCACGCCCTCGTCCCGCAGGCCACGTACGTCGAGTACGACTGCGACCACAACGACTTTCCCGGCCGCGGCAACGACAAGGCATACTGGCAGACGATCGAGCGATTCCTCACTGTTGAGTCGCGCATCGCTCGTAGACCGTGATGTGGGCGGCGGCGGCGCGTGCCCAGGTGAACGCGGCCGCGCGGTCGCGACCACGGGCCGCGAGGTCCGCCGCACGCGAATCGTCCTCGGCCAGTGCGCGGATCGCCTCCGCCAGGGCCGCCGTGTCGGATGGATCCACCGTCACGCCGGCGTCGCCGACCACCTCCGGCAGCGCCGCCGCGTTGCTCGTGATGACCGCCGTCCCGCACGCCATGCACTCCAGCGGCGGCAGCCCGAAACCCTCGTACCACGACGGCCAGACCAGCGCACGGGCCGCGGTGTAGATGGCCGCAAGGTCTTCCTCGGAGACGTACCCGAGCGGCAGGAGCGTCTCCTGGATGCCGAGTCCGGCGGCTCGCTCCCACAGCCCCTCGACGCCCCAGCCCGCCGCGCCGACCAGCACGAGCGGAAACCGCCGTCGACCGGCGGCGTCAAGCTGCGCGTACGCCTCCAGCAGCCCGTCGATGTTCTTCCGCGGCTCCATCGTCCCGACAAACAGCAGGAATTCGGCCGGCAGGCTCAGCCGCCGTCGCACCGCCGCAACCGTCGCCGACGACTGCGGGCAGAAGGGCTCGCGCGGCGCGAGTGGAACAACCGTGATACGGTCTGCGGCGACGCCCGCGAGAGCCATCAGTTCACGCTTCGTGAACTCCGACGGACAGATGAAATGCGATGACTGTCGCACGGACGGCTCGAATTCGCGCTGATACCAGGCCACGCGGTCGTCCGGGTGCCATTCGGGATGGCGGATCACGGACAGGTCGTGAACCGTCGTCACGGTCGGCCCGCGCCAGCGCATGGCGATGTTGTTCGGCTCATGGTAGAGGTCGCACCGCCCGCGACCCGTGGCGAGGCGGAACGCGATCCGATAGCCGGCCTGGAGGATCCGCCGCACAAGCCACGGCGGGCGATCGACGGGCGTCCCGGGAACGCCGGCCGCGACGGCGGTCTCGACCTGCGGCGGCGTGCGGCGAAGCACGTCCGTGAAGAACCCGAGGTACCGGTGCTGCGGCGCGACCTGCGGCAACCAGCGAAGCAGTTGCTCGACATAATGTCCGACGCCGGTCTTCGGCGGCCGCAAGGGGCGGTCATTGATCGCGATGGTCAACGCACGGGGATCCACGCGAGGCAGGCTACCGCAAGGAAGCACGCCGAACAAGGCCGGTTGTCCTCCGGTTTCACCTGTTGGCGGGGACCGCCTCGTCGCTGTGTCGCTACCAACCAGGCGTTTCGCCCCCGGCGTCTGGCACGGAAGCCGCCCGTCCTGCAGGCTTGCATTCCGCGTGCGGTTTCTCCATCATCTGGGCCATGAAACAGCTTTTCGCCAAGAAGCCCCTGCAACTGCTCCTGGCGGAGATGGCGGGCGAGCACCGGCTCCGGCGCGTGCTCGGCCCCGTACAGCTTACGAGCCTCGGCGTCGGGTGCATCATCGGAGCGGGGATCTTCGTCATCACGGGCAAGGCCGCAACCGACAGCGCCGGCCCGGCCCTGATGCTGTCGTTCGTCGTCGCCGGAATCGCGTGCATCTTCGCGGCGCTGTGTTATGCGGAGTTCGCGTCGATGATCCCCGTGGCCGGCTCGGCGTACACGTATGCGTACGCCACGCTGGGCGAGCTGCTCGCCTGGGTGATCGGCTGGGACCTGATCCTCGAATACGGCGTCGCCTCGGCAACGGTCGCGCACGGCTGGTCGAAGTACTGCCAGGAGTTCCTCGGGCTGCTCCACCTGAAGCTCCCCGCGGCGGTCGCGAATGCCCCCCTGGCGGTGACGGTCGGCAAGCTGAGCGTCAGCGGAACCTGGCTCGACCTGCCCGCTCTGGTGGTGGCCATGGTCATCACGGTGATCCTGGTCATCGGCATCAAGGAAAGCGCCACATTCAACGCCGCCATGGTCCTCATCAAGGTGGCGATTGTCATCATCGTCATCGCGGTCGGCGCGTTCTATGTGGACCCCGCAAACTGGAAGCCCTTCGCGCCGTACGGGTACACGGGCGTCACCCTGTTCGGCCATACCATACACGGTATCACCCACGAGGGGCGTCCGGCGGGCATGCTGGCCGGCGCCGCCATCATCTTTTTCGCCTACATCGGATTCGATTCCGTATCCACGCACAGCGAGGAGGCCCGCAACCCGCGCCGGGATGTCCCGATCGGAATCATCGTGTCGCTCCTGGTGTGCACGGCCCTTTATGTCGCCGTAGCCGCCGTGCTCACGGGCATGGTGCCCTATGACCAGATCAGCAAGGAGGCCCCCATCGCCGACGCCTTCCGGCGCAAGGGAATCCGGTGGGCGCACTTCCTCGTTTCCCTCGGAGCCCTCGCGGGGATCACGTCGGTACTGCTTGTCCTGATGCTCAGCCAGGCCCGCGTGCTGCTGGCCATGGCCCGCGATGGGCTGCTGCCGATCAGCTTCTTCGGGGCCGTTCACGACCGATTCCGCACGCCCTGGAAATCCACGATCCTCACCGGCGTCTTCGTCGGCCTGATGGCGGCGTTCCTGCCGCTGGACCTGCTGGCGGATCTGGTCAACATCGGGACGCTGCTGGCATTCGTAATCGTCTGTGCGGCCGTGTTGATCATGCGCCGGACGCATCCGGACGCGGACCGGCCGTTCAAGACCCCGTGCGTCACGTTCGTGGCGATCAGCGGCATCGCCCTGTGCATGCTGCTGATGTTTTCGCTCCCGTGGGAGAACTGGCTGCGGTTGGGCGCGTGGCTCGTCGCGGGCTTCGTGATCTACTTCGGATACAGCCGGTCGCACAGCCGTCTCGCCCGTTACCTGTCGCGGGAGATCGGCCTGCACGGCGTCTCGCCGGGCGGATCGCTGGCAGGGGACGTCGAGCCGCCGGCGGGCGAACCGCCGACAACGTAATTCGTTGGCAATTGTCTTCGATTCCTTGTGACGGCGGACGCGACCGCCGATGCCGGGTCGCCGCACGCACGCACGCACGCGCGATCAATACCCTTTGATACGATCCGGGTGCAGCAGCGCTCGTGTCAGCTCCTGCGACCATTTCGCCTCGAGGCCCCGCTCGCACAGCAGGATCAGGCACGTCGCACGGTCCGCGTCGATGTCGAGCGGCCGTCCCGTCGCGCCGACGATCGCTCGTTCCAACGCCGTCCATTGACCGTCCCGGAACTCGCCGAAGACGGCCGTCCGGTCGCCTTCCTGCGAGGGCAGGGTGAGGGAGCCCGGCTCGAACGGCGCAACGAGCATCGCCTTCGACCGACGCAGGTCTTCGCCGTCGAGCGAGAGCAGGGCCTTGAGCCCGGCTCCGGCCATCACAACCTCCTCGCGGACGGCGGCGCTGCCATGTGCGTTGACGGCGACGATCCTGCCCTCGTCGGTGACGGCGATCAGGGCCGGGTAGCGGTTCCGCACGCCAAGACGAACGGCACCGGCCGCCGTGGAAAGCGCTACGTCGGCAACGCCATCCGCCTTGCGACAGTCGTACACCACGTGCAGATTCCCGCGCACGGTCTTTTGCCGCATCACGTGGAGCCAGGGCTCGTCGGGCGCGATGGGAAGGCCTTTCGCATCGCACAGCGCCAACAGGGAGCGATATACGGATTGACGCATCGACGCCGACTCCTCGCCCGTCGCCAGCTCGATGGGATCGGCAAAGTACACGACTCGTCCGTTCCCCGTGTCGTGCACCAGCAACGCCGGTTGTATGCCGGGGGCAGCCGGCCTGGCTGCCACGATCTTGACCTCAATGCAAGGGAAGGTGCTTGCGGTCGGCAGCGGCGCCGACGTGGATTGCAGAACGGCCCGCGGCGACATCGCCTGTGACGAGGGACGCCAGATGCCCGGATAGTTCTCCCGCACGAACTCGACGCCGCACAGCTCCTTCAATCGCGCGGTGCGCGTGCGACGGCGGTTCTCGTCGTAGGAGATGTCGCCGGTCACGAGGAGCTTGCCGCCGGCGCGGACCCAGGCCAGGAGCCGGTTGTACGTCTCGTCCGAGAGCGCGAACGGCGACGGGTAGATCATCACCTTCGTATCGGGCGGGATCCGGTCGAGGTGGTCGTCGTCGATCACGTTGAAATCCATGTGCAGCGACAGCAGCGCAGCGAACGTGTTGTCCGCGACGGTGCGGCCGACGGTCTCGTGGTTGCCGACGCGCAGGTTGTTCGGTACGCAGACGGTGAGCGCCGGCGCCAGATACCGGGGCGAGAAGAAGCGCCACAGGAACGACAGGTTGCGGTGGACGTACGCAACGTCCTTCGGAATGAACTGGTTCGGGTGGAAGAGCCCCCACGGAAAGACGGAGTTCTGGGCGTCACGGAGGCACCAGTTCTGCACCTTGCACGCCCCGAGGCCGAGGGCGTAGTGGGCGACGGCGAGAAAAAGCTGCCTCTGTTGCTCCTCCGTGCGCACGATGTGGTAGTCGGTCGCGCCGTTCTCGAGCGACCACGCCGGGTGCGTCTTGACGCCGTACTCGCCGAGGGCGACACCCTTGCCGCGGGCGCGAAAATCGTTGTATCGGATCTTGAGCGGGAGAATGTCGAGATCCTCTTCCGGCCCGGCGAAGAAGCCGATGTTGGCGACGTCCTGCCCGTCGATCGTCTGCATGAGGTCCATGCCGCCCCAGCCGATCTGGTAGTACTCCGACGTGATCGGATGCTCGCGGTCGTGCGACCGCACGGCGGCGACGTGGGCCTCGTTCCACCGGCGGGTGAGCCAGTTCTGGAATCGCAGGCGATCGACGATGGCAACATCGTCCCACCGTCCGCTGTTCGGCGGCCAGAAGTCGAGCTTGCCGATCTCGGCCGCGACGGCAGCGGCCCCCCACGCGTTTCGCAGCCTGTCGGCCGTGCCATAGCGATCCTTGAGCCAACGGTTCCAGAGCGTGCGAACCTCCTCCGGGTGGTCGCCGAGGTTCATCTGGTAGTCGCCGTTGACGTAGTAGAGCAGGCCGGGCACGTCCTTGAGCCGGGCCGCGTAGGCGGCACAGAGGTCGCTTTGTTTCCGCAGGCGGTCGTCGCCGATCGCAACGTTGTGGCCGATGAGCATGCCGGGCATGAAGACGAGACGGTGCTTCTGCGTGAGCTGGGCCATGGCGCGGAAGTCCCGCCAGTCCTCCTCGCCCATCTGCCAGTCGGGCCTGACGTACTGGAGGTTCTCGTAGAGGTTCATGCCGATGTCGCGGCCGTGCCTGTGTTCCTCCGCCCAGGTCAGCGGGTTTTCGTGGGCGGACTTGTACGTGTAGGCGTATGTGTCGGTGCCGAAAAGAAACGTCGGACGGCCGTTCAGCGTAAAATAGTTGTCCGCGAAGCGCAGCTCCGGGCCGGCCTTCAGCACATCCGCCCGTTCAACGACGAACCCGGTGGTCATCTCGTCCATCAGGCCGTCGTCGCCGCTCAACGTGGCCGTGACCTGCACGAGATCGGGCCCGGCCGGCACTGTGTCGAAGACCGCCTCGGCCCGTTCGGCCGTGCGCGGCTGTACGTCCAACTCCCGCACAACGGACGTGGCGGGCTTGCCGCCTCCGACCGGCCCGAGATCGAACCGCACACGGACACGCTGCGGGCGTGCGCCGCGATTATCCACCAGGACCTGCGCCTTCACGCATTCCCCGGGGCGGTAGAGGCGGTGATCGGTGGCGATGTCCCGCAGAAATGTCTTGCGGAGGAGGAAGCGGGCGACGTTCTGCAGTCCTTTCGCCGCGGGGCCGGCGGGATCGCGGAAGAGATCCACATTCTCGACGCCGAAGTACGCCCAGCACGAACCGGCGTAGAAGCCGGCGTAGTTCAGCAGCATCGCCCCGGCGGCGCCGCGCGGACGATCGTAGCGGTCGTACGTCTGCAGAAGCGGAATCCAGCGGGCGCTGCGATCGCCGACCACGCCGGAAGCCGCCCACCCGTCGATCGCCCCTTGCAACTCCACAGGTTCGCGGAACATGTGCTGCCCGGGGGCGGCACGGACCCGGCACGCCCGCCGGAGCGGAAACGACGCATCGAAAATCCCGATCTGCTCGGGCAACACGACGAGGCCGTCCAGCGGCTTGCCGATCGCGGTGTTGAGCGGCTTGAGCGAAAGGCCGGTGATGTCCGACAGGCGGATGTCGTCGAACCAGCCCGTGCCGCTCGCGTTGTAGAGCCCGAACCGGACCGATAAGCGTTCGGTGCCCGGCTCGGCCTTGAACGTGAAGCTGTGGAGAGTCCAGTCCGCCGTACCGCGGGCGACGGCAAAGTCCCGGAACGCGACCAGCTTGTCCTGGGGACCGCATTGGTAGACGGCGATGTAGGCATAACCGCTTTCGTTGACCTGCGACGCCTTCAGCCAACCGGAGACGCGGTATTCGTTGCCCGCTTTCGCGCGAATCTCCTGCCGGAACCTGCCGCCGCCGGCGGGATTCGCAGGGTCTACGACGACCCTGGCCGCGTATCGCCCCTCGTGCCGCTCCACGCCGTCGATCATGCAGCCCGGCGAATCAAGCACCCACTGCCCGGGCGGGCGGCCGGTCGGTCCCGACGACGGTTGCCCCGATTCAAAGTCGCCGTTGGCAAGGAGGTTCGCCTCCTTGCGGGTCGCGCGGTCCAGCCGGTCTCTGGCAGCGTCGGCCTCCGAGATCCAGCGATCGCCCTCCTTGCGCATTGGGTGGTTGAACGCATAGCCGCCGGTGGCCATTAGGCCGCCGCCCGCCCGGAGGAACGCGATGATCGCCTCGCGGGCCGGCACAGGGTAACTCTGCCCTGCCGGCAGTACGAGGAGATCAAATGCGGAGGCATTGAGCACCTGGGGATCGGCGAGCCGGTCGGCCGAGAGGAGTTCTGCGTGAATCCCGGCCTGCTCAAGGATTGCCGCCATGACGGCGGGGGACGTCGCCGCGCCCCGTACGGCCATGTCCGGCTCGTGCAGAATCGCGGCATGGCCCTCGGCGAAGGCGGACCGGGGATCCAACGCGGCCATCAGGCACAGGACACCCCACGACAAACGACGCATCGGCATGACGGTTCACCTCGAAAAACCGGAGTGTACCCCCAAGTTGCATAATCCGCACCTCGCACGAGCGAAGATCGTACGGATG
>CAZUAI010000077.1:0-27059 GCA_964617875.1 uncultured Planctomycetales bacterium | reverse complement strand
GGACACGCTCGGTCTCTGTCCCGCACGGCGGGTTCTTCACGGCAGTGCCATTCGTACCACGAACTGGAGAAACTCGCGGACGAACTGGATGGACGTCGCGACGGGATGGAGCAGCGATTGGCGGGCTTCCTTCAGGCACAGGAGGAAGCTCTGGCCAATCGGCAGAAGGCGGGCGCCGATGCGGCGTCCGTGGCGATCCAGATCGGCCTGGTCGAGAGGTTGGCGGAGTGCGAATTGCTTGTCACGAAGGTAGCGTGCGACGAACTGGCCTTCATGCGGGACAAGAAGCTGGCGAGCGTAACGAGGATGGAGGACAACCTCGGCCGTCTGCACGCGGAACTCAAGCTGGTTCGGGGACTCCTCCCCCGTTGCGCCCGCACCAGGGAAGAGGAGACAACGGCTTTCGAACTTCTGGCCAGGGTTGAGGAGGAACTGGGTGCGTATCAGAAGGCCCTTGCCGCGGTGATCATCGATGAGCTGGCCGCCGAGGCGGACGAAATCGACTGCGGCGAGGACCTGGCGGCACTCGAGGTGAACGCGGAGGCTTTTGCGCATGAGGTCGAGAGGGAGGCTGCGGAGACCAAGTCCGAGGCGCACGAGGTTGCCGTCGGACTCATGGTCGTAATCGCGGTCCTTGGCGCTTTCTCGGCGTTCTTTATTGTTCGCGGCATCACCCGGCCGGTGAATCAGATCATTGCGGGCCTGAAGGAGGGGGCGCAGCAGGTCACCGAGGCGAGCGGAATGGTGTCGGAGGCCAGCCAGCGGCTGGCCCAGGGCGCCACGGAGCAGGCCGCGTCGCTCCAGGAGTCCTCCAGCGCCCTGAACGAGATGGCGAGCATGACCAAGACCAGCGCTGCCAACTCGAAGGCGGCGAGCGATCTCGTGAACCGGGCGCGTACGGCCGCCGACGAAGGAGACAAGACGGTCGGGCAGCTCAACGAGGCCATGGGCGCCATCAACGAGTCGTCCGAAAAGATCGGCCGGATCATCAAGGTCATCGAGGAGATCGCCTTCCAGACCAACCTGTTGGCGCTGAATGCCGCGGTCGAGGCCGCGCGTGCCGGCGAGCACGGCAAGGGCTTCGCCGTCGTGGCCGAGGAGGTCCGCACGCTGGCCCAGCGAGCCGCCGAAGCGGCCAGGGAGACCACCGGCCTCATCCGGAACGCGGCCGACAACGTCGAGCGGGGCGTGGGCGTGGCGACGTCTGTGGCCAGCGTGCTCGGCGAAATCGTGGGCAATGTCACCAAGGCGTCCGAGCTGGTCAGCGGGATCTCGGAGGCCGCCGAGGAACAGTCACGCGGCGTTGAGCAGATCAATACGGCCGTATCGCAGATGGACCAGGTTACACAGACGAACGCGGCCGGCGCCGAGGAATCGGCCTCCGCGGCCGAGGAACTGGCCTCGCAGGCGGAATCGCTGAACAAAATGGTCGGCGACCTGGTTGCCCTCGTTCGAGGCCGCAACGCCGTGACCGAGGGCAGGACTGGCATTCCATTGCGGCCAACGGCCGACCGCGCCGGTGCGGGCCGCCGGCACAGTCCGCAGTGAGTTGACTCACAGGCAATCGTCTCCCGTTTTCGACTGCGGGCCGGGCGGCGAGCACATTGCCTTGGGATCAGCAGGCAAGCGGTCTGCCGTCACGCTTTAGTTTATTGTGTTTGCGCTGCGTATTGTCTTGTGGTTGCGGCCCAAGCCGGTCAGGTCCCACGCGGTGATGCCTGTTCTTATGTACGGGGAGGGGGTCAGGAACCTTTCCGGCGCTGGGCTAAAGGCGTCAGGGCGTCCATTTTCCGTGAACACGGTGTACTGCCTGTCCGGCAAAGGTTCCTGACCGCTTTCGCACATATGGCCATGCATCCCAGGCGGCGGAAGGCTATTGACAATTCCGCGGGGCGTCGGCAGAATACGCCGCTCGATTCGTGGGGTCGGCGTTGCGGACGCGCACAACGAACGAACCCGGCGACAAGCGATGACGTAGAAGCACTCTGATAGCGGCCCCGCGCGGGCCGATGTGCTTGAACAAGCCGTGTGAGTCGAGTTACGGCGGAACATACAGGTGGGAACCCAGGGGAACCGTTCGGATCTGCGAGTGTACGGAAAGGATAACGGTCGGCCATGATTCAGGTAAAAAACCTCACCAAGTACTACGGCTCCTTCCTGGCGGTGGACAACATCTCGTTCAAGGTCGAGGAAGGCGAAATCGTCGGCTTTCTCGGTCCGAACGGGGCCGGAAAGAGTACGACGCTGCGAATCCTGACGTGCTACCACCCCGCCACGAGCGGTACGGCGACGGTGGCGGGCTATGACGTCTTCACGCAGTCGATGGAGGTCCGCCGTCACATCGGCTACCTGCCGGAGTCAGTGCCGCTGTATCCTGAGATGCGGGTACGCGAGTACCTGAACTTTCGCGGCAAGCTGCGGGGGCTGGACCGATCGGCCCGCGAAACCGCCATCAAGAACGTCTGCGAGCGCTGCTGGCTGGGTGAGTTCATCGATCGGCCGATCCAGCAACTTTCGAAGGGTATGAAGCAGCGCGTGGGGCTGGCCGACGCCCTGCTGCACGATCCGAAGATCCTGGTGCTCGATGAGCCGACGATCGGCCTGGACCCGACGCAGATCCGCGAGACGCGAAACCTGATCCGCGATCTGGCCAGGCGGCACACAGTGATCCTCAGCTCGCACATCCTGCCGGAGGTGGAGGCCACCTGTCAGCGGGCGATCATCATTGCCCGGGGCAAGATCGTCGCGAGCGGATCGCCGGCGGACCTGCGGGCGGGAATCGCGGGTTCGTCACGGCTGATCGCGGAGATTCGCGGGCCGCAGCAGGAGGTCAAGTCCGCCGTTGAGGGCGTCGAGGGCGTGCGGAAGGTCGAGTGCGTGCTGACCAACGGCTGGAATCGGCTGATGATCGACGCGACGCCCGGCCACGACCCGCGCGAGGGCATCAGCAAGCTGGCGGCCCGCCACGACTGGCCGCTGCGGGAGATCCGGCTCGAGACCGGCAGCCTGGAAGAGTTCTTCGTGCGGATTACGGCAAAACAGCACGCGGGAGAAGCGGCATAGATCGTCGAGAAGTGAGAAAACGGGAAAGTGGAAGAATGAGAAAGGCGAGGATCATGGCAGGGGGCCGCCGTATCGGGGGGCGCGGCGATTCAGCGGTTCACAATCCGTTCGGCGGCGGCCCTTTTCCGCGTTTTCACTTTTCCACTTTCGGTCTTGAGGAGATCTGAACACTATGCGTAACGTCTGTCCTCTGACGCAACGGGAGCTGGCGGCGTCGTTCCTGTCGCCCATTGCCTACGTGGTGGGGGCGATCTTCCTGGTCGCCAGCGGCTTGTGGTTCGTGTCCAACGTGTTTGAGGCGGGAAACGAGGCGTCCATGCGGCCGCTCTTCGAGGGCATGGTCTACGTGCTCGTGTTCTGCGCCCCGCTGCTGACGATGCGGACCGTGGCCGAGGAATTGAGCAGCGGGACGATCGAGACCCTCATGACCGCCCCGGTGACGGATGCCGAGGTGATCCTGGGCAAGTTCTTCGGCGTCCTGGCGTTCTACGCGGCCTTGCTGGCGGCGACACTGCCGTTCCTCTTCATGCTCAAGGCGTACGGTTCTCCGCAGCTGGGCGTGGTCTTCTTCAGCTACGTCGGCATGCTTCTGCTCGGCGGGATGTACCTCTCGGTCGGGCTCTTCACGAGCTGCTGCACGCGGCACCAGCTTCTGGCGGCCGTGCTGGCGATCGCCATTCTGTCGCTGTTCGTTGTGGTGGACTGGGTGGTGGATCTGGCACAGGCCAAGGCGCGGGGCGTCCTGATGACGATTAACGTCCCCGCCTATTTCGAGGAGTTCGCCAAGGGCATGCTCGATACCCGGTCGCTGGTGTTCTTCGTGAGTTCGACGGCGTTTTTCCTGTTTCTGGCTACGAAGGTGTTGGAGTCCAAGCGATGGCGGTAAGCAACAAAGAAGTGTCCGGTGGCGGTGATCACTCGTCCCTGGCGGCCGCGCGCGGGCGTCGGCTGGTCATCGGCGCCAACGTCGTGGTGGTGACGCTGATTGCGGCCGCGCTTGTCGGCGCCGTGAACTGGATCAGCCACAAGCAGCACTGGCGGAAGGACGTGGCCAGCACCGGCCAGTACGGGCTCTCCGACCGGACGAAGAAGATCATCAACGACTGCCCGGTGAAGGAAATCAGCCTGACGGCGGTGTACACCTCGACGGACAAGGAAAAGGACCGGGACAAGTATCTGCCGCGGATTCGCGACCTGTTCGACGAGATGGAGTCGTTCAGCGGAAAGGTCAAGGTCACCTACCTGACCGACGACGACCAGAAACGCGAGCTGGTCGCCCGCATCCACAAGAAGTTCAGCGGCAAGGGCAAGGACTACCAGGAGCTGATTGATCTGGCCAAGGCAAAGTGGGCGGACCTCGGCGCCTGGATCCAGCAGACGACCCAGCAGTTCGACCAGCTCGCCGCGGGCAAGGCCTGGCTGGCGGGCTTCTACACGTTCGCGAAGATGTCCGGCGAGCTGGCCCGCGATGCGGAGGACCTGCAGCAGACCCAGCGGGAGGTGGACGAGGCCGTGACCGGCATCGGACTGCCGCGGTACGAGCAGGCGAAGCAGAAGATCGAGCAGTTCAACACGAAGGTCAAAGGGCACCTCGACGAGGCGCAGAAGTGGCTGGCCGATCTGGAGAAGACGGCCGCCGTCCTGCGGGACCCGAAGGGCGATTTCGCCACGAAGACGGCGGCCCAGCTCGGCCAGATGAAGACGCTCGTGGCCGAACTGAGAAAGGCGATCGGCGACCCGAAGGACGAGAGCATCCCCGACGATCCCACGCCGGCGTTGAAGGACTTCTCCCGGGCGGCGGGCAAGCTGTCCCAGTGGCTCGCGCAGGAGGCGACGCGCGTCGATGAGTTCGCCGACGCGCACAAGGCGATCGCGGGGCACCGGCTGTGGGTCGTGCAGATCAACCAGCTGATGCAGATGGAAGTGACCGAGATCCTGGCGATGAACCGGAACAACCTGGCGCAGGTGGACGCCCAGGTCCGTCAGGTGCTCACCATGGACCAGCCGAAGGACGTGCTGCAGAACGCCGTCCGGCAGCTTCGCCGGATGGTGGCCAATCTGGATCGCGACCTCGGCACGTGGGACCAGCAGATCCGGCATTTCCTTGCCGACTGGCAGAAGATCGACGAGGTCAGCCTGGCCCTGCTGCAGCAGGCGAAGGAGAACAAGTGGGCCGCCGCGCAGCTCGAAGGCGTCAAGGCGATCGAGGACAAGATCAAGGCCCTGCCGGAGCTGAAGCTGGAGGACACCGCGACCAAGTTCGAGCAGGACAACATCGTGACCGTCGAGACCGAAGACCAGGTCCAGGTGGTGGATTTCGACCAGATGTGGCCGAAGTCCGACCCCTTCGGTCCGTCGCCGGCGTCGGAGAACGCGGACATCGAGCGCCGCATCTTCAACGGCGATGCGGCGATCTCCGCCGCCGTGCTGGCCCTGGGGCACAAGGAGCCGTTCGCCACGGTGATCATCACCAGCTTCGAGCCGTCCGGACAGCCGAACCCGATGCAGCAGCAGCCGCCGCAGCCGCGGCCGGGACGAATCCCCAGCGCCGAGTTGACGAAGCTGCGGGAGCGGCTCGAGCAGGCGAACTTCAAGGTGAAGAACTGGAACCTGGCTACGGAGGAGAAGGCGCCGGAGCCCGAAAAGGGCACGAAGCCGATCTACGTGTTCCTGCCGCCGGCCGAGGCGCCGCAACAGAACCCGTTCCAGCGGATGCCGCAGGACCAGAAGACCTTCGGCGAGCCCGAACTCAAGAAGGTCCGCGAGGTTCTCGGGCAGGAGAACGCCCGGGGCATCTTCCTCTGCTGCTTCCTGCCCCCGCGCCGGTCGTTCTTCGGCTCGCAGCCGTCGAGCTACGGATATGACTCCCTGCTGCGCGACGACTGGGGCATCGACGTGAAGTACGGCGAACGCGTGATCCGCGGCGTGCCGGACAAGCAGGACGTCAACCGCTACGGGCTCAGCATCACGCGTTGGAACTGGATGCGGCTGAACACGTTCGAGGAGAAGAACCCGATCGGCAGCCCGCTGCGGTCCCGCCGGTGCCTGTTTGTGGACGTATGCCCGGTGCTCCAGGCGGCCAAGGTGCCCGAGGGCGTGAAGATCGAGACGATCCTGGGCATCCCCGGCACGACGGGCCGCTCCGAGTTCTGGGCCGAAGGCGACATCGAGCGGCTGATCATGCAGATCCGCTCGACGACGAGCGACGGCACGGTGGTCAAGGGTGACAAGGCGATCGACCCGCCGTTCACCGTCATTCTCGCGGCGGAGAATCAGCCGAAGAAGAGCAAGGTGATCGTCAACGGCGCCGGGCTGGGCGTTGTGGACGACTACATGGGCGAGCGCGTCCCGCGGCTCGGCAGGGAAGAGCGGATTTCGTTCGATCCGCCGCCGCGCGAAAACGGCGACCTGTTCGTCAACATGGCGTACGCCCTGGCGGACAAGCCCGATTTCATCGCGGCGGGGCCGATCATCGCCCCGTCGATCGAAGGAATCGGCGCGACGCAGAAGCGGAACCTGTACTACACGGTCGTCGCCTGGGCGTTGGTCGTGGGCGGCGCCGGTGTCGTGATGACGGTGATCCGAAGGAAGTAGAGAACGCGGTCGGGCACGAACGCAAGCGGACAAGAGCAGGCAGTGAAGAGCTGCGCGTGACAGGAGCATCGTACGAACCATGAACTCGCGGACTACACTGATACTGGCCCTGTGCCTCGTGGTGGTGGGGCTTTATATGGTCTTTGTCGCCAAACCGTGGCAGGCGGCCGAAAAGCCGCCGGAGACGCCCAGGCCCCAGGACGTCTGGACCGACAAGCCGAAGACCGACGACATCGAGCGCGTCGAGATCGTCTCGCCGCGATGGAAGCGGGTCTTCGCAAAGCAGGACGACAAGTGGCTGATCGAGGAGCCCATCCGGGGGACGGCCAGCAAGTGGATGGTCGATGAGGTCGTCCGTGAGATCATCGACGCCAAGTGCGCCGCGAAGTACGAAAAGGGCGCGAAGGGCCGGCCTTCCGATGCGACGACGGAATTGAACGCCCCGCCCTTCACTGTCGCGCTGACCGCGAAGGACAAGAAGACCTACGCGCTCAAGGTCGGCCGGCGGACGCCGACCGGCGGAGACACCTACGTGCAGAAGATCGGCAGCGACGACATCCTCGTCGTTGACAAGAACCTCCATACGTCGCTCGACAAGCGGCTCAGCGAGATCCGCGACAAGCGCGTCGTCGATTTCAAGGCGGAGGAGGCCGTCCGCGTGAAGGTCGAGGGCGTCGAGAACTTCGAGCTGGTGAAGTCGGGCAACGACTGGATGCTGGAAAGCCCCGTGCGCGCCCGTGCCGACAAGAACAAGGCCGACAGCATGGTCCGCACGATCAGCAACCTCTACGCGATGGACTTCCAGCACGACAAGCCGGTCAGCCTGCAGCCGTACGGACTGGAGCAGCCGCGGCTCACGGTCACCGTCACGGTGGAGCACAAGGTCGAGAAGAAGCCGGACCCGGCATCGACGCAGCCGGCGGAGACGCAGCCGACGATCGAGAAGAAGACGTACGTCGTGCAGTACGGCGGGCCCACCGATGCGAAGGCCGAGAGCTACTTCGCGAAGATCGGCGGCGAGGACCCCGTGTTTACCGTCTCCAAGTTGAACTACACCGAGGCGGCCCCGAAGCTCATCGACCTGCGCGACAAGCAGATTGCCAAGGTCGATCCGGCCCGGTGCAAGAAGATCGAGGTCGTTCTGCCGAGTCAGTCGTTCGTGCTGGAGAAGAAGGGCGCGAACTGGCAGTTGCCCGACGGCACGGTCGCCGAATTCGCCCTCGTCGACGATCTCCTCAAGGCCGTGCGCGACATGAAGGCCGTGCAGTTCGAGTCGAAGGACTCGCTGCTGGGCGTGGATCTCGAGAAGGCACGGGCCCGGCTGACGATCACGCAGGAAGGCGAGCCCGCGCCGATCACGGTCGCGGTGCTGGGCCGGACGGCGAGCCAGAAGAACGCCTATGTGCGGACGGGCACGGACGACAGCGTCGCCGTGGTGACGGAGGAGAGCATCGCCGCGCTGCTCGCCGAGCCGATCAGCTATCACAAGCGCGAGATGCTCACGTTCGTGCGGGACCATGCCGAACGGATCGAGATCACCCGTGCCGACCAGACCGCCGTATTGACGAAGGCCGGCGCCAAGTGGTCGCTCGTCTCGCCGATCGCGGCCGATGCCGATGGCGACGCCGTTCGCGACGCCCTGACAGACCTGAGCAGCCTGCGTGCGAAGAAAGCCGTCGCGAAGGGCGATTTCGCGAAATACGGCCTGGACAAGCCGGATGTCACGGTGACCGTCACCGTGCAGCCGCCCGCGCCGAAGCCGCCGTCCACTTCGCCGGCGACCGCGCCCGCCGTGGCCAGCAAGCCCGGAATGCCCACGATCGACGAATTGCGCAAGAACTGGGAGAAGAATAACCCGGGCAAGCCGCTGCCGGCCGATCTCGCCGCGGCGGCAGCGGAAACGGCTCCCGCCGATTCGCAGCCGGCCGCTTCAAAGCCGGCCGCCACGCAGCCGGCGGCATCGCAGCCCGCCCCGCCGCCGAAGACCTACCGTCTCAAGTTCGCCCGCAAGGGCAACGAGGCGTATGCCATGGTCGAGGGCACGGACCTGGTGTACCAGGTGGACACGAAGATCTACGATCATGTGGCGGCCGAGATGCGCGACCGCACCCTTGCGAAGTTCGACGTCGCGCAGGCCACGTCGGTGTCGCTCATCCGCCCGGGCGAGGAGATGGAGTTCGCCCAGGCCAACAACAAGTGGTCGTACCGCCAGGACAACACGGTTGCCCTGGACGACCAGAAGGTCAAGGACCTCATCAATGCCGTTCGCGACGCCAGGACGCACCGGTACGTTCGCTATAAGGCCGCGCCCGCGGACCTCCCGTCGTACAAGCTTGATGCGCCGGCGTTGAAGGTCGTCGTGACGACCGGCGGCGACAAGAAGGTCGCGCTGCTCGTCTCCGCCGAGGGACCTGCCGGCGACGCCGACAAGAGCAAGTACGCCACCGTCGAAGGCAGCGATACGGTGTTCCTGCTCAAGGGCGAGCAGATCGACAAACTGCAGAAGAAGCTCAGCGACTTCGTCAAGAGCGACAAGCCGGAAACGCCGCCGCCAACGCCCGGAGGAAGCCCGTCCTTCGGGTCGCCCATGGACGAGTGACGCATCGCTTGTCTCGTGGCGGTCGCTCGTTGTCCGTCGGCGGCTGCGACGTGGGCCGAAGGATGCGCGGATTGTCTGAGCGTCGCAGCCGCAGCCGCCCTGCGCTCGGTGGTGCCGTGACCTTTCATCAGGCATCGCAGTGGTCGTGCGGATCTTCCGTGACTGCTGCAATTCGGTCAGTCTGCAGGTAGGCCGAGGAGGAATTGCGGGAGCGGAGGGATTTCCCTGCGGGGCGAGGACTGCAAGTTGGTATAATGAATTCGGTTCGGGGACAGGCCGGTCGGAGGGGAGTCCCTGGCGATTGAAAGCCCCCCGGCTTCGGCGTCGTGGACCGTGTGTCCGGACGATGCGAACAGAATCGCCGAGGTCACTCATGCGGCATGGTATGGCAGTGGAAATGCGACGTCGGGGACTGGTGCTGGCTCTCGCCGGCGTGATGCTGGCAAGCTCGCCCGCCTGGGCCGTCAAGATCGCTATCTACAATCTTCTCAACTACGACGGCACGACACGGGCCACCCAGTTCAAGGCCATCACCGGTGGCCTCCAGGCGGATATTCTCGTTGTGCAGGAGATCGCCAACGCCTCGGCCCCCGACAGTTTCCTCAACGCCGTCCTCAATGCCTCCGGCGGGCCCGGCGGATATGCGAAGGCCACCTTCGTTGTCGGTCCCGATACGAGCAACGCCCTCTTCTATCGCACGGCCAGGTTCAGTTTCAATGCGAGCGACCCTGACAGCTTCAGGATCCTGCCGACCGCCCTTCGCGACATCAATCGCTGGAAGCTGCGGGTGGCCGGGTACAACTCGTCCGCGGCTGACATCTACGTCTACGCCATGCACCTCAAGGCCAGCCAGGGTTACGAGGCCCAACGCGCCGCGGAGGCGGCGATCGCACGCAACGACGCCAACGCCCTGCCCACCGGGACGAACTTCGTCTACGCCGGCGACCTCAACCTGTACACGAGTGCCGAGGAAGCCTACAGCATTCAGCTTACGGGTTCGCTCGCCGACAACGACGGCCGCGGATTCGACCCGATCAACCGCCCCGGCAACTGGAACAACAACGGCAGCTTTGCCGACATCCATACGCAATCGACATGCAATGGAGGCACGTGTGCCCCGGGCGCCGCGACCGGCGGCATGGACGACCGCTTTGACCACCTCATCGTCTCGGCTGCGCTGAAGGACGGCCAGGGATTCGACTACGTGCCGGCCACCTACATGGCCTACGGAAACGACGGGCAGCACTTCAACATGGCGATCGACGGCGGCGGCTTCAACAACGCCGTCGGCCTTGCGATGGCCCAGAACCTCCGCCTGGCGTCCGACCACCTGCCGGTGATCGCGGACTTCAAGGTCCCGGCGAAGATCGCCGCCTCGGCGATGGCGTTCGGAACAGCCATCCTCGGGGCGACGGCTCAGAAAGCGCTGACCGTGACGAACACGGGCGACGCGGCCCTCTTCGGCTACGTGGACCCGCTGAACTACACGCTCCCGACGGCGCCCGCGGGCTTCAGCGGACCGACGGGATCCTTCGTTGCGAACGCCGGTGCGGCGGGCAACGACCATATCTATTCGATGGACACCGCCGCCGTCGGTTCGCGCTCCGGGACGCTGGCGATCACGAGCGATGCGGACACGCCGGTGGTCAACGTGGCGTTTGCCGGGTTCGTTGTCACGCACGCCCGGCCGAGTTGCCGGCCCGACGCGGAGATCACGGCAGGCTCGCTCGATTTTGGGTCTCATCCGGTCGGCCACTTTGGCGCCGGCCTCGCGGCGCGGGTCCACAACTACGGTTACAGCGCCACGCAGGCGCTGCTCGACGTGTACGCCGCCGAGATCACCGGGCCCGACGCGGCACACTTTGTATTCCTCGACGGGGTCGTACCGGCGACCGTGGGGGCGTCGCCGGCCGCCTGGACGATCGGATTTGACGACGCCGATGTGGTTCCGAACGCCGATTACACCGCCACGCTCACGTTCCGGACGCGCGACCCCGCCGACATCATCGGCGGCACGAGTCTGAGCAGCGTGGTGTACTCGCTCACGGCCCATGTCTCGCTGCCCTGCAACCGCCCGACGTTCGACACCGACACCGACGCCGACGTGGATCTGGCCGACTTCTCGCAATTCCAGCTTTGCTTCGGCGGCGCGAACGCCCCGGCGTCTCCCACGTGCGAGTGCGCGGACGGCGACACCGACGCCGACGTTGACTTGGCCGACTTCGCCCGATTCCAGCTCTGTTTCAGCGGCGCGAACACGCCGGCAGATCCCGCGTGCGCGGACTGAGCGATGCCGCTTAAGAAGAAATCGCGCCCTGATCTGGATGCTCTCGTCTACGCCGACAGACCCTGGACCGGCCTTACTCTCTTCACCCCTCTCACTCTCCTCACCGCGTTCTGTCATGCCGCGGGTACAGCCGCCGCCTCCGGCTCTGGCGGCCGCCTCCGACCCCCGCCGACAAACACGCGCACGGCCTCGACCAGCATGAGCACGGCCAGCGCGATCAGCACGATCGACACCCACGGTACCGGGCCGGCGTGGCCGATGCCTTTGGCGAAGTTGACATGGATCAGCCGCACGAGCGCCCAGACGCTCACGACGTACATCCACGCCGCCGGCAGGCCCGTCACCACCCACACCCACGCCGCCCGCCGTGTCCGCCACAGCCACACGGTCACGCCCACCAGCGTCAGCGCTGCCAGCAGCTGATTGCTCGCCCCGAACAGATCCCAGAACGTCCGCCAGACCGGCACCAGCTTGTCACCCTGCTTGATCGGGTCTTGCATCAGGAAGTAGATCGGCGTGCCCGCAGTGACGGCCGTTGCAAACAATCGCCCGAACCGCCCGTGCCAGCCCGTGAGTTCCTCCACGACGTACCGCCCCAGCCGCGTGCAGACGTCGAGCGTGTCATACACGAACGTCGTAAACGCCATCAGCCCGAATGAGATGCCGAACACGGGGTTGATGCCCAGCACGCCGAGGAAGCTCCCGATCCCCGAGGCGTACAGGAAGTTCGGCCCCTTCCGGATCAGCGGCGAATTCGCCGCCAGCATCATCACGCAGCACAGCGAGACGATCGCGACCATCCCCTCGAGCAGCATCGCGCCGTAGCCGATGAGTTTCGCATCGGTCTCTCGACGGAGTTGTTTGCACGTCGTGCCCGACGACACCAGGGCGTGAAACCCCGAGCACGCACCGCACGCGATCGTGATGAACAGGATCGGCACGAGCGGCATGCCGTTTGCCGATTGCCAGCCCAGGAACGCGGGGAACTGCACCGTCTTGCCGCCGAAGATCAGCCCCAGCGCCGCTGCGGCGAGGGCCATGTAGAGGAAGTACCCGCCCAGGTGCCCCCGCGGTTGCAACAGCAGCCACATCGGCACGATCGACGCGACGTAGCAGTACGCCAGCAGCGCCAGGCTCCAACACTTCTGCGCCGTTGCGTCGCTGACCGGGCCGTTGTGGCCCGTGAATCGGAGCAGCGTTTCCAGCGGTACGGCGAGGTTGAACGGGATGTATTGCCCGATCCAGATCGCCACGCCCACCAGCGGCAGGAAGACCACCGTCGCCAGCCAGAGCGGCAGCTTCGTGAAACGCAACAGCAGCCCCATCACGACCGGCAGGGCCAGGTACAACAGCGACGACGTCGCGATGCCCGGGCCCAGTACGTACTGCGGGTTCTCGGATTCGTCCGCGGCGACGCGGCCCACGAATGACGAGGCCGTGATGTCCGCGAACGCCACGATGATGTACACCAGCGCCAGCCAGATGAACAGCAGGAACAGCGTGTACGAACGCCGGGTCATGTGCTCGCGCACCACTTCGGCGATCGACCGGGCGCGGTGGCGCACGGACGCAACCAGCGACGTGAAGTCGTGGACGCCCCCGATGAACACCGACCCGATCAGGATCCACAGCAGGGCCGGCAGCCACCCGAACATCATGCCCGCCAGGATCGGTCCAACGATCGGCCCGGCGGCGGCGATGGCCGAGAAGTGCTGCCCGAGGAGGAACTTCTTGTCGATGGGCACGTAATCGGTGTCATCGCGCATTTCGACGGCGGGCGTCGTCTTGTCCGGGTCGAGCCGCAGCAACCGTACGAGCAACCCACCGTAAAGGCGGTAGGCCAGGGTCAGGAATACGGCACAGGCCACGACGATGACCAGAAGACTCATGGCGTTCGATCCATCAAGGGGAAACGACCGGCCACGAACGCAGCCAATCATCCTACAATGCGACGCGGCCAAGGCAAGAGAGCAGCAACGAAGCGACCGAGGGAGAGTGATGAGTTGCTCGTACGTCGCAACGCGTCGCAGACGGCATCGCGGTGTTTCGTGTTCCTCAACACGTCATCCACAACTCACTACCCGCGGCACTCCGCACGGTCCGATGGATTCACGGCCGCACACGGACCGCGGTATGCTGCCCGACCACCTGCCGGGCCGCCGTGGGCGGTTCTGTGGGTCGGTCGTTCCCGCGTACTGTCCATCTTGCGCAGTTTCCCGTTCGCGCTGGGGTGTTCAGCTACTCCGCTCCCTTCCATTTTTCCACATTTTTGTTCCCTGTACGCTTCGTGCTGTAACGTCCTATAATATATGCTTTTGTGTGGCAGGAAAGCCGATCGTTCGCCCGTCGCCGTTCGCCCACACGCGAAAAAAAATTATGTACGCCCAGCTAACCTCTTGACATCCTAGATCCCCTGGTTACAATGGGTTCAAGGTGTGGGGGCTATGCCCCACACGCCGTATTGATGCGTCGCGGGTCGGTGGGCTGGCGACGCGGGGCGGAATGGGAAGCCTAGGTCAAGTGGCCCGGCAGCAACCACGGGTCCGAGGCTCCTGAGTGTTGAAGTCAGGTGAAAGCGCAACCCGGGCGCGGGTCGGCGCTGGCCGTTTGCGGTGGCGCGTAGCCACCCGTCGGTTTTCGTGGTTGCCCGAAACGGGCGTTTCAGAGTGCAAGACGTCGAGAACTTGGGCTTTCCTGATCGAAAGGAGCTTGCGATGCGAGGATTGAGCAGGGCATTGCTGGTGACGGCGGTCATCGGTGCGGTAACCGGTTCGGTGTGGGCGCTGCCGTGGACGCCCAACGTGGAGAATCAGTTGGGTGGCAACGGAGTCGTGGCGACGGATCAGAACTACGTGAACACGGCCGGCGTGACCTATCTGATGCCGGCTAACATTTTCAATGCGGTTCTCAATCCAGTGCCCGTGGCGCCGGTACTGGGCTCAGTGGCGGGGCAGCAGGAATCGATTCGCCCCGGCTATCTTGCTGGCGGCGGCATCAATCTCCCGCAGCCGGCTGTGCTTGCGGCGGCCTCGGGCGATATTCGCGCCGGCGTTCCCAACTTCCTGCCGAGTGCTTATCAGGGCCTGCCGTCTTGGGGCGTCCGAACCGGCGCGCTCGCTGCATGGGAGTCGATTAAGGATGGCATCACGCAGCCGCTGTTGCCCTCGGGCCGGGTGACGAGTTCGTTCTACAACGCCACGCCGTTGGCGCCCTTGGCACTGTCGGCATCCCTGTTCGATGACGGGTTGGCTCCGCTGTCGGTAGCGGGCGACGGCGTCATGGATTTCATTCCGTGGGCACCTGACCCCGCCAAGCCGGGTGCTGTGCAGGCCACCTACGTGATCAAGTTTCTCGACATCCCGACTGCGCTGGGGCTTGGGTACGATCTTGCGACAGCTCAGTTGCTGGCGCCCAGGATCGATCTCTACGAAGACGTGCCGGCGGGAACAATCCTCGATACGAGCGGGCGGGGCAGGGCGTATCCGAGTGCCGGTCCGCTCGATCAGGATCTGGATGGCAAGGTGCTGACCGAGAACGATTTCAATCACAACACCGGCAGATCCATCGGCGGCTCGGGCACGAGCGAGGTGTCGGATGCAACGGATACGGTCCCGCTGCTGATGGGCTACGCTCGGGACATCGCGGCTACCCTGACGTTCCGTCAGGCGTCGCCGACCGCAGACGTGATCTTGGAGCTGACGATTTCGGGCGCTATTGATTACTATGGCGGCAGCATGCTCCACTGGTTGGGGCCCAACACGGTGGGCACATTCGGCGCGAGTATTTCCGGGATCGTCTGGAGGAACTTGCAGGGCGCCGGCCAGGACAACGGCAGGGATCCCGCATCGATCGCGTTTGATTTCGCAGGTTATGGCAGCGCCAGTGCGAATCAAAGCTTCACGACGATTCCTGAGCCTCTGAGCGTGATCTCGAGCATCCTCGCGATGGGGGCTCTTGGTGGCTACGTCCGTCGTCGCAGGACGGCCTGAGGCAAGGCTCGACAGGTAAGAAGAGGAAACCCAAACCGCCCGGCGGCCATAGGTGCGCCGGGCGGTTTCTTTGCGCGGGGGCAACGGTTGCGACCGTTGCACGTGTTGAATGCCGGGTGGCGAGCGGGGGTTTTCTCTTTTCGGCCAAAAGGATGGCGGGGCTCCGCAAACGGGCCCTCGGAACGGGCGAGCTTCGCGCGAAGGGGCGTGGCGGGCAGTGGAAGCGGCTGCCAGGCTTGGGCATCCTGCGTCGCGCCCGGTGGTTCCCGGATAGGCGGCGCTTCCCGTGGTTCGACTCCTCTGGCGTTTCGGGAAGAACGGTGTTGGGGACGCGAAAGATGCGCGGCATGCCGAAGGACGCGGAAGTGAGGATGGTGGTGGATCGGTGCGGGTGAGGCTGGAACGATGTGAGCGACGCCCGCCTAGTCAGCACTTAGCCGGTGGTGCCCGGTACTCCTCCGGGCGGCGTCGGCTTCTCGCCCGCGTCCTGTTCGGGGGGGACCTCTCCGATCTTCCTGGCCGGCACGCCGCCCCAGATTTCGCGGGGGCCTATTTTTGTGTTCTTGGCAAGCACGGCCCCCGCGGCCACGATTGCATCTTCGCCAATGTCGGCGCCGGCGGACAGAAATGCGTTAACACCGATCGTTGCGCCTCTACCGATCCGTACCGGTGCAATGATGAGTCTTCCCGAGTGATAGGAATGCCCTACGACATAGGCGCCGTCACCGAGGGTTGCCTCGTCATCGATGGTAACGTACTCAGGGTCGGCGACCGCAGTGTTTATGCCGAACGCGACGTTCCGGCCGATGCGTGCACCCATCATCCGGAGAAACAGCGTACCGATCGGCGAGCGTGCAGAAAAGAGGTTGCGCATCGGCAACCGTCTCGGCAGCGATGTGAGGCAACTCCGCAGCAACCACCGTGACCAACCACGTTCATCCAGAGGCGTGTTTGCTTGGTACGCCGGTGGGCGGATGCACAAGCCGAGCAATGCCAGTGTTATCATCAGCGAGACCGCACAGAGGTGGTAGACGCCTACGATGATCAACGTCTGGATCAGCAGGTGGTCGCACCAGAGATATCGTGCAAGGGCAACGATCGGCAGTACGGCCAGAACGAGAGCAAGCGGATCAAGGATAAGCAGGGCGGTCATCGCCCGCCGTGAGATCTTTTGCAGGCGGCGTTTGGTCATGATACCGGTTTCATCGGCAGCGGCAGTCACGGTTCTTCAGCCGGCCGTTGCGGAAGCGCAGGGCGGTTGTGCCGTCGCGGCTACGAAATCTGGCGCATCAGCGTGTCGGCGTGGATCGACCGTGTCGGACCGGGGGCGTGGTCGTCTTTCGAGCCGTTCGTAACCGTGGTGATCTTTTTAGCCGGCACCCCTCCCCAGACTTCACCGGCGCGGATGTGTGTGCCCTTTCGCACCACGGCGCCGGTGGCCACGATGGCGCCGTCATCGATTCGAGTGCCGGGAGAGATGAACGAGTTTGCTCCGATCGTAACGCCGCACCCGATGCAAACCCGGCCAATGGTGACCCAGTCCCCTTCAATCGCATGTCCCGAGACAAACACGGAATCGCCGATTATGGAGTCGTCGCCAATCTCCGTCAGGCTGGGGTCTGCGATGTGTGCGTGGGTTCCGATCAGGACGCGTTTCCCGATATGGGCGCCCAGCCCCCGCAGGAACAGTGGCCCCATGAAGGAGAACCCGGTCACCAGGTGTGCGAAGAACGACCGCCGTGGGACCGAGGCAATTGCCACGTTGCGCAGCCATGCTTCGGCGGCCGGATCACTCATCCGAAACGTTCCTTCGGGGAATCGTCTCCCAAACACATGGCTGATGCAGATGAGCGCCAGCACGGCGCACAGTGGAAAGAGGAAGAACGCTGCTATGATTACCGCCGCCTGCGCTGCCAGGTTCGCAGACCACAGATAGCGTACGAGCAACAGGGGAGGGAACGCCGCCAGGAAGTAGACCACAGGATCAAGCAGGATCAGAAAGATGAGGACCCGCAGTCTGTGGCTTGACGCCACATTCCTCAAAATGCGTCGCTGAGTTACGTCCTCTCTCGCCATGATCGTCTGTTGCTACTGCTACGCGCCGGTGACGATAAGCGTTTCCCGCGGTGACCGCATTTCGTACACCGTGCCACGCCAGGCGATTCGGTTTGTCCAGATTGAGGCGAGGCTGTTCCACAGGGCCAGCAGCGACGCCGGTTGGGCCAAGAGGGCGTACAGACGCTGCCGATGCACCAGCCGTCGGGCGATGGCCGCCGGCAAGAGGGCCATCACGCTCGGCCACGCCAGCGTCAGGCCCGCGCATTGGCCCCAGGCCGGCAGCAGGAAGAGGGGCCAGAAACGGCTGAACGCCCCGGGCTCCGAGGTTGCATACCAGGTGAGGCCACCGATCGCGGCCAGGAGTGTGTACACCGTCGATGTTGTGTGCGCCAGCAGGACCGTCCACCAGAATGGCCGATCGTAGACGCGGGTGATGATCGTCTGCCGTGTCGTCCATTCGAGCGTCTGGGTCAGCGTGCTGTCCTCGTGCGAGATCGCCAGGCACCGCGGGACGTAGTGGATCCCGAGTCCGAGTTCGCGGACACGGGCCGTCAGTGTGTGGTCGTCGCTCAGTGCGTTGCCCCACAGGCCGGTCAGCACGTCGTGCGGGAACTCCGACCGCCGGAAGGCCATCGAGCCGCCCCAGGCGAAGCTCCGCCGCGGATCCGCGAGGATGGGCAGTGCGCCCATGTTCCAGACGCTTCGCAGCCAGCTCCCGAAGCCGCCGGCCACGGGCATGTACCAGCGGTAGCCCGTGGCGACGCCGATCTGCGGATCGTGCAGAGGCTCGACGAGGTTGCGGAGGTACTCGCGGGCCGGACGGATGTCCGAGTCCATGATGACGAACACCTCGGTGTCCGGCCGCGATGCCGCAACGCCGGCCAACTGATTGTTATTCTGCTGGCTGCACGCGGTCGGGAGCCCCGCGTGGATGAGTCTCGCCGCGGAGTGCGGGTTGCGGGCAATCAGTCGTCGGATGGGTGGGCAGGCTTCGTCGTCGGGCGTGGCCGTGGCGAAGACGATCTCGAAATCGGGGTAGTCCTGGTCGAAGATCGCCTGCAGGTTTTCCTCGAAGCCGGGATCAATGCCCTTGCAGGGAAGGATCACACTGACCTTCGGCGTATAGCCGGTCAGCGGGCGGGCCAGCTCGCGGGTCACGTACCGGCGGAACCGGATTGCCAAGGCGATCGGCATCACGCCGAGCAGCACGGCGATTACGGCCAACCCGATGCACAGGATATCATAGGGTCCCAACGGTCTCTCTCTTCCAGCCTCAGTCTTGAATCACGCTACCGCTTCCCTCGGCAGGCCCGGCGCGGCCCGATCGAGATCGGCTTGAGGCGCCAGCAACTTTACGTTCTCCTGGCTCGAGAAGGCAGCGCTAACGTCCTGATACGTATGAAGCAATCGCTGACACGCCGCGCGATGTTCATCCGCCTGCCACAGGTGGGGCGCGAGGAACAGCAGCGTCAGCACATCCTCCTTGCGGAGCCGATAACCTGCGAGGACCTTCGGGTCCGGCTGGCCGTTGAGGAAGAACCGGCTGGCCTCGGGAACCAGGGCATCGGCGCGGGCCTTCACGCTGTGCATGTCGTGTCGCAGCAGGACGGCCGGCGCCCCACGGACGTTCGCACACGGTCGCGGGCCCGCGACGACGTCGAACGCGAGTTTGCGACGGTAGAACGCCTCGTGGTGCGGGTTGGTCAGGATCAGCAGGTCATCGGCGTTGCACAGCCTGGCGTGGTCGATCACGTACCGCAGGAGCATGAGCAGTCGGCGGAACTCGGTCCGCCCGGCACGATCGGGTTCGCCCGGCCGATGGGCAAGCATGATGGCTTCGGCCGCACGCCGTCCGCGCGAACGCAGGCGGTCGAGTTCGTCGGGGAAGACGTGCCCGGCCGGCAGGCCCCGTGGCGTGTCAACGACGATGCTGACGGTCCCGATCACCGCATCGTTGTCGGCGATGATTTCGTTGACGAGTTCGCTGGCCTCGGCGTGGCCACGGACGAAATCGCCGATCGCGGCCAGCTGTCTGTGATTGCGGTTTGTCGGTTCGGACCGTTGTTTTTGCCCGCCTCGCGACGCGATCGCCGGTTCGTGTTCGCGCCGTCGGGTCAGGACGAAGGTTGCCGTTGTGGGCGGGGGCAGCAGGTTGTACGGGCCGAGTCGGATGCGTGCGGCGTTGACCGTCGCGTAGCCTTGCTCGACATAGGCATCGTGGACCAGGCGAAAGGCCGAGAGCAGCTCGCCAAAACTTCGCGCCGGTCCTACGTACTGAGCCCCGACTTCCCCGGCATCCGTGGCAGCCGAGGTGTCCCCCGGCGATCCGCCGGCCAACGGCCGTGCCGCATTGCCTTCGATCCGGAGGCGGCGTAGCGCCTTGAGGATGGCGCAATTGTGGCAGCCGTGCGGTGTGGGAGGCGGTCGGCGGGTGGCCGCGGTATTGCCTCGCGTCAGGTCGCCGTCGATGACGGCAGGATGGCGGCTTCTTCGCAACGGCTTCGTCGAAACCTCTCCACAAATGCCATGGAAGTATGCGGACCCTCTGTCGCGGCCCCTATGCTCGTCGCTGGTTCGATGGCCAGCGACAATACGGCCCTCGTCCATGACGTTCTCTCCCATGCCGGCCATGAACCGCGCCGTACAGGTGCGAATTCATCGACCGGCTGCTTCCGGTAACTTGTGGCAATCTGGATAAAGTGGGAACGCGCGCGGCTTTCCAAAAATCTGCGCTATTCTGAGTCGGAGTCGCGTGTATGACCGAGACATACGGCCGCGCGTTACGATGCCCGCTCTCAAAGCAAGAACAACAATTATCGACCGAACAGAGTGGGGTGTGCTCATCGCTCACGCCGTCTCTCCCGCCCATGACGGCGGCCCGCCCATTGACGAGCCACGTAGTTAACGGACCCGAATCGGGTGCTGCGATGATAATCTGGGTACCCGGCGATGTCAAGACCTTTTTGGGTTCCAACGAGAAAATGGGCAATTCCTATGGGGTGTATTGTTTTACTATAGTTTGTCCGTTGTTGGTGGTTTCGCGACGGGATCGCTGTCGCCTCCGGAGGCCAAGCCCAGGTCGGCAAACTTCTTGGTGAGCGTATTGCGGTTGATGCCGAGGTACTCGGCGGCCTTGATCTTGATGCCGTCGCAGCGGTTGAGGCCTTCCTGGAGCAGTGCCCGTTCGACGCGCGAGACAACGGTTTCCCAGATCGAGCGGTCGCTGCGTTCGATTTCGTGATCGCGGATGGAGTGTTTTATGAGCCGGCGGGTCAGATCCTCGACGGTTTCGCTGCTGGCGCGATGGCGGCCCTGCTTGAGGAATGCCCGGACGGCGAGGGGAAGCAGGGACTCGGTGAATTCTTCGCCGTTGGACATGACGACGGCGCGCTCGATCGCGTTTTCGAGTTCGCGTACGTTTCCCGGCCACGGGTAGCGGACCATCGCGGCGAGTACGTTGTGCGAAATGCGGCGGAGCGAGCGTCCGTTCTCCCGGTTGTACTTGTCGAGGAAGAAGTCGATGAGCCTGGGAATGTCTTCGCGCCGCTCTCGCAACGGGGGCAGCCGGATCATGACGACGTTCAGCCTGTAGAAGAGATCCTCGCGAAAGCGGCCCTCGCGGACCTCGGCGGCGAGATCGGCGTTGGTGGCCGCGACGATCCGGACATCCACGGCGATCGGGCGCGCATCGCCGACGCGCTCGATCTCGCGTTCCTGGAGTGCGCGCAGGAGCTTGGCCTGTAGAGCCATATCGAGGGTGGCGATCTCATCGAGGAAGAGCGTGCCGCCGTCGGCGGCCTCGAAGCGGCCGATCTTGTCGCGGACGGCGCCGGTGAACGCACCGCGGACGTGGCCGAAGAGTTCACTCTCCAGCAGTGAGCCGGCAAGCGCGCCGCAGTTGACGCGGATGAACGGGGCGTCCTTTCGGTCGCTGTTGAAGTGGATCGCCTTGGCAATGAGTTCCTTGCCGGTGCCGGTTTCGCCCGAGAGGAGGACGGTCGCCCGTGTGGCGGCCACCTGGCTGACGGCCTTGAAGACCTCGAGCATGGGCTTGCTGTCGCCGATGATGTTGGCGAGCTGATATCGAGTCAGCACGTTCCGGCGTAGTGTGGCGAGTTCCTCGACGAGCACCTCCTTCTCGCGGGCGACCATGCGGTTGATCTGGAGGGCCTGGGCGATGATGGCGGCGACGATGGTCAGGAGCCGCTGGAGGCGGTCCAGGGTGTCGAGATCGATGAGGGGCACGTCGATGCTCAAGGCGCCTTCGACGTGTCCCTCGAGGACGACCGGCAGGCAGATGAAACTGCACGGAGTGAGACGCGAACTGGTGCGGTGGAGGAAGTCGGGCTCGGTGCTTGTGTCGGCGACGACACGAGGCCGGCCTGTGGCGACGACCTTGCCGGTGATGCCCTCGCCGTAGTCGTAGGTTCCGCGGCCCAGCTCGTCGGGTGTCAGACCGAATGCGGCGCAAATGCGCAGCTCTTCGCGTGCCTCGTCGACCAGGACGAGCCGCCCCCGTTCGATGCCCAGACGCGAGGCAAGGAGACGCATGATCTCATCGAAGACCGTGCGCAACTCAAGACTGGAGCCGAGGATACGACTGATCGAGGTCAGAATCTCGACCTCGGTATCGGGAGCTAGATTGCCCATAGGACCGTCATCTCCAGTGCGACCGCGGGCGGGCCGGCTGCCTGGTTTATCGGCAGCGGAGTATACGGCTTGATCGGCATAGAGTCGAGCGGGGCCGTTGTCAGACGCCGGCGTCGTCATCGCCGTCGGCATCATCGAGGGCGTGGAACTCGGGTTCGGCGCGGGCGGTCAGTTGCGGCGTCATCGGGGCCTGGGCGGGCATTGCCTGGCGGCTGGGGCCGAGAACGAGGACGGCGTCCACACCCAGGAGGTCGGTCAGTGCGCCGACGCACGCGGCGCTGGGGAGGATGCCGGAGCGGCCGTTGCAGCGAATCGTGACCCGGAGGGCGTTGGGCGTGGTCATCTCGAGGTAGAGGGGGCGATCGCCCTTGTAGGCACCGACGACCTTGCGGATCTCGGCGAGGAGGTTTTCGTTGGCGGTGGCGGGGGGCAGGCGGAGCAACATTCCGGTACCGAGCCGCTCGTCGGCCTGGTCGATGGGGATGACGTCGCTCACGCGGAGGGAGGGCTCCTCGCGGCGGCGGTCGACTTCGCCCTTGAAGAAGGCGACGGCGTCGGGGACGACAAGGGGGCGGAAACGGTCGAGTTCGCCGGGGAACAGAATGACCTCAACCTGGCCGTAGAGATCCTCGACGGTGACGATGCCCATCTTGGATCCGGCGTTCTTGCCGGTTTTGGTGAGGACGGTCCTCATGCGGCTGACCATGCCGCCGAGGGTGACCTGGTCGCGGTCGTGGTGGCGTGCGAGATCGACGGTGCGGGCGGTGGCGTATTTGGTGAGCCGGTCGGCGTGCTGCGCCAGGGGGTGGGAGGTGACGTAGAAGCCGAGGGTGGCCTTTTCGAAGGCGAGCATCTCGGACTCGGACCACTGTTCGTTGGGGATTCTGGCCTCGGCGACGGGGGCGGCGGGGCCACCGAGCATGTCGAAGAAGGAGAGTTGGCCGGACTGGCGGTCGGCCTGGGCGGCGGCGCCGGCCTGCATGGCGCGGTCGAGGACGAGGACGAGGCCCTTGCGCATGGCGCCGGTGGAGTCGAAGGCGCCGCATTTGATGAGGGCCTCGCAGACGGCCTTGTTGACGACCTGGAGATCGACCCGTTCGGTGAAGTCGAAGATGCTCTTGAAGGCGCCGCCTTTCTGCCGGGCGGCCAGGATGGAAGCGACGGCCTTCTCGCCGACGCCCTTGATGCCGCCGAGGCCGAACCGGATGGCCTCGTGGCCGTGGCGGTCGCGGACGATGGTGAAGTCCCATTCGGAGGTGTTGACATCGGGGGGCTTGATGGGGATGCCCATGCGGCGGCACTCCTCGATGTATTCGGGGAGTTTTTTCGTGTTGTTTTTCTCGCAGGTGAGGAGGGCGCACATGAACTCGACGGGGTAGTAGGCCTTCATGTAGGCGGTCTGGAAGGCGATGAGGGCGTAGCCGGTCGAGTGGGCCTTGTTGAAGGCGTATCCGCCGAAGCGGAGGATGTCCTCGAAGATCTCGTTGGCCTTCTCACGGCTGACGCCGTTGGCGACGGCGCCGGCGATGAAGGGCTCGCGTTCGGCGTCGATCATCTGCGTTTTCTTCTTGCTGATCGCCTTGGCGAGGCGGAAGGCCCGCTTCAGCTCGATGTTGCCGAGGCGGTTGCACAGGCGCGAGACCTGCTCCTGGTAGACCATGATGCCGTAGGTCTCGGCGAGGACGTCGGTCATGATCGGGTGAGGGGTGGTCCATCGCTCGCCGTGCTTGCGGGCGATATAGGCCTCGATGTTGACCATCGGGCCCGGGCGGAAGAGGGCGTTGGCGGCGATGAGGTCCTCGATGCGGTTCGGACGCATCTTCATGAGGACGTCGCGCATGCCGCCGGACTCGAACTGGAAGACGCCCTTGGTGTCGCCCTTCGCGAACAGTTCGTACACGCGCGGGTCGGCGAGGTCGAGGCGCGCGAGGTCCACATCGGCGCCGCGGTTTTTCCTGACGAGCTGGCGCGCGCGTTCGAGGATGGTGAGCGTTTCGAGGCCGAGAAAGTCCATCTTCATCAGGCCGACCTTCTCGACCGTGGTGCCGTCGAACTGGGTGACGATCTGGTCCTCGCCCTCGGGCTTGTAGAGGGGGATGAGGTCGTCGAGGGGTCGCTGGGCGATCACGACGCCGGCGGCGTGGACGCCGGCGTTCCGGGCGAGGCCCTCGAGACGGCGGGCCATGTCGATGACCTTGCGGACGGGCTCCTCCTGGTCGTAGCGGCGTTTCAGCTCGGGTTCGGTGTCGAGGGCCTTGTCGATGGTCATCTTCAGCTCGTTGGGGATGAGCTGGGAGAGCTTGTTGGCGTCCTCGAAGCCGAGGCCCATGACCCGGCACACATCCTTGACGGCGGCACGGGCCTTGAGGGTGCCGAAGGTGATGATCTGGGCGACGTGCCCGTACTTGCGGCGGACATACTCGATGACCTCCTGGCGGCGTTCCTGGCAGATGTCGAGGTCGATGTCGGGGCGTTCGTCGCGGTCGGGGTCGAGGAAGCGTTCGAAGTAGAGGCCGTAGCGGAGCGGGTCGGGCGCGCTGATGCCGAGGCAGTGGCCGACGAGGGAGCTGCACGCGGATCCGCGTGCGCCGCAGGGGATGCCCTCGCGGCGGGCGAACTGGACGACATCCCAGAGGATGAGAAAGTAGCCAGAGAAGCCCTTGCGTGCGATGACGTCCAGCTCGTAGTCGATCCGCTCGCGGATCTCGGGCGTCAGTTCGGGGAATCGTTCGCCGGCGCCCTCGTAGACGAGTTCGCGGAGGAAGTCCTCGGCCTTGCGGCCGTCCGGCGGCGTGAAGACGGGGGCGTGGACCCGGGTGAAGTCGAGGTCGAGGTTGCACATCTCGGCCACGCGGAGCGTATTCGCGAGGGCCTCGGGAAAGTCGCCCAGGCAGGCGTGCATCTCGTCGGCGGACTTGAGGTAGAACTGGTCGGTCTCGAACCGGAGGCGGTCCTGGTCGTCGAGCTTCTTGCCGGTGCTGATGCAGCAGAGGACGTCGTGGGCGCCGGCGTCGTCGTGTTCGAGGTAGTGGACGTCGTTGGTGGCGATGATGCCGCAGCCGAGGCGTCTGGCGACGTCGGCCAGCTCGGGGTTGATCTCGCGCTGCTCCTTGAGGCCGTGGTCCTGGACCTCGATGAAAAAGCGGTCGGGGCCGAAGATCTCCAGGTAGCTCCTGGCGACGTCCTCGGCGAGGCGGCGGTTGCGCGCGATGAGGGCCTGCGGGACCTCGCCGCCGAGACAGGTGCTGGTGCAGATGAGGCCCTCGGCGTGTTCGCGGAGGATGTCCTTGTCGATCCGGGGGCGGTAGTAGAAGCCCTCGCGGTAGGCGCGGCTGGTGAGCTTCAGCAGGTTGTGGTAGCCGGTCAGGTTCTGGGCGAGAAGGAGCAGGTGGTAGCTGGCGTCCTCGATGCCGCAGGGCTCGCGGTTCCGGCGGTCGCCCGGGGCCATGTAGACCTCGCAGCCGATGATGGGCTTGACGCCGGCCTTGAGGGCGGCCTGGTAGAACTCGATTGCGCCGAAGAGGTTGCCGTGGTCCGTGACGGCGACGGCGGGGCTGCCCTGTTCCCTGGCCTTTCTGACGAGGGCCTCGATCCGCGTGGCGCCGTCGAGGAGGCTGTAGTGCGTGTGAACGTGCAGATGGACGAATCGCCGAGTGGACACCGCAGAGGTCTCCTCCGTGAGATCCGAGGGCCGAGGCGGCGGAAGAGGGGCACCGGCTCGCTCGCCGTCCGTGCCTTTCGCCTTCGCACCGTTTCGTTCCTCTTCCCGGGCGCGATCGTAGCGACAGGGGTGGGGGGGGGTCAACCGTGACGCAGGGGCGGGGAAGGCAAACGAGCGGGAAAGTCGGGGGGGGGGGCGGCAATCGCATGGGCCGTAACGGGAGTGAATGCCGAGCAGGCCTCGCAGGTAAAGGCGGGGCGTCGAGCCTCCAACGAACGGGCGAAGGCCGTCGCGGGCTGGTCAGGAGAACCGAAGCGACCGGTCCGGCCGCCGGGGGAATGGCAACGGCACGTGCGGAAGGTTCTCGGGGCAACGTGAGAGGCCCGACCGGTCGCTCCGTGGGAAGCGAACGTCGCGTCAGGCGGCGGACTGGCCGGGCGTCGGACAGGCCCACAGTGCCGATGAGGCGGGTAACGGCCGCGGAGGGAAGAGGCCTGACTTTGGGCATGCTTGTGGGCTATGCGCGCGAAGCGGGTCAGGAAACTTTGCCGGACAGGCAGAGCACCGCGTTCACGCGACGTGGACGCCCTGACGCGGTTCGCCCAAGGCAAAAAGGGTTCCCGACCCTCCGCTCGCGCGCGGAACCGGCCATGAACCGCAGATAAAATCGCGCCCCGTGCTCCTGCAATGGGATCGGAAAAGGCATGTCGTATTTTCGGCCGTATGCGGGTGACGTGCGCCCGAATGCAAGTAGGTCCGGCGATCGGAAAAAGTGTGTCGTTTGGGGAGAGTGTAGCAACATTACAGAGTTCTCGCCGTCGCGATCGGCGGATATCGAGCCGCTTTTCGCGTGGTTCGCGTATTTCGCGGTCCCCAAACAGAATCGAACCGCGAAACACGCGGAATACGCGAAAGCCGGCCGGAATACCACGGGATCACTCTGTAATGATGCTACAGTCTCGGTATGGAGGGGTCTTGATTCCCGCGTGCGCGGGAATGACGGGAAGGGTTGCGCGTGCTTTGTCCGTCGTTCCCGCGCGGGAATGACGGTGTTGCGTTCCGTTCGGGTCGCCGGGGCCGTGAGGGGAGGCGGGTGTTGTTTCCGGCTCTTCTCCCGAAAGCGCACCGGGTCGAGGCGGTGTCCATAAGTAGTTGACG
>CAZUAI010000076.1:0-27072 GCA_964617875.1 uncultured Planctomycetales bacterium | reverse complement strand
GCCAACGCCGATTCTCGCTCGCGATTTCCATCGCCGTGCGAAGGTTGGGTTAGGCGAGGCGTCGCGCCGGCTTGCGTTGCCGGCGTCGTTCGACTGGCGGGCGCAGGGCGGCTGCACGCCCGTGCGTGACCAGGGGGGCTGCGGGAGCTGCTGGGCATTCGCCACGGTCGGGGCGCTCGAGTGCGCGATCCGGATCCGGGACGGCGTGACGACCAACCTCTCGGAGCAGTGGCTCGTGAGCTGCAACCGGGACGGGTGGGGATGCAGCGGCGGGTGGTTTGCCCACGACTACCACCAGTCGGCCACGGACTCGTGCGGCGGAACCGGCGCGGTCCTCGAGTCGGAGTTCCCGTACGCGGGGTCGGACTTGCCGTGCAATTGCCCGTACCCGCACGTCTACCGGATCCTCACCTGGGACTACATCGGGCCGGATGATGACCACGACGGCGTGCCCAACGTCGCCGCGATCAAGCAGGCGGTCATGACCTACGGCCCCGTGTCGGCGGGCGTGTACGCCAATTCGCCCTTCCTGGCCTACAGCGGCGGCGTGTTCAGTTCGGCCGTGCGGAACGCGCCCAACCACGCGATCGTGCTCGTGGGCTGGGACGACGCCCAGGGCACAAACGGCGTGTGGTTCCTCCGCAACTCGTGGGGGCCGAATTGGGGCGAGAGCGGCTACATGCGGATCGCGTACGGCAGCCTGAACGTGGGCTACGCCGCCTGCTACGTGGATTACCCGGGCGCGTCGATCCTCTCGGACCGGACGACCGTCACCGTGCCCGAGGGCGGGGCGGCCACGTTCCGCGTCAAACTGGGAACGCCGCCCCTGGGGATCACCACGGTTTCGGTCAGCCGCGCCGCCGGCGACGGCGACATCAGCGTTTCGTCCGGGTCGAGCCTGACGTTCACGACGGCGAACTGGTCCGCGTACCAGACCGTGACGCTGGCGGCCGCTGCGGATGTGGACGCGACGAACGGCCAGGCGACCATTCGCTGCAGCGCCTCGGGGTATGCCGATCGGGACGTAACAGCGCACGAGCAGGACAGCGACGCGCCCGCGATCGTGACGGACACGACGTCGGTGACGGTGCCCGAGGGCGGTACGGCGACGTTCCGGGTGAAGCTCAGCATGCAGCCGGCGGCCACGGTCGTGGTTTCCGCGGTCCGGGCGGCCGGCGACACCGACATCAGCGTTTCGGCGGGTTCGAGCCTGACATTCACCACGTCCGACTGGGACACGTACCAGACGGTGACGTTGGCGGCGGCGGCCGATTCCGACGCGACGAACGGCGAGGCAACGATCCGCTGCTCCGCGGCCGGCCTGCTGGACAAGGATGTGACCGCGACCGAACTCGACGCCGGGCAGCCGGAAATCGTGACGGACCGCGACACGGTCACCGTGCCGGAACTCGGCACCGCCACGTTCCGCGTGAAGCTCGGCGCGCAGCCCTCGGGGACGGTCTTCCTCTCGACCGGGCGGGCGGGCGGCGACAACGACATCGACGTCCTGGCCGGATCGCTCCTGGCGTTCACGTCATCGACGTGGGACATCTACCAGACGGTCACGCTGACCGCGGTCCATGACGTGGACGTGACGAACGGCTCGACGACGATCCGCTGTTCGGCCGACGGCTACATGAGCAAGGACCTGACGGCCGTCGAGGCGGACGACGACACGATCGAGATTCTCACGAGCACCACGTCGGTCACGGTGCCCGAGGGCGGTACGGCGACGTTTCTGGTGAAGATCAACGGGCAGCCGCCGGGCGACGTGGTCGTGTCGGTCACCTGCGTTACAGACGGCAGCGACATCACGGTCGCGGACGGGGCGAGCCTGACGTTCACGCCGTCCGACTGGAACACGTGGAGAGCCGTCACCCTGGCGGCCGCGCACGACCCGGATGCCCTCGCCGACCAGGCGACGATCCGCTGCGCCGCAACCGGGCTGACCGACAAGGACGTCACGGCCACGGAGCAGGACGACGACACGCAGTCGATCCAGACGGATACGTCGAGCATCACGGTGCCCGAGGCGGGCACAGCCACGTTCGGCGTCCGGCTGGGGGCCCGGCCGGCGACGACCGTGACGGTGTCGGTCGGCCGCCTGTTCGGCGACGCCGACATCGCCGTCGCTTCCGGGGCGAGCCTCTCGTTCACGCCGGCGGACTGGAACACGTACCGGACGGTCACCCTGTCGGCGGCCGACGACGCGGACGCAACCGGCGGGCAGGCGACGTTCCGCTGTTCCGCGACCGGGTGGGCCGGCAAGGACGTGATGGCGACGGAACAGGATGACGACGTGCCGGCGATCGTAACGGACACGGGTTCGGTCACGGTCTCCGAGGGCGGCACCGTCGTGTTCCGGGTGAAGCTGAGCGTGCAGCCGGCCGCCACCGTAGCGGTCCGCGTCGAGATCGTCGCAGGAAGCGGCGTGGTCATCGCGTCCGGGGCGCTGCCGGTGTTCACATCCACGAACTGGAACGTCTACCAGACCGTGACGCTGTCGGCTCTCGCGGACGCCGACGCCTCGGACGGCGCGGCGACGATCGGATGCAGCGCGCCGGGCTGGACGGGCGCCGCCGTGGCCGTGACGGTGCTGGACGTTGACGGGGCCGCCGACAATACGACGCCGACGGACGGAACCGTCCAGCCGCTGTCCGCGCCGGTGTCCATCTGCGGGGCCGGCATGGCCGACTTCGCGATCGTCGCCCTGACCGCCCTCTTCGCGATCCAGCGGCGCCGCCGATAGGGCGGCGTCGAGACCGGATCCGGGGACGACCCGCCATCGGTCTCTCGGCGGCCACCTGGCCGTGTTCCGAATCGCGCCGCCGTCGAAGCACACGGCTTCCTCGTTTCCCCGTACGGCGTTACGATATCCCCCCATGAAGACACACGCGGCAACGATCGGCGACCTGACGATTGGCGGCGGGGCACCGTTGGCGCTGATTGCCGGCCCCTGCGTCATCGAATCGATGCGGCACTGCCTGCTGGTGGGCAGGACGATTCGCGACGTCTGTGAATCGCTCAACATCCCCTGCATCTTCAAGGCCAGCTACGACAAGGCCAACCGTTCGAGCGCGGGCAGCTTCCGCGGGCCGGGGCTCCGCGAGGGCCTGCGGATCCTGAAGCGCGTGCGGGCGGAACTGGGCGTGCCCGTGCTGTCCGATATTCATGAGCCGGCCCATGCGGCGCCCGCCGGCAAGGTGCTCGACGTGCTCCAGATCCCCGCGTTCCTCTGCCGTCAGACCGACCTACTCGTTGCGGCGGCGAAAACGGGCAGGCCCGTCAATATCAAGAAGGGGCAGTTCGTCGCGCCGGAACAGATGGCCCTGGCCGTCGAGAAGGTCCGCCGGGCCGGCAACGGAAACGTTCTGCTCACGGAGCGCGGCACATTCTTCGGCTACGACCGGCTCGTCAACGATTTCGCGGGCATCCCGATCCTGCGGCAGTTCGCCCCCGTCGTGTTCGATGCCACGCACAGTTGTCAGCTTCCCGGCGGCGGAGGCACAATCACGGGCGGCCGGCGGGAGATGGTCCCGGTCCTGGCACGCGCGGCGGCCGCCGTCGGAATCGACGCGCTGTTTCTCGAGGTCCACGACCGGCCGGACCGCGCGAAGAGCGATCCCGCCACCGTGTGGCCGCTCGACCGGCTGCGCGAGGTGCTCGAGGCCTGCCTCGCGGTGTCGCGTGCGCAGCAGGCATGAGGCGTATGGCGGCCGATCGGCTGCGCGAAGGCATCTCGGGGCGGGGCGAACAGATCGTTTTGCCGCGGACGACGGCGGAGGACAGACGATGGGCGACTACTTCGCCATCCACGGGCAGTCTTCGCGCAGGCCGCAGCCACGGCAGCCGATGCGCTTCGCGATGATCGGAATCACCGCAAACCCCACGACGCAGAACGCCGCGAGCACGGCGACGACAGGCCACGTCGGCCCCATCCACAGCAGGTAGCCCCCGGCGACCGGCGGCACGAACCAGCACGGGAAGACGACGCCGATGTTCCGGCGGAACGCTCGCTGGAAGCCGCCGTCCGGCCTTGCCGCGAAGAGCCGCGCCGCAATCACGCCGTAGCCGCACGGGCACGCCCGCGTCGCGAAATGGGGGCAGTGGGGGCAGATGCGGGCCCAGAACAGCACGATCGCCAGCACGCAATAGGCCAGGTAAACCGCCGCCAGCGGCCGCCACGCCCATCCCATCAGGACCGCGCCCAGGGCGAACAGCACCGCCGTCGGCACGTTGTCCAGCAGGGTCAGCCAGGTCGGCACCACACGTCCGTGATTGCGTGTCTCTTCAGCCACTTGGGCACTCCTTCGCCGATGCACGAAACCGCCGGCAGCCGAGGGCGTCAGGAACGCCGGGCCTCCGACGGCCGCCGGTCCGCCGAACGCGGGCCGGCCTGCGAGGTCCACGCCGGTCCGGTCGGCGGTTCCCGGCGCCTCTGCGCCCGGCGCATGAGCGCGGCGAGTCGGCGCAGCGAGTCGTCCTTTTCATGGGGCGACACCCTCGCACGGCGCACGGCCGACTCGAGGATGCCGATGTTCCGATCGTACGTGGCACGGTCCACCGGAAACGGGTGGCCGTCCTTCCCCCCGTGCGCGTAGCTGAACGTGGCGGGGTCGCGACGGCAGCGTGGCGCGTCGTGGATCAGCTCGGCGATCAGCGCGAGGCTCCGCACCGCGCTCGCCCCGACGCCCGGCACGCCCAGGAGCCGTTCGAAGTCCGCCGGCGCGTTTTCGTACAGCACGCGCAGGATGCGGGCCAGCCGCGCGGGGTCGATGTCGGCCGTCCTGACGGCATGGTGGGCCGGCAGGAAGAGCGACGGCCCCGCCTGCACCTCGCGCAGCACCTGCTCGGGCTTCAGCCCGGCGACCAGGACGCTCGCCCGTCGCGAGGCCTCGGCCTCCTTCGCGACCATGTTGAGGAAGCAGAGCTGTTCGCCCGGGCGCCCCTGCGACTCGATGCCCCGGTGCGGCTCGCAGACGAAGTCGAGTTCGCCCCGGCTGAGCCAGTGGTATCGGCGGGCGTAGCCCGTCTCCTCGCACATGCCCTGCTGCACGACGCACCATCCGCCGGCATCGTCGAAGAAGAAGCTATGGGCGTACAGCTCGTAACCGTCCTGCACGGCGGCGCTGTCCACCTTCGCCGCCATTTTCGAGGCGTAGATGAGCCGGTCGCCGGCGAGCGCGCGGCGGTCGGCGACGTCGGCGATCTCGGCGGGCGTCTTGCGTGAGACGCCGCCCTTGCCGCCGGCCACGTGGACGCCCAGGTCGGCGCCGCATCGCCGGTAGGCCTCCTTCATGGCCCCGCACGTGACGGTCGTCAGCCCGCTCGAGTGCCAGTCGAATCCGAGCGCGCAGCCGAACGCCTGGAACCACGCCGGGTCGGCCAGCCGCGCGAGCATCTCCGCGGGGCCGTAGTCGGCGACGATCATCTGCGTGATCGCGCCGGCCAGGCGGTGCATCCGCTGGAAGAGCCACGCGGGCGCCTGGCCGCCGTGCAACGGGAGATGGGCGAGGCTTCGCTGCATGATTCGGGCATCAGCATATCGCGTTGCGCGCGGTCTGTCAGGGGACATTCCCGAGGTCCGTGCGACAGGCATCCTGCGGCCGTTCCGGCGGCACGATGGAAGAATCGTCGCTCAACGGGGGGCTCTTCGTCTGCTCGCGCTTCCGCTTGTTCGCGTTTGCGCGTTGCGGCGCGCGACGCGATGGTGTAGCCTTGCCGGACAGTCCGGCCGATCAGGGTCGGACCCGCGTGGATTCAAAAACCTCCGGCTGCGGAACGGGTGATCGCATGTTTCATGAACTTCAGAGGACGGCGCGGTGCGCCGGCCCGGCGTTGTTGCTGTTCGTTCCGGTCGCCTTCGGCGCGCCTGCGTCCTCGCTCGAAGACGGCTTCCGGCAGCCGCCGGACCAGACCCGTCCGTGGGTCTACTGGTACTGGATCAGCGACAACATTTCGAAGGAGGGCATCACGCGCGATCTCGAGACGATGGCCCGCGTCGGTATCGGCGAGGCGCTGATGGGCAATGTCGATGTCAATGAGCATTCGCGCGGCTCCGTCAAGGTGCTTTCCGAGGAGTGGTGGGGCATGGTCGAACACGCGATCCGCGAGGGCGGGCGGCTGGGCGTGAAGATCGGCCTGTTCAACTGCCCCGGCTGGAGCCAGTCCGGCGGCCCGTGGGTCAAGCCCGACAAGACCATGCGGTACGTCGCGATTTCCGAGACGCGCGTCAAGGGCCCTGCCCGGTTTGCGGACATGCTGCCGGCGCCGACAAAGGACTTTCAGGATATCGCCGTCCTGGCCGTTCCCGCCCCGGCCCACGATGACGACACGATCGCCGCAAGGTCGCCGCGTCTCACCTGCCGGCCGGAAGCGAAAGACGCCGCAAGCCTCGCCGACGGCAGGCTCGAGACCGTCTGCACGTTCCCGCCCGGCGCTGCCGCGAAAGATCCGTTCGTCGTGGACATCGAGACCGGCGAGCCGTTCACCGCCCGCAGCCTCGTGCTGCACCCGGCGGCGGCGGCGTTTGCCGTCACATGCGAATTGCAGGCGGCCGGCGCGGGCGGGGAGTTCAAACCGCTGCGGAAGCTCGTGCTGGACCGCACGAATCCCTCGGTCAGCGTCGGCTTCCTGCCCTACGGGCCGCTGGCCGTCGCGTTTCCGCCGACGACCGCGAGCCGGTTCCGCCTCGTGTTCACCGGTCTGCAGGGCGCCGGCGGGCTGGCCGAGATCGAGCTGACCGGCGCCGCGCGGCTCGAGAACTACATCGAAAAGCAGCTCGCCAGGATGTGCCAGACGCCGTTCCCGGGCTGGGAGACGTATCTCTGGCCGCCGGCCGCCGAGGTCGATGCGCCGGAACTGGCCGTCGCCGCGGACAAGGTGATCGACGTCACGAAGCACGTGTCCGCCGACGGCACGCTCCGCTGGGACGTTCCGGCGGGCGAGTGGGTGCTGCTGCGGACCGGCATGGCGCCGACGGGCGTGAAGAACGCCCCCGCCTCTCCCGAGGGCACCGGGCTCGAGATCGACAAGATGAACCGCGCCGCGGTGGCGTTTCACTTCGACGCCTACATCGGCAGCCTGCTCCGCCGGATGCCGCCGGCCGACCGCCGGGCATTCCACCGCGTCGTCGCCGACAGCTACGAGATGGGCTCACAGAACTGGACCGACGGCTTCGCGGCGACGTTCCGCGACCGCTACGGCTACGACCCGCTCCCGTGGCTGCCCGTGCTGACGGGCCGCATCGTCGGCAGCGCGGACCGGTCCGACCGGTTCCTGTGGGACCTCCGCCGTCTCGTCGCCGACCGGATCGCGACGGAGTACGTCGGCGGCCTCCGCGAGCAGTGCGAGAGGAACGGCCTGCGCCTCTGGCTGGAGAACTACGGCCACTGGGGCTTCCCCGGCGAGTTTCTCCAGTACGGCAGCGAGTCGAACGACATCGGCGGCGAGTTCTGGGAGAGCGGCGACCTCGGCCTGATCGAGCTTCGCGCGGCCTCGACGGCGGGACACATCTACGGCAAGCCGATCATCTCCGCCGAGGCGTTCACGTCCGGCGGGCCGCACTGGACGATGGACCCGTTCTGGATCAAGCGGCGGGGCGACTGGGCCTGCACCGAGGGCATCAATCATTTCGTCCTGCACGTCTACATCCATCAGCCGTCCGAGGACCGCGTCCCGGGCATCAACGCCCCGTTCGGCACCGAGTTCAACCGCCACAACACCTGGTTCCCGCACGCGCGGCCGTGGATCGACTACCTCCGCCGTACGCACTTCCTGCTGCAGCAGGGCCGGTACGTCGCCGACGTCGCCTACTTCATCGGCGAGGACACGCCCAAGATGACGGGCACGTGCCGCCCCGAACTGCCCGCAGGGTACTCGTTCGACTACGTCAACGCCGACGTCATCGAGCGCCGCATGACGGTCAAGGACGGCCGCTTCGTCCTGCCGGGCGGCATGACGTACCGGCTGCTCGTGCTGCCGGAGCTGGCGACGATGCGGCCCGAGGTGCTCAGGCGGGTCCGCGACCTCGTCTCGGACGGCGGCGCGGTGCTCGGGCCGCCGCCGTCGCGCTCGCCGAGCATGCAGGGCTATCCCGCGTGCGACGGCGCGGTGCGGCGGATCGCCGATGAGTTGTGGGCCGGCTGCGACGGCCAGAGCACCAGGGCCGTCCGGTTTGGCCGCGGCCGTGTCTTCCGCAACATGTCCGTACAGGCCGCGATGGACGAGTTGGAGGTCCCGCCGGACCTGGCCGGCATCGACGCCAAGGCGTTTCCGTGGCTGCACCGCACGAGCGACGAGGGCGAGTTCTACTTCCTTTCCAGTCAGCACGACAAGCCGGTGACGGCGTCGCCGTCATTCCGCGTGACCGGACGGCAGCCCGAGCTGTGGGACGCGGTCACGGGCACCTGGCGCGAACTGCCCGACTGCCGCGAGGAGGCGGGGCGGACGGTCGTCCCGCTCGAGTTCGCGCCGCGGCAGTCGCTTTTCGTCGTGTTCCGCAAGCCGGCCGCTGCGGGCAAGATGCCTGCACCACAAGCGAACCGCCCGGCCGGAAACGGCGCCGGGCGCAACTTCCCGCCGCTCTCGAGCGTTGGCGAGCTAGACGGCGAATGGACCGTGCAGTTCGACCCGCGCTGGGGCGGGCCGGAGTCGATCGTGTTCGCGAGGCTGGAGGACTGGTCCAAACGCCCCGAGGAAGGCATCCGGCACTACAGCGGCAAGGCGACGTATCGCAAGACGTTCGACCTGCCGGGCGGCGCAGCGGGCCGGCCGTTGTACCTCGACCTGGGCGCCGTCCGGAGCATGGCGCAGGTGCGGCTGAACGGCACGGATCTCGGCCTGGTATGGACCGCGCCGTGGCGCGTGGACATCTCGCAAGCCGTCAAGGCGGCGGGAAACCGGCTGGAAATCGACGTGATCAATACCTGGGCGAACCGGATCATCGGCGACGCCAGACTGCCCGCCGAGAAGCGGCGGACCTGGACCGTCTATCCGCACCTGAACGCGGATTCGCCGCTGCTGCCGGCAGGCCTGCTCGGCCCCGTGCGACTGATGGCGCAGACCCAATGAGCCGCTCGCCCATGTCCGGAGGACGTGGGGCACGCACAGGAGCCTCGCTCATGCGTCCGAGGCTTTCGCGACTCGCGTCCGGTCGACGGGCGTCGAGCGAAGGGGGCGGGGACCGAGCCTTACGAGACGACCCGCGAACTGCCGCTCATGTTCTCGCACGCGTTCGCAGAACCGATGCAGGTCGTAGTCGACCTCGCGGGTGAGCTTGTCCGCGGCGTCTCGCATTTCCTGTACAACCGGGTCAATCCACATCGTTTTCGCCTCCGAGTTCCTCGGGGGTACAAATGACGGGCGATTCCATGCCTTCGCCCGTATTGAGTTCCAGAAGCCGCCGTTTGATGCGGCCCTGGGCAATGTGCTGGCAATTCCACGTGACGAGATAGTCCATGCCGCTCACGGAGGCGATCGCCATGTGCAACGCGTCTCGCAGCGCCTTCGGAGGCAGGGGCATTTCGCGAAGGTACAGAGCGGCGATGCGTTCGGCATCCGCGGACACCGCCAGAACAGGGAAGGGGGCGATGAGTTCCAGCCGTTCACGCGTTGCGGCGGGGTCACCCTGTCCGGCCTTCTGAATCACGATGTCAGACACGTAGGCTTCGTAACCCTTAAGGTTTCGTTCCCACCACTCGCGAGTGATCTGCTGCCGGGCCAGCACGAGAACGTCGCGCGAGGGGCGAGCAACCCTGTAGCTCACCACCGAGGTCTCGAGATAGAGCTTCGCAGCCATCGCAACCATTATACCCCTTTCTCGCCTGGCTGGGCGAACATGTGGCTGGAGATAGCTCCCTCCGGACGTAGCTGTCCGGCTTCTTCATGATCGCACGCGTGCCCCCGGCGCACCTTCATGACGCGGGCGCTGCGACAAGGCTGAAGCTGACCTGATAGGTCATGCACCGAATGCTCGGCTGACCATCCAGCGCGTAACGCAGTTTGTCATCCGGTTGTCGGCAGATCACGAGTCCCTCAACGTTGCCGGCGTCAGCGGCGAGTCTCCTGCGCACCCAGGTCATGTACCGGAGTATCTGCCCAACGGTGGCGTCGCTGGTTTGGCTCCGTTTCAACTCAATCACCAACCAACGGTTCTCACTCTTGTGCCTGGCAAGCAGGTCGATCTCGCCTATCTCGCCGGTATCGTAGCGAGAGCCGACGATCTCCCCGTCTTCCTCGTAGAGGTCCCAGTCCTTGCCAAGTTCAGTGACTCCCCAGTTGTCTACCAGGAACTCGTGGAGGTGACGTTCGAGTCCGAAGACTGCCGACGCCCCTTCCGCGGCAACGATAGACTCCTCCGTTTCGATGGGCTGCACCGAGGTCACGTCTCCCTCGTCGATGCCTTCCGGTCCCGGCGCCACCGGCACGGTGCGGTAGCCCGACGGAATCGTCTCGCCGTCGCGGGCACCTCTGACCATGTGCGGGCATACTCGCCACCAGAGCATGTCCAGTGTCCAAAGGTCGATGGCCAGTTCCTCCGCTACCTCTACCAACACGCGATTCACTGCCTCGTAACGCTCGGCGAAATCCGCGCCGCGGTCGGTTTGCGGCCAGAGACCGAGTGCTTCCATGGCCTTCTGCGCCGTCTTGTTCCATACCCCGTACTTGTCGGGGTATACCACCTGAAGGACCGCCGTGATAACTGCTCGTCCAAGACCCTTCACCATCGGCCGACCAGTGGAGGGTCGCAGGCGAGTAAGTCGAGTCCGAATCGGCAGGCTTTCATCGACAAGCAACTTGATCGCTTCGCGAAGGCGCGGCATATCTGCCGTCATCCATCCGCCCTGCCGATCAGATTGTCCCAGTGCTGATTGTTTCTGAAGATCAGGAAGCTTGGAAAGTCTTCGGCTACCAGTGCGTCGACGTTTGGAGGCGTGAAGAGCGGCGCGTACTTGCCGATGACGCTCGACTTGGCGTCACGAATTCGGGCTGCCAATCGAAAGAACGGATCGGGTGAGCCATGATTCACCTGTGGCAGCATCGACCTGAGCTTCTGTACAGCGGCTTCGCGGTTCATCGCCTGCACTCCCGGACGAAAGCAAGAACCTTGCTCGCTAACCGCCGGCCAGCCCGGCGAGTTTTGCATCGATCAGCTCGCCGCAGATCTTCGGATCGGCCTTGCCGGCGGAGAGCTTCATCACCTGGCCCATGAGGAAGCCGCGGGCCTGCTTCTGCTTCTTCGGGTTGGCGACGGCGTCCTGCACGGCCTTCTCGTTCGCGGCGAAGGCCTGATCGACCCACGCCTGCATCTGGCCGACGTCCTTCACCTGGATCAGGCCCTCACGCTCGGCGATCGCCTTCGGCGTGTCGCCCGAGTCGAGCAGCTTCTCCGAGATCGCGGCGGCGGCCGTCGCGTTGATCGTGCCGTCGGCGACGAGGCGGGCCAGCTCGCCGACGCGGGCGGCGTCGATGCCGAGGCCGGCGATCGTCGTCCCGCGGCTGTTCGCGTGGGCCGCCCAGAAGCTGATGAACTGCCGGCCGAGCGTCTTCGCGTCGCCGCCGGCGGCGATGGCGGCCTCGAACAGGTCCGCCGTCGCGCGGTCGCCGACGATCGTCTCGGCGTCGCCGACCGAGAGGCCGATCTGCTCCTGCAGGCGCTGCCGCCGGGCGATGGGCAGCTCGGGGACCTCGGCGCGGAATCGCTCGATGTCCTGCCCGGTCAGCGTCACGGGCACGAGGTCCGGGTCGGGGAAGTAGCGGTAGTCGTGCGCCTCTTCCTTGCCGCGCTGGAACTCGGTGATCTCGCGGGCGTCGTTCCAGCCGCGGTTCTCCTTGCCGCGATTCTCGAGCGTGTAGTCCGGGTCGGCGAGCCAGTCCTCGATCTGGCGATGCAGCTCGTAGGCGACGGCGCCGCGGACGGCACGGAAGCTGTTGAGGTTCTTCACCTCGACGATGGGCGTCCTGTACGTCCTGCCGTCGCGGGCGATGTGCAGGTTGATGTTCGGCTCGAAGCGCATGTGGCCCTTCTGCATGTTGGCTTCGCTGACGCCGAGGTAGACGACCAGGCGCTGCAGCTCGACGCAGAAGGCATACGCCTCGTCGGCCGAGGCGATGTCGGGCTCGGTGACGATCTCGAGCAGCGGCGTGCCGGCGCGGTTGAGGTCCACCTGCGTGATCGAGGGCTTCTCGTGGATGTTCTTGCCGGCGTCCTCCTCGAGGTGGACACGGCGGATGCGGATGCGCTTCGTCCCGCCGTCGGTCGGCACGTCAAAGCATCCGTTCGACGAGAACGGCAGGTCGTACTGGCTGATCTGGTAGTTCTTGGGCAGGTCGGGGTAGTAGTAGCTCTTGCGGTCCCACTTCGTGAAGCGGGCGATCTCGCAGTTCAGGGCCAGGGCGGCCCGGACGGCGAAGTCAAACGCCCGGCGGTTCATCACGGGCAGCGAGCCCGGCAGTCCGAGGCAGACCGGGCAGACCCGGCTGTTCGGCTCGGCGGCGAACTCGAGCGGACAGCCGCAGAAGAGCTTCGTCCGCGTCGCAAGCTGGACGTGAATCTCCATTCCGATGACGGCCCTGGCGTGGATGCCGGTGGTATTCATGTCGATTCGTCGCGCCTCCATCGCGTCGCAGGCGAGGCTCCAGTATAGCCGACGGGACCGCAGGAGGCACCGGGTCCTCAATCCCCCGTGATGAGCTTCGGCGTGAACCGCTGGTAGACATCCACGATGCGATCCACCATCGTCTGGTGGTCGAATCGGCGCAGGCAGATTTCGCGGCCCCGGCGGCCGTACTGACGGCGGAGGCCTTCGTCGCCGGCGAGCTTGAGGATCGCCCGCGCCATGCCCTTGTCGTCGCCCAGCGGAACGAGTTCCCCGGTTTCGCCCGGGAAGACGACCTCCGGGGCGCCGTCGATGTCGAAGCTGATGGCCGGTCTCTCCATCAGCAGGGCCTGCACCAGCGTGCGGGCGAGGCCCTCCCATTCCGAGGCGTGCACGAGGATGTCCATTCCGGCGATCACCCGCGGGATCTCGTGCGGCAGGATCAGCCCCACCAGGTGCACGCGGTCGCGGATGCCGGCTTCGCGAAGCTGCGACTCGTACTCCGGCCGCTTCTCCCCGTCGCCGATCCACACGAACCGCAGCCGCGGCTCCTCCCGGGCGGCGGCGATCATCGCCGGGATCACGTGTTCGTAGCCCTTGTTCGGGCTCATCCGGGCGACCTTCCCGACGACGATGTGTTCCGGCTCGAAGCCCCACCGCCGCCGGATCTCCGCCCGGTTGTGCCGCGCGGGGTCGAACCAGTCCGTCCGGATGCCCGAATAGATCGTGGTGTACTTCGAAGGGTCGCCCAGCCCGGCCTCGACCGCCTGCTGCGTCATGGCGTCGGCGACGCTGATCAGGTGGTTCGTGTACCCGGCGCAGAACTGCTCGAGGCCGCGGTAGGTCAGGCGGACGGGCCACGGCTGCGTCCGGTTGAAGCTCATGCCGTGGATCGTGTGGATGATGCACGGCACGCCCGCGTCGTGGGCGGCGACGCGGCCGAGGATTCCGGCCTTGCTGCTGTGCGTGTGCACGACGGCGGGCTTGAACCGGGCAATCAGCTCCCGCATCTCCGCGAGGCACTGCCAGTCCATCAGGGGGCTCACCTCGCGGACCATGGAATGCAGCACCACGACCTGGTAACCCGGCGCGCAGGCCTCGCCGAGCAACGAGCCCTCGGGGCCCGCCTGCGGACCCGTGATGAGCAGAACGTCGTGCCCGCGGCGGTGAAGGCCCTCGCAGGTCAGCAGGGTGTTCTCCTGCGCCCCGCCGATGATCAGTCGCGTGATGATGTGGGCGATTCGCATGGGGTTTCCGCGGGCGGGGCGGTCTCCGGCGGGGCGTCGTCGCGGCTGCCGGCCGGCCGGCGGAACTCGCCCAGCCACCATCGGCCGATGTCGGGCAGGCGGTTCAGGTCGTAGCGGACCCACTGCAGCGACAGCCCCCGGGCCGGCGCCGTCGGCCCGGCCTGCCTGCGGTCCTTGCTCGCGAGGATCTCCGCGACGCGCTCCACCGGCCAGTGCCCGCGCCCGACCTCGATCAGCGTGCCGACCATGTTCCGCACCTGGTTGTAGAGGAAGCCGCGCCCCTCGACATCGACGCGGACCTCGTCGTAATGGCGGTAGACGTCGCAGGCGTAGACCGTGCGGACGGTGTGCTCGCGCTCGTCCCCCCGCGAGGCCATCGCGGCGAAGTCCTGCTCGCCGATGAACGCCCGCGCCGCCTCGCGCATCCGCTCCACATCCAGCGGCTGCCAGAAGTGGTACACGTACCGCTGGCGGAGCCGTTCGACCGGGCGCCCGGGGGCGTTGTGGATCGTGTAGCGATACAGCTTGCCGCGGGCCGATCGCGTCGCATGAAACGCCATCGGCACGTCCATCGCGTGAATCAGGGTGATGTCCTTCGGCAGCCGGCCGCCGATCGCCCGCGCGAGGTTGGCCGCCGGGATGTCCGAGGTCGTGGCGAAGTTGGCCACCTGGCCGGCGGCGTGGACGCCCGCGTCGGTCCGTCCGGCGCCGATGATATCCACCTGGCACTGGCAGACCCGCCGCGCCGCCTGTTCCAGCATCCCCTGGACGGTCCGCAGCTCCGGCTGGCGCTGCCAGCCGTGAAACTCCGTCCCCTCGTACGCGAGGAGCAGCTTGATGTTACGCTCCATGCCGGCATTCTAAGGGGCCGATCGCCGGAGCCGCAACCGGGGCGCCGGGCGACCCACTTGGCAGAATGCCCCTTCTCCGCGATAGTGTCGGGATGTCCACGCGGATGGTCACCCGGACAATCGGCGGACTCGAACTCGTCGGCTACTCGATGGCCGGCGAGGAGAACGTCATCACCGTGCCCGCGTTCAACGTCGCCTTCGACTTCGGCCGCGGGCCCCGCGAGCTGATGACGATCGACACGGTCTGCCTCTCGCACGGCCACATGGACCACGCCGCCGGCATCGCCTACTACTTCAGCCAGCGATTCTTCCTCGACATCGCGCCGGGGACGGTCCTCCTGCACAAGAGCCTCGTCCGCCCCGTCGAAAAGCTCATGCAGGTCTGGATGGAGATCGAGGGCCACCCCTCGCCGATGAAACTGGTCGGCATCGAGCCGAACCAGGAGCACGCGATCCGCCGTGACCTGCGCATCCGGGCGTTCGCGGTCAATCACCGTGCGCCGTCGCTCGGGTTTTCGATCATCGAGAAACGCCACAAGCTCAAGGAGGAGTTCCTCGGCCTGACCGGCCCGCAACTCGTCGAACTGAAGAAGAAGGGCGTGCAGATCGAGCACAACATCGAGCTGCCGCGGGTCACGTTCTGCGGCGACACGGCCGCCGGGGCGTACCTCAACCGGCCCGACGTCAAGGACGCCGAGATCCTGCTGCTGGAGTGCACGTTCTTCGATGACGAGCACCTGGACCGGGCCCGGGCCGGCCGCCATTTTCACGTGCGGGACCTGGTCGAGGTCCTGCCGTCGCTGAACTGCCCCCACATCGTCATCATGCACGTCACCCGTCGCACGGGCCTGGCACAGGCGAAGGCCGTGCTCGCGAAGAACCTGCGGAAGGACATCCTCGAACGGGTGACGTTCCTGATGGACCGCCCGCCAAGGCGCGGCGGGCCCCGGATTGACGCGCCCGGCGGCAACCGGTAGACTGGAGGGTTCATTCGGCCGATTCGTTCGCTGGACGGGTCGGCCGATTGTCGCGGGGGAAGACGGTTGTGTGAGGCGGCCCCATCGTCTAGTGGCCTAGGACACCGGCTTTTCAAGCCGGCGACTCGGGTTCGAATCCCGATGGGGTCATGCGTTCATGCCTTGAAGTACCGCGCCTCGGGGTGGTGGCAGATCAGGGCGGTGGTGGACTGCTCCGGCACGAGCTGGAACTCGTCCGTCAGGCTCACGCCGATGCGGCCCGGCTCGAGGAGCGGCCAGAGGAGCTTCTGGTCCTCCAATCGCGGGCAGGCGGGGTAGCCGAAGCTGTAGCGGCTGCCCTGGTAGCCCTGGCGGAAGAGGTCCGGGATGTCGCGGGCGTCCTTGCCGGCGATGCCAAGTTCGACGCGAACCTGCTTGTGGATGTACTCGGCGAGGGCCTCGGCCGTCTCGACGCTCAACCCGTGGAGGTAGAGGTAGTCGCGGTAGCGGTCCTGCTTGAACCACTCGCGGGCGATGTCGCTCGCCTGCTGGCCGACGGTCACGATCGAAAACGCAACGACGTCCCGTTCGCCCGACTCGACCGGCCGGAAGAAGTCCGACAGGCACCAGTATGGCGGCTTTGCCTGCCGTGGGAACGTAAAGCGGACGATCTCGCGGTCCCCTGCCGCCGTGTCGTATACGACCAGCGAGTCGCCGTCGCGATTGCACGGCCAGTAGCCGTAGATCGCGCGGGGCTGGAGGATGCCCTCGCGCTCGCACCGTGCGACGAGGTCGCGGTAGATGGGCCGGACCTCGGCGTCGATGTAGCGATCGAACTCGGCCGCCGGCCGGCCCTTTTTGTGGAACTCCCACTGGACCTGGAAGAGCATCACCTCGTTCAGGTACGCGAGCGCGGCGCGGAGGGGGATGCTTTCGACAACCCGCGCGCCCCAGAAGGGCGGATGCGGTATCGGCACGTCCGTCGTGACGCTCGACGGGATGTGGGGCCTGGGAGCCGCGGCGTCTGGTGCCGAAGCCGTCGGTTCCTCGTTTCCGCTTTCCCGCCCTTTCGCTTTCCCGCTCTGCCTGCCTTCCCCCGCACCCGCCTCCCCAAACCCGAGCCCCGATGAGACCCGCTCCATCAGTGCCAGTCCGTCGAAGGCGTCCTTCGCGTATGCCAACGGGCCCTTGTAGACCGCCCGCAGGTCCTGCTCGACGTATTTCCTCGTCAGCGCGGCGCCGCCCAGGATCACCGGCGGCGTCAGTCCGCGCTCGTTGAGCACCTCCAGGCTCTCCCGCATCACGAGCGTGCTCTTGACCAGCAGGCCGGACAGGCCGATCGCGTCGGCCTGGTGCTCCCGCCAGGCGTCGATGATCGCGTTGATCGGCTGCTTGATGCCGAGGTTGATCACCGTGTAGCCGTTGTTCGTCAGCAGGATATCGACGAGGTTCTTGCCGATGTCGTGTACGTCGCCCTTGACGGTGGCGAGGACGATCCGGCCCTTCGAGGCGCCGGACGCCTTCTCCATGTGCGGTTCCAGGTGGCGGACGGCGGCCTTCATCGTTTCGGCCGACTGGAGCACGAACGGCAACTGCATCTGGCCCGAGCCGAACAGATCGCCGACGACCTTCATCCCGTCGAGCAGGATCGTGTTGATGATCTCCAGCGGGGCGTGCTTCGTCATCGCCTCGTCGAGGTCGGCTTCCAGCCCCGTGCGGTCGCCGTCGATGATCCGCTGCCGGAGCCGCTCCTCGACGGGCCGGCCGGCCGTGGCGATGCGTTTCGTCTTCGGCTTCGCTTCCGCGAACAGCGCAAGAAACGCCTGCAGCGGATCGCCGCCGCGGCGGTCGTCGAAGATCAGCCGCCGTGCCGCGTCCCGCTGCGTTTCGTCGATCCGGAACAAGGGCTCGATGCTCGCCGCGTGGACGATCGCCGCATCGAGGCCGCGCTCGCAGGCATAGTGCAGGAAGACGCTGTTCAGCACGTGCCGCGCCGCCGGATCGATGCCGAAGCTGACGTTCGAGACGCCCAGCATCGTGTGGCACTCGGGCAGCTCGGCCTTGATGCGGGCCAGGGCGTCGAGCGTCTCGACGGCCAGACGGCGGTCGTCCTCGTTGCCGGTGCAGATCGTGAACGTCAGCGGGTCGAAGAGGATGTCGCCGGGGCGGATGCCGTGCTTCTTTGTCGCCAGATCGAAGATGCGCCGGGCGATGGCGACTTTGCGGTCGGCGGTTCGGGCCATGCCCTGCTCGTCGATCGTCAGGGCGACGACGGCGGCGCCGAACTTCCGGCAGAGCGGGAGCACGGTGTCGCAGCGTGTTTCGCCGTCCTCGAGGTTGACGCTGTTGACGATGCACTTGCCGCCGGCCAGCTTGAGCGAAGCCTCGATCACCGGGGCCTCGGTCGAGTCGATCATCAGCGGGCAGGTGACCTCGGTGGCGAATCGCGAGATGATCTCGTGCATGTCCGCCCGCTCGTCGCGGCCCACGAACGCCCCGCAGACGTCGATGACGTGGCTGCCGTCGCGGACCTGCTCCTTGGCCATCGCGACCATGCCGTCGTAGTCGCCCGCCTCGAGCAGCTTGCGGAACTTCCGCGAGCCGTTGGCGTTCGTCCGCTCGCCGATGATGAGGAAGCTGTTCTCCTGCCGGATCGTGCAGGCCTGGTAGAGGCTCGACACGCTTGCGGGAAAGGTGTCAGGAACCCTTCCTTCGGGGCCTCCTTCCGCCGGAGCCGGCGATGCGGCCATCGAAGGCACGCTGCGCCCCCCGGCGAAAGGTTCCTGACACCGTGGCGCGTCCTGACGCCTTCTTGCGTCCAGGGCCTCGACGACCGCCCGGATATGCTCCGGCGTCGTGCCGCAGCAGCCGCCGACGATGCTTACGCCGTCGACCTCGACGAACTCCCGCAGCCAGCGGGCGAACTCGGCGGGCGTCAGCGGGTAGTGCGGGCGGCCCTCCACGAGCTGCGGCAGGCCGGCGTTCGGCATCACGCTGATCCGTCGTGGGCAGTTCGCGCCAAGATAGCGGACGTGCTCGCTCATCTCCTGCGGGCCGGTGGCGCAGTTCAGGCCGATGACGGCGACCTGCGGGTACGCCTCCAGGGCGACCATCGCCGCCGCCATGTCGGTGCCGACGAGCATCGTCCCCGTCGTCTCCATCGTGACCTGCACCATGATCGGGACACGGCGGCCCCGCTCCCGCATCGCCGCCTCGATCCCCGCGAGTGCCGCCTTGGCCTGAAGGATGTCCTGGCACGTCTCGACCAGCAGCACGTCCACGCCGCCGTCCAGCAGTCCGCGGGCCTGCTCCGCGTAGCTGTCCTCGAGCACGTCCCACGTCGTGTGCCGGAGCGACGGCAGCTTCGTCCCCGGCCCCATCGAGCCGGCGACGAACCGCGGCCGGTCCGACGTGCCGAAGCGGTCGGCCGTCTCGCGGGCCAGTTCCGCCGCCCGCCGGTTGATCTCCCGCACCCGGTCGGCGATGCCGAACTCGGCGAGGACGATCTTGTTGGCGCCGAACGTATTGGTTTCGATGGCGTCGCACCCGACGGCCAGGAACGAGGCATGGATTTCACGGATCACGTCCGGCCGGGTGAGGTTCAGGATCTCGGTGCAGTTCTCGAGGCCGTCATAATCTGCCAGCGGCAGGTCGTAGCGGTGGACGCTGGTGCCCATCGCCCCGTCGAAAACCAGGATGCGGTCTGCCAGAGTTTCCAGGAATCCGGGTTTCATCGTCGCCTATTGTATGGCAATCCCGGGCGTCCTCCACCCGCCGCAATTCCCTCTCCTGCCCGGGAAGGGGAACGGGGCGAGGGCGACCGAACAGGGGGCAATGCCGGATGGGTAATGGGCGATCCCGCCGGGTGCCCGGAAGATTCGGACGAACGGAACAACGGACTAACGGAACAACAAATCAACCGTCTAACGAAGTGGCCAAGGCACCGGGCGGGCGCCCCGAGGGCCGCGGACCGCGCACCCCGCGGGGCTGGCAATGACGCTGCCCTTCGGTAAGATGAAACTTTACCGGGGGTTCAGGCGTACTCGTACAGGGAATCGGTAGTGTGATCATCGAAACGATCAACCTGACGAAGCGGTACGACGAACTCGTCGCGCTGAACAACCTCCACCTCGCCATCGAGGAGGGGGAGTGCTTCGGCTACATCGGCCCGAACGGGGCCGGCAAGACGACGACCATCCGCATCCTGGCGACGCTGCTTCAGCCCACCTGGGGCGAGGCCCGGGTCTGCGGCTGCGTCGTCGGGTACGAGTCGCGGAAGATCCGCCCCCTGATCGGCTACGTGCCGGACTTCTTCGGGGCGTACGAGGACATGGTCGTCCAGGAGTACCTCGAGTTCTTCGCCTCGGCCTACGGGATCACGGGCGACGGCCGGACGCGGATTGTCGGCGACGTGCTCGAGCTGACCGACCTGACGTACAAGCGGGACGCCCTCGTCGATTCCCTGTCGCGCGGCATGAAGCAGCGGCTGTCGATCGCCCGCGTGCTGCTGCACGATCCGAAGGTACTGCTGCTCGATGAGCCGGCCAGCGGGCTCGACCCGCGGGCGCGGATCGAGATCCGCGAGCTGCTCAAGGAGCTGCACCGGATGGGCAAGACGATCCTGATCAGCTCGCACATTCTGCCGGAGCTGGCCGAGCTGTGCTCGTCGGTGGGGATCCTCGAGCGGGGCGAACTGCTGTTTCAGGGACCCGTCAGCGAGATCACGCGGAAGGCCCGTGTGGGCACGCGGCTGCACGTCGTCGTGGCGAACCAGCCGGCGCTGGCCGCGTCGCTGCTGAGCCGGGTCGAGGGCGTCAAGAGCGCCGTGCACGAGAACGGCCGGATCACGGTCGAACTCATCAGGGACACGCGCGACTACTCGTTCATCGCCCGCGCCCTGCTCGACAACAACTTCCAGCTCCGCGAGATGAAGGAGGAGGAGGTGAACCTCGAGACGGCGTTCATGCGGCTGACGAAGGGGGTCGTGCAGTAAGAAAGCGACGGAGTGACGAAGCGATGTGGAGTGCGGCCTCTCCAGAGGCCGCGTCCCGTTGTGCGGCAGGAAAGCGACGGGCCGGGAGGCGCGGAGCCGGGGGTGATGCGACAGGACGAGAAATGAATCGGATCGTACGAAAACCGGGTCTTGCGGTCGTTCTGGCGGGCGTCTTGTCCATTGGCGCCTATGCGCAGGAGGCGGCGGAGGAGGAGAACGCGCCGGCGACGGGAAAGGACGTCATGCGCCCGACCGATGTCGGGCTGCGGTTCACGCCCGGCATGGCGCGGGTCATCAGCAGGATGATCGCGAAGGAGGCGCTGGGGCGCCAGTACGGCCTGGACGAGGATGCACAGGGCAAGGCCGCCGATCGCATCGCACGGCAACTGATGGACATGGCCCACAAGAACGCGGGGCAGGGGCAGAAGTTCTTCGAGTTCGCCGTCGAGAGCCTGCTGGAAAACCACGGGCGATTCACGCCCGAATCGGGCAAGAGGTGGGCCGAACTCAGCAAGCCGATGCTGCCGTCCATCCGCGAGTTCATGAACAAGACGGCCGAGGACCTGCGCCCCCTCATCCCGCCCGCCAGGCAGATGCAGTTTGCCGGCGACATGATGAAGGCGAGCCTGGGCATCGATCTCTACGAGAAGAAGATGGAGCGGTGGGCCCAGGGCAAGGTGACGGCGGGGGAGAACCCCTTCGACGAACGCATTGAAGAAACGCCGGCCGAATCGCGCCCGGGCGAGACGCGCGAGGTGGCCGACGCCCGCCGGCAGGCCGAGGGCTCCGTCAAGTGGGAGTCCACCCGGCGGTGGCGGCAACTGGTGGACTCCGCGATCTCCTACTACAGGCTCGACGAAACGCAGAAGAAGAGCGCCGAGTCCATGCTGCGCGAGATGGAGGACCGGGCGAAACAGGTCTGCAACGACGAGTGGAGGGCCCGCATCGTTCTGAACCGCACGAAGCTGAACCTGTCGCACCGCGGCATGCAGTTGTGGAACACCCCGTGGATGTGGCAGATCGACCGCGAATACGAGGACCTGCTCAAGCCCGTGCGCGAGCTGACGCGGGAGCTTCAGGACCGGCTGGAGACGCTGCCGACCGAGTCCCAGCGCCAGGCCGCCGCCGCCCGCGTAGCGGAGGGCTTCGAGAAGGTCGGCTTCAAGGAGTGACGTGAAACCCCTGCTCGCCGAGATCGGTGTCTGGCTGTGGCGGCTGCTGCCGGGCAACCCGATCCTCGTGCGCGTGGTGACGGGCGGCAGCCGGCGCGCCCGGCACCTGTGGATCCGCGGCGGCTACCTGGGCGTGCTGCTGGCCGTGCTGCTCATCTCGCAGATCGGCGCCGGCACCGGTGCGACGAACTCTCTGGCCGACCTGGCGAAGAGCGCCAGCAAGACCTTCGCGGCCGTCTCCTACGTTCAGCTTGCGCTGATGTGCTTCCTGGCCCCCGTGCTGACCGCCGGGGCCATCACGCAGGAAAAGGACGCCCAGACGTTCAACATCCTGCTCACCACGCCGCTCAGCAACGCGCAGATCGTCTTCGGCTCGCTGCTGAGCCGGCTGTTCTTCGTGCTCGTGCTGCTGCTGGCGGGGCTGCCGGTGTTCTGCGTGACGATGCTGTACGGCGGCGTGACGGGGCAGGAGATCTTCCTGAGCTTCGGCATCGCGGCGTGCACGGCGATCCTGACGGGCTCGCTCGCCATTTCGATCAGCATGATGAAGGTCGGCACGCGGCGGACGATCTTCTCGTTCTACATGGCGATCGCGATCTACCTCATGCTGGTCTTCGCCCTGGGGCTGCTGTGGAAGCGGATGTGGATCCCGCAGGCGCCGGCGACGGCGACGCAGGTCGCCATGAGCCGCTTCACGCCGTTCCATCCGTTCCTCGCGCTCATGGCCGCCATGAGCACGATGAACGTGCCGACGGCGGCGGACCTCGGCTCGTACACGGCCTTCTGGCGATGGGCCCTGTCCAGGCCCTACTACGCGTACATGGTCCTGACGCTTCTGGTGTCGCTGACGCTGGTTTCGCTCAGCACGTTCGGCGTCCGCCGCGGGGCCCGCGAAGGCGAGCGGACCTGGTGGAACCGGCTCCGCGCCCGACTCCGGTTGCCGAGCGGGACCAACGGCGAACGGCGTCGCAAGCCCCGCGCCGTGTGGCGGAACCCGGTGGCCTGGCGCGAGGGCGTCACGCGGGCCTCGGTGGCCAGCCAGAGCGTCATGCGCTACGTCTTCGTCCTCGGCGGGCTGGTGGCGGCGGTCCTCGTGTGGATCTACTACGTCACCGGCTGGGACAAATTCACGGCCGTCGACGCCCGCCAGAGCCTCACCGTGCTCGTGCTCATCGAGTTCATCACGATGCTGCTGCTCGCGACGAACACCGCGGCCACCGCCATGACCCGCGAGCGCGAGGCGAACACGATGGAACTGCTGCTCACCACGCCGCTGACAAGCAAGTACATCGTCTGGGGCAAGCTCCGCGGGCTGGTCAGCTTCACGGTGCCGCTGATCATCGTGCCGTGGCTGAGCATCGCGATCTTCATCCTGTACGACAGCCTGAGCGGCAGCGCGAACCCCGTGATTCAGCCGGAGGCGTTCCTGGAACTGCCCGCGATGATGCTGATCTACTCGGCCTTCGCGTGCATCCTCGGTCTGCAGACGTCGCTCAAGAGCCGGCGGACGGTCCAGGCGGTGGTGACGAGCGTCGGCCTGCTCGTCATCGTCGGGTTCGGCATCGGAATGTGCGGCTTCTTCCTCGGCCAGCAGGCGTCCGACACGATCGGCCCGATCCTCGCGCCCTTTACGATGGTCATCGCGATTGCCACCGTGATCGATCCGTCGCTCACGATGCGGAGCACCGCCGCCGTGGGGCCCGAAGGTGCCCGGGTCGCCGTCTTCGTCGGGACGATCGCGGCCGTCGTCCTCTACGGCCTGCTCGTTTACCGCATGTACACAAACCTCGTCCAGAACTTCGACATGACCGTCCGCAAGCAGTCGCAGTGAGCCCTCCGCGATGAAAACCAGCGCAAGTCAGACCGGTGCCTTTGAGAGACGGACCCCAAGACGGCGGGCGCGTCTCCGCCTCGCGATTCGCGCGATGGCCGTCGCCGCCGCCTGGGGAACGGGCGCGGCCCGGGCGGAGATGATCCTGGTTCTCGCGAGCGAGATGGCGGGGATCGAGCGGTGGCGAGAAGGCCAATCCTGGGGGGCGGGCAACGAAGACGCGGACGCCCGCCGGGCGTAGATCATGATGCGAATCCGACAGATCGTCCGTCTGCTGGAGAGGGTTTACGGTCCGCGTCCCTGGCGGTGCTGGGGCCGGCCGTTGGACGGTCTCATCGGAACGGTCCTCTCCCAGCATACGAGCGACACGAACTCCGACGCCGCCTACGAAAGCCTTCGCCGGGCCTTTCCGACGTGGCGGGCGTGCATGGAGGCGAGACCGGAACGGGTCGAGCGGGCGATTCGCCGCGGCGGCCTGGCACGGCAGAAGACCCGAAGCATCCAGGCGATCCTGCGATCCATCCAGGCCGACCGCGGCACGCTCTCGCTCGACTTCCTCGCGCGATGGCCGCTGCGCCGGGCCCGCGAATACCTGCTGGCGCTGCCGGGCGTGGGGCCGAAGACCGCCGCGTGCGTCCTGATGTTCAACCTCGGCAGGCCCGCGCTGCCGGTGGATACGCACGTCCACCGCCTGGCGCGGCGGCTCGGGCTCATTCCCGACAACGCCTCGGCCGTAGAGGCCCACGAGATTCTGGGCGCGGCCTGCCCGCGGCGGCTGGTCTATCCGTTCCACGTGCTCCTGATCGAGCACGGCCGCGAGGTCTGCCGTGCCAGGAACCCGCGGTGCGACGAATGTATCCTTGCCGGGATCTGTCCTTCGGCCGGCAAGGCCCCGGCAGCGGCGGGAAGGTCCGTTCCCGTCCCGACCGCCGAAGCGATGAAGCGCCCTGCCCGGAGGGATGAGCGTGTCCCGTGAGATCGACGTGTTCGCGAACCGGATCCTCTGCGGCGACGCCGAGCGGGTGATGCGGCAGCTCCCGGCGGAGTCCGTGCACCTGATCGTCACGAGCCCGCCGTACTGGAACCTCGTGGACTACGGCCGTCGCGGACAGATCGGGCAGGGTTCGTACGAAACGTATCTTGCCGACCTGCTCGGCGTCTGGCGGCAGGCGCAGCGGGTGCTGATTCCCAACGGCAAGCTGTGCATCAACACGCCCATCGTGCCCGTGCCTAAGAAGGCCATGAACGCGGGCCACACCCGTCACCTCAAGAACATCAACAACGACATCGAGGCGTCGATCCTGAACGACCGGGAGTGCCGGTTCGAGCGGTTCAGCCTCTTCGTCTGGCAGAAGCAGACGTCCGTGAAGATGTTCGGCAGCTACCCGTATCCGCCGAACCTCTACGAGGACAACACGATCGAGTTCATCAACGTCTACGTGAAGCCGGGCAGGCCGCGGAAGCTGCCGAAGGCCGTCAAGGAGGCAAGCCGGCTCACGCAGGAGATGTGGCTCAACCTGACGATGCAGGTCTGGCCGATCTACCCGGAGGATGTCGCCCGGTCGGGCAACCACCCGGCCCCGTTCCCGGTGGCCCTGCCGCAGCGCCTGATCCTGATGTACACGTTCGCGGCGGTCGAGAAGGAGGGCTTTGCCGGCGACATCGTGCTCGACCCGTTCAACGGGACGGGCGCGACGTGCGCCGCCGCGAAGGCAACGGGCCGGCGATACATCGGCATCGACCTCAATGCGGAGTACTGCGCCTTCGCCCGCCGTCGGCTGGAATCCCGTTCGGCGTCGCCGGCCGACGTGAAGATCCCGCGGCTGAAGGTGCGGCGCCACAAGGCCGCCTCGCCGGAAGCGATGCTGATCGACGGGATGGATCGCTGAGCGGACCGTGCGCCCCGCGCGTGCGCGAGCCGCGACCTTGCCTACCGGAAGTATGCTGGATACACCCGCTCGTGCTTCTTTCGTTTCTGATAGGCCCGCGCGAGGTCGAGGAAGATCTCCACGTCGCGTTCGGAATTGTTGTGCGAGCCGTCGAAATAGAGGATGCGGATGGGGAAGCCGTCGTGGTTGTCGCTGATCGCCGGGTACACCGACTCGGCCACGATGCCGTTCATGCACGTGAACGGGCTGATGTCGATGACGCCGTCGGCCCCCGTGCGGTGCATGTGGATCGACTGGCCGGCGCTGAGAACCATCTCGCCCAGGCAGCCTTCCGGCGGCAGGTACGGGCGCGAGGCGTCGAGCACCTGCCGGATGTCGTGCGCCTCCTCGTAGCCCTTGAGATCCTCGGCGACCGGGGCGCGGAGCCCGTGCGAATAGTGCCGTTGGAACGCGGCCTTGACCCGGAACTTGAGGTATTCCAGACTGAGCCGCCCGTGCTGCTTGCGAATCGTGTTCGCCTGGCCCCAGTTGCTGTACCAGACCCACTCGGAGAACTCGGACATCCAGCACTCGCCGCCGTGGCGCTCGATCGCGCCGAGCGTGTCGTGGTTTGCGAAGTCGTTCAGCCGGCAGAAGATCTCCCCGACGATCCCGATCAGCGGCCGGCCCTTCACGTAGTCTGCCGGGATGGCGCGGAACCGGTCGCGCATCTGCTCGATCAGCCCGGTCAACAGCCTGTATCGCTGGCGGGGCGAGAGGTCCTGCCGTGCGACCGCGTCCGCGAGTTCGTGGACCGACTGCCGGTACGCCCGTTCGGCGTCGCCGGGGTGGATCTCGTACGGGCGGGTTTTATAAAGGAACTTCACCGAGAGGTCGCCGCAGGTGACGGCCATCCACATGGTGCGCATCAGGTCCGTCGCGTGTTCCCGGACGCCGTCGTACCCGTTGTCGGCCGACGGCGAGAAGATCATCACATCGCCGTAGCCGAGAGCGGCAAGTTCCTTCTTGAGGTACGGCACGTACTGGCCGAACCGGCACGGCCCGTGCGCGGTGGCCATGAAGAATGCGGTCTTGTTCGGGTCGAAGCCGGGACGACGGCAGATCCGCAGGAAGTCGCCCAGCGTGATCCGATGGGGCAGGCACTCGTCGCCGCTGCTGTGCAGGCCGCCGAGAACAAGCGTTTCCTGGTCGGAATCAGGCGTGGTGGTCGCGTCGATGCCGATCGAGCGGAATGCGGCGGCAATCAGCCGCCCGCCGGCATAGGCCATGTGCGGCACGTACAGCGTCCGACCGGCCAGGCCGTGGCCGTTGCCGTTTCCATTGCCGTTGTGACCAGACCGATGCACGACCGCCATCCAGGAATCCCCGGCCAACCCCGTCGTTCCCGGTTCCCCCCCAACCACCCGCAGGCAGAGAACACAACACGATACCGCAACGGCACGCTTCGATTCAAGGCGCCGATCGGGTTCACCAGCGGTTCGGGTGCATCCGCCGATCGGTGGCGTCAGGCAGCCCTCTGGAGGGGCCGGGAGGC